>NZ_RDSK01000018.1 GCF_003722075.1 Methanohalophilus sp. RSK | reverse complement strand
TTGACCTGAGTGACGAATATGTCATGAGGGAAATCCGTGAGGAACTTGATATTGGTGTACTTACATCCGTTCCAGGATGCGCCAAGGGTATCGCATCCAAGATGAATATTGAGAAACTTCTGGATGTCAATATCAATTGCTGCGATAAATTCAGGGAAATCACAGGCTAAATAAAACAATGTTCTGTCTGCTTCTTGCAGATAGGACTTTTTTCTTCTTTTTTGAAATAGATAATACTATCTTTTATGGATTCATATTTTTCATAAAAGATTTATATATGAAAACCTTTTTCTGGTTATTGTATTAACCTCGCCGGAGATGACAGGTTGGATTCAATATATTTCTTACAGGTTGCACTTGCTGTGCTTCTTATGACTATTATAGCTCACCTGTTGAGTATGCGCTTTCGTATGCCTATATTGATCTTCCTTTTGATTGAGGGAATAATCGCAGGTCCTGAGGTTCTTAATATATTGGATCCCACGATTTTGGGTGACGGCCTCACAGCAATTGTTGGCCTCTGTGTGTCTGTCATTGTTTTTGATGGTGGCCTTCACATTGACCTTCGTTCTATACGTAGTATCCAAAAAAGTGTACTAAGACTTGTTATATTTGGTGTTGTTATAACATTTATACTAGCCACGGCTGCCAGTTATTATATTGCAGGGCTACCTTTGAATATTGCTGCCCTTTTTGGTGCACTTGTAACAGCTACCGGTCCAACTGTAATAACTCCGCTTGTAAGGAATGTTAATGTTCCCCATAAAGTCAGCAAAATACTTGAACTTGAAGGTGTTCTCAATGATGCTGCAAGTGTCATATTGGCAGCACTTATTTTTGAATTGATTGTCTCACCTCTTTCAGGTTTGGAACTTGTTGGTTTTTTCATACAAAGGGTAGGAATGGGGTTGGTTTTAGGTTTGGCCAGTGGCTTTTTGCTGCGAAATATCCTTGGCAAAATGCTTCTTACTGAACAAACCGTACGGCTCATTACTTTTACAATGGTGATTGCCACCTTTGTTATTGCTGAGTCTTTTGCCAATGAATCGGGAATTCTTGCAGTTGCAATATTTGGTATTATGGTGGGTTCATCCAAAGTTCCCTACAAATCTGCACTGAAAGAGTTCAAGGCTGATCTTGTATTGATGATGTTGTCTTTGATCTTCCTGTTACTTGCAGCATTACTGCGTTTTGATTACATTATACAGATCGGGCTTGTCGGTGTAGCGGTTGTTATGGTCTTGATTTTCGTGGCCAGGCCGATTTCTGTATTTCTTTCTACCCGAGGCACATCTTTTAATCGAAATGAAAAATTATTTGTTTCTTTTGTTGGTCCACGGGGAGTAGTTCCTGCCTCGATTGCAACCTATTTTGCAGTAAAGTTAAATTCAATGGGGATGGTAGGCGGTGATGCCCTTGTAGGACTTATATTCATTACCATCATTATTACGGTTTTAATGACCGGTTCCCTTGCCAAGCATGTTGCTAAGTTCTTAGGAGTGATTCCAATGGAAATACTTGTAGTAGGTGGCGGTGAGGTTGGAAAGATTCTCGCCGAGCGTTTTGAAAAGAGAGGGGAAAATGTAGTAGTTGTAGACCCTTCTGAAGAAAATTGCCAGAAATTGATGAAATCTGACATAAGAGTCGTGCATGGTGACCCGGAGGATATTAATGTTCTAAAAGAGGCAGGGATTGATCATGCTAAATATGTAGTTACGACAATGGAAAAAGACAATACCAACCTGCTTATTTGCCAGATTGCCAAGACCAAGTTTAATTTTGATAAGGACCAGATCGTTGCACGTGTAAATAATATTGAAAACCTTCATGCTTTCTGGGATCTTGAAATCAGGGCAATGAGTCCGGCAATGACAACAGCTCTTGTGCTGGACAATATGGTAGACCGCCCTCATATGTTCTCGATGTGTGAAGTTGGTGAAGGGGCTGATATAATTGAAGCACATGTTAGCAATCCGCAGGTTGTAGGAAAATCCATTAGTGAGCTCAAATTACCTGAAAACAGCCTTTTACTCATGGTCAGAAGAGGAAATGAATCCTTTATCGCCAATGGGAATATTGTCTTTGAATATGACGACATTGTAACTGTAATTGGTGAAGGCGATTCAGCACAGAAGGTTGCAGATATTTTTGAGCGTTGATTACTTTCAGTCCACTTCAAACATCTATATATACCCAAACGCCATATTCACCTTTGCCTCTCTATATGGAAAAACAAGAGGTCAAGGTGATTTTATGGAAGACATTGCAAAGGGTATACAGACCCAATTTAAAGATATGGGAATAGAAGTTCCTCTGGAAGAGATTGAAGAGCGGCTTGATAAACTTGTTAACAAGTTCAAAGTTCCTACCAATGAAGCACGAAAAAATACTGTAAATGTTTTGCTTAAGCAGTATAATGTCGACAAGAATGAATTTTTCAACCAATCAAAACCCGCAACAATGTCTAATATTGCGGATGTGAAAGCAGACCAATGGGTAAATGTCGACATTAAAGTAGTACAATTATGGGATAATTCAAACAGTTCAATTTCCCAGGTGGGTCTGGTAGGCGACTCGACCGGTCGAATAAAATTTATCAAATGGGCCAGGGATAATCTTCCTGATGTTGAAGAAGGTAAATCATACCGTTTTAGTAATGTGGTTGTTAATGAATGGAATGGTAAGCTGGAATTAACCCTGAATCGTACCAGTTCTGTAGAACCGCTTGCAACAGATATTGATGCCGGTTCAACTTCTGCGGGTTCTCCTGAAGAATGTCAGGTTTCAGATCTGAATCAGGAAAACATGTGGGCCAATCTCAAAGCCAAGGTCGTCCAGTTATGGGATAATTCCAATGAAGCGATTTCCCAGGTTGGAATTCTTGGGGATGAATCCGGCACTATCAAATTCATCAAATGGTCTCGTGATGATCTGCCTGATGTAGAAGAAGGTAGATCTTACCTTTTCAGTAATGTGGTTGTCAATGAATGGAATGGTAAGTATGAAGTTACCCTAAACCGCACAAGCAGCATTGAGCCTCTGGAAGAAGATATTGATACATCATTCCAGCCACAGGGGTCGGCTGAAGACTGTTTACTTTCAGAATTACGTCAGGAAAATATGTGGGCCAACATCGAAGCCAAGGTTGTCCAGTTGTGGGATAATTCCAATGATGCGATTTCCCAGGTAGGGATTCTTGGTGACAAAACTGGCACTATCAAATTCATCAAATGGTCTCGTGATGATCTGCCTGATGTAGAAGAAGGACAGGTTTATCGCTTCAATAACATTGTTGTCAATGAGTGGAATGGAAACTATGAGGTAATTCTCAATCGTACTACTACAATTGAACCTCTCTCTGAAGAAATAGAAGTTGGAGCTAATAGTTTCCAGGGTGCAATGATTGATATCCAGGATGGCTCCGGTCTTATAAAACGCTGTCCTGAATGTAACCGGGCACTTACAAAAGGAGCCTGTATGGAGCACGGCAAGGTTGATGGGAATTATGATCTGCGTATCAAAGCTGTGCTTGATAATGGGGAAACTGTGCAGGATGTTCTTCTGAACAGGGAAATTACCGAAAAATTGACCGGTATCACTCTTGAGGAAGCAATTAATCTTGCAGCGGATGCCCTTGACCAAACTGTAGTGGTAAGTAAAATGCGTGAGGACCTTGTGGGGAAATATTATTGTGTGGAAGGATCGCTTGCTGATCGTTACTTAATAGCTAAATCCATTGAACCATTGTCCACTGTTGATATGGAAAAGGTTGATGAGCTTATTGCAGATCTGGAGGTGGCCTGAATGTCTACCTATGTACGTGAAGTAGCAAAAAGAATGTTTGCAAAAGAGTTTAGGAATTCGGATCTCTCATTCAGGGAAGGTGACGATGTTTATTCTCCTCAGTATCTGTTAACACCAACCGGGGCCAGGGTAAATCGCCTTTTTATTGTAGGGACTCTTATCGAGAAGGAAAATATAGGCAATGAAGCGGAATACTGGAGAGGCCGGGTTACAGATCCTACAGGTACCTTCACAATATATGCAGGTCAGTACCAACCGGAAGCAGCACAACTGCTGTCAGAATGTGAAACTCCCGCATTTGTAGCTGTTGCAGGCAAACCCAGTGTTTATGAGACTCCTGATGGGGACACTATTACTTCCATAAGACCTGAATCCATAAGCATAGTTGATGGTAACACACGGGATATGTGGGTTGTCGATACTGCCATTCAGACAATTAATAGATTACATAATCTGGATGGTTCGGATTCATATGTGGTTCGTGCTAAAGAACATTACAATACCGATAAGGGAAGTTATTCATCCATTGTACTGGATGCTCTGAAATCCCTGAAAGAACAGATTTGATGTGTGCTTTATGCACACCCCTTTTTGCATAAGTCTAATAAATAAGTAAACCTATTTTAAATCAGGTGATATTTGTGAAAACTTATCTGCTGGTGTGGTTTAACAGTGAAGGTGCCAGTCCCTATGAAGTTAACCGTCGCCTTCTGTCTCTGGGGTTTAAACCAATTCAGGGATATTATGACTATGTCTATGAATGGGGCAATAATGTTCATGTTGAGGAAATCCTCCAGTTTGGAGATAAAGTACACCTGAGCCTCAATGGGCTTGGAGTTATATTTAAAATAGAAACGATTGATGGGAAAAAGGAAACGGATTAATTGTCCGCTTTTTCTAGATCTCTTGAAAATCCGACAAATCCACAGGATTTTCCTTTAATTTCTATAAATCTTGCTTTTACTTCACCGTTTTCAATATTTAGTTCGGCGGCCATAGGGTCTGACATGCGGGGGGATGTCGGGGACCCGGGACACAATACCAGTACATCTGTTTTTTCCAGGATTGGGCTGTGAATATGGCCGAATATCAGCACATTAACACCCATTTCAAGGGCTTTGTAGCGCAGGGCGGTTGTATCATTTATTGATAGGGCGGCTTCGTGGACCACGCCTACACTTACGCCTTCAATGTCAAGTTGCAGGGTTTCGGGAAGTATCTCTTTTAATTCGTATGTATCGGAATTTCCATATACTGATTTGAGTTTCCCTGTATCGTTGAAAGCCTTATAACACTCAAGTGTAGTAAAATCCCCGGCATGTATTACCATTTCATACCTGTCAATCAGGCTTTTCAAACCAGGAGGAATTTCTCCACTTTTGAGATGTGTATCTGAAATAACTAGTATCTTCATGTTTTTACCTTAATGAAGACTCAGGTCTACAAGTTCGTATTCCAGGTTTTCCATTTCAAGTTTACTCATTATAGTCGGGACCTGCTCATCGATTGCAAGCACAAGGGATGAAAGTCCATGGAATGCAGCTTCTACGACCGATTCCTTAGCCCCATACATAACATCGGGTTGACTTCCAATTTTTTTGAGTGCCACGAGCGATTCAACTCCAATCACCGCTATATAGTCCTTTGATTCGGTGAGTTTTTTCAATCGTTCCAAATCTACATTTCTGGACCCCTGCCTCTCGCTGCGGGGAATCTTGCAGACCGTAATATTTGCTGTTTCCAGATCGATCATCCCGGTAAGGTTGGTGACACCAACATCTTCTCCTTCTTCTGCATCAGATACAGTGACACCCCGGGCATCTGCTTCTTCTTTAGTATCAACATATAGCAAACCGTTTCTCATATGCAGATAGACATCTTCGCCTTTATCCAGATTTTCATCGGCAATAGCAGTCCAGGTAGATACATGGCTTATGATGTCACTCATCACGAATTTGGCATATCTTTTCATGTCAGCAGCATTTTCCAGAACCCATTCTACCCCGTTTTTTGTTATCCTGTAGCGTACCCTTCCGTCAGAATAAATATATCCTTCAGATGTAAGTTCTTTTATATATTCTGAGACTGCCTGGGGGGTCACTCCGACCTTTTCTGCTATTTCCTTCTGTCTGACATTGGGTTGATGGGCGGCAACTTCGATAAGTATCTGGAATTTGGTAATGCCGCTTTTACTCTGGAGAATGTCAATCATTTCTTTTCCTCATTTATTTTCAATCTCTGGCCCATAACCGTTAACCCATTTGCTCTTCTTGCAAGGGATCTTATGTATAATGCACTTCTGTTGAGCTTACGTGTAAGAGCACTCATGGAATGGTTGCCACTTTCTACTTCCTTTTCAAGTTCTCCTATCAGATCTTTTATCTCTTCGTAAGGAGTGAATGTTAAAGTAATTATTTCACTGAGGTCGTCAAAAGAACACTGGAAATTAGCCTGTACTTTTGAATACGATGAGTGATATTCCTTATCCGGTTTCTCTCCAGGTTTGGGCATGCGCCACTGGCTTTCCAGTAACCCGCATTTCTGGAGTATATCGATACTTTCCTCTGTGTCAATTCCCATTTTTTCGTCAAGCTGGCCTTTTGTCATCCACTCTGAACTGAGTGCATTGAAGACATGTTTGTGCTCCTTTGACCTGAATGTTTGTAGGAGGGGTACCATTTCAGATGGGTCGTTTATTATTCGGGTTCTCCTGGGCATCACAAAACCTCATATGTAGGTTATTGATTCGATTTAGAAAAGGCTAATACAGCTATACTAATATGGTCTTAAGATTAATAAATGTGTTGTAGTATTTGTGTTGATAATTATCGCAGTTTTTTCCTTGTACATTTATACCGTTACATTTATTCAATCCTGTTAACAATACTGTTCAGGTATTATGACAGAGGCACTGTATTCTAAAATATTCAGGTTGCTTGATAACCGGCAGCTTTCGATTAGTGGCATCACGAGAGATCTCAAATCAGAAGGTATTGATGAGCATCGTTTGATTATGACCGGTTATTTAAGGGCACTGAGAGATCTGAAAAAACTTGATGAAATAGAAGTGCCCCCATCAAAGACCTATAAACTTTCAGAGAATGCTGGTAAAGAAGAGGATAACATTTATTCTCTTATCGGGCATCATCTGAAAGATGTCCCTGCATCCAAACGTATCTATGTAGCAATCTATGTGTTTTCTTATCTGTTGGAAAGGCCAGTTTTCAGGGCTGAGTTAAAATCAATGGGTTTTCATGAAAATACGATTATGGATTCCATCCAACAGGATAATCCCATAATAGAAGCAGCTGAAAAGGATATCAAGATCCTGCGCAATTCTATTACCCGAATTACCATTCCCTCAGTAGATCCTGCTTACGAAATAACCGGGAAAGATCATGCTAATCTCCAGTATGTAGGCATAGTCCTCCTGCCGGTGCTCAAGGCGCTTATGAATCTGGAAGGCCTTGTACCCAAGACTAAACAAACAAAACTGGCAACTTAAGAAAAAGAAGAGTAGAGAAAAGAAAAGGCTTAATCCCCTTCATTCAAGATAGATAGCCGGCCTCATTGGTGCTGCAAAGCGGGCTTTCTTTTCGGGATCATACGTCTCTTCTCCTTCCCTGGCGATCTGCACTTCACAACCAATTTCCTTTTCAAAGAAATTTATTGCTTCTTTCAGTGTTTCTTTTTCGTCCAGGTCGAAACCGGATACCATTTCGAATTTATCTTCTTTCATGGCCTTTATGTCATCAACAACTTTCTTTGCAAATTTTGGTACTTCTTTTCCATAAGGTCTCATTTCGGGATCCTGCATGAGCTTCTTTATCAGAATTCCCGGGTTGAGATCTCCCTGTCGCTGGAGTTCAAGAGCCTGCTTAAAAGCTTCTGATTTCCATTGGGAGGCTGTATAGAGGACAAGTTTTTGCGGCTTTATACCGGTGACTTTTATTATTTCCTCAACATCTGAAAAAGTGTTGCCGATTAACTCTTCGCCAGCTTCGGCATCCCTGTCTATAAATTGCGGATCATACTCTGGATATTTTTCCAGGGACACATAACCTTGCGTTTCTTCCATTTCACTCCATATTTCCTCACATATGTGGGGAGTGAAAGGTGCCATCAGGCGCACCCATGTATCGAGTATATCATACTGGAGGGTCTTTCCTCCTCTTCTCTGATACCATTTCACATCATTAAGAAGCAGGAAGAAAGAATTCTGTAGGGCCTGCCGGGTACGTATACTTTTAAGTGCCTCGTTTGTCTCACTGATACGTTGCTGCAGGCGGCTCTGTATCCACCTATCTATCAATTGTTTTTCCTTGCAGGCTCCAGAGGTACATTTGGTATCGATAGTATCTTTTGCAAAATGGTAGAACCTGTCCACCTGTCTTCTGGCGGACTCGATACCACTGTTCTTCCAGTCAGCATCCTGTGTCTGTTCTGCACTGGACAGGATATACATCCTGGAAATATCCGCACCATAATCTTTCACTGCCTCACTGAGTGTTAGCAGTGGTCCCTTGGACTTACTCATTTTCTGTCCTTCAAGAGATACAAAACCATTGATTGCAATGGCACGAGGCCAGTTCTCTTCTTTGAATATCGCAACATGATGGAAAAGGAAGAACAGGAGATGGTTTGGTATCAGATCTTTTCCTGAGGACCTGAGATTGACGGGGTACCAGTAATTGAAATCCTCTCGCATGCTTTCAATTACAGAGGCATCAATTCCACTTCTTTCTGCTGCATCCTGCACACTTCCCTTTCCAAGAAGCACATGATCAAAGAGTTCGGGCACCAGTTGCTCGGTCTTAATATCTTCACTGAGAAACTTTGCAACGATGTAGTAAGACATGTATACCGTGGAATCTCCCAGGGATTCGATCAACCAGTCCTTATCAAAGGGCAGGCGTGTTCCGAGTCCTTTTTTACGGGCACAGGCCTTGTCTTTTAGCCAGTCAACCTTATTATTGAACTCTACCCTCAGCTCTTCGGGGATTATATCCATATTCTCTATGCAGCGGTATACTTTATCCTTCCATTCAGGATTGGAATAATTGAGGAACCACTGGCCTTTAACCATGTTTACTACACATGGGGTTCCACAGCGGCAGACCACAGGTTCACTGAATTCATAGAATATCTCGCCGATTTTCTCATCGATCAAATCCTGTGTAAGAAGATCTTTTATCTTTGAGACCTTCGTGCCTGCATATTTCCCGGTATTCTCTTTCAGGGTACCTCCGTGGAATTCCCGGCGATAGACCATCTTTGTTGCAGATTCGGCCTTTGGATCATTCTGGTCATGTACTCCAAATTCCTCTACCGCTTCAACTGCCGGATACTCTCCGTATTCAGGAACATCAATAAGAGGTATGAGCTGGATGTTCTGGAGATTTTCTGTAATGCCATATTCTGAAAGATCTTTATCATGAAGGTCCTTCAGGGCCAGATAATCATAAGGCGCATGTGCGGGCACACTCATCACAACTCCGCTCCCATTACCTCCCCTGACAAAAGATGCCGGCAGGGTGATTACCTCCGAGTCTGTCAACGGGTTTTTGACCTTTATTCCGATGATGTCCAGGCCGCTTATTTTCTCTATGAATTCTACTTTACGGTCGGTGTAGGTAAGTTTGTTGTATGCTTCTTCACTTACAATCCAGGTCTCTTCATACTCGTCGGTTTTCACTTTCGCCTTGACATATTCGACATCAGGGTTTATCCAGAGGTTGGTGACCCCGAATGTGGTTTCTGGACGCAGGGTAGCACAGGGCAGTATCATGCCATCATAGGTGAATTTGATCAGGGTATAATCCACGATAGTGGCTTCTTCTCCCCTGAGGATGTCATGGTCTTCCACAGGATTGTCATCATTGGGACACCATTTGACAGGGTGTGAGCCTTTTACAATCAGTCCCTTTTCGTAAAGCAGATTATATTGCCATTCGATGAATTTTTTATATGTTTCATCGGTGGTGGTGAACTTTCTTCTCCAATCAATGGAATATCCAATGGACCGCATGGCCTTTTCTGCTTCCACACTGAAATATTCCACGATTTTTTCCGGAGAATCAAGTCCTTCGAGGATATCCTTCGGGATGCCGTGGAACTTAGAATAGACTTCCATCGTCTGGGGTTCCCTGTTGGCGATTAGTTCGGCAAGTCCTACAATGGGCGTACCGGTTACGTGGAATCCCATCGGGTAGAGTACATTGTACCCCTGCATCCTCTTGTGCCTTGCAATAACGTCCCCGATGGTGAATGTCCTGGTATGGCCTGCATGCAGATTCCCATTGAGATAGGGGTAGGGAATAGTTATGAAATATTTATCCCTGCTGTCAGGTTCGGCCTCGAAAACTTTGTCCTGAGACCATATATTTTGCCACTTTTTTTCAATGATGGCAGGTTTGTAGTTCTGTTCCATTATCATTTCCTCTCAGTACAGGACCTTTCTGATAGCCTCCATTGTGGCATCAACTACAATGGGTTTTGGTGCAACGGATATTACTTCTTCCGGGTCCTTGAGAAGGTGTCCTGTAGTCACACAGACCACGGATTCATTTGCACCGATTACTCCGGTCTCTACAAGTTTTTTCAGGCCGGCAACTGAGGTGGCACTTGCAGGTTCAACGCCGATTCCTTCAAGTTGTGCCAGGTCAATCTGGGCTTCCACCAATTCCTCGTCAGTAACACTTTCAGCACCACCGTTTGATTCGGAAATGGCTATAAGGGCCTTTCTGGCATTAACCGGATTCCCTATCCGGATTGCTGTTGCAATTGTTTCAGGGTTCTTTTCAGGGGTAATATCAGTTTTTCCTTCCCTGACGGCTTTTACTATTGGGCAGGAACCTTCAGTCTGTATTCCCATCATCTGTGGGACTTTATCTGTAAGTCCCAGTTTATTGAATTCTTTGAAGCCTTTATGGATGGCAGTAATGTTTCCTGCATTACCTACCGGAAGTACCAGTCTGTCGGGTACGCTGAAATCCAGCTGGTCTGCGATCTCAAAACCTATTGTTTTCTGTCCTTCCAGCCTGTAGGGATTAATGGAGTTTAAGAGGTAGATCTTTTCCTCATCGCAGAGTTCTCTTACAAGTTCCAGAGCATCATCGAAATTGCCGCGTATGCTAAGCACCTTTGCGCCATGCATCAGGGCCTGCGCAACCTTACCCAGTGCAACTTTTCCTTCCGGTAACAGGACAACGGCAGGAACTGCCGCTTTTGCACCGTAGATGGAAAGGGCTGCGGAAGTATTACCTGTAGATGCACAGGCAATTGTTTTCATCCCTAATTCCAGGGCTTTGCTGACACCTACGGTCATACCCCTGTCCTTGAAGGAACCGGTAGGATTCATGCCTTCATGTTTGACATATAGTTCCCTGACACCGATCTTTTCGGCTAATCTGTCACATTTATAGAGAGGTGTGCCACCTTCCTGTATCGTTATAGGTTTTCTGTCAACAGGAAGAAGTTTTGCATATTTCCATACAGAAAGTGCAACTCCCTCTAAATCTTCCTTTTTTATATCAATCTGGGAATAATCATAAATTACATCAAGCAAACCGCCGCATTCACAGGTATACAGGACCTCTGTTTTAGGATATTCCTTACCGCATTCGATGCATTTTAAATAGTACATTGGAGTTCTCCTGATAGTTTTAAAGTTTTAATAGGGTGAATCTTATAACCTAATCAATTCCAATATAAATAAAGTACTCGGAAATGGCGCCTGACCCGTTCTATTATGTAATTGTTATTAAATCTGTTGAAAGACCACCGTTATCTTTATTGTAGGGAAGCCCCATCCATCCACCATGTATTGGAAGACAGTTCAGGGCACTCTTTTTATTGATGACCTGAATGCTTTTTTGCAAAAACTGATCGCACTTTCGGATGAGTATGAGGTTACCATACAGGCAATGAATGCAGAAAAAATAGCGGGTCTCTCCCATATTGAACTTGCTATAAAAAAGGCCAGAAGAGCATTTGAATCCGACAATAATGTTGCCCGGGATATGGGGGTTGAAATTCTCCGGTATGCTTCCGGAAAGCGGCAGATAGTTGAAGCTTTTTCCATAGGGGTAAAGGAAGGAAAAATTTCCGTTGCTTTTCTTGTACTGGGCGATAAAGACAAAGTAGATATTGCTTTACATGTACTTGATTCAATGATCTCAAAACATGAAGTCATTGCCTATTCTAATAACAAGGAAGATACAATTACGTCTCATTTTGACATCAGCACTGAAGAAACAGATGCCATAGGCGTATCACGGATACCCGACATCGTGCTGGAGCGAGTGTCACTGGTGGACATTCTGAAATAAGACCATTGGTAAACTTATTAATAAGTACATACAGATTATTCGTCTATATATCTATCACATGAGAGGATTATCAATGCCACACCCGAAGACTGCAGAGAATATTATGAAAAATGCCGGTCCGATAGAAAGTGCCTTACTCCCCAAACTGATCCATGTCACAGAAGCTGCTGCGATTGCTGCTGCCCATCAGATAGGCAAGGGTGACAAGAATTATGCCGATCAGGTATCTGTGGAAGCAATGCGCAGGATGCTCAATTGCCTGGATATCAGTGGCGTCATCCAGATCGGTGAAGGTGAAAGGGATGAAGCACCAATGCTCTATATTGGTGAAGAAGTCGGTACAGGGGAAGGCGACCTGAAGGTTAATATTGCCGTTGATCCGCTGGAAGGTACCAATCTCTGTGCAGACGGTGTACCGGGCGCCATTTCAGTTATGGCCATGTCCGAACCCAATGGTTTGTTCCATGGTCCAGATGTCTATATGGATAAAATCGTGGTAGGTCCGGAAGTAGTAAAGTATGAACGAGAACACCCGGGAGAGGAAATTGATCTGGACGCCCCGGCAATTGACAATCTGGAGATAGTGGCCCGTGCCTTAAACCGCAGTGTAGAGGAACTTGTGGTTGTGATTCTGGACCGTGAGCGTCATAAGGATAAAATCGAGGAAATCCGGAAAACCGGTGCCAGGGTAAATCTGGTTTCCGACGGTGATCTCATGCCCGGCGTATCAACTGCTATACGTGGCTCAGGTATCCATGTGGTAATGGGTTCGGGTGGCTCGGGCGAAGCTGTACTTACAGCTTCTGCAATGAAGATCCTGGGTGGGAAGGTGCTTGCACGCCTGGTTTTGCCTTCAGTTGCCAATCGCAAACCCGATGATGTAATTGCCCGGGAAGTAGAGGAAAAGATGCCCCGGCTTAAAAAGATGGGCATAAACGAAGACAACATGAATGATATTCTTGACACTGAAAAACTTGTACCCGGTAAAGATGTAATCTTTGCTGCAACTGGTGTGACCTCCGGGCATTTCCTCAAGGGTACCAACCTTTTTGGTTATGGGGACGCAAGGGTACATAGTATATCAATGGGTAGTTCGGGTGTTGTCAAGTTCTCAGATTCGGTATATATACATGATAAGGAAAGCACGCCTCTAAGGCTATAATATGGAGATTTTGTTCTGTTAAATATACATGTTGCAACCTTTGGCTGTACGGCCAACCAGTCCTCTTCAGAGATCCTTGAGGCTAAAGCGGTAGGCTTAGGCAACCGGCTTGTATCTGAAAGAGAAGCTGATGTGATCATATGCAACACCTGTACAGTCAAGGATACTACAGAGCAGAAGATATTGCACAAGATCAAGGAATGGGGTTTTCAGGGCAGGGAAGTAATTGTTACGGGTTGCATGCCTCAGGTCCAAATGGATGAAATATTAGAAAATAATCCCGAGGTTCATGTCCTGGGCATGAATTCCCTTCTTAAGCTCGGAGTAATTCTCAACAGGGTTCATGAAAGGTTGGAGGGGCACTCATTGAGGCCCATGAGTGTCTTTGAAGATTTTCCAGAAGGTTTACTCAATGTGCCCCGGAACAGGTCCAGTCCGAATATCCATATCTGCCAGATCTCGCAGGGTTGCAATAACCGTTGTTCCTATTGTATTGTTACACTTGCCAGGGGTCACCTTTACTCCTTTGATGCCGATTCAATCGTTACCGATATCGAGCAGGCTGTTTATGAAGGATGCAGTGAGATCTGGTTGACATCCCAGGACAATGCACAGTATGGTTTGGATAAAGGAATTTATCTGCCTGCCCTTTTAAAGAGAATTACTGCAATTCCCGGAGATTTCAGGCTACGTGTGGGTATGATGAATCCTGCTTCAACACTTGAAATTCTGGATGAGTTGTTAGAGGCTTATTCAAGTGACAAGATCTACAAAGTTTTACACCTTCCCATCCAGTCGGCTTCAGACAAAGTGCTTGGCAGGATGAAACGCAAACATACAATGCAACAGGCAAACATTATAGTCGAAAAGTTCAGGGATGCATTTCCAGAAAGTACCCTTTTCACAGATATTATTGTGGGTTTTCCCGGGGAGGATGAGGAGGATTTCGAACTTACACTGGATTGGATTCGAACCTATCGCCCCGATAAGGTAAATATTTCACGTTATACACCCAGACCATACACTGAAGCACAACAATTCAGAAATATAGATACACGTATCGTTGTGGAGCGCTCGGGCAAACTCCATCGGCTCTGTAATCAAATCAAACTCGGAAAAAAGGAAGATATGGTAGGCAGGGAAGTTGATGTATTTATCTCACAACAGGCAAAGGTAAAAGGATTGATGTCCCGCACTGCTTCTTATAAACCTGTTGTGATCCCTGAACCAGGTGAATTTTGTCCGGGTCAACGTTGCAGGGTGAAGATAGAGGAAGCAACCCCGGGTTACTTTATCGGCCACCCGGTTTAAGATTATCATCTTCACCTGTTTGCATTCTTTTAACGATCTCCCGGTCATAGGATTTCACGATATCACTGCGGGTTATTATTCCTATCATGCTTATTCCATCCTTTCGGGAGACAACAGGTAATCTGCCCACATCATGGGCTGCCAGTCTTTTAAGTACGATATCAAGGGATTCATCAGGATATGCAGTAGCAACATCTTCAGTCATTATTTGAGTGACCGGTTTTTCCAGTTCCCCTTGCTTTACTTTGTCGCGCATATCATGGAGGGTAACAATTCCTGCAAGTTTTCCCTGATTGTCAAGTACAGGAAAACCTGCATGTTTGCTTTTCTGCATCAGGTTAAGAAGATTGGCAGTTGTATCTCTTACGTTAAGGACTAAAACATCCCTTACCATATTATCCCTGACAGTCAGTGATTCCATCAAATTAATCTCGGTACCTGCCCTGATAACGTGTCCTCTTCTCCTGAGCAATTCTGTAAATATCGACTCTTCATGAAGGTGAGTTGATATTACATTGCTGATCACACAGGTCAACATCAGGGGCAGGATGAGGCTGTAATCGCGGGTCAGTTCAAAAAGGATAAGCGTGGCAGTCAGGGGTGCATGTACTACCCCCGCAAAAACTGCCCCCATCCCTACAAGGGCATATGCTCCGGCAGGCGCTGTGGACAAAGGAAAAATATAATTCACCAGATTTCCAAAACCCCCTCCCAGCATGGAACCTGCAAAAAGGGATGGTACGATTGCTCCCCCGGAACCCCCGGAACCAACAGTAAAGGCAAATGCCACTATTTTAAGGACAAGCAATATCAACAACATTTGTATAGCAAGTTCGTTGTTGAGGGATTGCTTGATGACATCGTAACCGATTCCGAATATCTGGGGATAGAAATAACCGATACATCCGACAACAAGTCCACCCAGGGCTGGTTTTAAATAGGGTTTAATTGGGAGTTTTTCAAAGGAATCCTGGGTGAGATATGTACACTTTATGAATATTGCAGCCACAATGCCTGCAAGTATACCCATAATGATGTAGAGTATTGGCTCGTGAAACGGGCTCTCCATCCCGTAATAGGAAACCTGTATGGGCTGGATGCCAAAAATGATGTCAGTTACAAGGGTAGAGAACACTGAAGAAAGAACTACCGGTATCAGGGTTCTGGCCTGTAATTCTCCGAGGATTACCTCTACTACAAAAACCACTCCGGCAAGAGGGGCATGAAATGCCGCTGCAATTCCTCCGGATGCCCCACAGGCAATTAATATCCTGAAACGGTGATCCGGACTTTTCAGCCGGTCGGCGACTGTGGCTCCTACACCGGTTCCCGCAAGTATGCCGGGAGTTTCTTTGCCCACCGATCCTCCTGTGCAGATTGAGATCATTGAAAGGAATACTTCATAAAAAGCAAATTTACTCTGTATCTTCCCGCCTTGCAGAGCTGTTGCCTCCACAACCTCTGCAACTCCACACCTACTTTTTTTCATAAATTGATGGGAAAGCAGGCCAACACATAATCCTCCGGCAGCAGGGAGGAGGATGATATATATGGGCAGGCTATTATCCGGAGTGTTGAAAAAAAGGTCTGTAAAGTAAAAGATAACCTGATCATAGGCCACAAAAGCCAGGCCTGTTATTATTCCTATTATTATGGCAAGGAAATTAGAAATGAACCCTTCGGTGTAATACCGATCCTGTAACTCGTTTTTGGAGATATTCAAAAAAGGTCGCCTTCATAAATAAGAGAGTAATGAGGGAATG
This sequence comes from Methanohalophilus sp. RSK, assembly GCF_003722075.1. GTDB lineage: Archaea > Halobacteriota > Methanosarcinia > Methanosarcinales > Methanosarcinaceae > Methanohalophilus. The sequence goes on along the minus strand of NZ_RDSK01000018.1, from coordinate 73,823 downwards.
AGTCCTCATTTATGTTTTCTTCATCATTTCGAGTAAGTCACACACCTTTTCAATAGTATCGTCCAGCGTCTTGGTGCCTGTCTCATCCTCGCGGAATGGCTTCTTGACAATGCCGCCGAAATGTCCGCCATCTCCCACAACAACCATTCCATGAATATGCATCCAGTCCTGGATCACCTGTATGGTCTTTTCCTGTCCTCCATTTCTGGAGCCACCAATAGCAATACCTGCACCAATCTTATTGCTGAGCTTGAAATTATGTCTCCTGAGCAGGACGCTTCTGTCAAAGAGGGCCTTCAACTGGGCAGTGGGACTTCCGAAATAGACCGGGGAAGCCACGATAATTGCATCCGCTTCATCCAGTTCTGGATAGATCTTTTCCATATCGTCATTGATGGGACATTCCTCGCTTTCCCTGCAATTGCCGCATGCAATACAGGGTTTGACTTCCATCTCTGAGAGGAATACCTTCTCAGGGGTAAATCCTCTTTTTTCAGCCATGGTGAGGACCCTGTTTATCATCTGTTCACTGTTTCCGTTCTTTTTAGGACTGCCTGATATGCCCAGAATTTTCATAAGATCACCTGACCGTCCGTATAGGTTTATGTTAATATTAGCTTTTGGGTGACTTTGGTATAAATTTATTAATCATAGGCCCTTCTCCTTATTGTAAAGAGGGAGCCGGGAATAATCATGTTATCCAGACTTTTTAATCCTGATTCAGTGGCTGTGATCGGGGCGTCAAGGAAAAAGGGTAAAGTGGGAAATGCTGTCCTTTCCAACCTGGTAAAGGATTTCAGAGGAAATATCTACCCTGTCAATCCCGGCGAGGAAAAGATTGAGGACCTTACATGCTATGCTTCCATTCTTGATGTGGCCGATGACGTGGATCTTGCTGTTGTAGTTGTACCTGCAAAAGTTGTGCCTCCTATGCTGGAAGAATGCGGCAGGGCAGGGGTGAAGTACGTGGTGGTAATCTCTGCGGGTTTCAAGGAGGCAGGTGTTGAGGGAGCTAAACTTGAACGCAGGTCCCTGGAGATTTGTAAGGAATACGGAATTCACATGGTAGGTCCCAACTGTCTGGGAATTATGGATCCGGTTGCAGGTCTGAACGCCTCTTTTGCCGCATCGATGGCATATGAGGGCAATATTGCAATGATGTCCCAGTCCGGTGCCATATGTACTTCCACCCTTGATTGGGCAGAAGCCAATGGAATGGGGTTTTCCAAATTCGTAAGCCTTGGAAATAAGGCTGATCTAGGGGAAAACGAATTCCTGACAGAATTCCGGGACGATCCGTCAACCTCGGTTATTGCAGCCTATCTGGAAGGTATCAAAAACGGGGCACAATTCATTGAATTTGCCAGGGATGTTTCCAGGAAAAAACCCGTGGTTTTGGTCAAATCAGGCCGTACAGCTGCCGGTTCCCGGGCAGTATCATCCCATACAGGTACTCTTGCCGGCTCTGACCAGGCCTATAACGCCGCTTTTGATAAAGCCGGTGTGATACGTGCGGATACGCTGGAAGACATGCTGGATTACATAAGGGCTTTTTCGACCCAGCCAATCCCTGCAGGCAGACGAATTGCAATACTTACAAACGCAGGTGGCCTGGGTATTCTCACGGCAGACGCATGTTATTATGAAGGTCTGGAACTGGCTTCGTTATCTACTGAAACAATTGAAGGGCTACGTAAGTTCCTGCCGGGTGCTGCCAGTTTCTACAATCCTGTGGATGTACTGGGGGATGCAAGTGCAAAACTCTACGGTGATGCCCTTGAAATTGTGTTAAAAGATCCAAATGTGGATGGGGTCATCCTGTTGACTTCTCCCCAGGCCATGACTGATGTGGCAAGCATTGCAAAGGTCGTAATCCAAAAAATGGAAAATTCTGATAAACCGGTACTTTGCAGTTTTGTAGGGGGTACACGGATCATGGAAGGCAATTCCATTCTTGTAGCGGGGGGAGTGCCCAATTACACCTTCCCCGAAAGAGCAGTGGCCAGTATGGGTGCCCTGTGTGATTACGGAAAAAGGCGAAACATGGTTTATCCTTTGCCCAAACCGGTTCATTCGGACAGGAAAACGGCATCAGAACTGCTCGATGAAGCAGCAGCAAAGGATAAAAAAATCCTGGGGCTTGAATCATTTGATCTTCTGAAAGCCTATGGTATTCCTGTTGTGGAAATCGGGAAGGCTTCCACTGTGGAAGAAGCGGTGGAGGAAAGCGAAAGGATTGGTTACCCTGTAGTTATGAAAGTCCTGTCTCCTGACATTTCACATAAGACCGATGTCGGAGGTATCCGGCTTTCACTGATGAATAAAGATGATGTCAGGCGTGCCTATCATACAATGATGTCGGATGTAGGCCGCTACATGCCTTCTGCACGAATTACAGGTGTGCAATTACAGAGAATGATTGAAGGTGGCCGGGAAGTGATAATAGGCATGAACAGGGATGTCCAGTTCGGCCCGCTTCTTATGTTTGGTCTGGGGGGAACATATGTAGAGATCCTTAAAGATGTGTCTTTCAGGCTTGCCCCACTCAATGAAAAGGATGCTCACTCAATGATTTCTTCCATCCGTTCCTATCCTTTACTTACAGGTGTAAGGGGAGAAAAAGCATATGATGTGGATGCGGTGGCGGATGTCCTCGTGCGTGTTTCCAGGCTTGTGGAAGATTTCCCGCAGGTCCTTGAGTTTGAAATAAATCCGTTAATGGTCCTTCCAGAAGATGAAGGTTGTTTTGCTATGGATATGCGTCTTACATTGAAAGAATCAAATTGATATCAGGGAGGGTTAGTATGGCTTCAATACTTGTAAGTTCTTCTGAAAATTATTCCGGTAAAAGTTCGATATGCAGTGGCCTTGGCTTGATTCTTAAAGAGCGTGGAAAAAGTGTGGGCTACATGAAACCGGTGGGTAACCTGCTGGTTGATGTGGATGGTGTTCTCTCCGATGAGGATGCAGAACAAATGCGGGATCTGCTGTCTCTTGAGACCCCGCGCAGTTGCATCACTCCAATTATGCTTACCGAGAATCTTACCAATGATGCTCTGCTGGGGGTGGAAAAACATCTGGACGAAACCCTGAAACAGGCTTATTCGGAAGTTTCCAGGGATAAAGATATGGTGATCATAGAGGGGGAAGGAGGTATCGGAAGTGGTGCCATGTACAATTTGTCAGATCCTCAGGTAGCTTCCATACTGGATAGTAAGATCCTGCTGATTACCCGTTTTGATTCGGTCAGTGCAGTGGACCGGATTCTCTGTGACATTGAATTGATAGATGACAGGAATATGCTTTCAGGTATCATTCTCAATGAAGTGGAAGAAGACAAATCAGGAATTGTAAGGGATATGGTTGTACCCTTCCTTGAAAAGAAAGGGGTGAAGGTATTTGGTGTAATTCCCCGCGATCATACTCTTGGAGCGGTTTCTATAGCAGAAATTGTGGAAGATTTGAGAGGAGATGTCCTGACAGGTAGACAGGAAATGGACAAGCTTGTTGAACATTATCTTGTGGGTGCTATGGAGATTAATTCGGCGATCAAGTATTTCCGGCGCTCTCCAAACAATGTAGTAGTGACAGGAGGGGACCGTGCTGATATACAGATGGCGGCTATAGAAGCCGGGGCAAGGGCATTGATCCTGACGGGCAATCTCCGGCCCAGCGAAGCTGTACTTGGAAGTGCTGATGAAGCAGGCGTGGTTGTTGTACTTGTGAGAGGAGATACTCTTTCCACGATAGAAAGAATGGAGAATTTAATCGGACATGCCCGGATTCAGCAGAAGACCAAGATTGAAACAATCGTCAGACTGATTGAAGAGAATGTGGATGTTGACTCTATACTGGATTCAGCAGGTTTATAAGAACATATATAATATGGATATGTATATAGGGGTTTGGCTGAAGTAGCCTATGTTAATGGAAAGGTTGACTGGTGATGGATACCGTGCAGGACAAGGATTATTTCACTATTGATGATTTTGATGTTGACGACAAAACAATTCTGGTGCGAGTTGATATCAATACCCCGATGGACCCCGAGGGCAGTATTCTGGATGACCTGAGGATAAGCAGCCACATTCCCACAATACAGGATCTTGAAGATTCACGGGTAGTATTGCTTGCCCATCAAAGCAGGGCGGGAAAAAGTGATTTCACAACTATGCAGCTTCACGCAGAAAGACTAAGTCACTATCTGGGCAGGGAAGTGGAATATGTAGATGATATTTTCGGCTCCCATGCCCGTTCAAGGATTGCAGCGATGGAAAAAGGGGACGTGCTTTTGCTTGAAAATGTACGTTTCTATTCTGAGGAAACCATTTCACGATCTGCCAAAGAGCATGCAAGCACACATATGGTGAAAAATCTGGCTCCCCTTGCTGACATCTTTTTGAATGATGCTTTTGCAGTATCCCATCGTTCTCATCTTTCTTTAATGGGCTTTACACCTCTCCTTCCCTGTGGTGCAGGCCGTTTAATGGAAAAAGAGATTATCTCTCTGGACAGGGGAATTAAAGGCGGGGGTAGACCCTGTATTTTTGTACTGGGTGGTGCCAAGGTTGACGATTCCCTTATGGTTGCTGAAAATGTGCTTTCAAATGGTGGCGCTGACCGCGTACTTGTGACAGGTGTTGTTGCAAATGTAATGCTGGCTGCATCAGGTTTTGATATCGGGAAAGCAAATAAGGATTTCATTGAATCCCAGGGCTACCTTGAGCAGATAGACAGGGCAAAGCAAATTATTGACGATTTTGACGGAAAAGTGGGTTTACCCGTAGATGTAGCATTGAATGATAACGGCAGCAGGATCGAAGTATCTGTCGAAGAAGTTGGGGACTCAATACTTCCAATCAATGATATAGGAATTGAAACGATTGTTGCTTATTCCAGGGAAATCAGTCAGGCAGGCACTGTGATTCTCAATGGACCCGCGGGGGTTTCCGAACAGGATGGATTTGAACTGGGGACCTATGAAATTGTAAAAGCTGCCACAGAAGCCGATTATTCCATTGCAGGAGGCGGCCATATTTCTGCCGAGGTGCGGAATATGGGGTTCGATCATAGTTTTTCCCATATAAGTACAGGAGGCGGCTCATGCATCGACTATCTTGCAGGCACTCCTCTGCCGGCAATCGAAGCCCTTAAAAAAGCTGCTGTCCTAATATCAAAATACGATTGAGTGGAGGTAATATTATGCTTGGCCTGGATGAAGGCAAGATGGCGGTAAACCTTGCCCGCAATACGATCACTGAATTTCTTGAGAGCGGTACTAAGCTGGATCCGGATTCTATGTCCCTCTCTCCGGTCTTTGAAGAGGAGCGCGGCGTTTTCGTAACCCTCTCCATGGAAGGGGATCTGAGAGGCTGTATAGGTCATCCCTATCCAGATTCATCCCTGAAGGATGCCATTGTTGATTCTGCCATCTCAGCATCAACAAGGGATCCGCGTTTTCCTCCTGTAAAGTTTCAGGAGATGTCTGTAATCACGGTCGAAGTTACCGTCCTGACCCCGCCTGAAAAGATTGATGCGGCTCCTGAAGATTTGCCCGGTCTTATAGAGATAGGCAGGCATGGGCTTATAGTCAAACAGGGTTTCTATCAGGGTTTACTCCTGCCACAGGTGGCCCCTGAGCAGGGATTTAATGCTGTGGACTTTTTGAATCACACCTGCATAAAAGCCGGCCTTGCACCGGACGCATGGTTAACAGGTGCCGAAGTGTACTGGTTTGAAGGACAGGTTTTTTCTGAAGAATCCCCTGAGGGACAAGTTGTAGAAAAGCAGTTCTAAACTGCTTATCTTTTCATATTTTCAAGTTCTGTAAGCAGTTTATCGGTTGAATACACGAGTTTAATTAGGGTTTTTTCTATCATCAGGTTGACCGTACCTTCGATTCCAAGTGTGCGGAAATCCGTTCTCAGCCCGATTACCGGCATGTTTTTAGCATAAGCATAGCCGATTTCCCAGGCGGTACCGGAATCCACATCGCTGCCTCCATCCAGTATAGCAATTACAAGATCGGCTCTATCTATAGCTTCTGAATTTTTCCGGAACAATTCTGCAGAATCCTGTTCCTTGCGCATACTTTTCGTGTCCGTTGAATCCCTCTGTGGCAGGAACACGTCATATCCTGTACTTTCGATTCTCTGTGTGAGTTGTTCATTGAAAATCTTCTCAGCCTCGGAAAAAAGAGGGCCTGCCAGGTATATTTTTTTGTAATTCATTGTATCCATTGCCTGCCTGTATGGTAATAACTTTAATTAGTGGTAAAACATAACACTAAGGCATGAAAGATAAGGTTAATGCAGGCATAATCGGTGCCTCCGGCTATACGGGGGGAGAATTGATGCGCCTTCTTCTCAATCATCCTCATGTAAATCTTGAAATGGCAACTTCAAGAAAACTTGCCGGACAAAATGTATCCAAAAAACATGCCCATCTGGCAGGTATGACAGATCTTGAATTTGAAGACCTTGATCCGGTTGCTGTAAGGCAGAGGTGTGACGTGGTATTCCTGGCGGTACCTCATGGCAGTGCGATGGATATTGTACCTCAACTTATTGACAGTGGCCTGCGTATTGTGGATTTGAGTGCGGATTACCGTCTGGGTGTGGACGAATTTGAAAAGGTCTACGGCCTTAAACATCGTGACCCCCGCAAGGCAGCATATGGGTTGGTGGAACTGCATCCCGAGGTAAAGGGAGAAACTTTTGTTGCCAATCCGGGTTGTTATCCCACAGGCGCTACCCTGGCGGCTGCTCCTGTTGTTAATGCAGGGCTTGGAGATATTGCGGTTTTTGATTCCAAATCCGGCATAACAGGTGCCGGTGTGAATCCAAGCCAGGCATCCCATTACCCCAACATGGCGGAAAACATCCAGCCCTATAAACTCACAACCCATCGCCACCGGGCGGAGATCTGGCAGGAATTGAATGGCCTTGGCGGCCTTGATAGTGTTAATTTCACTCCCCACATAATCCCTGCCATCCGCGGGATATTAACTACAGCTCACCTCTTTCTTAATGAAGAGTGTTCAAAAGAAGATATCCGACAGTTATACGATTCTTTTTACTCAGACTGTCCCTTTGTAAGGCTGGTAGATGATATACCTGCGCTGGGTAATGTACGTGGTTCCAATTTCTGTGATATTGGTTTTGAGATTGACGCAAACAGTAACAGGCTTGTAGTTATCTCGGCAATTGACAATCTCGTAAAAGGAGCTTCAGGACAGGCTATACAGAATATGAATCTCATGTGTGGTTTCAAGGAAACCGATGGTCTATGGAACGCAGGGCTTGCGCCCTGATATATTTGGAGGTGGATTTATGCTTGTAAAAGAAATTATGAACAGTGATGTGATTTATTGCAGTCCCGAAGACAAAGTGAGCGATGCTGCCAGGTCGTTGAAGGATAATGACATAAGTGGTATGCCTGTAGTGGACAATGGCAAGATTGTAGGTATACTTTCAGAGGTTGATTTGCTGGCTTTGCTGGAATCTCCCGAACATGGTGATTTCTGGCTCCCCAGTCCCTTTGAGGTGATAGAAATTCCTATCCGGGAATTTATCAGCTGGGAAGATACCAAAAAAATGCTGTCGGATGTAGGCTCAATGCCGGTTAGCAAAATAATGCGCACCGGTGTATTTACTGTATCTCCTGAAGATTCAATTGAGGATGCTTCCCACCTGATGTCCAGACACAAGATAAACCGCCTGCCCGTAGTTGATAACGGTGTAATTGCAGGCATCATAACCAGGGGAGATATCATCAGGGGTCTGGGTAGTCTGTGAGGTTTGCGGTCATGAGAGCAATTGACGGTGGTATATGTGCAGTACGCGGGGTTCATGCTGCCGGTTTGAAGGATGATTACATGGGCCTTGCACTGATTGAAGCTGCAGGTCCCTGCGCAGGTGTTTTTACACGCAATAAGGTTGTAGCGGCTCCGGTGGTGCTTACCAGGGACAACCTTGAAAATCATAAATATGTTGCAGGCACAATTGTAAACAGTGGAAATGCCAATGCCTTCACCGGTGAACAGGGAATGGCCGATGTCCGTGAGATGGCAAGGCTTGCTGCTGATAAGCTGGGAGTTCCGGAGTCCCACATTGCAGTTGCATCCACCGGTGTGATTGGCCGTTTTCTGGATGTAGGTTGGATAAAAGACCATCTCGATGAAGTTTATGGGGCGCTTTCTGCAGATCCCCCGGGCTGTCGCAATGCTACAAAAGCCATCATGACCACTGACCTGATGGAAAAGGAAGTGGCTGTAGAACTGGAATGTGGTGTACGTATAGGGGGTATTGCCAAGGGTTCCGGTATGATCGAGCCCAACATGGGGACAATGCTTGCTTTTATTTATACTGATGCTATTCTTTCTGCCGATACACTGAAAGAATGCCTTGTAAAAGCCAACGATTCCAGTTTCAACATGATGGTAGTCGATGGTGATACCAGTACCAATGACATGGCTTTGTTAACCGCAACAGGTGCTTCTTCAATAGCTCCTGATGTAGCAAATTTCCAGAGAGGACTTGATTATATCCTTGTGGAACTTGCAAAGAAAATTGCCCGCGACGGGGAGGGTGCTACCAAACTTATCGAAGTACAGGTTAAAGGTGCCTCTGACCTGGCTGATGCACGCAAGGTTGCCAAAACCATTGTACGGTCACCTCTTGTAAAATCTGCGATATACGGGCATGATCCCAACTGGGGCAGGGTTGTTGCCGCAGCTGGATATTCAGGTGCCTCTCTTGATCAGGATAAGATTTCCCTGGAATTTTCGGATGGGAAAAATGCAGTTACTCTGGTAGATCACGGTCAGGTGGCGGATACTTCTGCCAACAAACAACTAAAATCCATAATGGAAAGTGATACCGTCATAATTTCAGTGGATCTTTCACTTGGTGAAGCTTCTGCAGTTGCCTGGGGTTGTGATCTTACCTATGATTATGTGCGTATTAATGCGGAATATACTACATGATATTGTTTCAGGGGAATTCTAATGGATATATCTGAGTGGGATAAGAGATACATTGAGAGTTATGAGTCGGTTGCACGAAATATTCCCTGTGTAAACGGAATATTTGTTGCCTATAACAGTAATGTGGACGCCATCAAGCACATTGGTCCCGGGGATGTGGAAAACCTGCTGAGGAAAGTGGATGTGGATACTGTCCAGCAGCGAATCTTTTCCTATCCCCGACAGATAGATTCTCCTGTAGATTTCCTTGCACGACTCCTGATTGCAATGAAGGACGGTAAAGCTGCGGAAATTCCCACATATTCAACTGATATCCATGAATGGTTGACCGATAATCTTGTTTTTGATGAAGCCAGGATGGGAGGGCAGGCCGGGATAATATCCAATCTGCTTGCCAACATGGACCTGAATAAAGTAATTGCTTATATCCCCTGGCTTTCCCCCGAGCAGGCGGATTACTTTGTATCCTCGCCGAATCTTTTACATCCTTTTGTCAGGGAGGGCAGGATGGAATTGCTTCCTCCTGCAAAGGCCTGTAATCCCGATTATAAAGCCAAGGTCAACTGGATTATTGAATTCAATAAAGGCCTCTCTGTTAAATATGCCGAGGACCGGATAATAGTTCCTCGTAATAACCGCCTGATCATTTCATCACGTCCGCCCTGGATCCGTATTGATATGTCTGATGAGGTATATGAGCATCTCCCCGATATGGGTAAAACCGTTGATGGGGCAATTCTTGCCGGTTACCAGATGATAAAAGAAGAATATGAGGATGGCAAAACTTACAGGGATTATGTAGAACGGGCGGTAGGGGCAATAGGCCAGTTGAAAAAGGCCAATCCTGAAATTTGCATACATGTGGAATTCACTTCCATACAGAATAAATTTATCCGCTCGGCAATTCTGAATGATATTGTGCACAATCATGTCCAATCACTGGGTCTTGATACTGTGGAAGTTGCCAATGCATTGAATGTTTTAGGTTATGAAGAACTTGCATATTCGGTAATCAAAAAAGAAGAAGATGCTATAGTAGCCCTTTATGAAGGAGCTGTCCGGCTGCTTCATGAGCTCAGGTTGCAGAGGATTCATGTACACTCTTTGGGTTTTTATCTCTGTGTTGTTTCCAAAGATTGTCCTATTGATGTTGAACAACATCTTGATTCCCTGCTTTTTGCATCCACTACAGCCGCTTCCAGGGCCCTTCAGGGCGGGATAAAAAGTTTTGAGGACATAAAAGCAGGTCTTGATGTACCTATATCCACACAGGGAATGGACCAAATTGAAAAACTGGGTACCTATCTTGTCAGGCAGGGAAAATGTAATCTGGAAGATTTTGAAAAAGGTTGTATCTGCACCCGCAATCATGATATATTGATAATTCCGGCCAGGGTGGTGGATCATCCCGTTGATACGGTAGGTATAGGAGACACGATTTCAGCAAGTGCCTTTGCAGCTGTGCTGGCAGGTATGTGCAGGTTGCGGGAGGATTGAATGAATATCCTTTGCGGTTACAACGCTAATATCGATGCAGTTTGCATGATAACCGGCAGGGAGGTGGAATCCATCCTTGGTGAGGTGGATAAAAATGAACTGCTGATGAAGATTGAAAACCAACCGCATACCATCAATTCCCTCGAAGATTTCCTTGCCGGCCTTATCCATTGTATGGAATACGGCAGGGGTGCAGAATGGTTCATTTATTCCCGGGATGTTCTTGATTATCTCAAAAAACGTTTTTTTGAAGAGGCAGAGATAAGGATAGGGGGAAATATGGGAATAATGGCCAATGTCCTCTCCGGGCTCAATGTGGATATGATTGTCCCCAATGTTGTTTATCTTTCCGGGACACAGGAGGCTCTTTTTTCAAAAAGGGGAATGGTGCTCCCTCCAAAACTAGAAAGCCAGAGTGGAGATGAGGAGCCGATACATTTTGTTTTTGATTTCCGTCAGGGAGATAGTTTCGACTTATGCGGCCGCAGGATAACTGTATTCCGGGAGAACAGGTTCATTGCAACATTAGATGAATTCAACCCTCAAATGACTATTTCTTCCTTCTTCAAGCAATATGCAACCGCACATATTGGGGAAATGGATGGTGCAATTGTATCCGGTTTTCATATGCTCCAACCCTCTTATCCGGATGGTTCTTCTTTCGAAGAAAAGTTGTCCCCTGTCCTTGCACAGATCGATGAATGGAATTCGATGGCGGGGTTTTTCATTCATGCTGAGTTGGGTCATTTTGCGACATCGGATATAGCCAAGCATGTTTTCCTTAAACTTGCAGGAAGGGTTGATTCAATGGGTTTGAATGAAGATGAACTTGCAACCCTGGCGCAGAAGATGGGGTTTGGGATTGAAGGCATACATGAAATGGATATTTCCGCAATGTTTCAAGCGGCCCACAATTGCATTAAAAATAGTTTGGCCAGAGCCCTTGTTGTCCATACCAGGGATTTTGTCTTTTGCCTCTCTGCTTCAGATAACATGGATGAGCAGAAAATAGATGCTATTGATTTTGGTTTGAAGTGTGCGGCATACTTTGCTTCTTCAGGATTATCGCCGGACAGGTCCAAACTGGAGGAAAGGTGCAGCCAATTCAAGCGCAGTGAATATGGTAGCCTGCAGGTCAAGAGAATAAAGTCTATTACTGGAGCCCAAGAGTACGGTTTTGGAATCTATGGCATCTTCAATGAGTATTATTTTTGTGCAATTCCCACACTTGTGGTCAATGAGCCGGCAGTGACAGTTGGATTGGGAGATACATTTACTGCCTCTTCTTTCCTGCGCTTGCTTGAATTACGCAACAAATCCTAAATTTTAATTTATCCATTTATTTTGCTGTTTTTATTGATTTTATTGGATTCGAGTTAATCTTAATATAGTCTCAAGTACACTTGCCATAAGTTAAAATAATTAGGGTTCATATTTGTAACTCAGGAGTTTTTTTCTTATGATCGGTATCTCTTCGTTTGCTTATCACGACTTATCTCTTGGTGAAGCTTTACAAAATATTGAACACATTGCCAATTGTGCAGAAATCTTTTCCGAAGGAAAACATGATCTCTTCAGGCAGAATGAAATAGCTTTTTCCTATGACCTGAAATACACGGTTCATGCTCCCAGTACGGACCTCAATCTTGCAAGTATTCGTGAGCCTATAAGGAATGCAGCTCTTCAACTTGTGGAAGACATGGCAGATATTTGTAATGAAATTGATGCTGAAGCCATGGTGGTCCATCCCGGTTATTTCCCCTTTGCTCATGATAGGGATTTTGCATTTAATGCATTCCAAAAATCGTTGCCTGTACTGGAAAGGATTGGTGAGGATGCCGGTGTGCGGATATGTGTGGAAAATATGCCCAAATGGGAATGTTTCCTGTTCAGGAAACCGGATTTTGAGATTGGGACAAATGATTTTGTGCTGGATATTGGTCATGCCAATACAATGGGCAATCTGGAGGCTTTTCTTGAACGTGAGATTTCCCATTTTCATATTCATGATAACCACGGGGATAACGATGAACATTTACCTCTTGGTGAAGGCAACATTGATTTTTCGGCCATAGGGGGATTACTCCACCAAAACGATTCCATTAAGATAATCGAGAATAAATCACCTGAGGCTGCTCTTCAAAGTCTTTCTGTTCTGCAAAATATGGGTATTAAATGACTAAATCCAGTTAAATTTATATATTTACAATTCACTTGACTTGCATATGAGTTCTATAGGATGCAGGATATTTCATGCACTTGGCAGTGAAACCCGGATTAAAATACTGGAACTCTTAAGCAGCAAAGAAATGCATATATCTGAAATTGCCCGGGAACTGGATATTTCAGTATCGGTAATTTCCAAGCATGTAAAGGTACTTGAAGAATCCGAACTTCTTGAGAGGCATATTTTCGGCAAATCCCATGTATTAAAACCCAACAGGAAAAATATTCATCTGGCCGTTGATTCGTTTGCTCCCACAAGAAAAGTTGAAATCGAGAAAGGTGCTTCCCTTATGGAAGCCCTGCGCAATGTGGCAGATATCGATGTCAGGAAAAAAGGAGATAGGGAAATGATTGTTTCTACTGATGGGGAGGAAGGCCTTTTTGTCTATGAGATTGGTGGCCAGTTCGGGGATAAAAACGTGAATGACTGCGTGCTGGAAGATGATACAATCGTGGACTGGAAAAAGCTGGAACCTATCACGCGGATTCGGCTTGATATCCATGTCAGGGAATGAAGGTGCCCAACGAATACTTTCAATCCACTTTCTTGTCTCTTATATAGGCGATGAACTTAGTTACATGTAATGAGTATTCCTTCAGACGGCTATCATTTCACTTTGCATGAGAGGATGCGATACCTTTCCTCGGGTACAAAGTATGACAGCTGTAACCAGAGTGCAGTATGCCACGCTTTCGGGCCTGACGGGCGCTGTATACAATTATACAAGACATTGCTGACCAACTACTGTGCCGGGGAATGTACCTATTGTCCGAATCGCTGTCATAGGGATGTGCGCAGGGTTTCCCTGTCCCCGGAAGAAATTGTGAAGATTACCTGGGATTTTTACAGGAAAAATGCGATTGAAGGCCTGTTCCTTTCCTCCGGTATTATCGGGGATCCTGAAACAACAACCGAAAAACAACTTCATGTGGCCCGGCTCTTGAGAAATCAGGGGTTTAAGGGTTATATCCACCTTCGGCTCATGCCCGGTACACCTTTCCATTTGCTTCAGGAGGTAGCCGGGGTTGCTAACAAATTCGGGGTAAATGCAGAAACAACAGGTTCTGTGAACTATTCGGAAATCTGTCCCAATTTTGATTACAAGAATGATGTCCTTCAGCGTCTGAACTGGACCTGCAGATTGATAAAGAAACAAAGGAAACTGCACAGATATGATCGTAAGATTATAGGTGCCAACGATACCCAGTTTGTGGTAGGTGCCCTTGACGAACCTGACAGGGATATTGTGAATACCGTGCATGATTTCATGGAAAAATACCAGTTACGCAGACCCTATTTTATGAGTTTTGACCCGGTTCCTGATACGCCGCTTGAGAATGGTTCAACTTCTCCGAAATGGAGGGAACAGAGGCTCTATCAGGTATCCTATCTTTTGAAGGATTATGGCCTGGATTTCGGGCATATTGATCAAATCTATAATGACGATGGTTTCCTTTTGAACGAGGATCCAAAACTTGAACTTGCCCGGGTCAACCCGGAAATGTTTCCGGTAGAAATAAACAGTGCCGACTATCCTGCTCTGCTGAGGGTGCCGGGTATAGGGCCCATAAGTGCTTCCCGTATCCTGAGATCCAGGCCAATTTATGGGGAGGATGAACTTGCACGTATGGGTGTTGTTATAGGTAGTGCACGCCCTTTTATCAAAATTGGTGGTTCCGGGCAGGCTAACCTTATACAGTTTGCAGGAGGATGCACATGATTATTCTTTTTAAGGCCAATGTAACAGGTGTCTTACTGGCCTGTCTGGAATTGAGGAAAAGGCCTGAGGCAGATCTGGTTTTTGCCTGTGATCCCGGAGAAGGGGAAACGAAATTGAAAATGTTCAACCCGGAAGTTGAAGTAATTCGAGTTGGATTCAACAGTAAGGTTGATAAGCAGCAGTTGGTCAAAAGAGTTTTTCTCGATGGGTGGCACAGAATAACCAATTTTGATTCCCCTCCATTGAATTATATAGAATTGGTGCTCAGGCACAGGAAATGCAATCCTGCAGAGTTTGTGAGACTATTGCATGGGTGTGAAGGGGAGGTAGATGGTCTTTATTGTGGCAAAGAAAGACATTACAAGCAATATTACAGGTACATGCGTGAGGTCAAGAACAATTACCATAGGCTTTGCATGTTTGTGCGGCCAGTTTGCGGAGAAACAGTCCTTTATGCACATATAACTCCCAAAAACCGTGTGTCTGATATGCTTTGCAGGTGGCTTGCAGTACGCAATCCCGATAGGGCCGTAATTGTTGTTGATGGAACGTTTGCTTATGTATGCAATGGTGAAATCCTGAAGATGCAGCACTTCCTGAGAACATCTGTAGATTCAATACGGCATTTGATTCCTTCTGAAGATTCTGCTAGTCTGGAAGATTTGTGGGATATTTACTACAAAAGCCAGATGATAGACAACAGGCGAAATCATTCGCTTTCAAAAAAATTACAGCCCCGCGGCGATTCCGGCTATAGTACAATGTCTAAAAAAGATCGGTATTTTGTAGAGCGGGGTATTCCCACATCTACATTACTTGACTTTGTGAATGAGAAACAAGGTGGTCAATAATATGCAGTCACTGGTTGATGCTCCACGTATAGGAGAAAAGATGGCACAGCGCTTCATATCTCATTTTGGGTGTGAAGAGGATGCCATGGCGGCAATTCTCAGAGGGGATGTAGCCAGTATATCGGAGATCGAAGGAGTAGGTAGAAGATATGCTATATCCCTCGTACACGATGTGAGGTCTACTCAGGATGGTCTTGATATCTCCTCTTTTTTGAAAACCCGGGATTCAGTCGATATTTATGAACGGGTAATCGATTCTATCAAAAATTATGCTTCTACCCCTTATGCAAAAGATAAGTTGCACACCTATATCCCATATCCTTCAAGCAGGAAAGACCTTATCGACATAAACCGGGACTGGGTTGAAAACCATATGGAATATCTCTCCATGCTCGATGATATGGATAGGATTTCAGCAAGTCTTTCCAGAATAAAACCCCTGAAAAATTCTCCTCCAATTTCCCGTATCAGGGATAGGGTGATTGTAACTTCAAATACTGATGATTACAGCACTTTAAAGGAAAAATATGGTAAAAGCATTGAAGTTCAGCTGGTGGAAGATCCTCTGGAATTTGCAGATGTTGCACGCAGCTATCCCCATGTAATTGCCATAGGAGAACCCTTCCTGGAATATGATTTTCCAGAGGATACGAATCCTGAAATAATAACAAATGCCCGGGAAATTGAGGAATGGCATATTTTACCCGAAAAACAAATTTCTTTTTTTGCTTTCAACCATGAGCGAATAATGAATGCATTGGACCTTGCAATTACACTGGATAAAGCGGGCATACCTTCAATAATCAATGCGGATCTTTCGGCTCTTTGCAATCTCATGGCTGCCATTAATCCTGAAGGAAATATTGTTGAAGGCAGGGATGGCGAAATAGACCGCTTACATCATATTCTGGACAATGTGGATTCGGAACTTACAAGATATGTAGACCAGTGCAACCGGGAAATAAACGATCTCCTCCAAAAAAGTAGTATTACACTCAGTGGGAATGACATGTTGGGTGTTATCAGGGATGAGGTGGAGTTAAAGGATATTCTTTCACGCAATATATCGGCATCTTTCAGCCAGATAATAAATGATGCCAGGAAAGAATTCATTGAATCCCTTTCACTAAAGCAAAATGAATCCCTATTTGTGGATTATTTTTTCCCCTCTGAACTTTGTTATCCTGTAGAAGCCGACACGTCCCAGTTACAAAAATTCAAAGAACAGATCAAACAGCAGATATTCCGCAGGGAAGTTACCCATAAAAGGGATATTGCATATGAGCTACACGGATTCAGGCAACCCCTGAAACAACTTGTTATGAGGTTACTTGATCTGGATGTGGGTTTGGCAGTGGCCCGTTTTGGTCATTCTCTGCAGATGCAACTTGCCGGCTTTGAAGATGAATGTGGTATGGGGATTAAAAATGGGAAAAATATTTTCCTTTGCGAAAAGGGTGTTGATGTGGAACCTATAGATTATTCCCTGGGTTCGATCATGCCTCCTTCACAAGTTCCCTCTTCTCCGGTAGTCCTGTTAAGTGGTGTGAACTCCGGGGGAAAAACATCCATGCTGGAGTTAGTGGCTCAATGTACAATTCTTTCCCACATGGGTTTCCCTGTGCCGGCAGATGAATTAAAGATCGGGCCGGTTGATAGTTTGTATTATTTCAGCAAATCCAGGGGCACTCTTGATGCGGGGGCATTTGAAACAACCTTGCGCTCATTTTCAGCTCTGGCTGGGGCGGGGTCCAAACTTGTGCTTGTCGATGAACTTGAATCCATTACCGAACCCGGAGCGTCTGCAAAAATCATAGCCGGAATTCTTGAAACCCTTTCTGAAGAAGCCAATACGATGGCTATTTTTGTATCCCATCTTGCCGACCAGATACTGGAAAACACCGAAGCTTCCATCAGGGTGGATGGAATTGAAGCAAAAGGACTTGATAATGAATTGAACCTGATTGTTGATCGCAATCCGGTTTATAACCATATTGCAAAGAGTACTCCGGAGTTAATCGTGGAGCGTCTTTTCAGAAGCGGGGGGGAAGTTGAAAAAGAGTTTTACAGGTGCCTGAAAAATAAATTCGAAAAAGGATGCTAATCAGAGGCATCCCTTTGTGCTTTTGACATCTTTACCCTCGATAACCGTCGCTTTTTTCATTGCCTGGGCAAATGCCTTGAAAAGGGCTTCGATTTTGTGGTGGTCATTGTAACCATATACAGTTGCATGAAGGGTGACTTTTGCATTGGAGACGAATGATTCAAAGAAATGCCTTGCAAGCTGGGTATTAAATTCCCCTACTTTTTCGGATTCAAATGTTGCATCCATCACGAGATAGCTGCGCCCTCCTATATCCACTACTACGCTGGCAAGAGCCTCATCCATTGGGATTCTTGCTTCTCCGAAACGGGCAATTCCTGACTTTTCTGCCATTATCCGGTCAAAAGCCTGTCCCATTACGATTCCAATGTCCTCTACCAGGTGATGACCGTCTACTTCCAGATCACCTTTAGCATCGATTGTAAGGTCAAAATCTGAATGTCGTGCAAAACATACCAGCATGTGGTCAAAAAAACCGATGCCTGTATTTATCTGTGAATCCCCTTTGCCATCAATGTCAATCGTAAGTTCGATGCTGGTTTCTCTGGTAGTCCGGGATACAGTGGAAGTTCTTGGCATACTTACTCTCCACCAGAAGTTTCCTCTCTGATTGTATTTATTGCTTCTGTAAGGGTAAAATTACCTGCATAGAGGGCACTTCCGACCACAACACCACAGGCACCGGTCATTTTCAGGGTCATTATGTCTTCCAGGGTGGTAACTCCTCCTGAAGCAATCACCGGTATTGTAAGTTCATTTACCAGCTCTGTTGTGGGCCCCGGGTCCACGCCTTCCATTAATCCTTCTTTGTCGATGTTGGTGAACAGGATGCTTCCTGCGCCTTTTTCTTCGAACATTTTCCCGAGCTGTACCGCGGTATATTCGGATTGCTCGGTCCATCCCTTTGTAGAAACCTTACCATTTTTTGAGTCCAGGGCAACATTAATGTTTTCGGGTTTGAATTCTCTGGCAAGTCTTTCCACCAGATCCGGATTTTGGACAGCTGCGGTGCTTAGTATCACCCTGTTAGCCCCCATGTGCAGGAGGTTTGCAGCATCCTCGAAAGAGCGAATTCCACCGCCTACCTGTACTTCTACTCCTTGTCTTTCACATTGCATAATGATTTTTTCTATAATCGGGGCGTTCTTCCTTTTCCCTTCGATGGCCCCGTCAAGATCTATCAGATGCAGGGTTTTTGCTCCCTGTCCGATCCACTTAATTGCAACTGCTTCGGGATCATCCAGGGAAATACGTTCCTGGTCTGGCAGTCCCTGTATCAACTGGACACATTTCCCGTTTTTCATATCTACAGCGGGGATGACCTCAAATTCCATTCTTTGTTCTCCTCAGGGTATCATTCTTTCAATGGGTACAACCAGTATGTCTGATGCACCTGCTTTTTTCAGTTCGCTGACTATTGCAAAGACCTGGTCTGCATCAATAACGGCATGTACTGCATGGGTGGAATTCTTTGATTCTACTTTCATGACAGTCGGGCCCGCAAGACCGGGCAGGATATCTTTGATAGTTTCCAGTTTGCCCGATGGCACATTCATCATAAGATAGCGCTTTTGTTTTGCATGGAGTACGCTTTCAAGGGCTGTTTTTATGTGCTGGATTTTTTCTTCCCTTTGGGAACTTTCGGCATTTGAAATCAGGTACACAGATGAGCTGAACACATCTGCAATTTTCCTGAGATGGTTTGTCACAAGAGTTGTGCCGGAACTGGATATATCAACAATTGCATCTGCAATTCCCACATGGGGTGTCATCTCGCAGGCACCACTTACTTTGATCACTTCAACTGGTATGTCATGATTTTTAAAATATTTCTCTGTAATATTTGGGAATTCAGTAGCAATCCGCATGTTTTTCAGCTCATCAGGGTTTTTAATCCCTGAGTCTTCAGGGACTGCAAGTACCAGCTTTGCCCTCCCAAAATGCAGGTCCAGCATAACTTCAACTTCTGCATCAGTTTCATCTATAAGATCCAGCCCGGTAATTCCTACGTCTGCAGCTCCGTCCTGCACATATTCGGGAATATCCGCCGCTCTTGCGAATAAAAATGTCATTTCCGGGTCTGTTGTTTTTGCAAAAAGTTTGCGGCTTGATCCTTCAAGTACCGGGAGACCTGCTTCTTTGAAGAGTTTCACGGTCGGGTCGTGGAGTCTGCCTTTATTTGGTATTGCAATGCGTATCATCTTGGTTGCCTCTGGAATCTGGGTCAACATTTCCAATACTTTCATTGCATATAAAGGTTTGATGAAGAAAAAGTATCCTTGATATCTATTACCGCTAGTAATTAATTCATTTTCGTATAGTACCCAATTTATATAGAATGGATTTTTCATATCAATACAGATTTGATACTGGAGCCTTATTTAGTTCATATTTTTAGTGTTTTCATGAGGTTTATTTATGCGGAATATAAAGGTTGAACAACTTGTCCAGACACCTGTGGAAAATCAGGAGATAGAGCTTGTTGAACGTAAGGGTCTGGGACACCCAGACAGTATATCTGATGGGATTGCAGAGGCTGTAAGCCGTGCTCTTTGTGCTGAATATATCGAAAAATGCGGTGCTGTACTTCATCATAATACCGATGAAACCCAGATTGTTGCAGGTCGTTCTTCCCCTTCTTTTGGAGGTGGGGAGGTCATCAAACCAATCTATACTCTTCTTGTGGGGAGGGCTACAAAAGAATTTAATGGTGTTGAAATCCCGGCTGAGACTGTGGCTCTCTCGGCAGCACGGGATTACCTGAGGAAGAATATTGTAAATCTTGATCTTGACAGGGATATAATCCTTGACTGCAAACTTGGTACGGGTTCTTCTGACTTGCGGGATGTTTTTGGCCGGGAAAAAATTCCCACTGCCAATGACACATCTTTTGGTGTTGGACATGCATCATTCTCCGAACTTGAGCGTATCGTCTATGATACCGAGAAGCAGCTTATAGGTGATCTGAAAGGGAAATTACCTGCAATAGGTGAAGACATCAAGGTTATGGGATTGCGGGAGAAAGATGATATTTCCCTGACTGTTTGCTGTGGAATGGTTGACAAATATGTTGATGATATGGATGCATATGTTAGTTTCAAGGAACAGATGAAGGATTATATTCTGGATATTGCGGGCAAATACACTGCCAGGGATGTGAACGCATATGTCAATGCTGCCGATAATACCGCGGGTGGTTGTGGCTGTATCTTCCTGACGGTAACAGGCACCTCTGCGGAAATGGGTGACGATGGTTCTGTTGGTCGGGGTAACCGGTGTAATGGTTTGATAACCCCGAACAGGCCCATGAGTATGGAGGCTACAAGCGGTAAGAACCCTATCAATCATGTAGGTAAGATATACAATTTGCTTTCCACCCAGATGGCCCGGGATATCGTGGAAGCCGTGCCACAAGTAGATGAAGTATATGTGCGGCTGCTATCACAGATAGGTAAACCTATTGATCAGCCCATGGCTGCCAGTATCCAGATTATTCCCGAAGACGGGGCAAATTTTGCTACGGTTCAGGATGATGCCGAAGCGGTTGCTGATGAATGGCTTGGTAATATTACCAAAATTACCGATCTTGTTATCAACGGCGCAATTGACACTTTCTGAGGGAATATCCCTTTTTTTATTCTTTTCAGTGGTTTCCAATTCTGTCTTTTTTATTTTTGCTTTTAAGCGCTGGTGATATTTCCTGCGGACATTGGATTTATATGCCTTTGAAATGGGAAATCGGCGAAAAGTCTATATAAGATTGTGAGGATGAGAGTATCTCGCTGAGTAATGTCCCGCCTTAACTCAGTTGGTAGAGTGCGCGGCTGTAGT
This sequence comes from Methanohalophilus sp. RSK, assembly GCF_003722075.1. Lineage (GTDB taxonomy): Archaea > Halobacteriota > Methanosarcinia > Methanosarcinales > Methanosarcinaceae > Methanohalophilus. The sequence continues at coordinate 52,607 of NZ_RDSK01000018.1, read as the reverse complement.
ATGGTTTGTGTGGATTATCCACATACCGCGCGGTTACCGCGATGCCCCCGGTTCGAGTCTGGGAGGCGGGACCAAACACCTCTTCTAAAGGGGTGCAAACAAAACCCTTATATACAATTAAATGTATTTGGGTGCTGCTCTTGTGAGCGGAAAAGTGTGCCCGGACATTGTCCGAATAGTGTAGAGGCCTATCATGGGGCCCTGTCGAGGCCCCGACCCGGGTTCGAATCCCGGTTCGGGCGTACAAAACTTTTCCGAATGACCCCGGTTCTGCCGGGGCCCTCACATCTAATTTTGTTTTCTATAATATTGTCACAGAGTAGTATCTTTGCTGTTTTAAAACCACGCCTGCCAATGTGTATATATAATTAATTAGGTGTAAGAAGATAATTTTTATATAGTTTTCATCCTTATTTGTTTCAAAATGTCGGATAAAATATTACCACGGATCAGAAACACAGATCGCTACATACTCAGATTGCTCTGTGTCTTTTTAATTATCACAGTATGTTTTTCTACGGGCGTGCTTGCCAATGATTCCTATGCAGTGACTGAGGTCTATTGTAATGGTGAATTATATCCGGAACATTTCACCCCTTCTCCTGTTCTGGATGCAAATGAATCATTCTCATTGACAGTTGAGATGACTGTAAAACAGGCAAGTGTTGTTGATATCACTCTCAATCAACATATTTCGGACTCTGGTACTTCCCTGGAAATACAGGCAGGATCATGTGTATTCAATTCAACTCATTCACGTGAGTTTGCCCCAAATGAGACTTTTACTTATAAGTGGATACTCAGGGAGGCAGAAAATACGGCGTGTGGCCCGGCTCCTGTTGAATTCCACTATTCAAACAATCCGCTAAATTCTCCGGAGTTAACTGTTGAGAAATCTTTTATTGCTGTGACTCCCCATGTCACAGATGAATGTGTTGACGATGAGATATGGGATGACAATTATCCTCTCTCTGTAAACTCCTACATCCCACGATCAAAATCATCTTCTGGGTTTACATTTGTTGGTTTTGTCAGTCCTTTTTTTGCTTTTGCAATAGTGGGTGTAATATTGCTTCATCGCAAAAATGAATGATATTGTGATTTATGGTTTCAGGATCAATTGAAAAGCTACAAATATCATTAGTAAATTGAAACCATCGGATAGACTTTTATACGTACATATCTCCCTCTTACCCAATAATAGTTGATGTGATCATATGTCTTATAATATACTTGAAACACGTAATCTTGTTCCTGATGTGAACCTCATGAAGGTCGAAGCTCCGGATATAGCAAAAGCAGCGAAAGCGGGGCAATTTGTAATATTACGTATTGATGAAAGCGGAGAACGCATCCCTCTTACAATAGCTGACTTTGATGTTGATGAGGGTTCTATAACTGTAATCTATCAGGTAATGGGCAAGACTACCAAACAATTAACAACCCTCAAAATAGGTGACACACTGCAGGATTTTGTCGGTCCTCTGGGCACCCCTTCGGATATCCGTAAACTCGGCACAGTAGTAATGGTAGGTGGCGGTGTTGGTGTGGCTCCTGTCTACCCGCAGGCACGTGCCTATCGCGGGGCAGGTAACCATGTAATTTCTATTATAGGTGCCCGCAATGAAGAAATGCTCATTCTTGAAGATGAAATGGCAGAGGTAAGCGATGAACTCTATGTGGCAACAGATGATGGGAGCAAAGGCCATCACGGTTTTGTAACCGATATTGTCAAGGATATTCTTGACAGTGACCAGCAGGTTGACCGTATTGTCATAATCGGGCCGCCTATAATGATGAAAGTAGGGGCCGGTGTAACTGCCCCCTATGGTGTGGAAACCCTTGTAAGCCTCAATCCAATTATGATCGATGGTACCGGGATGTGTGGTGGTTGCCGTGTATCTGTTGGCGGGGAAACCAAATTTGCATGTGTGGATGGCCCGGAGTTTGATGCTTCCGGTGTGGATTTTGACCTTATGATGAGCAGGCTTTCCCTTTACAGGCCGCAGGAAAAGGAAGCTCTTGAAAGTTACAACAAAAAATGCGGGGGTGATTGCAAATGTCACTGAAACAGGAAATGCCCGAGCAAAAACCAAAGGAAAGAATTGGAAACTTCGGTGAAGTTGCATTGGGTTACACAGAACAACAAGCTGTAATAGAGGCGGGGCGCTGTCTTGAGTGCAATAATCCCCTATGTGTGACCGGATGTCCTGTAAATATTGATATTCCCGGTTTTGTATCACAGATCAAGAACAAAGACTTTGATAGGGCAGTAGGTATACTCAAGGACTCCAATGCCCTGCCGGCAATCTGTGGACGTGTGTGTCCTCAGGAAGAGCAGTGTGAAAAATTCTGTGTACTTGGCAAAAAGGGTGAGCCTCTTGCCATCGGCAGGCTTGAGCGTTTCTGTGCGGATTATGAAAGGGATGAAGGAATAAAATCTCCTGAAAAGCCCGAACCCACCGGCAAAAATGTTGCTGTCATTGGCGCAGGTCCTGCGGGACTTACTGCAGCAGCAGAGCTTGCAAAAGCAGGGCATGGTGTAACTATTTATGAAGCCCTCCATGAACCGGGGGGTGTCTTGACCTACGGTATACCCGAATTCAGGCTACCCAAGGACATTGTCAAACAAGAAGTAGATTACATTCGTAACCTTGGGGTTGACATAAAAGTGGATTATGTTATAGGAAGGATAAAAACCCTTGATGAGCTCCGCGATGAATTCGATGCCGTCTTTGTCGGTACGGGAGCCGGTCTTCCCAGATTCATGGGTATTGAAGGGGAAAACCTCAACGGAGTCTACTCTGCAAACGAGTTCCTCACAAGGGTCAATCTGATGAAAGCCTACCGTTTCCCGGACTATGACACTCCCATCAAATGTGGAAGTAAAGTGGTGGTGGTGGGAGCCGGCAACGTTGCGATGGATGCTGCCCGCAGTGCTCTCCGTCTGGGTGCGGAAGAAGTAACAGTTGTGTACCGGCGCAGCGAGACAGAAATGTCTGCCCGTATTGAAGAGGTTGAACATGCAAAGGAAGAAGGTGTGATTTTCAACCTGCTTACCAACCCGGTCCGTATCCTTGAAGGTGAAAATAAAACCGTGAATGGTGTGGAATGTGTTGAAATGAAACTGGGGGGACCCGATGAATCCGGTAGGAGGCGTCCCGTACCAATTGAAGGTTCAGAGCATGTAATCGATGCCGATATAGTAATAGTTGCTATAGGGACCTCCCCGAACCCGGTTATCTTTGCAGGTTCGGAAGAACTTGAAACCACTTCAAAGGGCACTATAGTTGTCGATGAGGACACTATGTCCTCTCTTGAAGGGTTATGTGCGGGTGGCGATGTGGTTACCGGTGCTGCAACTGTAATCAGTGCAATGGGCGCAGGAAAACAGGCAGCTGCAACCATTAGCCGTTATCTGGGTGATCAATCCTGACAAAAGGTTAATTGAAGAACGGATTCATATCACTATAAAATGCAAAAAAAACGCTCTACATTTACTTTTGCTTCGGCAGGCAAAAAGAGTAGTCCAAAAACCGGGAAGGCCCGAAATCGCTCCAATAAGCAGGTGCTAGCCGACCATATTTTCTGGTGCAGTTCCTGCAATGTGCCTTTAATAGGTCCTGTCTGTGATCTTTGTGGCCGTGAAGGTACGAAATTACCCCTGACCTCTCCCTGTGATGTGAGATTTGCTTCTGCCTATGAGCGGGAATTACTTGATGGCCTGCTACGGCAACTGTATGATTGTAATCCTTTTGTTGACAGAGTCATACTGTTGAACAAGGTTGCAGGGGATGACCGCAATGATGAGGTGCTGGTTGACGGTATACGTATCGGGCATATGTATTTTGATATCCTGCAAAAGCAATTCAGGTTTGAACCCACGGACCTGGGTGCCAGTGTCCTCATAAACCATACGCATTCAAAAACGGCACATCTTCATTATACCGGTCGCCATTTAAACGGTAAAAAAATCTCCCTGGAGGGTATAGAACATTTCTCACCGGATATTGAAAAAGGTGACCCGGTATTGCTGCGATGTGGAAAGTTGGTGGGTATTGGTACCTCTCTTGAGGATTCAGCTAATTACAGGTCGGGCAAACCTTTGCTACGAGTCAAGAAAATCAAAAAAATTTCAGCAAACCTGAAACAACCAGCGCCTTCCATGGATTCTGTCATTAGGGCCAACCAATCTTCTCTCAAAAAAATAGAATCCAATGCTATAAACATGATAAAAGGAATTGGCAATGACCCCGCCTATTCTTCTTTTCCTGTCAACGTATCATTCAGTGGCGGCAAGGATAGTCTGGTTGTACTGGACCTTGCCAGAAGGGCACTGGATGCCAGCCGTCTCAGGGCAATTTTCCTCAATACGGGTATAGAATTTCCTGAGACCGTGCAATTTGCACATGATTTTTGCAATTCCAATGGTATAGAACTTATTGAAAAAAAGGCAGAGAATGCTTTCTGGGATAATGTGGAGAGTTTCGGCCCACCGGGCAAGGATTTCCGCTGGTGTTGCAAAGTCTGTAAACTGGCCCCTGCGAATTCAGCTTTTGATGAATGTAGTACAAAAAATCCCTGTCTTGCCGTTGACGGGAAACGCAAATATGAATCTTTCTCCAGGCAGGAGACCGCTGCAACCGAGGCCAATCCCTTTGTGCCGGGCCAGCTGAACGTTTTTCCAATAAGGCAGTGGAGGGCTATTGAGGTCTGGCTGTACATCTACTGGAAAAATCTTGCTTATAACCCTCTCTATGACATGGGTTTTGAAAGGGTGGGTTGCTATCTTTGCCCTTCGACCCTTGAATGTGAATTCGAGAGGGTCAGGCAATTGTTCCCCGATTTGTATGAAAGATGGATGACATACCTGCAAAAATGGACGGCTTCAAAAGGTCTGCCCCCGGAATATGCCGAATATGGTTTCTGGCGCTGGCAGCAGCATCCTCCCAAAATGCTTGCCCTGGCAAAACAGCTGGGAATATCTATCACACCCGTTGAAACAGAAGATTTCAGCATAAGTGCAGTTTCCGGACATTCTGTCTGTAGTGGAGGCGATTTTTCCGTTGAGGCCCGGATACGTGGGGTGTCACTTTCAGAAGCAGCGGATGTACTGAGAATGCTGGGTAATGTCGTATATTCTCCGGAAATGGGGGTTGTCCTCACAAAGAGCCGCTCATGTACGGTTAAATTCTTTGCATCGGGTAACTTGAAAGTAACAGCTGTTGACAGGAAAATTGCAGACAGAATGTACAGGGATGCATGCTTGCAGTTGCTACGTATTGCCCGTTGCAGTGGCTGCGGGGTATGTCTCAATGCATGTGCCAGAGGTTGCATTGAATTGAAAAACGGGAAAATAAAAATACATGATTCATGTACAGGGTGTGGAAAATGCAATGAGTCCTGTGTGGTAGTCCGCTATGCTGATCGAATCATTCCTGACATTTGATGCGCTGCTTTTAATATTATGAAATAGTAATATGAGATAGTTTATTGGGAGAATATTATCAGTAATGTAAAGGGAGTTTCATGGACCTAAAAGATATAGACGGTGTATCTGTAATTATCGAAAACAGGTGGAAAATACTTGCTTCGGTTGCTTTTTTCATTGTATTCCTGGCTCTTGTGACAATTCTTCTCCCTCTTGCAGACGGTATCGTGTTGGGTCTGGTTTTTGCCTATATCTGCAGGCCTATATATGACAAGATAAACAGGAAAAACCATTACGGGGCATTCATTGCGACGATGTTTATCGTAACGCCTCTAGTTATCATAATAGGCACCGGTTTTATAGAGATATTCAGACAGCTTATCTGGGTTATCGAAAACCAGTCACAAGTTCTTGAGATCATATTTGATTTTATAAGGGCAATAGTGCCGGGTACATATTTTGAACATATCAACCAGCTTGTTTGGGATTCATCACTTTCGATTCTTTCTTTTGCAGGTAGCCTGGGTTTTGTTTCATATGCCAAAAGTCTGGGTATGTTTATGATCAATCTGGTTGTGGCAATCTTTGTTTGCTATTTCCTGCTGCTTGAAGGTGAGAAACTGTATGCTTCCGCGGTATGTATCGCTCCGAAGGGTACTCAGTTAAATATGGGCCGTTACCTGCGGGAGCTGGACCGGATACTGAGTGGAATATTTATAGGTAATGCCTACGCTGCTCTGACTGTAAGTACGATTTCAGTAATTGTGTTTTATGCCTTTGGTTTATCCCATATACCGGCACTTGCGACCCTGATATTTATTGCTTCTGTGATTCCCCTTTTTGCCGGTTATATGGTACTTCTGGCACTGTCTGTTATCAGGTACATAGAAATGGGCGCAGAGGCTGCAATTGTCTTTTTCATTGTATCATCTATAGTGATATATGTCCCACCTGAACTTTTCCTGCGTCCGTATTTTGTGAGCATGAAATCCCAGATACATCCGGTCGTACTTGTCGTGGTATTTCTGGGTGGAGGTTTTGTGGGGGGAATTGCAGGATTCTTTGCCGCACCGGTACTCCTGGGGGCATTGGTAGCTGCTTACCGGGTATATATTGACAATTCGAACAGTCAGGATACCGAAGATTCCGGCACGGATTCAGATGAAGCGTGCCTCAAGAATGATTCCATTTGAAAAAGGTTAATAAGGATTGTTCCAATTTATCCAGAAGACACGAGGTGAGTTCATGCAATTATTGCTTATCCATTCCGATTATATTGAATACGAAGTGAAAAAAAGTACTCCTGTTGCAGAGCAAATAGAGGATTCCTTCAAAAAAGGCAGACTAGATGAAGCTTTGACCGCTTTCATGGCGGTGGAAAGTAGTGATGAGGCAAACCCGAAAGATGTAGCTGAAAAGGCAGTTGCTGAGATCAAAAAGACTGCATCGCAGGTAAATACCGACAATGTAATGCTTTATCCTTATGCCCACTTAAGTTCCGATCTTTCTTCCCCTAAGGTGGCAGTTTCTGTAATGAAGGAGATTGAAAATAGCCTTATTGATTCATTTAATGTCAAACGTGCTCCTTTTGGTTGGTACAAAGCATTCAAAATCAGTTGCAAAGGGCATCCTCTCTCAGAACTTTCCCGAACGATTAACCCAGAACGCGAATCATGTGGTGAAGGCGTAGATACAGAGGAAGAAGTTGTATCTGAAGCCCTGAAAGCCGAAAGTACGGCCAAATCTTACTGGAAGGTCCTGTCTCCGGACGGTGTTCTGCATGATGTTGATGATTTCAATTTCAAAGATCATGAGAATCTCGGTACCTTTGTGGATCATGAAATCTCTAAAAGCAGGGCTGTGGAGAAGGTTCCCCCTCATGTTGAATTGATGCGCAGGCTTGAGATTGCTGATTATGAACCCGGGTCTGACTCCGGTAACATGCGCTATTATCCTAAAGGCAGGCTGATCAAATCCCTGCTTGAGCGGTATGTGCTGGATTCTTCTGCCAGAGAAGGAGCAATGGAAGTAGAAACACCTCTGATGTACGACATGAACCATCCGACTCTCAAGAAATACCTGGACAGGTTCCCCGCACGTCAGTATTCCATCGAATCCGATAAACGCCAGATGTTTTTGAGATTTGCTGCATGCTTTGGGCAGTTTCTGATGAGTCATGATATGACCATCTCCCACCACAATCTCCCGATGAAAATGGTGGAACTTACACGTTACAGTTTCCGTAAGGAACAGAGGGGAGAACTGGTGGGCCTGCGCAGGCTGCGGGCTTTTACCATGCCGGATATGCATACAATGTGCGGGGATATGGACCAGGCTGTCGAACAGTTCGGGCGTCAGTACCAGATGTCAATAGATGTGCTGCAAGATGTCGGAATTGATGTATCCGATTATGAAGTTGCAATCAGGCTTACCCGGGACTTCTATGAGGAGAACAAGGAATTTATCACTGCTCTTGCAAAGAAAGTCAATAAACCTGTTCTTGTGGAAATGTGGGAGAAACGTTTCTTCTACTTCGTGCTCAAGTTCGAGTTCAATTTTGTGGATGCCCTGAAAAAGGCAAGTGCGCTTTCCACAGTCCAGATAGATGTGGAAAATGCAGAACGATACGATATTAAATATATCGATCAGGCAGGGGAAGCTAAAAGACCTGTCGTATTGCATTGTTCACCCAGTGGAGCAATTGAACGCTGTATTTATTCCCTGCTGGAAAAAGCCTCGATGAAGGCTGAAAGGGGAGAAGTCCCGATGCTTCCGGTCTGGTTATCACCCACACAGGTCAGGATCATACCCATTGCAGAGCGACACATGGAATTTGCCGAAGAGATCGCATCACGTCTTCAGTGTCGTGCGGATATAGATGACAGGGAAGAAACAGTTGGCAAGAAAATACGTAATGCAGGACAGGAATGGATTCCCTATGTGGTAGTTGTTGGTGACAGGGAAGTCGAAAGCGGTAATATCAATGTCACTGTGAGGGAAGAATCCAAACCAAAGAAGCCTTCCAAGATTGAGATGACTGTGGATGAACTCAACAGCCGCATTCTTGCAGAGACTGCCGGGATGCCTCAGGGTCACCTGCCTCTTGCACAAAAACTTAGCATGAGACCAAGATTCATATAATATCATCTCGAAAATTAATTTATGGATATGGAACGTGCAATAATACATGTCTCCGGTGTTGTGCAGGGTGTTTTCTTTCGCTCCTTTACCATGCAGAAAGCATCCGACATCGGACTTACCGGTTATGTGGTAAACCTCCCGGACGGCAGGGTTAAAGCTGTTGTCGAAGGTAGCAAGGGGAAAATAGATGCTCTGTTGAATGCTCTCAAACAGGGCCCGCCTGCATCCCGGGTCAGAGATGTCGAAATAGTTTGGGAGCCACCAACAGGCGAATTTAATGATTTCAGTATCAGGAGATAAATCATCTCCTGTAGAGATTGTCGGAAAAGCCCATATTCAAGAAAATGATAACATATCCAATAAATACAGTGCAACACAGCATAGCGTTTTACTTTCAGTCATTGCTTGAAATGTTTCGGTGGTTCGAATTATGTTCCCCGGCACGTAAGTTAGGGATATATTTATTTCTTATTTTTTTGTACGCTGCCAATTACACAGCTAAAACTTAAAAAAATAAAATAATCGCAATTCCTCTCACATCCCAAGCAACACATAACATTTATCTATGCACTAATTAAATATATTAAATATTGTTATGGAAGTTATTTTCTGAAATTTAGCATGTAGGTAGTAATAGAATGAGATTCCAAAAAGCGCATATAGTTTTTATATTAGCTGCATTCCTGTTAATATCATGTACAGGAACAGTTTCAGCAGAAGAGATCATGGTAGGTTCAGGTTATGGGAACACCACTATAACAGCCGCACTCGCGAATGCAAGTAACGGTGACATAATTACCGTAACCGATGGAACTTACACAGAGAATGTGGTTGTAACCAAAGAGGTTACTATTCGTTCAGAGAATGGGACGGCAAGCACTACCATACAGGCAGATTCAAGCAGTGACCATGTATTTTATGTGAGTAGTAATAACGTTACCATAAGCGGTTTTAATATTACAGGCGCAACAGGAACTTATCAAGCCGGTATTTACCTGTCTTCAGACAACAATACTCTGACAAACAATACTGCCAGCAACAATTACCACGGTATTTACCTGTCTTCTTCAGACAACAGTACACTGACAAACAATACTGCCAGCAATAACAGTCAGGACGGTATTTGCCTGTGGAGTTCAGACAGCAATACACTGACAAACAATACTGCCAGTGATAACAATTACGGTATTTACCTGTATGATGATTCATCCAGCAATACTCTGACAAACAATACTGCCAGCGATAATGAAGACCGCGGTATTTCCCTGTCTGATTCAGACAACAGTACTCTGACAAACAATACTGCCAGCAATAACAGTCAGAACGGTATTTACCTGTATTCTTCAGACAGCAATACACTGACAAACAATACTGCCAGCAATAACAATTACAACGGTATTTACCTGTATTCTTCAGACAACAGTACTCTGACAAACAATACTGCCAGCGATAACAATTACGGTATTTTCCTGTCTTCTTCAGACAACAGTACTCTGACAAACAATACTGCCAGCAATAACAATTACGGTATTTACCTGACTTCTTCAGACAACAGTACTCTGACAAACAATACTGCCAGCAATAACAGTCAGGACGGTATTTCCCTGTCTTCTTCAGACAACAGTACTCTGACAAACAATACTGCCAGCAATAACAGTCAGTACGGTATTCTCCTGTCTTCTTCAGTCAACAGTACTCTGACAAACAATACTGCCAGCAATAACAGTCAGGACGGTATTTCCCTGTCTTCTTCAGACAACAGTACTCTGACAAACAATACTGCCAGCAATAACAGTCAGTACGGTATTCTCCTGTCTTCTTCAGTCAACAGTACTCTGACAAACAATACTGCCAGCAATAACAGTCAGGACGGTATTTCCCTGTCTTCTTCAGACAACAGTACTCTGACAAACAATACTGCCAGCAATAACAGTCAGTACGGTATTCTCCTGTCTTCTTCAGTCAACAGTACTCTGACAAACAATACTGCCAGCAATAACAGTCAGGACGGTATTTCCCTGTCTTCTTCAGACAACAGTACTCTGACAAACAATACTGCCAGCAATAACAGTCAGTACGGTATTCTCCTGTCTTCTTCAGTCAACAGTACTCTGACAAACAATACTGCCAGCAATAACAGTCAGTACGGTATTTCCCTGTCTTATTCAAACGGCAATACTCTGACAGACAATACTGCCAGCAATAATATTAAGGACGGTATTTACCTGTCTTCTTCAGACAACAGTACTCTGACAAACAATACTGCCAGCAATAACAATTACGGTATTTACCTGCATCGTTCATCCAGCAATACTCTGACAGGTAACATAATGTTACAGAATAACTATAATCTAGACGTGGAAAGCAGTTCATTGACTGACTACTTAAATGATATAAATACCAGTAATCTGGTTGACAGTAAACCAGTTTACTATTTGTTAAACCAGTCTGATGCAACCATCCCAGCAAATGCGGGTGTTGTCTATGCGATCAATTGTACCAATGTGTCTGTTATGGATGCTGAGATAGCAAATGAACACTATGGAATTGTTTTTGCATATACAGATAATTCAACAATAGAAAATGTCACATTATCTGAGTCTTATAGGGGTATTTACCTGTATTCTTCAGTCAACAGTACTCTGACAAACAATACTGCCAGCAATAACAGTCAGTACGGTATTCTCCTGTCTTCTTCAGTCAACAGTACTCTGACAAACAATACTGCCAGCGATAACAATTACAACGGTATTTACCTGTCTTCTTCAGACAACAGTACTCTGACAAACAATACTGCCAGCGATAACAATTACAACGGTATTTACCTGTCTTCTTCAGACAACAGTACTCTGACAAACAATACTGCCAGCAATAACAGTCAGTACGGTATTTCCCTGTCTTATTCAAACGGCAATACTCTGACAGACAATACTGCCAGCAATAATATTAAGGACGGTATTTACCTGTCTTCTTCATCCGACAGTACTTTGACAGACAATACTGCCAGTGATAACAGTCAGGACGGTATTTACCTGTATCGTTCACCCGGCAATACTCTGACAAACAATACTGCCAGCGATAACAGTCAGTACGGTATTTCCCTGCGTTATTCATCCAGCAATACTCTGACAAACAATACTGCCAGTGATAACAGTCAGTACGGTATTTCCCTGCGTTATTCATCCAGCAATACTATGACAGACAATACTGCCAGCAATAACAGTCAGTACGGTATTTTCCTGTATCGTTCACCTGGCAATACTCTGACAGACAATACTGCCAGCGATAACAGTCAGTACGGTATTTCCCTGTCTGGTTCAGACGACTGTATTCTGACAGACAATACTGCCAGCAATACTCTGACAGACAATACTGCCAGTGATAACAGTCAGGACGGTATTTACCTGTATCGTTCACGCGGCAATACTCTGACAAACAATACTGCCAGCAATAACAGTCAGGACGGTATTTACTTGGAACTTTCACGCGGCAATACTCTGACAGACAATACTGCCAGTGATAACAGTCAGTACGGTATTTACCTGCGTTATTCATCCAGCAATACTCTGACAGACAATACTGCCAGTGATAACAGTCAGTACGGTATTTCCCTGGAGTCTTCATCCGACAATACACTGACAGACAATCGGGTAGATAATAATACAGATTCCGATCTCTATCTGAGTTCATCTGCAAATAATTTGGTAAATCCATTGGTCCTGGGTGACGGCCTGGCAGAAATTGACTTTACAAGTAATTCTTCTGAGACTACAATTTCAAGGACAGAAACAAATTCCACTGCCTTTTCCGGTAAAACCAATATCAATGGTTACATTACAATAGATTCTTTACTGGACAGCATGAATATGAGTCTCTTCTATGATGATGCCGGTATGAGTTCTACTGAATCGGGAATAGCCTTGTTCAAGCTCAATGACACAGAATGGGTTGAGGTGGAGAACACAACTCTTAACACTGCCCAAAATTCCTTGTCGGTAAACCTCACTGAATTCGGTACATTTGCCATGTTCAGAGATCCTGATACAACTACCAGTACCACAAGCAGTAGTTCAGGTACCCGTGCATCAGTAAGCCAGGGTCAGGATCCGGAAATAGTAATGAACACCGCGTCTTCAGTGATACGCATCACTGGTGATTCTGAAGTGGATTATGACTTCTCCGACAGTGGAACTCCTGTTCTTGGTGTCAGTTTTGATGCAAAGGAGGACAAGGGTATTGCTGTTGCCAAGGTCCAGGTGCTTTCAAGCAACCCTGAAGGTGTACCTTCCTCACCCGGAAAGTCATACCAGATGATGAGCATTGATGTTGGAAGTGAAGGAACTATCTCTTCAGATAGTGCAGACAATGTCAAGATCCATTTCAAGGTTAGCAAGCAGTGGATCGAGGAGAACAACATCGATATTTCCACAATTCGCATGACAAGATTCCATGATGAACAGTGGCAGGACCTTCCAACCTATCAGGAAAGAGAGGAAGACGGTTACATTTACTTCTACGCAGAAACACCTGGATTCTCAGTTTTTGAGGTTGTAGGTGACGAAGTTTCTGATACTCCTGCGGAAACAGTCGAAACTCCAACATCTGTGGCTGAAGAAGTAGAGGAACCTGTAGAAGAGGAAACACCGGATACTCCGGGATTCACAGCATTCATAAGTATTGCTGTAGTTGCTATTGCCTTTTTCATAAACAGGAGGTTGAAGTGAGAAGACAGGGCAGGTTTACTGTCCTTACTTTTATTTTTCGCTTAATTCTCACTAAAATTTAATGTTATGGATTTACATTCCAAGTTTGACAGTATCCACTCCTTGCTGAAGAAAACGTCCCTCTTTCAACCTAAAAATTTCACTTTTCTGTCAGGAAAACTCATTTGACAGCATTAAATAATTCAAGTCAATTTCTACGATTTCATCTCTTTTTGCCTTAAAATCAGTGTATTTATGGCATCAAAATTAGCGTAAATGTATCTTTTTGCCTTATTTTTCATGTAATCCACGGTAACTGTCAAATTCAATAAGCTATTTTTTATAGAGATTTATGGAATATATCTCGATGAATTTTGTAGACTTGGATTTGAGTTCATCGTACTCATATCGCATCAGTGATATGAATAATTGTGCAATGAACCCAATTATCTGTCAGTTTGCAACTTTGATCCTTTCATCAACAAGGCTATCCAGTTCTTCTCTTCCGAGATTTTCCATCTCCGGGCTAAAATAAGGGGTAAAATCGTCCTCCTTATTTATCAGCGGATAGTCTCTTCAACTATCTCATATTCCACGGAAGAAACTTCTCTCTCAAGAGAGGTGATTCCCAGTACATCTCGTAATTCTTCAATACAGTCCATGCATATATGGACTTTCCCTATTATTTTCCCCGGTTCGGCATCTTTTTCGGATCCGCCCTCTATGTCGTAATCCATACATTCTTTTCCACAAAATATACAGCTCAAGAAACCCCCTCCTTCTTATTATAATTTGAAAAGATTTGTATATATTACTTTCGACCCTCCAGGTAAGGGTTATTTTTATAAGTCCTCCATTTATATGGCTATTGATGTCTTCTTTTTTGAACAATAATTCCTTGACCCCTTCTTCGATGTATGAAATCAAGAGAAGATATGAACTGCTTGATGAATTGCTGAAAGAGCTCATCAAATGTTCTGATGAAGGTGACATTATACTGGTTGAAGGAAAAAGGGATGTTTCTTCATTGCGCAGTCTCGGCATACATGGTATTATTAAAAAGGTAACCCATATCCCCCTGCTTGATCTATCCGACAAACTGCGTGAAATGGACCGCTGTGTTATTATTTTGACTGATTGGGACAGAAGGGGAAACATACTTGCAGATAAGATATCTACAGATCTGGAATATTTGGATGTCGATGTGGACACTTCTCTCAGAAATCGATTGGTGTCCCTTGTTCAGAAAGAGATAAAAGATGTAGAAAGTCTTGATAGTCACGTGAAAAAAATGAAACATACTGTTTTACAACAGTATTAGTGAAGGAACTCCCGGGACATTGTCCTGCCACACTTGCGGCAGTAGTAAAGGACATTGGATTTCATCTTCATTACTTTTAACTTTTCCCGGCATTGAGTGCATGTCTTACAGGAGGATGCTTGCATCATACTGCCCCCTCACGCAAGCATAGTTATGGAATCAAGGCGTGCTGTTCCCTCTACTGTCCAGTAATCGCACACATTGCAGTATTCTATTCCATTTTCGCTGACTTCCATTTCTGAATAGCATTCAGGACATCTTTTCAGTCTTGTCATATTATTTTCCCCATATGTTTTTGAAATAGGATTAATACCAAAAGTAAATTATTCGTACCCCACTTTTTAGTAAATCCCGTCTGTACTTATAGGATTATTTTTGTATTTAAATGTAGTGGGACAATTCAACTTGTTTTGTATCAAATGTTATTTTCATGCATGTTTGGTCCTTCAGGCATTTCGCAGGAATGAATATCCAAAAAGCAGGATGGCTACTACAAATCCGGCGATTCCCAGTTCATTGGTTGCTGTGTCGGCTCTGGTAGCAAGATAGGCCGATGTAACCAGGATTATTGATAGGAATACATAGCGTGTGAAGTTTTCATACATCCTGTTTCTTTTAATCTCATTGGTTTTGTTCTCCAATTTTTCTATCCTGTAACCCCGGATTGTTTCGATAACGTCATCTATTCCCTGGGGTAAATTTTTGAAGATGTCAAGATAGCGATCTCCTTCAAGCTGGAAGTATTCCATCGCCCTGCCCGGGGAATATCTCTGCAGCAGTACTTTTGTGATGAGAGGTCTGGCATCATCAATAAGATTGAAGTCGGGATTTAGTTCGAGGCAAACACCTTCGATGAGGATAAGGGATCTTTCTAATGTGGAAAAATCACTTGGAAGAGATAGGTTGTATTTCAGGGCGAGGTTTGCATAACTGTCATTCTGTCTCTGGCCCAGCGCATAGTTTTGCTTTGCTATCAAATCATCAAGATCAAGTTTGAAATGACGCACGTTGATATCTTCCTTTTTTATATCCGCGATTCTCAGGAAAGCCTCAAAAGCAATATCCAGATTCTTTTTGTATATTCCGTAGAAAAGGTTGAGCATATTGCGTCTCAGTTCACCATCTATGATTCCGATTGCTCCAAAATCAATGTAGGCAATACTATTGTTCTGGATGAGGATATTTCCTCCATGAGGGTCTGCATGATACAGGCCATCGAGATAAACCTGCTTTAAGTAACTGGAACTGATCATGTGGGTATATTTTAAACGCTGTTCAGAACCCAGGTCCTGTATATTTTTCACCGGGGTTCCTTCCATATACTCCATTACAAGTACACTTTCAGTGCAGTAGTCGTCGTATACCTGAGGGATATTTACATCATCAATTCCTTCAAAATTTTCCCGGAAACGTTTGATATTACGGGCTTCATTGCGAAAATCCAGTTCTTTATTCAACAATTCCTGAAATTCATACAGGAATTCATCAAAATCGATGTTGTTTCCAAATCCCCCGATTCTTACGATGAAAGGCTTTAGGTCTTCAATTATGGATAGGTCAATGTTAATTTTGTTTATAAGACCGGGTCTTGAAACTTTTACGGCCACTTTATCATCATTCAGCTTTGCTTTGTATACCTGGGCAATTGATGCACTTGCTATAGGCATTGTATCAAATTCATCAAAATATCTCATCACCTGTTCCATTGATATTTCAGATTCGCCGTTTTGGGTGCCCGGTATTGCACATTGCAGGCTTGAAAAGGAAGGCAGCATCTGTTCAAACTCAAGGGGTTTTACGCGATCCTGCAGATTTGCCAGTTCCCGTATGTAACTTGGGGGAAGGATATCAGACCTTTTACTCATTATTTGGCCCAATTTAACAAAAGTAGGTCCCAACTCCTCAAAAGCAAATCGCATTTTGCGGGCATTGTGCTGGTTCTCAACATCGAGATAACAGGTACCACGTCTGCTGGATATGTAGTTGCGATTAATTTCTTTATACAGAAGACTGAAAAGATTATATTTCGTAAAAACCTTGAGGATTTCCAGATACCTGCGAATCTTTCTTAGCATCAACCTGTTTTTGCATCTTCCTTGTTAAATATGTATTGTTATATTTTGTGGAATAGGTTTAATTAACATATGTGAATAGTTCTTCTCATGAACAATATAGTCATTATAAGATACGGTGAACTGTCCCTCAAAAGTCCGGGTGTACGCAGTTTTTTCGAACGTACACTGGTCAATAATCTCAAAGCAATGCTTGAGCAGCAGGCAGTTTCATATCATAAAATTATCAGGGACAGGGGGCGTATTTT
Organism: Methanohalophilus sp. RSK; assembly: GCF_003722075.1. Lineage (GTDB taxonomy): Archaea > Halobacteriota > Methanosarcinia > Methanosarcinales > Methanosarcinaceae > Methanohalophilus. The sequence goes on along the minus strand of NZ_RDSK01000018.1, from coordinate 35,691 downwards.
TGTTGAATCAGATGACCCGGCAGCTGCAGAAGTATGTTCGAATGTTTTCGGGGTGGTCTCTACCTCTTTTGCCCGTAAAGTCGATCCAAATTTAAAATCAGCCGCAGCAGAATGTGCTGCAATAGCCGGTGATTTTATCGCAGAATCTGAATCATTTGCAATCCGTCCACGTCGCTCGGGGAATCACTCCTTTACCTCCGCGGATTTAGGAAGAATTTGTGGGGATGCGGTGTATGAGATACTTGAGTCCCTGGGAAGGAATCCTTCGGTGAATCTTGATGACCCGGATAAAGAAATCTTTGTGGAAATGAGGCAAAACGCCGCTTATGTATTTACGCATATATCAAAAGGTGTGGGTGGTCTTCCGTTAGGTACACAGGGGAAAATGGTAGTTCTGTTATCAGGAGGAATCGATTCCCCGGTTGCTGCCTGGTTGCTGATGAGAAGGGGTGTAAATGTGATTCCTGTATTCTGCAACAATGCACCTTTTTCCGATGAGGCAACCCGTCAGAAAGCCATCAAATGTGTGAATGTGCTTAACGAGTGGTCTGCCGGCAACCCCATGAAAATGTATGAAGTTCCCAATGGGAAGAATTTACAGGCAATTCAGGACAACTGTTCTCTTAAAAACACATGTATATTATGCAAGAGGACGATGTACAGGATTGCCTTTGAAGTTATGGAAAAAGAAAAAGCATCAGGCATAATTACCGGGTCATCCCTGGGGCAGGTGGCTTCCCAGACAACTTATAATTTGCATGCTGAAATTTATGGTCTGGGATTTCCTATATACCATCCGCTCATAAGTTTTGATAAGACTGAGATAATCGATCTGGCCCGAAAAATAGGTACTTATGACATATCTACTCTGAGTTCTGCAGGGTGTGGAGCTGTCCCTGAACGTCCGGAGGTAAGGGCCATGTATGATGCGGTAGTTAAAGAGGAAGCAAAACTGGATGTTGATGGTCTTATTGCCGATTCTCTGGCAAATGCCAGGGTATTGTATGAGTTTGAGTGAGAATGAGGCTTGAAGGGATGGACCTGGCGGGATTCGAACCCGCGGCCTTTACGTTGCGAACGTAACGATCTTCCCCTGATCTACAAGCCCAAAAAAAGAGTTGTGAAGACCTTCAGACAGGTCTTCCTACTTCTTCTACCTGTACGCTTTCGACGCCTTCGATAGTTGCTATGGCTTCCTCAACAGGTTCGGTTCCGCCTTCGAGGTCGCCTACAAGAACTGTAGCTTTTATGGCCTTGAGGCCAAATGCAATAGGCTCTTCGACAGTTCCGAAGAGTTCTGAACCTTCAGGTAAAACATCTGCGACCTTTGCTTTGATCTCTTCAAGATCTCTTTCTACGCCATCGGGCATTATTTTAATAGTAGCTGCAACATCTCCCATATTTACACCTCATGGACCCATAAATCCACATTTCGGACAGACGTAATTGTTACTCTGCTGTCTGCATTTTATGCATCTTCCAAGTTCGGTGTCACATTCGGGGCATGCAAAACGTGCAAAACCCTTGTCCGAAAGGTGTACACCGCAGGAGGTACAGTAATTGACCTTCTCCATTGTATTTCTCCTTATTGTGATTTTACTATAAGTATGACGGATTGAGTACATAATCCGTATATAATTTAAAATTTCCCCCTGATGTAGGTACTTGTGTCTCTGTTTCCCATAATTGTCCCTGTTATTCTGGAAAAATAGTTGCCATTTACAATAGTGCAATTCATTTCATGTTGCATGAGGTAGTGTGGAAGATAGGTATCCACACAACTCTGTCCCATTTTTATGATGTCAGAAGCGTTAATTTCCCGTAACAATTTTCCCTGTTGCAGGATTCCGTCAACATCTGTTATTTTAATATATTCTGCTCCTGTCATTTGGGCAAATTTCGCACCGATTGTGTCGGATGTGACCTTCCATGAATGAGGCAGATCGTCGCTATCTGTAAGAAGCCTGTAAGGTAGCAGAATTCGGACCCCTTCAAAAGGTTTGAGGGTAGCAGTTGTATCAATTTTCGTCATTTCCCTGAGGTATATACCATACTGCTCCATGGATAGGATTGCCAACCAGTGAGAGGTATCATCATCAAAACCTGCCATCTCTTCCATGTCCCTTATTCGATCTGCAAAGGGTCCTCCGCCGGGTACCACTAGCAACTGTACTTTTTTATCCTTTGCCCAACTTTTCAGTGACAGCAGTAATTCAGGCCCCTGTTTTATCAGGCTTCCTCCCAGTTTTAATACGACTTTTTCTTTCATGTTTTGTTCAGTTTCACTCCAGCAGATTGGCTACTGCATAGGCAGGGAATACCTTTGATATATCAAGGCTCCATTTCTCTGCCAGTGAAATGTACTCAATACCCAGTTCTTCACATGCGTTTTTGATCAAAAATTCACCAAGCCCTGCTGCAAGGACGGTATTAATGTCGTGTTTGCGGCAAAGTTCTGAGATCGCTTCTGTGAGCCTTTCTTTCTGTCTATTCTTGACAGCCATCGCTATCTCTCTGACATCTGCCATGTCAATTTCATTCAGGTCTGCGCAGACAACCCTTGCAAGTCTTCTGGCAGCCTCTTTTTCTGATTTTCCATGCCCGTCAGCAGTTTCACATGTGTATGCATCTTCATCGATATCTGACAGGAGGAGGTAAGCATCCGCGCTTGTGGCAAAGAGCTCAGAGGCGATTCGGCAATTCCCCGGCCTTATCGCCACACTGTCCAGCAGGGCCGCTATATTTGTCCTCAGGACACCCTGATACAATAATTCGTTGTTTGCAAGACGTTGTGTATCGGTATTGTGTGCAACTACTTTTCCGTCTTTGACAGGGATTAAATCACTTGTAGTACTGCCCATATCCACAAAAAGACAATCTTTCATTTTCCTGGCAATGAAACTTGCAGAAGCCATCCAGTTTGCTGCGGCAAGAGAGGCGGGATTTTGTGTATGTTTTATAAAATTGCCTTCCTGGTTCAGAAAGTCAATCTCACAGTCAAATCGGTCTCTTACAATATCCATAATGCCAAGGACTCCTGCCGTTTTATCTTCGTAACAATCGGCAAGTTCTCCGGTCATCACAACGCCCACATGAGATGGATTGTGCTTTTCTGAGATATTTTTCAGAACCGTTGGAAGTTTTGTTTCTTTCCAGAGGGGCACATAGTAAAGTTCACAGACAGTGCCGTCTGCGGAGGCTATTTTTGTATTTGCCCCTCCGATATCTATCCCGAGTTTTTTCATAAAAGGTCCTCCTTTCGGAATTCATAATTGCCGGTAATATGTACTGTTGGTGGTAAGTTCTCTTCCAGGGCACCAATCAACAATTCTCCTATTTGGGGTTTGATTATTTTGCAGATGCCCACAAGCGAAGTGGTAGGCCTGGGATTTATGTCTATTACATAGGGCCTGTCACCCATTACAATATCAATACCTGTGTATCCCCTGCATCCAAGTGCCAGGGCTGCCTTTTTTGCAGTATCGATAATCAGTTCCCTGTCAGGTGTATCATAGGGAGTTATGCCTCCCTTGTAGTCGATGGCTTTTTGATCATCTTTTCCTGTAATTTCTATGTACTGACGATTTATTGCAAGAGGAAGAGGTGCATCGGCACAGATAAGACTCACACTCAGGTGTTCTCCTTCCATATATTCGGTTACGATCATGTCCTGGGATATTGAAGGATTGGCTGTAATGATCGTGTTTTCTGCAGCACATCCATAACGGGGCTTGACCACATAATTGGTACCTTTCTTAATATCTTCCACTGTTTCAACAAGTTGGGGTGCAGGTATTCCATTCTTTTCAAGAATTTTTCCGCATTTGAGTTTATCCGCACACTCCCGGATGACCGCCGGGGATGATCCCATATTAGAGGTATGTTCTTCTATCTCTTCCACAAGCTCTGCAAGCAGGTCATCAGGGGCAATTACCAATGCAGCATCACATTTTTTTGCCTCGGCCTGTAAAACAGCCCTTATGTTTCCTTCGTTACAATACACGGGAGTGCCGGCCTGGATTTCGCTTGCAGATGTTGTATATTTGATTTCATGATTGCCGGCGGCAAAGCTTTCTGCAAGTCCTTTTAGCATGGCTTTGCCTTCAAGCAGGAAGGTGCCTCCCATTCCCGTGCTTGTGGCATATTCGCAAATTAGGATGTTCATAACTCGAAAAATGTTTTATTTAATATATGCTTTGGGTTTATATCGAGGAGACAATAAATATATACTATCAGGACCTCTTTTTTGCAGAGAGGGATGGATTTGGAAATGTCAGAAAATCCTTTTATTCAGGCACTGTTAATATCTTTTGCAATGGCAATTTTTATGGTGGGTATGGCCATGGGTATAATGCAAATAGTAACCACCGGTTCAAACCCCGTACCTTATGCCATTATACTTTTGGTATTCGCCGTCATATTCATTCTTGCCTCTGTTTTCTTTGAAAAGAGAGGAGCCGACGAGTTGGGATCAATCGCAGGTGCAGCACTTGTTTCCTCGGTAAGTACCTTTTCAATCATCTCTTTTCTGGGAGGACTGAGTTTTGCTTTTAATGATGGACTTTTTTCCATAGGATGGAATAGACTGGTTTCCGCACTGGCGATTTGTATGATTGTTAGTATGCTGGTTGTCAAGTTCTTCTCTTACAGGATTCAGAACCAGTATTCCTGATTAAATGCCCGCCATGCGCAAACTATTTATAGAACATCATACAATCCAATTCTCTGCAATTTCTATTATAAGTTGGACCGCTCAATACACAGGCGGAGATGTCAGTGATGGTAGGTAAAGATAAACAAGAAGACGATAACTCCTCAGACGCGGGAAAATCTCCTGAAGAGCTGGAACAGCTGGTTCAGGAAAAGGATGCGGAAATTGCATCCCTGAAGGAAGACCTTTTGCGTAAGAGAGCAGAATTTGACAATTTCCGCAAACGTACCCGCAAGGAGCAGGAAGAATTCCGCAATTTTGCGGTGGAAAACCTAATGATGGAATTGCTTGATGCCTATGATAACTTCGAAAGGGCCATCGAGTCCGCTCACAATACCGATGATGTGAATTCGGTGGTCGAAGGGATAGAAATGGTGTTCAGGCAATTTGTATCGATCCTGGAAAAAGAAGGTCTCAAAAGGATTGAATGTGAAGGTGCGGAATTTGACCCCTCCGAACATGAAGCCATGATGCATGTTGAACATGCGGATCATCCTGACAATACTATCATTGATGTTTGTAAGCCTGGATACAAGTTAAATTCCAGGATAATCCGGCCCGCTATGGTGACGGTTTCCAAAAATACTTCTTCGGACAAAGAGGAGAAGTAAAGTTCATTGAAATGAATCGATAAGAAATATCAACTATAAATCTGATAAAATTACAAAGAGGTAATCTATATGGGTAAAATACTTGGAATTGATCTGGGAACTACAAATTCCTGCATGGCAGTGATCGAAGGTGGCGAACCAACTGTGTTACCAAATGCAGAAGGTAGCAGGACGACTCCCTCTGTAGTGGGATTCTCAAAGAAGGGAGAAAAACTTGTGGGCCAGGTAGCCAAAAGACAGATGGTGGCAAATCCGAACAATACGGTAAGTTCAATCAAACGTCATATTGGTGAAGGGGACTATCAGGTAACTCTCAACGGCAAGGAATATACGCCGCAGGAAATTTCTGCAATGATACTGCGCAAACTCAAGGAAGATGCAGAAAGTTATCTCGGTGAAACAATTACCGATACTGTAATCACAGTTCCTGCTTATTTCAATGACTCCCAGAGACAGGCTACAAAGGATGCCGGTAAGATCGCAGGACTTGAAGTTAAGAGGATCATAAATGAGCCCACAGCAGCTTCTCTGGCATATGGGCTGGACAAAGAAACCGGTGACCACAAGATTCTTGTTTACGATCTTGGAGGCGGTACTTTTGATGTGTCTATCCTTGAGTTGGGAGACGGGGTTTTTGAAGTACTTTCCACAAGTGGTGATACCCATCTTGGAGGAGATGACTTCGATGACAGGATTGTCAACCACATCATAAGCGAATTCAAAAAGGAAGAAGGTATCGATCTATCCGGTGACAAGGCAGCAATGCAGAGGTTCAAGGATGCCGCGGAGAAGGCCAAGATTGAACTGTCCGGTGTGGGTACCACAAACATCAACCTTCCTTTCATTACAGCTGATTCTAATGGCCAGCCAAAACATGTTGACATCGATATTACAAGGGCACAATTTGAAAAGATGACCGAGGATCTGATTGACAAGACCCTCCAATCAATGAAACAGGCTCTAAGTGATGCAAACCTTAAAACTTCAGATATCGAAAAGATCCTGCTAATTGGTGGTTCTACCAGGATGCCTGCAGTCGTCAGGACTGTGAAGGAGTTCATTGGTAAGGATCCGTACAAGAATATCAATCCTGATGAAGCGGTTGCTGTGGGTGCTGCCATACAGGCCGGTGTAATGGGAGGAGAAGTTGAAGATGTATTGCTGCTGGATGTCACTCCTCTGACCCTTGGTATCGAAACAATGGGCGGTGTCGCAACACCCCTGATTGAGAGAAATACCACTATTCCTACACGTAAGAGTCAGGTGTTCTCGACAGCTGCGGATAACCAGAGTTCTGTGGAAATTCACGTATTGCAGGGTGAAAGAGGCGTTGCTTCTGCCAACAAGAGTCTGGGGCGCTTTATCCTTGACGGCATACCACCTGCACCACGCGGAATGCCACAGATCGAAGTTACTTTCGATATTGATGCCAACGGTATTCTCAATGTTTCTGCAAAGGATAAGGGAACCGGTAAAGAGCAGTCTATAACCATCCAGAAACCAGGCGGTCTTTCTGATGAGGAGATCGACCAGATGGTCAAGGATGCAGAGGCACATGCTGAAGAAGACAAGGCAAAGAAAGAAGAGGTCGAGGCAAGGAATAATGCAGAAACCCTGGTAAGTTCTGCCGAGAAGGCTCTCAAGGAAGCAGGAGATATTGCTTCAGATGAGCAGAAATCCAAGGTAGAATCCGCGATTTCAGATCTCAATACTGCTCTTGAAGGCAGTGACATTGAAGCAATCAAGAGTAAAACCGAGGCTCTGCAGGAAGCAATGTATGAAATCTCTGCCCTTCTTTACCAGAAGGCACAGGAAGAGGCTGAGGCTTCCGGACAGGCAGCAGGCGGAGAAGGTGCTTCTACATCTGGTGCAGAAGGTGGATCAGATGAAGATGTTGTCGATGCTGACTTTGAAGAAGTAGACAACGATAAATAATCTAAACCAGTGCAGGGAATTTCCCTGCAATTTTATTTAATTAATTATAAAAGATTCACGGGTTTTCTATGTCTACCAAGCGAGATTATTACGAAATACTGGGTATTTCCAAAGATGCATCAGCTAGCGAGATTAAGAAAGCTTATCGCAAGCTTGCAATGAAACATCATCCGGATAAGAATAAGGAGCCGGATGCTGAGGAAAAGTTCAAGGAGATATCCGAGGCCTATGCTGTCCTTTCCGATGAGGGAAAAAGGGCCCAATATGATCGCTTTGGACACGCAGGAATTGATAACCAGTATTCTGAAGAAGATATCTTCCGTTCAGCTGATTTCGGTGGTTTTGAAGACATCCTGGAGCATATTTTTGGTGGCGGCTTCGGTGGATTTGGCGGCGGCTTCGGAGGCTTTGGTGGCTCAGGCCGGACTCAACGGGGCCCCCGCAGAGGTTCTGACCTGAGATATGACATGGATATCACCCTCAAACAGGCTGCATTCGGAGACAAGGTTAACATCGATGTTCCACGGGCTCAGAATTGTGAAACATGTGGTGGGACAGGGGCTAAACCCGGTACAGAACCAATCAACTGTTCTAACTGCGGTGGTAGTGGGCAGGTTACGCATGCTCGCCGTACTCCCCTTGGTAACTTTGTGACAGCCACCACCTGTGACAAATGCCATGGTAAAGGGCAGACAATAGAATCACCCTGTGAAACCTGTAATGGTAGCGGCAAAGTCAGAAAAACAAAGACCATAGAGGTAAACATCCCCAAAGGCGTGGAAACCGGTTTGCGTTTGAAAATGTCCGGGGAAGGGGAAGCCGGAAGTCCTGGTGCCCCACCGGGAGATCTTTATATTGTACTTCATGTAAAACCTCATGAGCGCTTTGAAAGGATGGGTGACGACATCGTATGCGAAATCCCTATCTCCTTTGCCCAGGCTGGCCTGGGTGACAGCGTACAGGTTCCCACTCTTTATGGTGATGTAAAGATGAATATAAAACCCGGCACCCAGACCCATTCAGTATTGCGTCTGAAAGGCAAGGGGATGCCCCATCTGCATGGGCATGGACAGGGGGACCAGCTCGTAAAAGTTATCGTAAAAACCCCTACAAAGCTCAGTGAGGAACAGAAAAAACTCCTCAAGGAATTTGACAGTCTGGGTGGAGGATCTGCCGGTTCAGGGAAAGGTGGAGTTTTTGATAAATTCAAAAATGCTTTTGAATCAGTCATTTCTCCTGAAGATTCCCCGGGCGATTCTCCTGCCTGATTTTCCTTATTTTTCCTTTTTTTCAGTAACCTTTAACAATAATAGCATATATTATCGCTCAATCCAGTTTATTATTTATGTTAATTGAATAGAGGTGCCTTTATGAAAATCATTGTCATAGGTGCAGGTGAAGTTGGTTATCATATAGCTAAATCACTGTACCTGGAAAATGATCTTGTTATCATTGATGAAGATGAAGATGCTTGCCTGAGAGTCGATGAATTCGATGTTCAGGTTATTCGGGGCAACGGAGCAAATGCTGCAATTCTTGAAAAAGTTTTGATCGGTGCAGATCTGCTTGTGGCTGTAACCGGTGATGATGAAGTAAACATAGTTTCATGTATGGCTGCTAAATTGATAAAGCAGTCCAATAAGAACTTCAAGACCATGGCAAAGGTCAGTAATCCTGATTACATCGATCGGCCTGTAGCCAAGCGTACACAGGTTGGTATTGATGTAATGGTATGTCCCGAACTTGCTCTTGCATCTGAAGTTGCTGACATTTTGTCAATTCCTTCTGCTATTGATTCTGAATCCTTTGCAGACGGAAAAGTAAAAATGATGGAGTTTGTTGTTAAGGACAATAGTAATATTGCAGGCAAACACCTTCGGGACATAGATTTGCTCGATTGCTGTATCGTAAGTGCTCTTTTCAGGGGTTCGCAATTGATCATTCCCCATGGTGAAGATATAATTCAGGCCGGCGACCACATCGTAATTATTGGTAAAGCAGATGCAATGAAGGACATTTCTTCCTTTTTTGGCGAGATCAATAAATCACGCAGCCGTGTGATGATAATCGGAGGGGGAGTAGTTGGGTTTTACCTGGCACAGCTGCTTGAAAAAACCCGTCTGAACGTAAAGATTATTGAAAAGGGCCGCCAGAGATCTGAAATGGTAGCTGATAATCTTCAAAGGGCACTTGTTTTGCGTGGGGACGGTTCCGACCTGAATCTTCTAAAGGAAGAAGGTGTCGGTGAGATGGACGTAGTTATCTCTGTCACAGACAGTGATGAAAAAAATTTATTGTGTTCGCTGATGGCCAAACAGCTAGGGGCAAAGAAGGTAATTGTCAGAGCTGATCACTTTGATTATGTGCCCCTTTTCGAAATGGTGGGTGTGGACCGTGCTGTCAGTCCCAGGGAAGCCACGGTTAACGAAGTACTTAAACTTACTATGGGGACGGGAATTGAAGCCCTGACGACCATTGAAGGCGAAAAGGCAGAAATCATCGAATATACCGTGTCTCGCAAATCAAGAGTGACAGGAAAACTTCTAAAAGATGTGAATTTCCCGGCTGATTCCCTAGTAAGCATGGTAGTACACGGAGGAGTAACTATTATCCCCCGAGGTAACTACAGGGTAAGGGTGGGGGACCACCTGCTTGTATTTTCCCTGCCCAGTGCACATCAGGCTGTAGAAAAACTGTTCAAGTAAGGCTACATTTTTTGCTGTCTATATCCAGTGGCATGGAGAATAGAGAAGTCGAAAACTCCTGCATTCTGGAAAAATAAAAAATAATCAGTCGGCCTGATCATTTTTATATTTGAATTCAAAATTACTGTTTACAACGTCCTTGAAAAGTCCCCGCAGGTCCCATAGTAATTTCTTGTTTGCTTTGAATAGGGCATAAAGCAAGTCCTTGAGACTGAGGCTATAAAAATTAACATTAGACAGGGATTGTGCAAGGTGGTTGAGATCTTTGTCTGTAAATTTGACAAATGTCTCTTTTACTACCAGGCTATATTCGATTTCCTTTCCGATGGTGGATCTCCAGAGAGTTTCATATTCATTCAGGGTATTTGTGGTGTAATCTCCTTTTTTAATGGCATCCGCAGCAACTTCTGCAGCAATCTTTCCAGCTTCCATGGCATTGATTATACCTCCTCCTGTAATTGGATCTGACTGGCGTGCAGCATCACCCACAAGGATTAACCCATCACTAACTGTTTTTTCGATGGGGCCACTAACGGGTACCCCTCCATAGACCATTTCGATGATCCTTCCCTCGGGGTACATATCTTTCATAAATTTATCAAGATAGTCGATGGCCCTGTGGTCACCTGATTTACTTCCCAGAACGCCAACGCCTATGTTTGCCATATTTTCACCTTTCGGGAATACCCAGAGGTAGCCTGCTGGTGCAATTTCGTTTCCGAGATAAAAATCACAGAATTGTGGATCAATATCGATATCAGTAACAAGGTACTGTACGCAGGTTTCCATATCAGCTGGTTTCAGGGAGGTGTCTAATCCTGCCCATCTGCCAACCTTTGATTCCATACCGTCAGCGCCGATAACGATCTTTGAGCGTATTTCGTACTCCTCACCCAGGTGCATTGCATAAATTCCGCATACAACACCCTTTTCCACTATAAGCCCGGTTGCCCGGGTCTTGACTCTAACTTCTGCACCTGCCCTGGCACACTGGTCCACAAGGGCACGGTCGAAAACTTTTCTCTCAAGGACGTAACCTACTTCCCCTCCGGACATTTCTTCACTCATTTCGACCATTGTGCCGTCCGGGGAATATATACGGGAGCCTGTAAGATCTGCGCATATCCAGCGTGGGTCTGGTTCGATGTGGTCACTGAGGCAGATTTTAGAAACTCCTTCTGCACAGCGCACAGGGTCTCCAATTTCCTGCCTTTTTTCGATAAGGAGTACATCAAGTCCGAGTTCTGCAGCATTTTTTGCGGCGATTGCTCCCCCGGGTCCACCACCTACGACTATTAAGTCATACATTTCTTTCATTTTTTCACCTCAATAGCTCCTACCGGGCAGATTTTGGCACAGAGACCACAACTTGTGCAGCAATCATTAGCTTCCACCCAGGTTTCTACAAGCTCGAGGGCTCCGCCGGGGCATACACCCACACATGCACCACAGTATCCGCACTTGTACCGATTTATGTTAATGCTCATCCAATCACCGAAATAAGATATGAATTTACCTTAATAACACATGTAAAGATATATGTTTTGTCAGTAAAGGTTTAAAATTATTACATTTTGCCTTTTCCAGTATCATATATGCAGGAGATTTATAAATTATTGCATGTTATCATTTATTATGGAATTTATTATTGTTTATATCACAACTTCAGGTACAGTTGAGGCACGCAATATAGCATCCGAGTTGGTTTCCAGAGGTCTTGTCGCCTGCGTGAACATGTATCCTATTAGGTCGGTTTTTATGTGGGAGGGAGAAGCAAACGAGGATGATGAAGTTGTCCTTTTTGCCAAGACTACCAAAAACAAATTTGAACCTGTGCGAGAGCTTGTGCGCAGCATACACAGTTATGAGTTGCCTGCAATTGTTTCATGGGATATTGAAGGCGATTCTGAATTTTTGGAATGGATCAGGACGTCAGTATCTCATTAAAAGGGCTTATTTTGACCCTTCCTTTACCTTCTGTTTTTCCGAATCTTTTTTCGGCATAATCCCTGGCAATCCCCTTCCCGTGTAATAGGAGTTCTGTAATATCCTGGGGTTCATCAATATCCGTACTTGCAAGGAATGAATCATATAACCGAATAGAGAGTTTTTGTTGTGCGGCAATCATGCAGTGATTCTCAAAACTTGAACCGTAGTATTTGACCCTGAAATTCTCAGGTTTGTGGATGAACAGTATATTTGTGCCGCCTCCTTTGCCCGGAACAATTGTCACATCCGCTTTACTCGCTACTATATCTTTTATATGACTGAATTTCACAAGGGGTAGATCTGCCATAATGATCAGTATCGGCTCTTCCTTTTGAGAGAGATATTTATTCAAACAATCGTTGAGGTCCGTGTCATCCTCAATTATATTTGCTTTCACTTCCTTTTTCACGTCACAGGCTTTTGGGGTGATTATATCTATATTCCGGATCCCACCTTTCCTTAAGGTTGCAACAACGTCCAGAAGCATTTTTTCGACAAATGTCTCTCTCTGCTCTTTTGTCATAACGGTTGAAAGCCTGGATTTGGCATTTTCCTTTTTGTAAGGTATAACTGCTCTCATTTGCATTCCCTGTACTGTGTATCACGTCTGACAGGCCTGCGCCCGGCTCCTTTAATGATCCATTGTATCTCTTCGGGGTGCAGGTATTCACCATTCTTTCCCCCGGATGCAACGGTGATCTGGTCTTCCATAAGTGTCCCACCCAGATCGTTTGCACCACAATTCAGGGCTACCTGTGCAAGCTTGTTTCCAAGTTTTACCCAGCTGGCCTGTATATTCGGTATATGTTTATTGAGAAGAACGCGTGCAATGGCATAGAATTTCAGGTCTTCTATTCCACCCGGGCCATATCTCCCTTCTTTAATCATTTTTTTACCCACCCTGTTATTGTAGGGCAGAAATGGAAGAGGGACAAGTTCTGTGAATTTGCCCGTTTTTTGTTGGATATCCCTGAGTATAAGGAGGTGGTCGATTCGCTCCTCCCAGGTCTCCACATGGCCATACATAATGGTTGAATTTGTTACCAGACCTGCATTATGTGCTGATTTAATTGTATCAATCCATTCTTCTGTAGTAATCTTTTCAGGACAAATTATATTTCGCACTCTTTGGCATAGGATTTCCGCAGAGGTTCCTGTAAGGGTCCCCAATCCGGCTTCCTGCAATTTTGTGAATGCCTCTTCCAGAGAAATACCATCAACCCTGGCAGCGTGGTTGATCTCCATGGGAGAATATCCATGAATGCTTATATCTGGATATTTTTCCTTGATTGCCCGTACGATCTCAAGGTAAAAATCAAGTTTGAGTTCAGGAAGAAAACCTCCCTGTATGCAAATCTCGGTGGCGCCTGCAACATCTGCTGTTTCCACCTTTTCCAGGATTTCCGGTATTGTCAGTATGTAACCGTCAGGCTGGTTGTATGAGCAGAAATTACATTTGCCCCTGCACATATTGGTGATGTACACATTGCGATTCACAACATAGGTTACATCGTCACCGACTGATTCCCTGCGAAGCCGGTCTGCCAGGTCGAAAAGTTCAAAAGGGTTTTCTTTGAGAAGTTTCAGGGCATCTTCCCTGGTGGCCAACCCCTTTCTAGCCCGATTTTCAATATCTTCAGGAATCATTTCCCTGCCTCAATGCTTTCATAGAGAGTATTCCTTTGCACAGGTTTGCGGCCGGCCGTTCGGATCAACCATTTTATTTCGGAAACTTCCATACTTTCCCCGTTTTTTGCACCTGCAGAGCTGGAGATTTTCTCTTCCATCAATGTCCCCCCAACATCATTGGCACCAGAGACAAGAGCTACCTGTGCAAGCTTCTTTCCGAGCTTGACCCAGCTTGCCTGTATATTGGGTATGTGGGTATGCAGAAGGATCCTGGAGAGCGCATAAAACTGTAAATCCTCTATGCCGCCGGTGGCATACTTGCCTTCTTTTATCATCTTTTTGCCGATAGGATTGTTATAGGGCATGAACGGCAAAAGTACAAATTCGGTAAAACCAGCGGTTTTTTGCTGGATCTCCCTTATTTTCAGTATGTGATCTATTCTTTCTTCCTTTGTTTCCACATGCCCGTACATCATGGTCGCAGTAGTGGCAATTCCAAGCCTGTGGGCTGTAGTGATAACATTTTCCCACTGCAGGGTGTTCAGTTTTCCGGGACATATTATTTCGCGCACCCTGTCAGAAAGGATCTCTGCAGCAGTACCGGGCATAGTTTCAAGGCCGCTGTTTTTGAGCCTTTTTATTGTGGATTCGATAGAAAGTCCGTTTTTCTTTGCAAGGTGGAAAATTTCCATCGGGGAATAGGCGTGAATATGTATGTCGGGGTAATTTGCTTTGATGGAACTGAGAATATTCTGGTAAAATTCCAGATTTGCATCTTCAAGTAATCCACCCTGGATACAGACTTCTGTAGCACCCAACTCAACAGCTTCTTTTGTTTTTCTGAGTATATCCGATATTTCCAGAAGGTAATTTTCCTGGTTCCTGAAAGCACAGAAACCGCAGTTTCCTATGCATCGGTCTGTGAAATTGATATTTCTGTTGACAACATATGTCACATCATCACCGACGGCTTGTTTGCGTAATTCATCGGCAAGGGAAAAAAGTTGCAAAGGGGGCACTTCCAGCAATTTGAGGGCATTTTTTTTTGTAACTTTCCCTTCATATGCCTGCTGTCTTATATCATCAGGTATCGTGGTTTTCATAGGAATCCTTCTGTTATTTCCGAAATCCTTCGGAATTTGCAAGGGAATTTATCAATCCATCAAGTTGCTTACTATACCATCCACTTCTTATGTATTGCGGGTAGATGGGTAATCTTTCCTTTAATGGGATATCTCTTGCCATAATTTTCAATTTTTCAACATCCGGCCATTCAGCTTCGGGATTTATCCAGTCAATCGTTGTGGGGGATATTCCTCCCAAATCTTTGGCACCTGCTTTAATCAGCAGGTAAGGATCAATCAGGTTTGGGGCCACCTGCACTTCTACATCTGCAGGCAGAATACTCCTTGCAAGCTGTACAGTATCGAGCATCTCTTCTTTTGATGGTGGCTTGATGCTTTCCATCCTGGTGCCAGGCTTGGGCATGAAATTCTGGATAATTACTTCCTGGATATGGCCATATTTGAGTTGTATCTCTGCAATGGTTTCAAGGGAATCGATACGATTTTCGCGGGTTTCTCCGATACCTACAAGGATGCCTGTTGTGAACGGGATATGTAGTTTACCTGCATCTTCTATCATGCGAAGACGGATTTTGGGTTCTTTGCCCGGCGACAGTTCATGGGCAGGTAATTGTGCAGTGGTTTCGAGCATGAGGCCCATACTTGCATTTACAGATTTAAGGACCTCCATTTCTTCATAGGTCAGTATCCCGGCATTTGTATGGGGCAACAGTCCTTTTCCAATTGCCATTTCACACAATTTGTAGACATAATCCACAGTTGAAGAATAACCTCTTTGTTCCAGCCACTCCATATATTCGGGCACTTCCTCGGCATACTCTCCGAATACGAACAGGGCTTCCGTACAACCCGCCTTTTTTCCGTGGCTTAGAATATCACTGATCTCTTTTTCACCCATCAGTTGTGCATCAGGATGGGATGGTTCACGACGGAAGATACAGTAGTGGCAGTTGTTCCTGCAGATGTTTGTGACAGGAATGAATACATTACGTGCGAATGTGGCATACTCTGGCATGAATGGAGAATGAAATGATATATATCCTACATAAGATTAATGCAACACAAATACGGGTTTATATTATGGGATGTACATTTCTTTTCAGGGAGGTTCGGATAATTGCTTCAAGCATGGAGCCAACTACCCTCCCTTACGAAAGCCGACTCTTTCTCTAAAAGTTGGAGAGTTATTTAAGGAACACCGGTCAGTCCCGATGTTGTTGCTTTATGATATCCAGAGTGTTCATAACACCCAGGGCAACACCTTCTACTTCGATGCCTCCTTTTCCTTTTGCCCCGTCACCAACTACGTACAGGCTATTGATGGGTGTGGTATTGCCTATATCTGAGCCGGAGGATGCCCGGTTTACGGGCCAGCCGTCATAATATGACTGGGTGAGGATTACGTCGTATTTTTTATTGGGGAAGACTTCCTTGAGATCCTGCAGGCCAATTTCGATTTCCTCTTCAAGTTTATCGATTTTATCCTGCTGGACACTTTGGTGTGCCATTATCAGATGTTTCCCTGCAGGAGCAAGTTTGGGGTCTGTGTTGGTCACTTCATTGATTCCGTTGACCCGGCGACAGTAAGGTGTCAGGAGAATCCCATTGTGGCCGACCAAAGGCTCATCTGCGGCCAGGCATATCTTAATTCCTGCAGAAGGCTTGGCATTGTCTATTTTTTCTTCATAAGCATTATTAATGGTATCTGAGTCATAAAGTTCTCTTGTAAATGGGTGGCCAATATTGCTTATTACAACATCGGAGTAATGATGTTGCCCACCTGCTATTACTCCCCGGGCTGTATTGTTTTCCACAATTATCCGCCTCACCTCGGTACTTTTATGAATTTTTCCGCCATTTGAACGAATTATTTCTACAAGAGCATCCGTAACTCCTTTACATCCACCCATCGGGATGCCAGTTCCTCCATAACGGTAGAGTTTCTCAAATATTTCAAAAGCTTCCTCTGCAGGTACGTCCCGGTTTGTCAGGCTCAGTGCCCAACCGCAGAATGAGTTGGCGGTTTTGTGTGCGCTATCTTCATCAAGGTATTTACGAATCCAGTTTTCAAAAGAAATATTTTCAGGAGGCCACCTTCTGGTGGTAATTAAAAGGATTGAAAGCTTGAGCCTATTCCACATGGAGAATTGTGATCCATACTGATTGAAAGATATATCCTTATATCCGGATTTGTAATTATTTGAACCATCTGCGGGTATACGGATCATGGCCATTGGTTCACAGGGTACGATTTCCACATCTGCACCTATTTTTTTGAGCAGGTTGCCCAGCGGGCCTGTAGAACCGTGAGGTATCATGTGCAATGCTCCTGTGGACAGGCTAAAACCGTGATATTCGATATTCGTAAACCTGCCACCTGTAATGGGCAACCTTTCAAACACCTCTATTTCATGCCCTTCGATTGCGAGTGAAGCCGCGCTTAAAAGACCGCCGAGTCCTGCTCCGATTACATTGATTTTCATTTTTCAGCCTCGATAGCCTTAAGGGGGCAGTAAAATGCACAAACGCCGCAGTTGGTGCATTTCTCTGTAATATACGCATTTCCTTTAACTACAATGGCGTCCTGTTTGCAGAAAGCGGTACATTGTCCGCAACCAACACATTTTTCATTTACTCGCATACGATTCTCCGCTATTCTGATAGGTGTACTATGTTTTGAACCCTGATATGAATCAGGATAGGGATGAATACACAATTTATTAATATTTAGTTTTCGTTACTTTAAAGGTAGTAATGGTGGCAATGTACAATTGTTAATTATCAATGGGATAATTATATATCTCCTTGTTCATATATTCGTAAATGGTGATTGGATGTCTGCAGAGATAATACAGGTAGTATCCCGGAAAAAGGGTGAAATTGTTTCAAAAAAGGTTAAGGCAGCGCCTTACGAATTTACTATCGCAACTCGTGCAAGATGGGAAATGGTGATTGCGGATAACGATCTGGAAATCAGGGCAGGAGAATACAAAAAGATTCCTGTAAGGGAAATCACCCTTGATCCCGATACTCTTGCAATGCCATGTGCTTTTACGTATCATGCGGTTGCTTCTGTTCTCAAGATTGCTTCCACTGAGGGAGCATGTCCTGTGGATAAAGAGCGCACTGTCAGATATGCATATGTCTTCGGCCAAACAAATGGAAAAATCAGGGAAGGCGACCTTCTTAGTGTATTGAATGTTTTCCCGATAATGTTTACCAGGGAAGCAATGACTCCTACTGAAGTTGATTGAGGGGGTATTTGGGATGGAAACCTGTTTGATTTGTGGTGAGGTTCAGGATTATAAACAGTATGGTAATTACAATATCTGCACTACCTGTGCTGATGTTATGGAAGATGTGATGGGGGAATTTTTCCTCCGTACAATTTGTAATTGCTCCAAGCCCCAGTCTCATGAGACATATTTTAATTATTTAAATAATACCTCTAAGTATATTTCTGATTATAAAAAAATCACATCTCATTCAAAAAAATATGAAAGACATATGTCAGAAAAAGCTTCGGATGCAATTGAAAATGTGGAAATCCCTTCAAAGCAGCGATATTTTGAAAGAATGCAGGCTGTTGTAAAATGGCTGGAAGACAACCCGGCATTTTACCATTATTATTTTAAGAAATATTATGTCTGTCCTGCTTGTGGAGCTTCTATCTTTGAAAGGTATGCAAAGGAGGAAGTCGGGGATTGGATCATTATTTCCTGTTCTGAATGTGGTGAGCTGATTAAGAAATATTTCGCTCCAAAAATTCTTTAATTTATATATTTTAACTATTTTTCAAGTCCTGCCATATTCGTATTTTGTTTTTCTTACGTCTTGTGTAATGCCTTTTTTTAAATTTTAATTTGATATAAAGCGTGATAAATCCAATATGTTTTTATGTGATGATTCATTAGAAGATTCAAAATAAAATCCAGTGGACCATTTATTATACAAATGCAGTGACGTTACATAAAGTCAATTGGTTCACATTTATTTGATATTTATAATCAGGTGAGTATATGTCAGGAATTGTCAATAGTGATATCGTATATAGTTACATCCCGGTTGCGGTGTTTCTTGTAGTCGCACTACTGATGCCTCCAATGACGATGTTGATCGTAAAATTGCTCAGTCCGAGAAGTACAGGTGCTGAGAAATATTCCACCTACGAGTCAGGATCGGTTCCAACCGGCCCTGCACGTATTCAGTTCAATGTGGAGTATTACCTCTATGCGATCGCATTCGTATTGTTTGATATCGAAGTCCTCTTCCTTTACCCGTGGGCTATGATATACAGAGGTAATACAGGAGTAGATACGACGGTAGCGGTAGTCGAAATGCTTGTGTTCATTTTTGTTCTCCTGTTCGGTTATGCATTCTTATGGAAGAAGGGGGCCCTTAAATGGATGAAGAATTAAAAGAAAAATCCTATGAACAGCCCGTTGCTAAAGAACAGGCGGAAGAGGAAGAAAATATTCCCGGTGTGGTAACTACCACTTCTCAGGAAATAAATAAATTCCTTCAGAAGACCAAGGCTCAGGACTTCATAAATTGGGGACGTAAGAACTCTCTATGGTTTATGGCCCAAGCAATGGGATGCTGTGGTGTAGAGATTATTGTAACAGGTATGTCTCCTATGGATACCGATCGTTTTGGTATCATTCCCAGGAACTCCCCCCGACAGGCAGATGTTATGATAATCAGTGGGTATGTTACAAAGAAATACCTGCCCGCTCTCAAGAAATTATATGATCAGATGCCTTCTCCTAAATGGATAATCTGCATGGGTGACTGTTCTATAAGTGGCGGTCCTTTTTACGAGTCCTACAGTACCGTACAGAACATAGATGAGATATTCCCGGTTGATGTTTTCATCCCCGGCTGTCCTCCCAGGCCTGAAGCATTAATTCAGGGCTTCCTTGAAGTCCAGAAAAAGATTGAAGCCAAGGAAGATAAGGGGTCAGGATATGACAGGTGATATCATGGATGCTGAAAAGATAATTGATTCACTGAATAGTAAGTTCCCGGAAGCAATCTCTGATACAAACACCGAGTCTGAAAGACGCATTTCTGCATATGCTGCTGCTGATAATATTGTGGAAATATGCCAGTATTTAAAAGATGAACTTCAATTTGGACACCTTAGTTCTGAAACAGCGGTAGATTTGATTCAGAAAAACGAAGTTGATATTGTATATCATATAGGTTCCTATGATCATCCGGTAGTACTGACATTGAAAGCCAAACTTCCCAGGGATAAGCCGCAGATCGAATCTGTTGTACCGGTTTACTGGAATGCTAATTGGTATGAAAGGGAAACCTATGAGTTATTCGGTGTACAGTATATGAATCATCCGGACCTGAGAAACCTTGTCCTTCCGGACGAATTGCTGGGAGACTGGCCTCTACGTAAGGATTACGAAGGATTCCCCCAAAATACTGCTAAAAACCTGGTGTGAGTGATAAATATGGATACTAATGTTGGTCCTGATGAGATGCTTATCCACCTGGGTCCTCAGCATGTTGCACAACCCGGACCTTTCAGACTGAATGTCAAAGTGAAAGGTGAGACTGTGCAGGATTCTGAGGTCGAGATTGGTTTCATCCATAAGGGCATTGAAAAAATACTGGAAAGTAAGACCTATCTACAAGGCATTCCTGTTGTTGACAGGGCATGTTACCTTGCGGCTCTTACCAATGAGGAAGCACTCGTGGGCAGTGTAGAAAAGCTTGCAGGAATCGAACCAGCTGAAAGGTCACAGTATATCAGAGTAATAGTTGAAGAACTTTCCAGGATACAGAGTCATCTGCTTGGATATGCGGAATATGCTTCTTTCCTTGGATTTGTTTCAATGTTCATGTACCCCATAGCTGTAAGGGAAAAAGTACTGGAACTTCTTGAAATGACCACCGGTGCAAGGATTACGCACTCATATCTTCGTTTTGGTGGTGTACGTGACGACCTTCCAGAAGGTTTCGAGGCAAAATGCAAGGAAACATTTGAAATTGTCAAAAAGGGCCTTGAAGAATGGGGTGAGTTGATGAAAACCGATATGATCTACAGGGATCGTACTGTAGGAGTCGGTGTCCTCACTCCTGATATCGCCAGAGACCTTGGAGTTTCCGGTCCGCCACTGCGTGCAACGGGTGTTGCCTTTGATATAAGGAAAGATGATCCTTATCTTGTTTATGATGATCTCGACTTCAAGGTTTGTACCGAAACTGCAGGAGATATTGACGCACGTATCTGGGTGCGTATCGCAGAAATATATGAGAGTATGTATATTATCGAGCAGGCTCTTGACCAGATTCCTTCAGGACCCCTGTTCCCGGAAAACCTCCCGTATGATCGCAGGTCTCCTGTCATGAGGGTTCCTGAAGGGGAGGTATTTTACAGGGTTGAGGATCCAAGAGGAGAAATGGGATTCTATATGGTTTCCGACGGTTCAGACAAGCCATATCGTGTAAAGATCAGAGGTCCCGTATACCCTACAATGCAGGCACTGCCACCTCTTCTAAAAGGCACCCAGCTTGCAGATGTTGTAGCGATTGCGGGAAGTATGGACGCATGTACCAGTGAGGCGGATAGGTGAAAATATGTTCGATATTCCAGCAAACATTTTTCCATGGGTAAGAGCATACGTTGGTCTTGCGTTGATAGGAGCTCTCTTTTTAGCCGGAATGGCTGCAATCTGGATTGAGCGTAAACTTTCCGGAGATATACAGGAAAGATATGGTCCCAACAGGGTAGGTCCGATGGGTCTGCTGCAGCTTGTTGCGGATGCAATCAAATTGTTTACAAAAGAAGATATCATTCCTGCCAAAGTAGACAAGATCCTGTATGTAGGTGCACCGATCGTAATTATGATGTCGGTCTTTTTGATGCTTGTTGCTATTCCTTTCGGGGCTGTTTACATAAACGGTGTTGAATATGTATTGGCAGCAACCCAGATGGACATAAGTATTCTCTACATTGAGGCCGTTTCTGCTATCGCCGTTATCGGTATATTTGTACTTGGATACGGACAGAATAACAAGTATGCAATGATGGGTACTTTCCGTAACTTTGCAAGAATGATCGGTTATGAGATTCCTCTGGGAATCACCATTGTAAGTGTTGCCGTGATGGCAGGCTCTCTTGATGTGGTTGAGATCGTCCATGCCCAGAGCCCCATATGGTATGCATTCCTGCAACCGATTGGTTTCATAGTATTCTTCATTGCTATGATGGCTGATATGGGTCGTCTTCCTTTCGACCAGAATGAAGCCGAAGAAGAACTGCAGGCTGGTGTATTTACTGAATACACTGGTATGAGGTTCGGTCTGGGATTCTTCGCAGAATATTTCCATTTAATTCTCGGTTCATTCCTGATCTCACTGCTATTCCTGGGTGGATGGAATCTTCCGGGATTTGTAACTGATAATATTGTACTTGGAATAATCCTTCCAACACTGTTCCTCATAGCCAAGGCAACGATCGTTATGATGTTTATTATCATGATGCGTTGGGCTGTTCCGAGGTTCAGGATCGACCAGGTGGTTGATCTTAGCTGGAAGAAACTCCTGCCCCTCTCCCTGTTGAACCTTGGATGGGCTATTGCATTAGGTTTGTATCTGGGAGCGTGATTAGATGGTTCTGAAAAATATTACAAGAGCTTTAAAGAACATCCGAAAGCCCCGTGTTACCAGAATGTATCCTGAAATACGCTCGGAGTTACCTGAAAGGTTCAGAGGGCTGCAAAAACTTGATAAAAGTAAATGTATCGGGTGTGGAATATGTGCAAATACCTGTCCCAACTGTGCGATCAAAATCGTCAGGGCCAGGGTAAGTAAAGATAGTACCAAGACCCGGTGGTTCCCGGAAATAGATGTGGGGCACTGCCTTTTTTGTGGTCTGTGTATTGACCAGTGTCCACAGGATGCCCTCTCGAGTTCAAAGATTTATACAGATGGTATAATCACGTGGAAACATGAGGATCTTCTCTTTACACCGGATAAACTGGCAAGGGAAGAACCGATTGACGCACCGGAGGCTGAACAATGATTGGAATAGGAGAAGCTCTGGTCTTTTTCATATTAGCAGCCGTGGTAATTTTCTTTTCCCTGGTAGCAGTACTTGTCAGGGATATCGTCAGGGCGGCACTGGCACTCGTATTTTCGATGTTTACAGTGGCAGGTCTGTTTATCACGCTGAATGCCCAGTTTTTGGGTGTAGTACAGATCCTGGTCTATGTGGGCGCAATAGGTGTGCTGATTCTCTTTGCCGTGATGCTTACAAAGAATACAATGGGAAGTGATGATGATGGCAACTGATAAGCCCGATATCTGGGATTCTTTTGTAAACCAGTTCAATCCCCGCAGGTTCCTTATCCGTCTTGCACATATGGAAATCCCTTCACTGGAAGTAATTGGAAGGGCATTTGCAAGGGCGGCAATTGTAGGTTTGTTCCTTGCGGTGGTTCTAGTATCCCTTTACGGGACGTCCTGGTCAACAGTTGATCAGCTGCCCCAGAACATGGCAGACCAGAGTAACATTAAAGCCATAGGTACCCTGATATTCACTGATTTTGTAGTACCCTTCGAAATTCTTTCAATTGTACTGCTGTCTTCACTGGCGGGTGCTATTTACATGGCAAAAGGAGAGGATGACCAATGATTCCCCTTAATTGGTATCTTGCACTTTCTGCAATAATTTTTTCCATAGGTCTCTATGGTTTCATTTCACAGAAAAACGGTATTCGTATCCTGATGTGTGTGGAACTTATGTTAAACTCTGCAAACATTAATCTTGTAGCTTTTTCCAGTTACAATGACGACATGAGCGGCCAGGTATTTGCTCTCTTCTCGATAGCACTGGCAGCAGCAGAAGCAGCAATAGGTTTCGCAATCATGATGTCCATTTACAGGATGCGGGATGCTATCAATCTTGACGAGCTTAACTTGTTGAGGTGGTAATGATATGGCTTATGAAAATTTAGCGTTTTTAATACCACTTTTACCCGCACTCGCCTTTGCAATTACCTTCTTTGTAGGTAAGAAAACCCCATATGGCGGGGGATTAATTCCAATATTCGCAATTGCAGCATCCTTTTTGATCTCTCTTATGATCACCATAGGCTTGCTGCAGAATCCGGACCAGGTAATTAGTCAGTCCTACCACTGGTTTGCAATTTTTAATCTGGGTATCCTGATAGATCCGCTTGCAGCGGTAATGCTCACAATGGTGGCCTTTGTAAGTCTGCTTATTCACATCTATTCAGTAGGCTACATGTCACATGACCCGGCCAAATCAAGATACTTTGCAGAGACCTCTCTTTTCACTGCGTCTATGCTGAGTTTGGTTTTATCTGACAATATTCTCCAGTTGTTCATAAGCTGGGAACTTGTGGGTCTGTGTTCATATCTGCTGATCGGTTTCTGGTACCAGAAACCCAGCGCTGCTTCAGCGGCAAAGAAAGCTTTCCTCACCACCAGGGTGGGAGATGTCATGTTCCTTGCAGGTATTATTGTCCTGTTTGCTGACCTTTTCAAACTGGTAAACGGCAGTATTCCCGATGGTGTCTACCTGCTCCGCTTCGATGAGATTTTCTCATACATCCCCGAAATAGCTGCCATGAATGCAACTATCCTGGGATTTGAGGTTAGCCATCTTACGATAATCACCCTTCTGTTCTTCGGAGGTGCCGTAGGTAAATCCGGTCAGTTCCCGCTACATGTGTGGCTGCCTGATGCAATGGAAGGTCCAACAACGGTTTCGGCTCTTATCCATGCTGCAACAATGGTTACAGCCGGTGTCTATCTGGTTGCAAGAACCTTCCCGATGTTCATCGCTGCACCACAATCCCTCATAATAGTGGCATATGTGGGTGCTTTCACTGCACTGTTTGCCGCAACAATGGGACTTGTGATGAATGATTTGAAACGGGTACTTGCCTATTCTACCATCAGTCAGCTTGGTTACATGATGCTGGGATTGGGTATGGGAGCAGTCGTCGGTGCAGAAGCAGTCGGCGTATCTATATTCCACCTTATCAGCCATGCATTCTTCAAGGCACTTCTTTTCCTTTGTGCCGGCAGTGTGATCCATGCTGTGGGAACCCATGATATGAGGGAACTCGGTGGTGTTGCAAAGGTCATGCCTATAACAGCCGCAACAATGGTAGCCGCATCTCTTGCCCTTGCAGGATTCGGTATACCCGGAACCTCTATAGGAAGTACTGGTTTCTTCAGTAAGGATCCAATAATTGAAAATGCATATCTATTCGGGGAACATGCAGGAAACTGGTTCCCATATCTCTTTGCAATCGTGGCAGCACTGCTTACTTCGCTTTACATTTTCAGACTGCTGTTCATGACATTTGCCGGCAAGCCCAGGACCAATTACGGTGGGCATGAATCTCCTGCCTCAATGACAGTTCCGCTTTCCATACTGGGTATACTTGCCCTGTTCTTCGGAGCTATCGTTGTTGAACCTCTCAACAAGTTCGTAAGCGGTACCTTTGTGAACAATTTTGTTAACATGGATATCCCTGCTCTGGCAGAGGTGGGTAACTATGAACTTGTCCATCATGCAGGCCACGAACCACTGCTCATCCAGTGGATGCCTGTTATTGTTGCAATCATTGGTCTGCTGATCACCTTTGTGATCTACTACCAGAAAGCAATAGACATGAGCAGGTTTGTTTCAAAAGACAATGTTGTTTACAAACTCCTCTACAACCGTTACTATCAGAATGAGATATTCACCCGGCTCTTTGCTGTCAGGTTTGTCTATGAGGGTCTTGCTATGGCAGGTTATCACATAGACAGGTTTATTGATGGTATTGTCAACGTAATCAGTTACCTGACAATAGAGGCAGGGGATTCCTTCAGGAAGATACAGACAGGAGTTATACAGCACTACTCGGTGGCTGTCATTACGGGAGTAAGTCTCCTGGTAATATTGATTAAGCTCGTCATGGAGGTCTTCTAATGTTGCCGGTATTATCCCTCATAGTGCTGATTCCGCTATTGTTCTCAGCATTTGCATTCCTTACAAAAACAAGGGAGCAGGCACGTGTGGTGGCCCTTATGGGTACGCTTATCACCCTGATACTGACCCTTTACATGTATTTCAGCTTCGACAGTTCATCAGCTGCGATGCAGTTTGAAGAAATGGCAAGCTGGATTCCAAGTCTTGGTATAAATTACCATCTTGGTGTCGATGGTGTCTCGATGCCCCTTATATTGCTCAATGCAATCGTAATCCCACTGCTAATACTGTTCACCTGGAATGATGTCAGATCAGCCTCTAACAGGTTCTATGGTCTGATCCTGGCAATGCAGGGAGCAGTTATCGGTGTATTCATTTCCCTGGATTTCTTCCTCTTCTACATATTCTGGGAACTTACACTGATCCCGCTGTTCTTCATGGTGAACATATGGGGCGGTCCGAATAAGAGGCATGCTTCAATGAAATTCTTTATTTACACCCACGTGGCTTCCCTGGTGATGCTTCTGGGTATCTTTGGACTTTACTTTGCTGCCTGGGACCAGACCGGAGTGGCAAATATGGGTATTACCCATCTTGTGAGCCAGTTCCCGATGATCGGGTCAGGTATTGCCAGAGATGCAATATTCCTTGCACTCCTCTTCGGTTTCCTGGTGAAACTTCCAATAGTACCATTCCATTCCTGGCTGCCTGATGCTTATGCAGAGGCACCGACCGCTGGCAGTGTACTGTTCATCCTGCTCAAGATCGCAGGGTACGGAATCTTCCGTGTTATCCTGCCAATGCTTCCTGCTACAGGAACCCCGGATATGATGATTACAATCCTGGGATTGCTTGGTTCTGTAAGTATTGTGTATGGTGCATTCCTGGCACTGTCCCAGAAGGATCTCAAGAGAATGGTTGCCTATTCCAGTGTAAGCCATATGGGCTTTGTTACCCTGGGAGCTGCGGGGCTTGTTACATTGTCTATTTCCGGAGCAATGTTCCAGCAATTCTCCCACGGTTTGATCCTGAGTATCATGTTCATGTCCGTAGGAGTAATTCAGGCATCTACCGGTACCAGGATCATCAATGATCTGGGAGGCCTTGCTACAAAGATGCCCAAACTGGCGGTTATAATGATGCTGGCTTTCATGGCGTCCCTGGGATTGCCAGGTTTGACCGGTTTCATCGCCGAATTCATGGTTTTCACTTTCAGTTACGTGAACGTGCCAACATTTGTAATACTTGCACTGTTTGGTGTAGTCATAACTGCTGGTTACCATCTCTGGGCAATGCAAAGAACTATGTTTGGCGTCTATAATGGAAAGATCGGAGAGGTCTTTGACCTGTCCAATGTACAGACCTTCTCCATGGCAGTTATAGCCCTGCTGGTACTGTACTTCGGATTGAACCCAAGTCCGGTGCTGGATATGATGATTACAGCTTCAAATGAAATAGTCAGCCTTATGGCTGCAATGGGGGTGTAAGAATGGTAGATTTGATGTTACTTGCACCTGAGATTATAATTGCATTGACCGGATTGATCGTACTCATGATTGGTATTTTCATGGGTTCGTCATCCAAAAACGTACTTGGCTATATCGCAACAGCAGGCTTTCTGGCAGCCCTTGCAATGGTGATCGGCAACTTCAGTGCTTCTGCATTGATGTTTTCCGATACCCTGAGTGTGGACCCCCTTTCCCAGTTCTTTAAACTGGTATTTTTGGTGGTTGCGCTTATTGTGTCCGTTGCATCTATCAAGTACACTGAAGACAATACAGACACGGAA
Source organism: Methanohalophilus sp. RSK (assembly GCF_003722075.1). Taxonomy (GTDB): domain Archaea; phylum Halobacteriota; class Methanosarcinia; order Methanosarcinales; family Methanosarcinaceae; genus Methanohalophilus. The sequence goes on along the minus strand of NZ_RDSK01000018.1, from coordinate 8,265 downwards.
ATCTTCTATGCCCTTGTGCTGTTTGCCACCTTCGGTATGATGTTTGTGGCATCTGCCAATGACCTCATGGTTCTTTTTGTGGCCTTTGAGCTGGCAAGTATAGCAACCTATGCCCTTGCAGGGTTTGAGAAGAAGAACCCCCGGTCTGTCGAAGCATCAATGAAATACCTGCTTATGGGTGCTCTCTCAGCGGCCCTGTTGCTTATGGGAATATCCTTTGTTTACGGTGCAACTGGTACCACATCCATTCCGGGCATCGCCCAGAATATGGAGGTATTGACCTCCAATGCAATCGGCTTACTTGCAATAGTGCTCCTGATAGCAGGTTTTGGTTTCAAGATTGCTCTTGTACCATTCCACATGTGGGCTCCGGATACCTATCAGGGTTCACCTTCAGTTGTATCGGCCCTCCTGGCTGCAGGCTCCAAGAAGATGGCATTTGTTGCCGCATTCAAGGTATTCATAGTAGCCCTTCTGGCAATCCAGGCTGACTGGAGGATGGCTTTTGCGGTACTTTCAGTAGTTACCATGACCTACGGTAATGTAGTGGCCCTGTCCCAGAGAAGTGTGAAGCGCATGCTCGCATATTCCTCTGTTGCACAGGCAGGCTACATTTCAATGGCATTTGTTGTCCTGACCCCGATGGCACTGACCGGAGGTATACTTTATACCCTGGCTCACGGTTTCATGAAAGCCGGTGCTTTCATAGCTACTGCCGCTGTAGTTTACATGGTTATTAAGGAAAAGAGGGATACGGAAATCCCGGACCACCTTGATAACTTCAAGGGACTGGGTAAGAAAATGCCAATAACTGCACTGTGTCTTACAGTATTTGTACTTGCACTTGCAGGAATTCCGCCAACAGCAGGTTACATGAGCAAGTTCATCCTGTTCTCCTCGACTATTCAGTCAGGAATGGTATGGCTTGCGGTAATAGCAATCTTAAACAGTGCGCTTTCCCTGTATTATTATGCAAGGCTTGTACGTTACATGTATGCAATGCCCCATGAAGGTGAAAAAGTATCAGAGCCTGTTCCCTATGTAGCAGCTCTTCTGATCTCCCTTGTGGGTGTACTGGCTATTGGTTTATGGCCAGAACCATTCGTTGAAATTGCAATGCAGGCAGCCAGTGTACTTGTCGGAGGTATGTAATATGGCAGATTGTGATCTATGCGGTGTGTCAATACCCACCGTTTGTCCGGTAAAAGTGTTTGAACCCCGGTTCGAACACTCTTATCCTGAAGGAATCTGGAAAGGTCTTTGCGAAAAATGTCTAGATTCTGCAAAAGGCACATTTGACGAAAAAAGTGATGAGGAAGGCAAATGCGTTCCCGGCAACAAATTCGAGAAATGTGACCTGTGCGGAACCACATGCCAGCTCTATGACATAGATGTTTTTATTCCCTCTTTCAAGAATGTATACGATGAAGAGGTAAAACATCTATGCAGGCGCTGTCTTGAAGGCTGCAATGAGGCCTATGACAGGAAAGATGAGTGTTTTGGAGAACACCATTAAAAGGGGATTCTCCCCCCTTTCTTTTTTTAAGCCACTTTTCATACCGGTATTGGACCCGGTTATTTTGATGTCGATACATTATCACTTATATATACTCTGATGTTTTTCGTGTGGATAGGGCGATCCAGGTCTAAAAGATCCGATTGTTAACGGGGTTAATTCCTTCCATTGTTTCTTTAATATATGTAGCATCCAGAAAAACATAAACTAAAAATCACGAAATATTAAATACATGTAAATATATTACTTTATTTATGGCACTTAATAACCCCCTGATAACCGATATCTCAAATAAAGTACCGATCACGAAATATTCCGTCATTCTCTCTTTTTTGTGTATTCTGCTAATGGTCACACCTGCCGCTGCTTTTTCAGGAGATGGATGGGGGACATCAACATCTCCATACGAGATTACTAACGTGGACGAATTGCAGGAAATGAATGATGATTTGGATGAATATTATATCTTAATGAATGATATTGTTGCATCTGATACTGTAAACTGGAATAGTGGTGCAGGATTTGTACCTATTGGTAGTAAATCAAATGAATTCACTGGTGATTTTGATGGACAGGGACATACAATAACAGGACTTTATATCAATAGACCAGATACTAATTATGTTGGTTTATTTGGATATACTTCTCATGCTTCAATCAGTAATGTAGGTCTTGAAGATGTTGATGTGACTGGTAATTCATCTGTCGGTGGTCTTGTTGGTTATTTTACTTGTTCTATGTCAAAACCTACTATAACTAAAATTTATTCGACAGGTGATGTGACTGGTAATGAGGATGTCGGTGGTCTTGTTGGTCATTATACTGGTTCAAGTTATTATGAAACTTCTATAACTAAAAGTTATTCGACTGTTGATGTGGCTGGTAATGAGGATGTCGGTGGTCTTGTTGGTCATTATACTGGTGATACTGATTATGATTTTACTATAACTCAAAGTAATTCGACAGGTACTGTGACTGGTAATGAGGATGTCGGTGGTCTTGTTGGTTGGAATCAAGGTGGTTCTGTTACTGATAGTTATTCGACAGGTGATGTGACTGGTGATTCTGATTATGTCGGTGGTCTTGTTGGTTACAATTCTGGTTCAGTAACTCAAAGTTATTCGACAGGTACTGTGACTGGTATTGATAGCGTCGGTGGTCTTGTTGGTGAAAATTCTGGTTCTGGTTCTGTTACTGATAGTTATTCGACAGGTAAGGTGACTGATAGTTCATCTTTTGTTGGTGGTCTTGTTGGTTACAATTCTGGTTCTGTGGCTCAAAGTAATTCAACAGTTAATGTAGATGGTAGTTCATCTGTCGGTGGTCTTGTTGGTGGCAATGATGAAGGTTCTGTAGATCAAAGTTATTCGACAGGTACTGTGACTGGTAGTTCTGATTCTGTCGGTGGTCTTGTTGGTGAAAATTCTGGTTCAGTAACTCAAAGTTATTCGGTAGGTGATGTGGATGGTGGTTCATATGTCGGTGGTCTTGTTGGCTATAGTGGCAGTGGTTCTAGTATAAATAAATGTTATTCAACAGGAAGTGTGACAGGTGATTCAGATGTCGGTGGTCTTGTTGGTAAAAATGATGGTACTGTAACTGATAGTTATTGGGATACCGAAACATCAGGTATGTCTACAAGTGATGGTGGAACAGGACTTACAAAATCTGAAATGCAAGACCGTCTTAATCTTTCCAATTGGGATTTTGAAAATATTTGGAGAATGAATCCTTATCCAGAACTAAAATGGCAACCTGTTACATTTAGTGATGGAGAGGGTACTGAAAGTAATCCTTATCATATAACTAATTTAGATGAATTACAGAATATAGAAGATAAACTTGATGCACATTATATTTTAACGAGTGATATTAATGCATCTGATACTGTAAAATGGAATAGTGGTGCAGGATTTGAGCCGATTGGTGATGATACAAATAGTTTCACTGGTAATTTTGATGGACAGGGACATACAATAACAGATCTTTATATTGATAGATCATCAGATATAGGTTTATTTGGAGAGACTTATAGTGGTGCTTCAATCAGTAATGTAGGTCTTGAAAATGTCAATGTGACTGGTAGTTCTGGTGTTGGTGGTCTTGTTGGTGAAAATTTTGGTTCAGTAACTCAAAGTAATTCGACAGGTTATGTGACTGGTAGTTTTGATTCTGTCGGTGGCCTCGTTGGGTACAATGAAGGCAAAGGTTCTACTGTAACTGAATGTTATTCTACAGGTAATGTGACTGGTAGTTCTAATGTCGGTGGTCTTATTGGTTACCATGGAGCTTATGCCGTTGTGAATCAATGCTATTCAACAGGTAATGTGAATGCTTCTAATAATGATAGAGTCGGTGGCCTTATTGGTAAGATCTATTTAAGTTCTGTAAATCAAAGTTATTCGACAGGTAATGTGACTGGTGATTTTTTAGTCGGTGGTCTTGTTGGTTACAATGAGGGAGGCTCAGTGAATCAATGCTATTCAACAGGTAATGTGACTGGTAATGAGGATGTCGGTGGTCTTGTAGGTAACAGTGCTCCTGCAGCTGTAAATCAAGGGTATGATACTGTATACGATATTGTATCTGATTCTTATTGGAACATTAATACATCAGGACAAACATCAAGTGATGGTGGTACAGGATTGACAGATGCTCAAATGCAGGATTCATCTAACTTTGTTAATTGGGACTTCACGAATATATGGGGCATCAGTAGCGGTATAAATGATGGTTATCCTAATCTCTTAAACCTCAATTATGAATCTGAATCCGTAAGTTACTTTTCAGGAGGAGACGGATCTACAGAGAATCCCTATCAAATAATTACTGTAAATGATCTTCAGAACATGAGTACTGATTTATCAGCAAATTATACATTGATGAATGATATTGATGCATCGGGTACTTCCAGTTGGGATGGTGATCAAGGATTTGAGCCGATTGGCAACAGTACAAATAAATTCACAGGTACTTTTGACGGGAATGGCTCTGTTATATCGAATCTTTCTATCAACAGGCCATCTACTAGTTATGTAGGTTTGTTTGGATGTGCTGATGAAGTGGCTTCAATCACCAATGTAAGTCTTGAAGATGTCAATGTGACTGGTAACTATCAGGTAGGTGGTCTTATTGGAGGAAATGCTGGTTCTGTGATTCAATGTTATTCGTCTGGCACGGTTACAGGTAGTGCAAATTTAGTCGGTGGTCTTATTGGAAAGAATGCTGGTTCTATGATTCAATGTTATTCAAATAGTACGGTAACAAGTAATGCATATTGCATCGGTGGTCTTGTTGGTTACAATGATGGTGGTTCTGTTGTTCAATGTTATTCTACTGGTGATTTCACGGGATCTAGCAATGGTAATGAGGTTGGTGGACTTATCGGATACAACTATCAGGGTTCAGTAAATCAAAGTTATGCAACGGGTAATGTGACTGGTAATCAATACATTGGCGGACTAGTTGGTGTAAATCATGAAGGTTCAGTAAATCAAAGTTATTCTACAGGAAATGTAACTGGTTCTGTTATAGGAGGGCTTGTTGGCTACAATAATAGTGGTTCAGTGGATCAATGTTATTGGGACAATGAGACATCTGGTCAAACCACAAGTAATGGTGGAGAAGGCAAAACTACCGAAGAAATGACAAATCCATACATCCACACTACCGTTTATAGTGGCTGGGATTTCGAAAATGTCTGGGATATGAGTATTGATACAAACGATGGATATCCACATCTTCTTACTCTGAATTATGAAACAACAAGTCCTTATGAAGGAAGTGGCACATCAGAAGACCCATATCAAATATCCGATGTATATGAATTGCAGTATGTGATAAATGATTTAGATGCAAATTATATTCTGATAAATGACATTGATGCATCGGGTACTTCCGACTGGAACAGTGATGCAGGATTTGAGCCGATTGGTGATGATACAAATAAATTCACAGGTACTTTTGACGGGAATGGCTCTGTTATATCGAATCTTTATATCAACAGGCCATCTACTAATTATGTTGGTTTGTTTGGTTATATCGATAGTAGTGCTTCAATCAACAACGTAGGTCTTGAAGATGTCAATGTGAATGGTAGTTCTGACGTCGGTGGTCTCGGTGGTGAGAATAATGGGTATGTGAATCAAAGTTATTCTACAGGAAATGTGACTGGTAGTTCTGACGTCGGTGGCCTTGTTGGTGAGAATAGTGGGTATGTGAATCAAAGTTACTCAACAGGAACTGTGACTAGTGATTATTATGTTGGTGGTCTTGTTGGTGCAAATGGTGGTTCTGTAAATCAAAGTTATTCTGCAGGAAATGTAACAATTGGTATTGGTGCTAATGTCGGTGGTCTTATTGGTGATCAATATGCTGGTTCTGTGACCCAAAGTTACTGGGATATGAATACATCAGGACAAACATCTTCTGAGACAGGAATTGGAAGAACCACGGAAAACATGACCTATCCGTACAATTCAGACACAACTTATGTTGACTGGGATTTCACAAATATATGGGGCATTCATGGCAGTGTAAATGATGGATATCCAGCTCTTTTGAGCCTGACAAATTTCCCGCCAAATGTATCCATTACTGATCCTGAAGTTAATTCCTATGTTTCAGGTACATTCTTTGTGAATGCATCTATAACCGATCCAGACGGCGACTCTTATAAATCCAGTGTGTACTTAAACAATACTACGGGTAATATTGATAGTCATACCGATCTTCCACAGGATAACGACTCTGTTACTTTTGATAGCACATCCCTTATAGACGGAATCTATAACATTACCTGGAAAGCATATGAAAACGAAACTGACGATGGCTTATTTGGATTCCAGACGATCAACATAACCATTGATAACACAGAACCTGTACTATCTGTCAATGATGATACCACTGATGAGGGTAACTTCAGTCAGGACAATATAACTTGTAATATTTCTTTCAGTGATGCGAACCTGAACATTTCAACGATTGCTATATACAATACCAGTGATCTTATTGATTCAAACACATCTTCAATAAGTCCGCATACTGTAACCTTTGAGGATCTGGAAGAAGGTACATACCAACTTAATGCTACTGTATCTGATACAGCTGGAAATATTGCCGAAATGACAACAAGAGAGATTGTACTGGACACCACAAGCCCATATATCAACAAAATAGTTGCTCCTTCCGATGTCAACACCAGTGAAACTGTTGAGATTTGTTTCAATGTAACCGATTACATTGGAGTGAACCATTCACTAACAGAGTTTAATATTACAGGTAATGCTTCTGCAGAACTTACGAATGCTGGTACCTGGTACAATTATACTCTGAATGTTCCATCAGATTCAATTGATGACATTGTGTTCAATGCCACCTTCTATGATGATGCAGATAACCTGAATGCAAGTGGTGACTTTACCATCAATGTCTCCGATAACATTGCTCCTGCAATCCAGGATACAGTTTATGAGTCAGATGCCAACACCAGTGATTCTTTCATAATCGGATTCAATGTAACCGATAACATTGGAGTGAACCATTCACTGACAGAGTTTAATATTACAGGTAATGCTTCTGCAGAACTTACAGAGGATGGTACCTGGTACAATTACACTCTGAATGTTCCAGCAGATTCAGTTGGTGACATTGTCTTCAATGCCACCTTCTATGACGATGCAGGTAACCTGAATGCAAGCGGTGATAAGACCATTAATGTCTCCGATAACATTGTTCCTGTGATTCAGGATACAGTTTATGAGTCAGATGCCAACACAAGTGAAACTGTTGAGATTGGGTTCAATGTAACCGATAACATTGGAGTAAACCATTCACTGACAGATTTTAATATTACAGGTAATGCTTCTGCAGAACTTACAAAGGATGGTACCTGGTACAATTACACTCTGAATGTTCCATCAGATTCAATTGATGACATTGTGTTCAATGCCACCTTCTATGACGATGCAGGTAACCTGAATGCAAGTGGTGATAAGACCATTAATGTCTCCGATAATATCAAACCAGTTTACAATAGGCTTGACAAAGTAACATCTGCCAATACTGGAGACAACATCACCATCAAAGTCAATGCCACAGATAACATTGGAGTTGAAATACACAACATCACGGTGGATGGTGAAGAATACCAGATGGTCAATGATTCTGGTAACTATACACACAACATCTCCATCCCAGCAAGTGATTCCGGCACACTTGTCAGTTCAATAACCTACAACTGTAGCTTTGGTGATGCTGCAAGTAACATGAACAGTACCGGCGATGTTGTGATCGATGTCTTCATTCTGCCGATTGCCGACTTCTCGGCCAATGTGACGCGAGGTACTACACCATTGAGTGTGGAATTTACCGATAATTCCTCGGGTCTTGTTGAGGAATGGGAATGGAACTTTGGTGAAGGCAATACTTCCACCGACCAGAACCTTTCACATGTATTTGGTTCGGGCAACTTCACTGTAAATCTAACCGTGAATAATAGTAACGGAACTTCCAGCAAAGAACTCAATATCAGGGCTGCCGAGGAACCTGTTTATGTAGTGTCTCCAAATGAAACAGAACTTCTTTCAATCTATGGAGATGAGAAGAATTTCAGTATCAACAGTACACTGTATTCCAGTTATGAATGGTTCATTGATGGTACACCACTGAATGGTTCAGGAGTAACGCTGTACAACAACAATACCGATGATTCTGCTCATCTGTCTTATTGCAATGTGAATACCAGCCAG
>NZ_RDSK01000017.1 GCF_003722075.1 Methanohalophilus sp. RSK | reverse complement strand
TACACTGTATTCCAGTTATGAATGGTTCATTGATGGTACACCACTGAATGGTTCAGGAGTAACGCTGTACAACAACAATACCGATGATTCTGCTCATCTGTCTTATTGCAATGTGAATACCAGCCAGTACATTGATCAGGATGACTTCTTCATGGATGTGTACAATATCTCCGCACACGTCAGCAATGAGAGTATTGGTAGAACTGACGTGTTCTTCTGGGAATGGACTGTAACAAATTCATCCGCAGAAGATGCAGATGATATCGATCAGGTAATCAACACAACTCCGGAAGTAAATGAATCTGGTGGTGAATCTTATGTACGTTTCAATACCAGCAACAAGACCTCCGAGAAGACTGGAATTGAATGTAGCATAGATTTCGTGTCATTCAATACCAGCAATGAAACCGAAGGTATTCAGATAAAGGTAGAAGTACTGAATGCTTCTGCACTCAATGAATCAGAGCTTAATTTTGAGAAGGATTCAGTGTATCAGTACATGGATATCAGTTTCAATAATGAAACCCTTGTAAATAATGGAAGCGAGAACAGAAGTATCGAGTTCAAGGTTCTGAATAATGTTGGTGGCGGTTCTCTGCTAATTGATACTGTCTATCTGAAACACAGGGGTACTTCTGGATGGCAATCGTACGAACCTGAACTTCTCAGAAATGATGGGACTTATTCCTACTTCATTGTAAGGGATATCCCAGGTTTCTCACCCTTTGCAGTGACTGCAGATTACAAGTATGATTCAGGTTCCGGATCTGATGACGGGCTGCCTGCCTATCTAAAGTTACAGATGCTTCAAAACAGGTCTCAGAGTACAGAAGAAGACCTGGATGAAGAGATTGTAACTCCTGAATCCGAAAGTGAGGAGGACACTACATCTGATTCAGCCGGACAGATGACTGACGATGTTCCAAAATCAGATGAGGGTGACAATATTCAAAACCTGTTCATTGGAATGGGAGTATTGGTGTTGCTTACAATACTTGTGATTGTCTTTAGGAAAAGGCAGAGAGAAGACTAAAAACTCTGGTGATTTGCCAGAGTTCTTTTTTACTTTTTTGCAGGAATATTTTGTTGCGTTTACAGGAGAAGCATATCTATAGGGTTGATGTCCACTTTATTCAGAAATAGCAAACGATTGGAGTTATCCAATATCCTGTTGTTCCCGTTCTAAATGAATAAATATTAATAGTGATCTTATTATTGACATTTCTTTTAAAAATAGATACATCTGTTTTGTGTTTAGATGCGGAAACTATACAAATAACAAATATATTACACTCCTATCTACATTGAAGCCAAAAGCAGATTGAAGTTTACTGAATATGTTATCAAAAACATTTCTCATAAAAATAAATAAAAAAGTGTAATCACTCAACTACTATTCTTTCAGACGCCATGTGCTACTCTTCTGTCTATACTTTAGACTGTCTTAAATATTATGCACAATTATAAGTAATATCACCAGTATCGTAAATCGTATCAGTATACTCATTCCGGTTGATATTGTTACTATTTTCACGCCCAGTTTGGGACCGAATATAGAAATATATCTTGGCAACAGAGTCCTTATACTGAATATGGGCAACATGAACATACTTCCAAGCATTATGACGATCATGGCCTGCAGGTAGGATATACTTCCCTCTCCGATCATGGGGCCAAGCAATGATACTCCCAATATGGGGCTGGCAATATAAGTTGTCAGGGGGATGATGCTTTCTGAAGGAATCCCAAAAAGGTCTGCCAGGGGCAGCACACTGAATATCTCAAAAAAGCCTTGCTCCCTCAGTGCAAAAACAAGGGTGGTCATGCCCAGGTATATGGTGGCGATCTTGAAGAAAAGTTTCTTTTCTTTTTTGAAACTTGCTTTCATGGCTTCCTTTAGTGGAGGTCTATCCCCGTTGTGCCCATCATCCAGTGTACAGTTTTTTTGTTCCTTTATCCAGAATTTGCTCAGCATTATAACAACTGAAAACTTCACAACGGCTGATATAATGAATACCATCACATAGAATCCACCGACTACAGGGCCCAGTGCAGGTAATATTATGGGAATCTGATATGTTATGATCCCCCTTACATAAGCAGGCGTACTGTTGAGGAGAGCACATAGTATTGCTTCCCTGTCATTAACACACCCCTTATCCTTTGCCTGGACTACCATGCTGTTTGCAGCAGCCGTTGATCCGATAGCAACTAAAAAAGCACTTCCGCAGGACTCGGGCAGATTGGTGTGCTTGAGCAGGGGTCTTGTGAGTCGGGATAATTTTTTCATCAGCCCCAGTTCTATAAGGAGTCCGGCACCCCATAATCCGATAAAAATCATTATAAGTATGGGAACTGCAAAATCAAGAACCCTTAATAGCAAGTCGATCATATCATTTTAGATAGGAATCCCTGTAAATTAATCTATTTATCCCGTTTTTATTAATAGCAGAAGTTTGATATTATTAGTAATTATATCTGGAGATGTGAATGTCATGAAAAAAGAAATGATGGACATCCTTGCCTGCCCCCTGTGCAAGGGGGAGCTAGTTCTAAATATAAGCAGTGACGAAGGGGAAGAGGTTATTAGTGGTACCCTTTATTGTGCTGCATGTGACGAATATTATCCCATCGAGGAAGGCATTCCCAATATGCTTCCTCCAGAAATGAGAGACTAAACAGGTGAATCCGCATTGCAACAGATACATATCAACAGGCTTGGCGTAAATTCCATTGAATTTGACACTCTTTCTGTTGAGGTCTCCCTCTCTCCCGGTGGAGAACAGAGTTTTGAGATTGTGATTATCAACTATGGTTCACCAACGCATGTCAATTTTTCCATTTCAGAAAATCTGGATGGTTATGTAACTTTCCTTGATGACAATCCTTATGTGACCCATGAAGAATATGTGCCCGTTGTTGTCAGGATTCCACATGACGGCAGGGTATTCAGTAGTGGTACTATTTTTGTTACCATGGGATATGGCTCCAAAACCGAATCATTTAGTATAAACATAGGACAGAAGGACAATGTACGAATTCCGGTAGAGGAAGAACCAAAAATTGAACCTGCCCATATTCCTTCAACCCCTTCTTCTGCATCAAAGGCTAAATGGAGCATGGATTTTGGGAAGTTCCTTGAGAAATCAATCAAACCAAATGATATGAAACTAGTCATCTTTTTGTTTATGTTAATTGGTTTCCTTTTTGGTGCCTATTATGTAATATCATCTGTCAACCTGAATCCTGCTGGTTTTTCAACCAGCTTTTATACTTCTCTGGCAATAGCTATCCTTCTGACTTTATTATTTGCTTATATGTTAACCAAACTACCTGTTTTCAGGAAATAACGAGGTACTTAGAATGAAATATATTATAATCACAGGCGGTGTTATGAGTGGTCTCGGTAAGGGGATTACTGCTGCTTCTGTAGGACGGAACCTGAAAAACAAGGGACAAAAGGTAACCGCCATCAAGATAGATCCTTATATCAATATTGATGCGGGTACCATGAGTCCTTTCCAGCACGGTGAAGTTTATGTCCTGAAAGACGGTGGTGAAGTAGACCTCGATCTGGGCAACTACGAAAGGTATCTTGACACTGAACTGACATGGGATCATAACCTGACTACCGGTAAGATATACAAGTCTGTTATTGAAAAGGAAAGAAGGGGCGAATATCTTGGTAAGACAGTGCAGATCATTCCTCATATTACCAATGAAATAAAGGCCCGTATCCGCAGGGTTGCAGCCAAAAGTGGTGCTGATATCTGTCTGATTGAAGTCGGCGGGACGGTGGGTGACATTGAGAGTATGCCGTTCCTTGAAGCGGTCAGGCAGATGCACAGGGAGGAATCCGAGGAGGACATTATTTTCCTTCATGTAACCCTGGTTCCCATTGATGCCCAGGGCGACCAGAAAACAAAACCCACACAACACTCGGTCAAAGATCTGCGCCAGCTTGGACTATCCCCGGATGTTATTGTCGCACGATGTAAAAATCCTCTGCATGAAAGTACCCGTGCTAAAGTGTCCCTCTTCTGTGATGTTCCAAAGGAAGCTGTAGTAAGTGCACATGATTCAAATGATATTTATGATGTTCCTCTCCTGCTGGAAGAACAGGGACTTACAGGGTACATGATGCAAAGACTCGATCTGGTCACCAAACAGCAAGACCATGCCTGGGAAGATATGGTCAGAAGAATGAATGCTGCTACCGGGGATGTCAGGCTTGCAATTGTTGGGAAATATACCAATCTTGAAGATTCCTACCTAAGCATAAGGGAATCCCTGAAACATGCAGCAATAGAAGTTGGATGCAAGGTAAGGACCGATTGGGTAAGTTCGGAATCCTTTGATGAAGACCCGGCAGCAATCAATACTCTTCAGCAGTATGATGGTGTGCTTGTTCCTGGGGGTTTCGGGGAACGTGGTGTAGAAGGCAAGATACAGGCTGTAAAGTTTGCCCGGGAAAATGACATTCCTTTCCTGGGATTGTGTCTTGGTATGCAACTGAGTGTAATTGAGTTTGCACGTAATGTAGCGAATATGGAAAATGCCAACAGTGCCGAATTCGATGAAAACACCCCTTATCCGGTAATAGACCTTTTACCGGAACAGGAAAATATAGTAAATATGGGTGCCACAATGAGACTCGGGGATTATGAAGCCGTTCTCAAAAAGGGTTCACTGGCAGAAAAAATCTATGGAACCGATACCATAGTCGAGCGCCATCGTCACCGGTATGAGGTAAATCCCAACTTTGTAGATAGGCTGGAAGAGAAGGGAATGGTATTTTCGGGCAAAAATCGTAATCGTATGGAAATAGCCGAGATACCTTCTCATAGTTTCTTTTTTGCTTCCCAGTTCCATCCTGAATTTCGCTCAAGACCCGGCAGGCCATCTCCTCCTTTCAGGGCTTTTGTAGAAGCAATGTTTAAGAGGAATTATTAACTCATATCTGCGGGTTCTGCTTTCATGTATTCCCTGAGGACGGTTGTCGCATAACTTCCCTTGGGCAGGCAGAACTCCAGTGTAACTTTTTTCTTTCCTTCATTTAATTCGTCATCGGCAATTGCGTAAGCAGGTTTGACATTCAACAGTATTTCCCTGCGCCTGCCCTTTGAGGTTATACCGGGAATTTCAGGAATGCGGAAATCTTTCTGTTCAACACCGGTCTCCTGGAGCATTTCTTTTTCGATATTGCCCGGGGAGCTGTCCGTAAATTCGGTGGATGTGCCGACCAGCGGGGCCGTCACAAAAGCTCTGCCCCTGCGGATCAGGTTATTAATTCCTTTTACCTTGGAGGATGTTACAGTTTCAAGCCGGGAAGTATCCGGCAGCCCCTGTTTATTCTTGAAGCACACAATATCACCTTCAACCGCTTCATTGAGGGGCAGTTTTTCCCGGATTCGCCTGCAGATAATCCGATTGTAGATATATGATTGGTAGGCATGGACAAACATGTTCCGCATATTGGAACTCAATTCTCCGAATGCTGCGGCAAAGTCATCCGGATTATTCACAAGATAGTGCATCATTGCTCTTTCATACCGCAACTGGACAGGATATTCTTTCAGGCTTTCGATATAGTTGCGCTCCTTATAGAAACGGTCACGCACAAGCCTTGTTTTTTCGTGTTCGTCTGGAAAACTCAAACCGATATAATCGATTGCAGCTTTTTCAATATCTCCCCTGACTATTGATTCGCCCACAAGGTGGGTGATGGGACGACGGGAGCCAAATCTCTGAATCCCAAAAAAGTTGGGGACTCCACCAAGGTTATTTATTGTGGAAGTGATATTCATGAGTCTGTTATCAAGTTCCTGCTGGGGCAGATCGATATCCCGGACAATTATTTTGAATTTATTCCCCACAAGGTCTCCCAAACCTACATCTTTGTTGGAACGACCCAGAACTTTCAGATCCACATCCCTGAGTTTTATCCTTTCAATATCTTCTGCCTCAAGGTCGTATATACTTATACGCTGGGTGGTAAGTGCTCTCTTGTCCTTGGTCCCTGCAAAACCAAACCTTTTGGAACTTATTCCCAGAATTCGGGACATATCTCTTATCAGGTGGTGGGTTTCCCAGTTTTTTTTCGTAAGTTCGAGGATCAGGTATTTTCCTTCCTCTCCTTCCTCCCTACCCGTGACTTCCTCAACAACAAAATCTTCACTAATTTGTTTCAACTTTCCGCCGATACCCTCTGTTTCAGTTACATAAAGGTCGATACCGGTTTGTTTTTCTATATCAGGCACTTGCATGGATAATCCTCATCTTGCGGCAATATCTATTACTGTTACATTTGTCTGTCTGGTGTATGTCCAGCCATTTTCTGTGGGAGCGGTTTCCACCGGCAGGCTCCCTGCATACATGTCTGCGGCCGGATCAAGAAGTAACCAGCAACCGTATTTGTCGGTTGCATAGTATACGGGTACACATCCGTAGTATTGCTCTATGGCCCCTGAGATACGATCGATATCTTCATTTGTTCCTATGTAAACTGCCGCATAGGCGTGTGTATCGGTCAGATATATCCGGGATGTGCCCCCGATTGCTTCTACCAGGGAAGCCATTGTGATGGCATAATCATCACAATCCCCTGCCCCGATTTCTAGGGTCTCACCCGGATCAACCCAGTAATCCGATCCCCGGGGATCACTGATATAATCCACATCTTCTATCAAATTATCATACAGGGCACATACCTGATAAATATTGTATTTGCCGGGGTACTCTTTTGCTGCTTTTGCAGCTTTGCTTCTGACCTGTGGGTCGGATGAATTGACAAGGGAGTTAATCTTATCGAAAAGATAGGCCGGGTTGTACGTATATTGTGGATTTACTTCTGTAGCAGCAGCCTGGGTTTCGATTTCAATTGCGTCAAAATACTGCATCCCGTAATCGTGCCATTTCCCGGATTCGGAAGTTGCCATTATCTTTACAAAAGGCTCTAGTTTTATTGTCGATTTGTCGGGTACGTCAAAACAGGCATATCCAAGTTCTTTTTGTTCTTCCGGGGGTATCAGGTATCCGCTTTCAAAATCGTATATGCCGCTTCCACTTGCCGGCCGGATGCCGTATCCATATACGTAAATTTCATTATTACCCGTATTTGTTATGGTCATTGTGAGCATACCGGTATTTTTCCGGAAAGGTTCTCCATAACTGTAAGCACTTGATATGCTGTATCCGGGGGACAGTATATTACTTTGGCTGGGCTTATAGTCATATTCGGGATCAAGAATCTGTACCTGTGGGTATGTCAGGGTTTGTGTATCGAGTTCATAGGCAGTTTCCATACTCCTGTCATCGGGGATGGGAATGCTTTCCTGCAGAATTTCCGGATTCTGGCCGCCGATATAGATCAGTATGCCAATCAGGGCTACCAGTAACATGAACCCTTTTTTCCCCATTGTACCATCCTTTAAAGCAATTTCAGGGAACCGGTAATACGTTCTATGTCTTCATTTGTTGCGGGCCCGATGCCAAGAGCGGTAACAGTGCCTGGCTTAATCTCGGTCAGACCGGCATCCTGTATCAGGGCGGTGGGAAGGTTCTGTGCCCGGGCGATTTCCCTCAACTCATAAAGGTCCCTTTCGGCAGGTACTTTAAGTACTACTTTTTTCTGTCCTTCGGCTTTCCATTTTGAATATATTCTGGAATCTGCCTTCTCAGATGCTGATACTGCAGCATGGGCCACCTGTACTGCAAGTTTGCCCTTTGATAATTTCAGGTCCTGTCGGATCACAATACATTGTTTGCAGGTAAACATTTTAACGTCCTCTTTAGGAAATCAGGTCAGAGTCTTTCCATAAGGTGGTCTATTATCTTCTCTGCCGGATTTATCCCCCATGTTCTATAAATACCTGCCCCGGAAGGAGTTGCATTGACTTCCAGCACCATGTCACCGCCTTTTCCTTCGATCAGGTCGACTCCTGCATATTCGGCCCCTATTTTTTCACATGCACGGACGCAAAGTTCTTCCTGTTCTTTTCCCAGCATACATTTCTCAGTATTTCCACCCTGGCTGAGATTGTTTAACCATCCTTTTTCTGCTTTCCTGTAGATGGCCCCGATCACTTCATCACCAACAACAAAGGCACGTATATCCCTGCCGGGATTTGCTATATATTTCTGGATGTATAACATTTTCCTTTCATTCATCATCCTGCTTACAAATTCCCTTGCCGGTGTATCATCCAAATTTCCATCAGGATTGATTAGCTGTGCGTTCTTGATTCTGGATATTCCCATGCCTTTATACCCGAATACGGGCTTGATGATGGCGTCTTCGAATGATTCCAGGGCATTCATGGCACTTTCTATACTCTGGACACCTTTTGTGGGAGGTACCGGTATATTTGCTTCTGCCAGAAGGTATGTAGCATGATATTTGTTTGCAGCATTCTGGATTGATGCCGGTGGGTTAATAACAGGTATCCCATAGGATTCCAACTGGCGTAAAATATCAAACCTGAAAATGACTCCATCCCCATTGCCTCCTCCCACATCCCTCACAATGATGGCATCCAGATCCTGCAGGTTTATGTCCCCTGCGTGGTAGGTTATGTTTGTCCCGATAGTCACTTCTGCATAGGCAAGGTTAATCGGGATGGGGTTAATATTGTTGTGAGATGCGGTTTCGATTAGGGATTTTGTGGTCCAGTCTTCAGGATCGGTTATGAGTATTCCTATGTTTTTCATCTGGATTTAATGTAATGCTAATCGGATAATTATGTTTTTGTCCAGCAAATAGAAAAATTAGTAAAAAGGGACATGTCTTCGATCAGACATGCTCTATATCAGTATTTCCTGAAATTTCCGTATTTGTGGTGCACAGGTCCTCTGTGCTTAATTTATGGACATCATCGTTGCCTGTCAGCCGGGCAAAATCCTTCATTTCCTCCGTTGAAACCCTCAGGAAATGTTCCAGTTTTTTGGCGGAATATTGGATCTTCAGCCTCTTTCGAAGTTCCGGATCCTGGGTGGTAACCCCCACCGGACACTGTCCTGTATCACACAAACGGTATTGCTGGCATGCACATGCCATCAGGGCTGCAGTGCCTATTGCTATGGCATCGGCTCCCATTGCAAGGGCCTTTGCAAAATCAGAGGAAACTCTCAGGCCACCTGTGATTACCAGTGAGATACCCTTTTTGTTCCTGTCATCCAGAAATTTCCTGGCCCTGTACAGGGCGAACAGCGTAGGCATCGAGGTTGCCTGTTTGACGAACTTTTTTGCAGCAGCGGTTGCTCCCGGTCTCCCGTCGATTGTAATAAAATCAGGTTCTGCATGGATTGCAACCTCAAGATCTGCTTTAATATTGCCTGCTGCGATCTTGATGCCGATTGGTTTTCCCCCGGATTTTTCCCTGAGCCAGGAAACCTTGTTCTTGAGGTCATCTTTGTTCTTTATATCCTCATACCGGGATGGGGATATTACATCCACTCCTTCGGGAAATCCCCTTGCCTTTGCAATCTCAGGAGTTACTTTCTCGGCTGGCAACTGTCCTCCCATGCCGGGTTTTACTGACTGGCCGATCTTTATCTCGATGGCATCTACTTTTTGCAGGTTCTCATCAGTGACACTGTACCTGTTGGGCACGTATTCGAATATGTATTTGTGTGCTTTTTCAAAGGAATCCTGCAGGATTCCGCCTTCTCCCGAGCACATGGCGGTTCCCACAGCAGCACTTCCGGCTGCCAGGGAGATCTTAATCTCCCGGGAGAGTGCTCCGTATGACATATGGGTAATGTAAAGAGGTGTATCTATCATAAGGGGCTGTTTTGCTTTTGGACCGATTGTTGTACCAGTATTCACTGCTTCATCATGGTTTAATGGAAATTTTGCAAGTTGGGCCCCCTTTATAAGTACATCCTCCCAGGAAACCACATCCATTTTCGTCCTCATGGGTTCAATTATGGATTCGCCTGTGACTGATATCTGATGAATATCTGACATATAGCTTTCCAGTTCATCTGATTCCCTTCTCCACTTCCCCAAATATCCGCCCAGCTCCTTATCGAGGGTGGTTATTGACATCCTGCTTCTTGTACCACAGTAGGGACAGGTTACAACTTCCTCTACATGGGTCTCAGCCTTCTCCTCTTTTACGGGTTTTAAGTGGGTCTTATTCGCTTTACAGATAGGACATTCCCAGTCATCAGGAAAATCCTCCGGTTTTGTATCCGGCTTGATATCCGTAAGTGAATTTCCTCTATCGTCATCGTACTCAAAAACATTACAGATTTCACATCGGTATTTGGACATTGTATCACAGTTTGGTATAGTACTTTTGTTTTCCAGAAGGGATTTTCGGGGATATTCAGACGCAATGGGGACACAAGACAATATATTTCCCTGACGTACTGCATGGAATATGTATGTTTAAAAAAAAGATATTATGGAAGGATTACTTCCCAAGTTGTTCCTTCTCGGATCCCCTGGTACAGTAATAGCCGTTAGTAAGTCCCATTTCCTCTGTTACCGGACAGCCTCCGCAGATACAGCCACTTTCATCTTTAATACAGTCGCTCTTGCCGATTGTTGGGAAGCAATATCCGCCCCTTTCCCCGCATTCGACCCAGGAGGGACAGCTAGGACATATGCACATAGACATTACCATTTCTTTCTTTTGTTCCATTTCCTCAGGACTCATTTCTTCTGCCATCCATTTCACTCCCTATATTATATTTTATATTAATAGAATGTATGATCCATGTCTTTTATGTATCTAACTGTTGCCTCTGAATGTTTATGCAGAATGGGGACACAATAATCAATTTCATTGGCAGATTCTGTTCATCCGATCAATATCTTTGATTGACGTCTGATTTTTCTCCATTACCTATACTCTCTCCCACAATACCTTTCAGGTCCATCCAGCAGGCGGTTAGGTCGGCCGCCCTTTCCACAGCATCCACTATTACGCTGTCAGCAGTTGCTATTACACCCCTGGGTCCGACTTGTTTGAGGTCGAAATCCACATTTTTTGATGTCGTGACGGCTGTTTTGAAAGGGCATTTAGTCGCTCTCTTACGGATGAATTGTGCAAGTTTGCCACTGTTGCTCATCTGAGTGTCAAGAAGGATTGTTGCAGAATTTACTGCCAGGGCCGAAAGTGTGGTCAGCATCTCATCAACAGCCTGATAGGTTGTAGCTGTATTGGTGTGGTTCTTGAAAATTCCCCGGGTGTCACGCAGGAATCCATCATCTGCAAACCATACTGTCTCATTCTGAAGCACGCTTTCCATGGTTATCAGTACATTGTAGCCGTCTATGAAGATATCACATCCTTTAAGTTGGGAGCATGCAAGCCTTTTATTGCTGCGCTTGACTGCGGTTTCCGGGTCAAATACAAGCCTTGTGAGAATGTGCCTTTCTTCTTCTGCCAGACGGTAATGGTTACTGACAAACCTGATTGCACCTTTTCTCCTGTATTCCCTGTAGAGAAGGTACCTTATGTCGGCTGCAGGTTCTCTTAGTTTATTTTTGAGTTTTTCAACTGATGTGCTACCTGCGATAGATTCCATACCTGAAAATCTCTTCCGATAAGTTTTATACATGTCGGCAACCACCCTTTAATGGTGATTTTTTGGAAATACTCTGGCTTGATCAGGATGATGTGAAATCCCTGCTGGATATGCCTTCAGCTCTGGAGGCAGTGGAAATGGCTTTTGCCCAGCATGGCAGGAATAAGGTACAGATGCCACCTAAGTCCTATCTTTATTTTACCGAACATAATGGGGATCTACGCACAATGCCCGCTTTTCTGGAGGAAGAGGATGTTGCAGGTGTCAAGGTCGTAAATGTCCATCCTGAAAACCGCAAGGTGGGTTTGCCTACTGTGATGGCGACGGTTATACTCAATTCCACATCCTCCGGTGCACCCCTGGCTATTATGGATGGTACATATCTTACGGATATACGCACTGGCGCAGCAGGAGGTGTTGCAGCCCGCTATCTTGCGCGTGAAAACAGCAGTGTAGTGGGGATGGTGGGAACCGGTAACCAGGCCAGGACACAGCTAGAGGCTTTATCGAACGTTTTCGAGCTTGAACAGGTATGTATATTTGATCTGGATACTTCAAGAGCGGAGGACTTCAAAGAAGGAATGGAATCAGTTGCATGCTGTGACATAACAGTAGTTGATAGTATCCAGAAAGCATGTGATGCGGATATTCTGGTAACTACCACTCCTTCAAGAAAACCGATCATCAAAGCACAATGGTTGCCTGAGGGAATCCACATCAATGCCATCGGGGCTGACGCCAGGGGGAAGGAAGAGCTGGAACCTGCTATCCTCCAGAAAGCAAGGGTTGTGGTCGACGATATTGCACAGGCCACCCATTCCGGGGAAGTGAATGTTCCCCTTTCTGAGGGTCACATCCGACAGGAAGATATCTTCGCCCAGCTGGGTCAGGTAGTTGCCGGTCTGCATGTGGGCCGTGAATCAGTTTCTCAGATCACGGTTTTCGATTCAACGGGATTGGCAATACAGGACATTGTGACTGCCAATCTGGTTTACAAGAAAGCAAAAAATAAAGGTGTAGGTTCGCAGGCAAAATTGTTCTGATTGTTTGGAATGGCAGGTGACCACTCACCTTTTGCCCCTTATGGTCTTAAATCCGCCGACCCTTTCTTCACATATCTGCCTGTGGCCTTCTTCCTCTTTAGAGATATGTTCCATATCCTTGAGGAAATTCTCCTGGTCACTTTCATCAGGGAACAATTCTTCAATTACATAGGGGTCGGTCTCAGTGATATTCTTGTAAACATCTCGTGCAAGGATTTCATATTTCATTATGGCTTTGAACAATTCGGGACTGTCCATATCCTCAAAATCAAATACTTTCTGAGGAAGCCCTCTTGGTATCTTATCTGGAAGTGGGATACTGGCTTTTTCCATCCATTTTTTGAGTTGCAGGCCATGATTGTCTGAATCATTTGCAAGTCTTTCAAGGGCATCCACATCTTCTCCCATGAGTTCGATGCGTGACTCCCATATGACAAGTTGTTCCATTTCTGTTTCTATCCAGTACATTTTCTGTAACTGGGATTTCAGAGTTTCTTTATCTTTAATACCGGCCATAAATTTCACCTTTTTATTAATATATTGTAGATATTATATTTGCCAGTTTCGACGGGATATCTATAAATAATACTCAGGGAGTACTGGAGGAATACCGGTGTATATTAATGAAAGCGGTTTGTTTGATCAGCAGTGGATTGGATTCTGTCGTATCCCTTGCGATAGCGTCTGCAAAATACGATGTACAGCTTGGCCTGACTTTTGATTATGGGCAGCTTGCTGCGGATGCAGAGATTGTGCGTACCCGGCAGATATGTGCTCATTATGGCATCCCACATCGTGTAATTTCATTGGACTGGATGAAAGATATTACTACAACATCCCTGGTAAACCGTCAGGGACACGTACCGGATATGTCCGAGGCAGACCTCGGGAACGAGGACGTGACTTCTGAATCTGCAGCAAACGTCTGGGTTCCTAACAGGAACGGATTAATGGCAAACGTTGCTGCCGCTTTTGCCGAAGCCATGGATTGTGGCTATATTATTGCCGGTTTCAATGCAGAGGAAGCCGCCACTTTCCCGGACAATTCCCCGGAATTTGTAGACAGTATCAATCGGGCCTTTTCTTACTCCACTCTTAATGGAGTACGGCTTATATCTCCTGTGCTTGAAATGGATAAGGTGGCCATTGTAAAGGAAGCATTTCGGGCGCAGGCTCCGTTAGCTTTAAGCTGGAGCTGCTATCAGGGCGAAGAAAAACCCTGTGGAGTTTGTGAAAGCTGTGTCAGGCGGGCACGGGCTTTCCGGGAAGCAGGCATCAAGGATCCGGCAGTGGAGGATATATAATGGGAATTGAAGCGCATATAATGGATGGGAATTATGATTATGACGGCAGCCAGATATCCTCTCTCTGGGCCTACCAGATGTTCGGCATACAGGCCGATTCCGTGGTGGCATTCCGGGGACAATGTGATGTGCAAATCGCACACATGATTGACCTTGAGGACAAGAGGCAAAACGAATCCATTGTATCTGCCGACATGCTTCATTTTATCATTGAGCACTTCGATTCCACCGACCTGAAATTGATCTACAGCAGGCAGCGGCTTTTCACAACTCTTGTTGCTGAAACACTTTTTTCTATGGGAATCATGACTGACAGGGAGGGGGATGATCTTTTTGTCAATGGGAAAAAACTGACGGTATCCATTGCAAGCACCTCTGCGGTCTCACAGAAGATACATTTTGGCATCAATATATCCCATGATTTTTATGGTAACCTGGAAGAATGTGGTATTGCTGCAGAAAAAGCCTGGCAATTGCTGGAAGCTATCACAGGGAGATACATTAAAGAGATGGAGGATATCGAAGGAGATCTTCGAAAATCCCGACCCCTGGATGTGGTTTAAGTGGAAAGGAAGCCGGTATCCGAGATATTCTGTGCGGTACAGGGAGAGGGTCCTTATGTAGGGGCGCGGCAGGCCTTTGTCAGGTTTGTTGGGTGTAATCTGGATTGCTCCTACTGCGATACTCCTCTCGATGAACCGGATCATTGTCTTTTTGAAAAAGTGCCTGGAAGCGGTGAATTTGAGAAACTCTCACCCCTGCTTTGCGCTTCAGACATTGAAGAAAAAATCAGGTCATTTGATAATCTGCATTCGGTATCCCTGACAGGAGGGGAACCTCTTTTGCATGCAGAATTCATAAGGGGTCTGGACCTGCCTGCTCCTGTTTATCTTGAAACTAACATGACCCTGCCGGAAAAAGCGAAGGTTGTGAAAGACTCGGTAGATTATGTGGCCGGAGATGTTAAATCACCCGAAGAATTTGAAGGGAATAACTTTGATGAACACATCGAACACACATACCGGTGTTTCCGCACACTTCGCAGCAATCAACACAGGGATTGTTTCTGTAAAATTGTAGTAACTTCTTCAACTAAGCCGGCTGATGTGATGGATGTTGTAGAGCAGATATCCGATTACATAAGCTGTGTAGTACTGCAGCCGGTCACACAGCACACAAGGGCTACAGATATACAGACAATACTTTCCCTGCAGGAAAAGTTACTCAATATCAAAAACACTCTTATTATCCCACAGACTCACAAAATGTGGGGGTGCCTATAATGACAAAAATGAAACTTGGAGTAGAGGAATATATTGACAGTGCCCACTATCTGCCCGGGCATGAAAGTTGTGGTATAGTTCATGGTCATACCTATAAGGTGGAAGTTGTCCTTGAAGGAGAAAAAAAGCCATCGGGGATGGTCATTGATTTTTATGACGTAAAACAGACTGTCCGGTCTACTTTGAAAGAATACGATCATTGCATGCTCAATGATATCCTGGAGTATCCCAGTTCGGAAAATCTCTGTGAGCATATCTATAACCGCTTATCTCAGCAGCTGGATTTCCCTCTCTCTGTGAAGGTCTGGGAAGGACACGGTAAGTGGTGCCAGTTAGGTGGAATTGAGTGAGCAGGATTCCAAAACCTATATCTAGATGTGACTCAATAGCAACATAAGATTTGTCTAGAGTGGAGGAAATATTTTGGCCACAGAGAGCGGAAAGGATCCTGAGGAATGTCTGCCGGCAGAAGAACGGGACTCGATAAAGAGGCTTATTGCCCAGCATCCCTGTTATAACAAGGATGCACAACATAAATTTGGAAGGATTCATCTGTCGGTGGCTCCAAAATGCAATATTAAATGTAAATACTGTGAACGTAAATATGATTGTGTAAATGAAAGTCGACCCGGGGTTACAAGTGAAGTTTTAACTCCACAACAGGCCCTTGAAAAAACACAAAAGGTATTGAAAGAGTATCCATTCATTAAAGTCGTGGGTATCGCCGGTCCGGGCGATCCGCTTGCTAATGACGAAACATTCGAGACATTCAAACTTATAAAACAACATTTCCCGGATATCACTCTCTGCCTGAGTACCAATGGTCTGGCTCTGCCTGCCAGGATACAGGATGTCCTGGATTCCGGTGTTTCCACATTAACTGTTACTTTGAATGCCATTGACCCTGAAATAGGGGCGAAAATTGTAGATCATGTAAACTATAATGGTAAAACCTACCGGGGTGTCGAAGGAGCCAGCATTCTTCTTGAAAACCAGCTTGAAGGTATCCGCAAGGCCGTGGAAGCAGGACTGGTTGTCAAGATCAACACAGTGCTTGTTCCGGGTATCAATGAGGATCATATTATCGAGATTGCACAGAAACTCAATGATATGGGTGTGTATATCATGAATGTTATGCCTCTTATCTGTCAGGCTGATTTTGCTGACTGGACTGCTCCTACTCCACAGGAACGCAAAGCTGTACAGGATTCCTGTGAGCCCTATGTTCAACAAATGCGCCACTGTCGCCAGTGTCGCTCCGATGCTTATGGTCTTCTGGGTAAAGATCTTTCTCAAATGAGTGAGCAGCGTCGCAATATGGTTAAAGCCGATGCTCTAAAAAAGGCTGAATCCGCCAAAAAGAAAACTTCTGATGATGCGTCAGAATAAATCTGGAGATTTTCAATTGGATCTACATACTCTTGCCCAAAAATTGCACGATTTTGAGGGTGTATCCCGCAAGGCACCTATCGCAGACATTGCACGTATGTTTGATGACGTGAGGGAAAGTTATGGGGGTACTGTTGTTGATATGGGTGATGACGCTGCAATAATTGATATTGGTGGCGATGAAGTCATCCTGTTTGCGGCTGATGGGATATGGGGCAGGATCACAGAAGCAAGTCCCTGGTGGACAGGTTATACTTCTGTCGTTGTAAATATTAACGATATATCTGCTATGGGAGCACGGCCTCTTGCTATGGTAAATGTGATGTCTTCTTCTCATAAGGATGTATGCGATGGTATGTTGCAGGGTATGAAAGATGGGATGAGAAAATTTGGTGTGCCTATGGTCGGTGGTCATCTGCATCCTGACACACCGTACAATTCACTGGCAGTGTCCATTATAGGAATTGCAAAGAAGGATTGTGTCATCCGCAGTGACACCGCCTGTGTGGGTGATACAGTTATTGTCGGCTATGATATGGACGGCCGGGTGGGCAAAAATTCCCCTTACAGCTGGGATACGACTTCTTTCAAGGATTCTGGAACCGTTCGCTCCCGGTTCATGATAATGCAAAAGATCGGCGAAAATCATCTTGTCACCGCCGGCAAGGACATCAGTAATCCGGGAACCATAGGTACTCTCGGAATGCTTTGTGAGACAAGTATGGTGGGTGCAGAGGTGGATCTGGGGCAAATTCCCAAACCTGCAGATGTTGCCCTGGACCAGTGGCTGATGATTTATCCGGCAACCGGTTACATTGTTACCGCAAAACCGGAAAATGTCGATGAATGCCTGAATGCATTCGAAGAAGTGGGTATTACTGCTGCAGTCATCGGGAAAATTGATGATAGTTGTTGTGTGAAAGTAACCGATGGTAAAGATTCAGCAGATGTTTTTGATTTCAGTAAAGATTTAATAACGGGGATCAAAGAGTAATTTCACTCGGATCCCACGTAGGCTTTTAATTCATCATAAAGGTATTGTTCTGCTGCCTGAACGGCTTCAAGTTCTCCCCTAAGTACTATAACTTCTCTTTCATCACATTCAACAATGCTTACACCGATCTTTCTCTCAAGGGGTTCAAGATCGAATTCTTCAACAAGATCATAGACCAGGTATGAAGGAGTACCCGGGGGAATTACGAGGTCATAGAGGCCTTCGATTTCAGCTCCCATCTCATCTTCTTTTTTTTCCTTGCTCAGTTTAAGGTCTTCGAGGGTCAGTTTTTTTACCATTAGTTCACCCGCAACGTATATCTTGGGGCTAAATTGGTTTTTCTGGTATTATAATTTGTCCATGCTTACAGGTGCAATTCAATTTTAGAAAGTTTGATATACTTCAACATTTATTGTTTTGAGTGGGAATATAAAATGCGACTTATCAATATGGGATTAAAAGGGGAACAGGTACGTCTGGACTTTTTTGGATGTAACCTGAAATGTCCCTATTGTATTCATATCAGGCAACCCTTTGAGGAATACAGTATAGATGAAGTTGTTGACTTTGTTAAGAATTCAGCTGCAAAAAAGGTTTTTATCGGAGGGGCCGAACCCACACTCCAGAAGGATTTAATCCCGTTGATTGAGCGGTTGCATTCAATGGGTATGGAGATTATTCTAAAGTCGGATGGAATGAAACCCGATGTACTGGAGCAATCTCTGCCTTTTGTAAAAGGTTTTGTTCTGGAATTGAAGGCCCCACTTGAAGACACGGCAGCAATTGAGGAACTTACAGGCATTTCCTCCAAAAGGGTAGAACAATATTTAGCAAACCTCAAAACATCGATAGATATTGCTAAAACCAGGTGGTTGCGACTCTGGGTTCGTGTAATTCCCGGATATGTTACTGAAGAATCCGTGAAGAGGATGTTGCCTGTTATGGAAGGAGCTTCTGAGGTACTTCTTTATCAATTCTTAAGCAATCCCGACTTTGATCTTCCTTTTGCAGGATATACCTCGCCTGTGCCTGCCTGGGAGGATATGGAAAACCTTGCCGCTATTGTTGTAGAAAAGGTGCCCCGTGTAGTAATTGTGGGAGAAAAAGGGCGCAAGATAGTTGGCAAGGAGTAATTTTCACAATCAGATAATGAGCAAGGTATCGTAAAAAAAGCAGATTGGTGGTATGGTGGTGGTACGATATGAAAGCTGCTTTTCAGCCTTGCTCATTACTAGGTGCACTACGGTATTATGGTATTTAAATATTTTTCTTATATATGAATGATTATAGTTTACATATTTGTTTTTTACACGGTTAAGACTCAATTCATTTCTGAGACCAAAACATTTATCCATGTCTGCCGGTATGTAATTAATCGATTGACATGCAGGAATACAAATTAAAACGTGATCATTCCCCTGATATTGAACGTATCTATGAAGCGCTTGAGGAATGTTTCCCTTCCGACATATCCAGAGAAGGAGATAAATTAGTTACTTCATACGGTGTTATGAAGGAACTTTCTGTGTGGCTGAACGGTAAAAAACTTGCAGTTGACACGAATTCTGACGCCGAAGGTGTCTCTGATGAGGTTATCCTTGATACCAACAAGAGATTCCGCGATTTTCTCTATAAGGCAACTGGTTACACTGCCAAGGAAAGAGTTAAGAACGCCAAGAAGGCAGTTTCCAAATAACAGGATCATACGTGTTTGTCAATCGCGACTTTCTTAAGGATCTCAAGGCTTTTGAGATTCCCACATGCCTGCGTGTCTGTGCAGGCACCGATGGTTCTGTCACCTTCCTGCTGGAGATCATGACACGCCACGAAGTTGAGGTGATTACCGAGGATCAGCATCTTGTAAAAGCCGATGAGGAGATGGCCGGGCTTTTGGATGTGGATGTGGGTGAAGAAGTGAATCATCGCACCGTGCGATTGGTATCGGATGGTGTCCCTTATGTTCATGCGGTTTCCCTCTCTCCGATTGGCCGTATGCCAGCAGAGGTTCGCAGGGACATGATGCGTGCCGATATACCGATTGGTAAGATCCTGCGTAATTACGGCATGGAAACCCGCAGGGACTTTGACACCATACAGATGGAATCCGATGATCCCCTTTTTGGCAGTCGGGAATATCTCTCAAGGACCTATCGTATTGTGCACCACAATGACACGCTCATGTGGATCAAAGAACGCTTCCCTGCAGATGGGCGCTGGCTGCTCTGAACCGAATCCGGAAAACCGAAAACTTATTATGGGATCACTCCTATTGAGGGGTCGCAGTCAAGAAAAGCGTGCCTCGGTGGCTTAGGGGTGTAGTGCGTCCTTGGTAAGGACGAGGTCGCGGGTTCGAATCCCGCCCGAGGCTTTTTGCTTGCAGTACAAAGCCCTCCTTTTAGAATTGATTTTATTACATTCATCTTTTATCTGCGGTATTGTTGAATGTTGAATTATTATTGTGGAAATATTCCTTATTTTCAACCTATCATATCAGTCTGAAAAATAGATTTCCACCATCTTTCTATCGTTGAGCCCAACTTTGACAGTTTTATTTTTAATCAACTGAATGTCTCTCTTTTTAGGTTCTATTCTAATCTCTATGTTTATCTTTTTTCTTCTAATCGTTCGCTAGCATCTTTTCTTTCTTCCATGCTTGTTTTTATAATTTTATCCATTTTTTGCCCCATTGATTTGACAGTATCACATAAGTCATTGGATTGTGTTTTTTCTGATTTTTGCCCATTTTTTGGACAAAGAATTTGACAGCATTGTTGAATCTTCTAAATAAGCCTCTTAGATCAATTTCATTTTGTTTTCAAGCAAAAAATATCCAAAAATAGCTTAATGGAATTTGACAGATGAGCATTATTCTTATGAACATAAGGGTTCAGCGAGTAAATTCAGGCCAAGTTTCTTGAAAATTGCATCCATTTTAAAGGAAAACCGATGAAATCGGAGTTTTTCACATGAAATTGTTTGAACTGTCAAATAGCTTTTCCTGACAAAAAAATGAAAATTTTGGGTTGAAAGAGAAGCCATTCTCTTCAAGATAGAGTAGAAACTGTCAAACTGGGGATACAATGCAAACAGCCTGCTGAAAAGTTACCATTCCCTATTTTCTCGGGAGCTACTTTCAACACATTGCAGGAACGAAATACCAGCCACCTGGTGAAACAAGTTACCATTCCCTATTTTCTCGGGAGCTACTTTCAACATTTTTCACCAATCTATGGTGAAGCAGTAGACAAGGGTTACCATTCCCTATTTTCTCGGGAGCTACTTTCAACACATTGCAGGAACGAAATACCAGCCACCTGGTGAAACAAGTTACCATTCCCTATTTTCTCGGGAGCTACTTTCAACTTTCAGGATGACTGACGGAAACATGGTACTTGGTCAGGAGTTACCATTCCCTATTTTCTCGGGAGCTACTTTCAACATAGAATATATTTCGATGTTTATCAAAATGATGATTGGTTACCATTCCCTATTTTCTCGGGAGCTACTTTCAACAACTCGATCAGGTTAAATCTAAGAAACAGGAATTAACGCAGGTGTTACCATTCCCTATTTTCTCGGGAGCTACTTTCAACTGATTTTACATGTAAGTTATGTGGAGAAACAGACACATGGGGTTACCATTCCCTATTTTCTCGGGAGCTACTTTCAACTTCTGCAGTTTTTCGGCCTCGGCCCGCATGGTATCGGTTACCATTCCCTATTTTCTCGGGAGCTACTTTCAACACACAAGAATGAAATATGTAATTGAATACACGGCATATCTAGTTACCATTCCCTATTTTCTCGGGAGCTACTTTCAACCCAAGAGACTCAATGAATTGAAGAAACTGGGTGCATCACGAGTTACCATTCCCTATTTTCTCGGGAGCTACTTTCAACTCACCAATCAGTTTTCTGACCAATGTTGATTTTCCAGTGTTACCATTCCCTATTTTCTCGGGAGCTACTTTCAACATCAATAAGAACAAAGTACCAAATAGAAGCAATCACCGTTACCATTCCCTATTTTCTCGGGAGCTACTTTCAACCCAAGAGACTCAATGAATTGAAGAAACTGGGTGCATCACGAGTTACCATTCCCTATTTTCTCGGGAGCTACTTTCAACTCTAACACAGAACGTGAGGCAGGAGATATAGAATACCGTAAGGTTACCATTCCCTATTTTCTCGGGAGCTACTTTCAACCAAATTTGTTTATGCAACAGTTTCCAACTATTGTTTGTTACCATTCCCTATTTTCTCGGGAGCTACTTTCAACAAAAAGAGTTCTTCGAAGGCCAATTCGGTGCATGCAGATACGTTACCATTCCCTATTTTCTCGGGAGCTACTTTCAACTATCGGATTCTGTTACAGTAGCCACGACTATATCGAGGTTACCATTCCCTATTTTCTCGGGAGCTACTTTCAACACATCTTACTTCAGATCAAAATGACGCGATGGATTTTGTTACCATTCCCTATTTTCTCGGGAGCTACTTTCAACACGTCCAACCGGACGAAC
Source organism: Methanohalophilus sp. RSK (assembly GCF_003722075.1). Taxonomy (GTDB): domain Archaea; phylum Halobacteriota; class Methanosarcinia; order Methanosarcinales; family Methanosarcinaceae; genus Methanohalophilus. The sequence continues at coordinate 78,275 of NZ_RDSK01000017.1, read as the reverse complement.
AGTTAAAAGTGTATCATGTTACCATTCCCTATTTTCTCGGGAGCTACTTTCAACAAGAGATGCCCTCAAGAAATTCTATATTGATTTGAGGTTACCATTCCCTATTTTCTCGGGAGCTACTTTCAACCCTATGTTTTTTTCCTTTAAATTACTTTTGGAGGCATTAGAACACTTCTTTTTGAGGGGGTAGTGTACAGACCTCAATTTGTCAATACCCTTTAAAAAGGTCTGTACAATCGATAGCAGGAGAGACCATAAAATGTAACACTGTTACAACAAGTAAAACACTATCTGAAGGCTTCATAATAAAAATATTGATGAATATTTAATGTCCTTTTGAGGTTAAATTGAACTTACCATTGGCTTAAAATGATAATTTGTGTGTACAGACCTTCTTTTTGCTCAACCCCTTATAAAGGTCTGTACACATAGTTCATTGATCGAATTAAACCTATGACGTATTCATGATTTAAAGTCATATAGTTGCGTTCATTGCATTAATTCATGTAGAAATAACTCCCTGTACAGAATTAATGCAATAAGTTTATATGATTCCTCTTTTTATTATTTAGGATGTCATGATAACCACGGTTGTACAGGTGGATATATCCACTAAGCAAAATGTCAAGAAGAAGTTCATAGGTAGTGTATTCAGAGGCTGGCTTGGCTATAGCATGAAATGTGACACGAATAAAAAGTGTGAAGGTTGCAAGGATACAGAGAAGTGTCCGTATTTTATGGTGTTCAAAGAAAAAACAGGTGTCAGGCCATATTCAATTCTTGCTTTTGCAGATAAACAGAAAATCAGGGGGATAATACGTCTCTATGGCGATAAAAAGAAATTTGCACCTAAGATCCTCTCTTCTATCAAAAAGAATGAAAAGAATACTCATTTTGGTGGACAAAAATACAAAATCGATTTCATAAAAGCCTACAACCAGAATATCAAACCGATTAATACAAAGGATACAGTCAGAATAGCTACTGTTTCACCCCTCCATCTCACAAGCAATCAGGACATGGAGATAATACCGTCCTTTAACACTATTCTCAGGTCTAGCATTCGTGCTTACAATCGTATTGCAAAATATCACGATACGAACAACTATCCATTCCATGTCGGTGAAGATATAACTGAATCAGATGCCGAGATTGTCGATTTTGATATAAATACTGTGGAATATTCCCATGTAAACATAAATAACAAAAAAATGTTTTTCAGCGGAGTTGAAGGCTGGGTGGAATACGACACATCCGCTTTACCATCTGAAATAGGCACAATCCTGGGAATGGGTGAAGCCTTGCAGATTGGAAAACATACTGCCTATGGCTTTGGAGGATTCATGGTGACAAATAAGGAGGATACAAATTGAGTCAGAATATTGGGGTTAGTGATTGGTTCACTAAAAAAATAAAGGAAGATATTGATTATCCTGAACGGAGTGACAAATCACTGGATGTCTTCATTAACGATATCATAGGTATCCTGGATAATTCAAAAAAATTGAGTGATGCTGCAGACGGTATCTATGACAAACTTGAAAAATCAGAATTCATCAACAATATAAGTTCTGATTCTCGTTTTCCTATATGTTCCCTTTTCCATCACATGAAAAATACATCGGCTGTTGCAACATGCATTTTGTTTCAAAATATTGCAAAAGATAAGTCATATTTGGAGAAATGTCTGAAGGAATATGATATACAGGCCGATTATGCAGAAAAGGATCTTGTTTCTCTTTTAAGGATTGCTGCACTGTTACATGATATTGGAAAACCGCGCTCATCAAGTAAAAAGGTAAGGTATGGACCATATTATCATCATACCACTCAAACAAGAGAAATTCTGGAACACATACTTGAAAATACCAGTTCTAATCTTGTTGAAAAGTATGAATTGAATAAAATCATTCCAAAACTTGCAGCACAGCATCATTCAAGAGATACATCCACAAAACTGGAACGATTGCTCAGCAAAGCAGATACAGTGGCTTCGGCTGCAGACAGGATCAATGAAATTGACAGTAATCTGGAAAACGGAAATCTTCATCTTAAAAGCAAGGATAAAATTTTCCCGCATGAGATTAACTGTGATGCAAAGGATCTGAAATCTCTGGAAAAGAATCATACTACTGTACTGGGTAATGGAAGCACAATTGATTGCAAGGTTGAAATCAAAGACCCGACAGCAAACTCTGCGCAGCTGTTCTATGATTCTGTATGCTATGGAGGGCCTGTAAAATATCTCGGGAAACCATATCCTATATCGGGCAACATCGGTATTCTTTCTCTTGATGTAATGGGCATTCAAGGGTTCATAGGTGAAGCAGATAAACTCAATATGTTGAGGGGTGGAAGTTACTTTGTAGACAAAGTTCTCGAAGCAGCAAAAGAAGTAATTGCACATAAAGTATGTCCTGAAGCAGTTCTTTTCTGGGGAGGAGGCAATCTTCTCTCATTTATTCCAGCAACTGAAGATTATGAATGTGAATTAAAAGAGGCTATAGAAAAGAAAGTAAAGGATATATCAAACGATGGATTGCAGGCTGCGGTAATTACCTTTGAAGAAGAACTTGCAAACGTTGCGGGGCAGTTCAATGATACTCTGGAAAAATCCCAGAATGAACTTGAAACCAGGAAGAATGAGACAAGATCCAGACAGCCCATAAAGAATACAAAAAAGACATGCCAGTATTGTGCCAAAAGACCTGAAGCATCAAGTGGTGGTTCTTGTAATGTATGCAAGGAGAAAGATGAAAAAGGCAAATTGGCGAAGTATCGTCTTTTCAACAAATATATCAAGAATACTCATGATTGTTCCATACCCACAGAGCTTTCCCATCTTGGTGAATCGATCGGTGCACTGGTAATCGACGGTAACATGATGGGTAGATTATTCCAGCAGACGAGCACACCTGCAGAATATACCTATAAGAGTCACACCTTCAAGACCAAATTCGACAAAATACTGGAAGATTCAATAACCACTTTTCTTGATCAAGAACAGAATCTCAACCTGGTAAAGCATCGAAAAGAGGGTATTGAGTATCTTGGAATTGATGTACTCTATGCAGGTGGAGATGATGTACTTATTCTCATGAATGCAAAAGCTGTAATCCAGTTTGCAAGTCATTTGATTGAAAATGTATCTGAAGAGTTCATGTTTAAAAGAAAATTCTATGATACCACTACATTTGAGAATCCTACCGTAACCATTTCCTGTGGAATTGCAATTGCGGATAACAGTTTTCCTATCTATTTTCTGCTGGATGCAGCAAGAGAGATGGAATCCAGTGCCAAGAAAGAATTCAGGCAGAACACCAGCACAGATGATTACAACATAATCAAAATACCAAAAGGTGCCATGTCAGTCACAGCTGTAAGTTCTGCCATGCCTGGAAAGGACCAAATATCATTTGTTTTCCCTCATGATTCTCAAAGCAATGATCTCAAAGATCTTGAACAGCTAAACAGGATATTTGATATTGCTTTCTATCGGGAAAAATCTCGAACCCTCATCTCAGACCTGATTACATGTGGTAATTCAGAACATGAACGTTTGAACCTGATAAAATACATGTATTCATCTGTGCAGCGCAAAAGCAGTGACATAGATATTGATGATTGTGAATGGATGGCCGATACATTATGTAATGACAATCTGCTTTCGGCATCCCGTATGATCATACCTCATCTGTTACATGGGGAGGGGGAATAAAATGAATATTTGGAAAGTATCACTCAGAGCCACCAGTGATTTCCATACAGCAGGAAAATCCAGTGGGTCAACGATTGACTATCTGAAAAACAGTGAAGATATGCCATACATACCCGCTACTCATATCAAAGGGGTTATGCGAACCGAGGCAGAACGGATAATACGCACTTTAAAAGATGTCAATTGCTGGGTTACAGGTGACCCAGATCAAAAGGAAGTATCTGAAAAAAATAAGCGTAAAATTCGAAGCTGTAGTGATTTATCAGATGAAACTTGTGATGTCTGCAGGATATTTGGCACTCCCAATGACGATAATAAGTACACGGAAGGTAAAATTCGAGTAACTGATTTTGTCTATACAGAAGGGAATAAGAGTACATCTGCAAGGATGCATGTGTCTATAGATAGAGATATGCTTTCTAATACAGGTGGTGGATTATATCGAACAATTGCAGTACCTTCAGGCACTGTTTTTTCAGGATATTTCATAATCCGAAACTTAAGTGATGACGATAATAAATTGCTATGGGCTGCCCTGCATTCAATGTGTCATTATGGTCTTGGTGGTGAACGGTCACGTGGACTGGGTAGTTTTGAAGTTGCTGGAATTGAAAAGATCAAATATGAGCAATTTTGCACAGAGGTAGATTTATAATGAAAGTTTTAACGGCAACACTGAAAAACCTGGCACCTCTGCATATTGGAACAGGAAAAAAGACTGGAAATTTTTCAAAAACCCTTGAGTATATTCCAGGCCGAACAATACGGGGAATGGTGGGGTATTATCTATACAATAATAACAAATCTCTATTCGATGCCCTTCGCATCAATGAAGACGGGGATATGAGTCAAACTGGAGTGTTCTTCAAAAATGCTCTGCCGGTAAATGAAGGTAAGTCCACACGAGCCTGTCCTGTATCATTTAAGTGGTGCAAAAAATGTGGCCATATGATTGATCCTGACAAAATAGAGTGTACCAATACAGTGGAAGGCAGACCATGTTTGCATGAAGGGAAAAAACATGGAGGCTTTATTACTGCTGATTCTTTTGAAAAAGGGGAACTTGAAAGCGTCTCGGTGAATACACAGATTTCTACAAAATGTCCGATTACACGAGATGGTAATACAAGTCCTGGACCACATTATGAAATTGCTCCCTATAACATAGAGAGTATTGTAGAGGGTACAGAATTCGAATTCCAGTGTATTGTTGAAGATGAATATGTCGATGGCTTGAAAGAAGCATTGAATAACTCGGGTATATTTGGTGGACTGGGTGGTTTCCGTACCCGTGGATATGGAACTGTGACATTTTCCAATTTCAATGCAACTCCTGCATCTGATATGATTCAGGAAAAAGCCAGTAATATCTTGCAATTCAAGAATGCAATGATGGTTACTAATTCTCCAATGATTCTCAGGGATGGTGAAACTTCCATTATAGGCTTTGATGAGAATTTCGAACAATATGTTTCTAAGAGTTGTGACATTTGCGCCACTCAGGGAAATTTCAAAATTGTGAGTGGAGATAAGGGTTCACAGAAACTCAATGAAGGTATTGCACGTGGCTGGTCCATTAAAGAAGGTAACAAGGTTTCCGAGATCATTCCCTGTATTGGAATGGGTAGCTGTGCAGTGGTTGAAGGTGACCCAGAAGTCATGGCAACTCTGGAAGTCTATGGAATCGGGGAGATGATCAACAGTGGATATGGTGACGTGTATTTCATGGAGGGTCATCTATGAGCAGCAATTTGATCGAAATCAATCAATATGCCTGGGAACTGGCAACAATGGCCATGTGGAAAGCTGGAAGAGAGCTTAAAGCCTATTCTACCGACCAGATTCGCAGAATCGTAGCAGCTGGCAACTCAGGCAACATTAACGATATCAAGAATATTATATATCAATATTCACCTGCTCCTCCCCAGGGGAAGAAGGAGTACCAGGCTCAGGGTGAAATCCGCGCAAAACGCCAGAAAAATAAGGACTTTGGGAAATTTTTGGTTCAAGTCATATCTGAAAGAGATGTGGAATATATACAGCGTTTGTTACAATATGTATTATGGAATATAAAAATTCTTGAATATTCTTACAAGAAAGCTGGAGATAAATTTATAGATGAAATTGCTCTGGAGCTTGATTGTGAATATGTAAATAAAGAAAAGATTACGGGTAATTTAAAGCAATTCATAGATGATAACAGAAGGAAAGGTTATTCCAGGGATAAAAGGAGGAGATAATTATGACTGTTGAGTTCAATAGAGATGAGTTGGGGAGTATAGTTCTGGATTCGTATGAACTTATGCTGGAAATTCCATCTCCCAATAAAAAAGGAGATAAATACGAAATTCCTTCCAGGGGCAAACTGAAAAATCTTCCTGAAGCACTGCGGGAGTTTGAAGACCCACAATCTGCAATATTACATTTCACAAAAAGTGCGTCTTATTTTTTACCACGTTCTGATGCTAAATTGAGTGACTATTTGCAAATGTTGCTCTCCAAAGTTCAAAAGATACAAAGGGAAGAATCTGATCCTGAAAAAATCAGGGAAAGAATACGTTATCTTATAGGATACAGTAACTGGAGTATGGATGCGGTTTGTAATATATTCGGGATTTCTGCCAGTGATCAGCAAGTGCGTGAGAGGGTTCACACCATGGTCAATGCCGAACTTGGCCTTATTGACAGAAAAAAAGACGTTGACATAATCGTTGACAAAATTATGAAATGGAAATCAAACAATCCCAGGGGAAGATAATTATGTTCAGAAAACTGGTGGACAGAGCAATTTTGCAGTATAAGGTCACTACGAAATCCGATTTACATATCGGGGGTCACACTGCTGTTGAACCTGCAGAGGTTGATAATCCTGTAATCAAAAATACGGAAGGTTATCCAATTATACCAGGCAGCAGTCTGAAAGGTGTAATGCGAACCGAAGTGGAGCGATTGCTAAAAGGACTGGATATTAAGGTATGTGACATATTCGATAATAAGCAGCGTGGAGGCTGTAATGAGTGTCCAGTTTGCTACCTTTTCGGAGGCAAAGACCTGGCATCATCAATACGCATTAAAGATGCAGTTGCCGATCATAAAAAGACATCAATCAGGGACGGGGTGGCCATTGACCGCCAGACAAGGAAAGCACGCACTGGTGGTAAATATGATACAGAAGCAGTTCCCAGGGGTACAATATTCAAGGGAACAATAACAATAGAAAACACAGGAATTGAATCGGATGGTTATCTCTATGACCATGCAAAACTTGGTGGATTACTTGGTCTGATCGATTTTTTCAATGCATGCAGTGGAAACATAGGCCATGCTGCATCCCGAGGATTTGGGGAAGTGGAAATTGAAATCGAAAAACTCAGTCTGATTACAGCACAGGATTATCTTGACGGCAAATATAAAGGAAGCGAATATTCTCCACAAACTGATGAATATCAGGATTTAAAATCAAATGCTGCTGCTGACTGGTCCAAATATGTAAAGGAAGATAAGCATGTCTGTCAAGAGGGATGATAGTGACCGATTATAGCATCTTTCAAAATCGATGGCAAATAACTGCCAGGTTAACACTGGTTACTCCTCTGCGTATCGGTGGTGGACAAAATGCAGGCGCATATTCTCTCTCACAGAGTCCAGTACTGTTATCCTATGATGCCCAGACAAAAAAACCTGACCCGTATATACCAGGCAGCAGTCTTAAAGGTGTATTGAGAAGTACGGTTGAAAGAATAATACGTACTTTCAATGAAAACAAATCCTGCATTGCTGTAAGTAATAAAAGAGATAACAATTTGCTTTGTGGAAAAGAGGATTGTATTCCCTGCTCAATATTTGGTTCACAGGCAGAAGGTGCCAGTATAAGGGTACAGGATGCACATCTTTCTAATGAACTAAATCAGAACCTTGCTCTGGGAGAACGTCCACACTGTGCAACCATCTATAGCAAAAGAGAGCATGAATACGTGATGCAAACCAAAAGGAAAGGCAAAGGCCAAGTTCCAAGAATACATACTCGTTTTGAAGAAGTTATAACAGCAAACAATTCGTTTGATGTCACTATTAACCTTGATAATGCAAACGAGCAGGAAGTTGGTTTTGTATTACTTGCCCTGAATGAATTTAACCATAAGAGATGCTGTCTTGGAGGAGGGACATCTAGAGGAAACGGGTTTGTAGATGTAAATCGGGTTAGGGTTGCAAAAAAGATTGTTGACAATGATGATGATTCCTTGTTCCAGGTGAAGACAGAACAAATGGATCCTATTATGTTCTGTAATGCAGCAAAGAAGTACCTGAAAAATATAGATAACGGTGAGGATACAGATAGTAGAGATTTCGATGTATACTATCGTGCTTATTCTACCGATAAATTGGAAGGCAATGTGATTGTTCCTTATGAGATTGTTACAACGAAGGATTTCCAGATGCCAGGGGCAGATGAGGCTACCGTAACCAATCAAGGGGTACCAATAATACCAGGTTCAACCATCAAGGGATTCCTTCGACATACATTGATTTCTAATGGAGAGGATGCAGATACCATAGACGAGTTGTTTGGTGCCTCTGTGGGTAATAACCAACATCGTTCAAGGATTTTAATCTCCGATGCATTTCCACTAGAACAATTTGCCTCTAATGATATAATTCCTAAAAATACAAGACTTAAACTCTGGATGGTTTTTGATAATATTGAAAGACACGAAGTTGAACTTATTAGCAACATCCTGAAAAAAGAATGTACAATTACTGGAAAAAGTGTTGCCGATCCAAACAAAACGGGAAAATCTTCACGAAATGTTGTGAAATTTCATCCCGTATTACCAGAAAAATTTGAGGCAAACAAGTTCCTGGAATTAATGGTATAAATATGAAATACTGGTTGGCTTTTATTGGATCGAGCCCATTTGCTGTAATCAATACAATCTGGGCGGCCTGCAGGGAAGAGAGTTATGTGCCCGAACATGTGAAGTTCCTTACAAACAGGGAACTTAAAGAAGAGTGGAAGGACACTATTGGCAATTGGGTTCCCACACTTCTTGAAAAATATGGTGTAATCGACCCGCTATACTCCACCGAGAATATTGTAGAAACTGATTTTCAGATGATTCATAACAAATATCGTTCCCTTCTTTCTGAAATCGGTGAAAATGATGAGGTTGCTGTGGATATCACGCCTGGACGAAAATATATGTCAGCCATATCGATGGAAGTTGGACTGGAAATGGGGGTGGATCATGTATATTACATGCATCTGTCCGATAACAGGTATCAGAATTCTCCGTATCCTTTAATTCCAAAACATCGCCATGCCTTGATTGATATGAAGAAAGAATTCTATGATAATACATCGGTTGGGGAAGATGAATGATAATACCAAAACAATATTTGATTGGTTTGCTTAATGTTTTATCTGAAACTTCCAGCCAATTGAAGGTGGATTATCCTCCTCTGGGAAATCTTTTGGATATCAAGATTGGCGAAAAATGCGAAATAACTGCTATTTCCAGAGAAGATTTCAGAACAAGCAGAAGTAATGCATTACGTCTCTATCGGAATGATAATTTCTTGTCTCGGGAAATTCCTGATCATAATGACTTTAAAATATGTATGTATGCCTCATCCCTGTTAAATTCGGAAAATGAATCCATACTTGAACAAGAATTACAGGATGAAGGCAAACGTAACTTATTGAAGGGGGACAAGCCTCTTTTTATTGGATACGATACAAATTCCTTACGTCACAGAAGCAACCTTTTAGTTCAAAATGTATTAGCCAAATTGTCTTTGGCGAATTCTCCAAACATTGGTTTTTGTCTGAGTGAGACTGTTAAAAGAGAATTGCGTAATCAATGGGATGACAAACATAAAAAATCAGCTATCGACAAACTCTGTGCATTACATCCACAGGCTACACGTTTTCTGAACCAGCATCCTAAAACTGCTCGTATGGCCCGATTGGGTGCAGTAGAATACAAACATCTGATGACCCAACTAAATTGTGAAGAGATCAACGGGAAGGGTCGTGGGGATAATAATATCATTCAATCGTATGAATATTTCAGAGATAAGCGTAATGTGGACCTTCTTCTGATAAGTGGTGATAATGATTTTACTGCAATGGCACATGAGGAAAAGATACGTTCTGTGTACATGAAACAGCCATACAATTATGACACTAACTTCGAGTGTCAGTGGGAAGAGCTTGTTGAATTGCTTTACTGTATGGCAATAATTTTCGGTCATATACGTCTGGAACATATTGACATATATGGAATATGGACAGGCAAAAATGAGGACGATTGGGACGATTACAGAATTTCTGTTGAAACAGATGATCCTTCTATTTTCAAGGACCTGATCATTCTCGAACAAAGTTCCAAGTTGCTTATTTGATTTAAGGAAGTGCTTTATGATGGTTAATCAAAGAGATATAGAAAAAAGGGTAAAAGACAGTACAGATTGCCAATATGTACTGGACAGGATCTCGGATTTTGAAAATTCGGATGATAGGACCCAGCTGGTATCCATATCAAAGGAAATGTTTCCTTATGAGAAGAAGTATTTTCCAGAATACACAGGAAATTGTGACGTTTTGATATGTACCGTGGGGATGCGTGAAGCTCCTATTATTTTATCCCTGATTTCTGTTAAACCCAATAAAAGTATCCTTTTGCATACCCAGGGTTCAGAGCACGTGGCTGACAAAATCTTGGCTGATCCAGATATTGAAAAGTTGAATATTGAATTTGAAAAGGTAACGATTGATGATCTGGATGCTGTACATAATTATAAGGTATTAAAGAATAAAGTACTTCCGCAAATCGGCAATCGGCAGAATGTAAGAATTGATCCTACCGCTGGAAGAAAGATTATGGGTACTGCAGTGGGTTCATTTGCCTTCTTTTTCAGAATACCGATGATATATCTTCATGCCGAAGAAAAAATGGGTATCAGTGTTCCTTTTACGGGTAAGATCTGTGATATAGAGAATCCCTATGACTACTATGGGGATGTGGATATGCAGATATTGAAAGCAAATTTCGATAATGGGTATTTTGATGCTGCAGCAGAGGTATGTGAACAATTAAGAAGTAAAGTCAAGGATCTTGCTCTGGGTAAGAAACTGGATTTACTGCAGGATTTTATTCAGGTGTACTGTGACTGGGATAGGTTTTTGCATAGCAGTTTTGCTCCCAGTGCAAAGGAGAGAAAAGATGAATCCTATCTTTCAGGCAGGTTAAAATCCATTTGTGCAGATTGTGAAAGATATGGAATCAGGCTTGTCAGTGAAGATGACCTTAAACAAAACATTGAGTTCCTTGAGGAGATAGAAAATCACTGGAAACCTGGTGCCAATATCGTGGATAAATTCCGTTTGTTTGATCTTTTTCAAAATGCCCAGCGCAGGGCGATTCAAGGTAAGTATGATGATGCAACAGCCAGGTTATATCGCTGTCTTGAAATGTGTGCGGCTCTTTTAATAGAAAAAGAAGGCTTTTGCGACATTAACAAGATTGATTATGAAAAATTTGCAGCAGATCATGGTATGACGAAAGAGGATTTGTTTGCCAGGTTCAAAGAAATTTCTAATTTTGATAGTCCAAGGTCACCTCCAGGACTGAATGATATTATGACAATATTGCAGGTTATCAATGTTCCATCTGCACATATGTATGGTCGTATGAATAGTTCAGATGAGAACGGAGAAAACCTTAGAGACAAAAGAAATCGCTCTTTGCTTGCACACGGTACAAATCCAATTATCAGGGAAGATTACAATGTACTTGTTAATGGGACTGAAAAAATAATTGCCAGTACTCTTGGCAAAAAAGATTTCAAACAATTAGCCAGACAGTCTGATATCCCCAAACTGCTGATCTGATATGAAATCCTCGACACCATCTACCCTCCATATATCTGGATATGGAAAAAAGTTGAAAAAACGTAATAATTCACTGGTGGTGGAATGGAAAGAGGGAGAGAATTCTGAAAAAGCATCTTTCACCCCATCCAAACTTGAGGATGTGATACTTTCAGGAGAGCATTCCATAAGTACTGGTGCCATAAGATTGCTTTTCGAGAATAATGTAAGCCTGTCTTGTATGGATAGTTTTGGAAATCCAATCGGGTACCTGTTTCCACATGCATACTGCCAGTATATGGACATATGGGAAAAACAGCTTTCAATAGATTCTGTTCATAAACTCGATATTGCTAAAAATATATGTCTGGCAGGAGCAACTAACAAAAAGAGTATACTGCAAACGATACAAAACAGTCGGAATATAGAATTGGGAGAGTTTGTTGCCAGTATTGAAAATATCATAGATAAGATGTATGACGTATCCCATACAGATTCTCTGATGGGGTATGAAGGCAGTGCTGCAAATGCATATTTTGAGGCTCTGAAACTGATTATTCCTGCTAGATTTGAATTCGAACGCAGAATAAAACATCCTTCCCCTGATCCTGTAAATGTGTTGTTAAGTTATGGATACGGTATTTTGTATTCAAAAATACGTGCATCCATTAACAAAGCCAAACTGAACCCATACCGTGGTGTGCTTCATTCGAATTACAGAGATCAGGAAGGACTTGTGTACGATCTGATTGAAGAATTCAGGCAACCTGTTGTAGATAGAGTTGTACTTACCATGATTGGTAGAAATCAGGTGCATATTGATTATTTTTCACAGGAAGATGGATTTTGCAGGATAGACAATAGTTTCAAGAAAATCTTTGCAAATATGATTTTTTCCCGACTTGAAAGCGAGACGATCTACAGGGATGGAAAGAAGACTTTCCAGGACATTATTGACCTGCAGGCCATCGAGTATCAAAAGGCAATTGTTGAGGGTTACGAGTATGAACCCTTCATGTACAGAAGGAGGTGATTATTCCTGCCTTCAAAATATATTGTTGTGGCATATGATATTGAGAATGACAGGACAAGATTGCAGATTGCCGATATACTTCAATATTATGGTTTAATGAGGATTCAGTATAGTGTTTTTGCAGGAGAAGTTCCTTCGAATAAAATAAATGAATTGTCCTCCCTACTTTTTGGCAATAGTTTAGCAGAATCAGATACTATCACAATATTTCCTTTATGTAAGGAATGCCAGGATAAGGTTATCACATCAGAACCATTGCCTCAGGAAATCAAACATCTGTCATTATGATGTACAGACCTTTATAAAGGGTTGGGTCAAAAGGAGGTCTGTACACACAAATTATCATTTTAAGCCAATGGTAAGTTCAATTTAACCTCAAAAGGACATTAAATATTCATCAATATTTTTATCATGAAGCCTACAGATAGTGTTTTACTTGTTGTAACAGTGTTGCATTTTATGGTATCTCCTGCTATCGATTGTACAGACCTTTTTAAAGGGTACTGACAAATTGAGGTCTGTACAACACCCCCTCAAAAAGAAGTGTTCTAATGCCTCCAAAAGTAATTTAAAGGAAAAAAACATAGGGTTGAAAGTAGCTCCCGAGAAAATAGGGAATGGTAACTTATTCCCGAGGTTACTGAGAAGGATAAGATTAAGTTGAAAGTAGCTCCCGAGAAAATAGGGAATGGTAACCCTAGAACTTAGAGTGACATGTATCCCGGCTTTATTGTTGAAAGTAGCTCCCGAGAAAATAGGGAATGGTAACTTCTGCCGGATTGACCGCAGCAGCTGTCAAGGATGATGTTGAAAGTAGCTCCCGAGAAAATAGGGAATGGTAACAGAACTGTAAATATTACAGGAGAAACGCACATACCTGTAAGTTGAAAGTAGCTCCCGAGAAAATAGGGAATGGTAACTGATTAGTGAAAGGTTGCCTTCAATGCTTTAAGGTGTTGAAAGTAGCTCCCGAGAAAATAGGGAATGGTAACCCCGCACGGCGTCGCCGAGACCCTCGCTTATAGCCTGTTGAAAGTAGCTCCCGAGAAAATAGGGAATGGTAACTGTATGGATCAGCGTGTATTTCTGCATCCATTTTCAGGTGTTGAAAGTAGCTCCCGAGAAAATAGGGAATGGTAACTTTTTTCCAGAAACACCCCGAGGATGGTAAGTAATGTTGAAAGTAGCTCCCGAGAAAATAGGGAATGGTAACTTTAAAACTCCGTCCTTGTCTGTATAGTCACGTCTGCGTGTTGTTGAAAGTAGCTCCCGAGAAAATAGGGAATGGTAACATTTATATCACCGTGCTCGGGGTGATGTTTGTTTGTTGTTGAAAGTAGCTCCCGAGAAAATAGGGAATGGTAACATTGAATGCAGCCTGCATGTTCTGTGCGGGTATTTCCTGTTGAAAGTAGCTCCCGAGAAAATAGGGAATGGTAACCGGTAGAAACAGTGATGTAAACGGAACTGTGCAGAAATGTTGAAAGTAGCTCCCGAGAAAATAGGGAATGGTAACAAATCAACGATCTTCTATGAAGGAGAGTGGATCACTGTTGAAAGTAGCTCCCGAGAAAATAGGGAATGGTAACGATACATATCTGCAAGAAAATTTATACATTCATCAAAAGTTGAAAGTAGCTCCCGAGAAAATAGGGAATGGTAACTTTTGATTACTTCCAAACCGAATCACTGCCTTTTTCAATGGTTGAAAGTAGCTCCCGAGAAAATAGGGAATGGTAACTAATTGATGATGATGGTCCTGACATTGCGATATTCGTGAGTTGAAAGTAGCTCCCGAGAAAATAGGGAATGGTAACCAACATGGGCATTCAGTTCCACCATATTCAATCTGTTCACAGTTGAAAGTAGCTCCCGAGAAAATAGGGAATGGTAACATGAAGAACTCCTTGTCGACCGCTTCCCCATATACAGGTGTTGAAAGTAGCTCCCGAGAAAATAGGGAATGGTAACGTTTCTGGGTCAGTTCACCCACATTTTCATTGATCCATCTGTTGAAAGTAGCTCCCGAGAAAATAGGGAATGGTAACACAATTACAAGAGCAATTACAGCAATTACAAGAGCAATTACAGTTGAAAGTAGCTCCCGAGAAAATAGGGAATGGTAACTTTGCTAGAAGTAGCATCATGGTGAGTTCCACGATGTTGTGACTTCTGTTGAAAGTAGCTCCCGAGAAAATAGGGAATGGTAACTACCTCTGTTGGTTCAATTCTCATTTGTGTGGATGAGTTGAAAGTAGCTCCCGAGAAAATAGGGAATGGTAACGTAATATCCAATATCCAATATCCAGTATCCAATATTGTTGAAAGTAGCTCCCGAGAAAATAGGGAATGGTAACCCGCACAACCGTTTTTTTCCAGCTCCTGTTCAAATTGTTGAAAGTAGCTCCCGAGAAAATAGGGAATGGTAACTGCTCGTGCAGCCTTGCCACCAAAGGCCATACCTGCAGTTGAAAGTAGCTCCCGAGAAAATAGGGAATGGTAACTCCAAGAGGATAAATACTACAGCACATTGCAAGTTGGTGTGTTGAAAGTAGCTCCCGAGAAAATAGGGAATGGTAACCTAACCTCTTAAAGTTTATTTTCTACTAAAATAATTAGGTTGAAAGTAGCTCCCGAGAAAATAGGGAATGGTAACCCTCATTATTTCATACATTGATTGCCAGGAATTCCCGTTGAAAGTAGCTCCCGAGAAAATAGGGAATGGTAACATTAGAAATAAATGATAGTTCAAAACCTTCATCCAGTTGTTGAAAGTAGCTCCCGAGAAAATAGGGAATGGTAACTTATTATATGATTGATTTTTTTCTCGTTTTTTGCTTTCAGTTGAAAGTAGCTCCCGAGAAAATAGGGAATGGTAACACATTGCAAATACTATTTCAATGATAGCCCTTTCTGTATCTTGTTGAAAGTAGCTCCCGAGAAAATAGGGAATGGTAACCACTTTCCTTCAAACGTTTGATTTGCTGTTTCATTGGTTGAAAGTAGCTCCCGAGAAAATAGGGAATGGTAACTTATCAACTACGAAGATCTAACCCCTGAAATGGATCTGATGTTGAAAGTAGCTCCCGAGAAAATAGGGAATGGTAACAGAGAGAAAGCCTTCCCCCTGCAAACCGTGGCAGATAGGTTGAAAGTAGCTCCCGAGAAAATAGGGAATGGTAACTTAACAAATGTGTCAATCTTTTTTGATAACTGCATTATGTTGAAAGTAGCTCCCGAGAAAATAGGGAATGGTAACCAACAGTACCTCTTGACTAACGGTATTCAGGATTGCGTTGAAAGTAGCTCCCGAGAAAATAGGGAATGGTAACCAATTTTGGATTCGAGCCCTCTAATTAGACTCATCTTGTTGAAAGTAGCTCCCGAGAAAATAGGGAATGGTAACTGCAACCAGTTTATAATGCTGCATATCTTCTGCACCAGTTGAAAGTAGCTCCCGAGAAAATAGGGAATGGTAACGAATCTATATAGTATTTCACTGTACTAAATTGTACCGTTGAAAGTAGCTCCCGAGAAAATAGGGAATGGTAACTCACAACTGTATTATAGTCAATTATTTCTGGCATATTTTGTTGAAAGTAGCTCCCGAGAAAATAGGGAATGGTAACACAAATAATTTTGGTCGACTGCCTGCCGACGAAATCCCGTTGAAAGTAGCTCCCGAGAAAATAGGGAATGGTAACTCCTGTGCGCTGACCACAATTGCATAATCGCGTCTATTGTTGAAAGTAGCTCCCGAGAAAATAGGGAATGGTAACATAGTGCCTAAATCCTTATCAGAGACCATTACCGTATGTTGAAAGTAGCTCCCGAGAAAATAGGGAATGGTAACATGCGGAACAATGCACGTCCGTCTGCCGGCTTAAATTGTTGAAAGTAGCTCCCGAGAAAATAGGGAATGGTAACGGTAAATACTGGAGAGAAAAGATCTGGCTGAAATCGGGTTGAAAGTAGCTCCCGAGAAAATAGGGAATGGTAACGTTCAGGTTCTTTATTTTCTTTGATTTCTGTATCTGTCAGTTGAAAGTAGCTCCCGAGAAAATAGGGAATGGTAACTACTTGATAGAAGAAAAGACGCATTCGGTATCAAACCGTTGAAAGTAGCTCCCGAGAAAATAGGGAATGGTAACAGATCCTTTAGATCAGATTCTAGTTTTATTCTGCCATACTCATGTTGAAAGTAGCTCCCGAGAAAATAGGGAATGGCAACTCAATCAGCACAGATTATGATACAGTTTGTGCATGATTGGTTGAAAGTAGCTCCCGAGAAAATAGGGAATGGTAACAGTGTGTAGCACAACCGTCGCCGATACCATTCTTTTCGGTTGAAAGTAGCTCCCGAGAAAATAGGGAATGGTAACAATTTTAATCTGGTCCTGTAAAAGAGACTGTCGGAAAAGTGGTAAAATCGAAAATTTCAAGCAATGACTGAAAGTCAAACGCTATGCTGTGTTGCACTGTATTTAATGGATATGTTATAATTTTCTTGAATATGGGCTTTTCCGACAATCTCAATTATAGGCAACTTCATTTTCTTACCCTCCAATAATCAGAGCCATCCGAAGAGTCTCTGGAAAAGCCCTGCTTTTTTCACTTCCACCCTGGCCTGGAGGGCATCTGAATATTCTGTATCCCCATCAAGATTTTCGTATCTTAGTGTGGTATCGATTCCATAGTCCTTCGCTACAGCTTCACTATCTGCCTTGATTTTAATCTTTGCAACCGCAGTACTGCCTGGATCCATTGTGAAGAGATACGCCATATCGTCGGTTGTGCTTAAAGGATCCGAAGGATTGACAATCAGCTTAACTTCTCTTGCCTCTTCCTCACCGGTGTTCATTACTGTTATTTCAATAACTTCCTCTCCACCAGGATAAAGGCTTCCTGTTGTCTTTACAATTTCAAAATCTGCCTGCTTGTTGACGATGATCTTTAAAGTCTGGTTCTGAGCCATTGTACCATACCAGTGATTTACATCGTAGGTCTGGTCAGTCACATTGGCATCTTCTACCTGCACATTTTTCTGATAATCATAGGCAATATCCAGATAAAGATTGTATTCACCTGCTTTGGCATTCTTATCTATCTTTATATCGAATTTTGCCGGTGAAAGTGAATTCTGTCCGCTCTTTATGGAACCCAGCTGCTGGCTGACGGATTTGATTTCGATGGGGCTGTCCGGATCGGTTGAAAGAGAAGCAACAATTCCTGTAGCTTCCACCACATTGCTTTCAAGCTTCATTTCTGTCTGAGCGGCAAAAATCTCGTCTCTGTCCCTGGGAGTCCTGTCACTTTTGAAGCCAAGAAGTTTGCCTTTGTTAACAAGATCGATGTTCAGGGTCACCGTCTGACCCCTGTCAAATTCATTGCTTCCTATTATCGTGGCGCTGAGATACGGGCTGCCATACACATCGTAGAAGTTCATCCCAAGATCAAAACTCTGGGGATAATTGTAATTATCCGGCGTGTCATAGGCTCCTGCAAGACCTGAGAACATCAAGATCAATAGAATCGAGGATATCATTACATTCTTCATTTTCATATTATGCTTCCCTCCTGAATAAGTGAACACCTGAACTGAAAGTAATGAGTGCAAACAGAGTTAGAATTATTAAATCAGTTGATATAGCGCTTAGTCCCTGACCTTTTATCATTATTGTTCGCATGGCATCGTTTGCATAGGTAAGAGGCAAACAATAGGCGATGTAGCGCATCCAGTCAGGAATCGAACTTAAGGGGAAAAAGACTCCTGTGATAAACATAGATGGAAGGGTGAACAGCAGGTTGAGCTGGAAAAAAGACTCCATATCATCCACCCTTGTAGACATGACTATACCCATACCCACACCTCCCAGTGTGAAAATGGTGAGTACCAGGGCAACAAGGAGCCAGCTTCCATTCATATGAAACCCCACGAGGAAATAAGCTGCAAGTATCAGGATAACAGCTCTGGCTAGCTGTAATATAAGCTGGTAAATCGTTTTTCCAAGAATTACAGATCTCCTGCTTACGGGAGTCATAAGGATACGAACAATGGTACCATCTTCCTTTTCACCTGCAATGGCAGAACCTGTAGTTGCAACAGAACCCATGAAAATGGTAAGAGCTATGACGGCAGGTGTAAGGAAATCGAGATACTCAAGATTTCCGTAAATATTGGGAATATCAAGGGAAACGGGTCCTGGCCGTGACATAAGCTGCTGCATGAAACTTATGATAATACCACTTGTAGTGGGGTCCGATGCGTCAGTAAGAAGAGTCAGCGTCACATCGTCGTTTTTAATCAGTCGTTCACTATAGTCATGCGGAATAAGCAAAACGGCTTTGTATATCCCGGCATCTATTTTACTTTCAGCTTCTGCCTGCGACATGTCCCTAGTGTATGTAACTGTAAACATCGGATTTCCGTTGTAGCTGGATGTGTAAGCCCCTATTTCCTGTATAAGGGAAGCTGAATCTGTACCTGTATCATCATTAACTATCAAAATAGGTGCATTCTTTACGGTTCCGCCCATACCATAACCAAAAAAGATTATCATAATTATTGGAAAAAGGAACAAAGGGACCATAAGTGCTTTCTTCCTTGAAAGCTGCCTTATCTCTTTTACAGTTATTATCCATGCATGCCTGAGTTCATTCTTTACTGTCATTTAATCACGCACCTCAGCGCCTGTAAGACTAATAAATACATCTTCCAGATTATCTGACCCTGCCTTTTCTTTCAGACTCTGCGGTGCATCCAAGGCCACAAGTTTACCCAGGTTCATGATAGCAACCCTGTCACAGAAATTGTTTGCCTCTTCCATATAATGGGTAGTAAAGACCAGTGTTTTTCCTTCACTGTTGAACTTCTTTGCAAGTTTCCATATTGATTGCCTAGTCTGAGGGTCAAGGCCGGTCGTGGGTTCGTCCCAGAATATGATCTGTGGGTCGTGTAATACTGCGCAGATAACCGAAAGGCGTTGTTTCATACCACCAGAGAATCCTCCTGTATATCTATTTGCATGGCTTGAAAGACCCACAAGTTTCAGGTAATATTCTATTCGTTCTTCCATGAGATTTTTAGGTACATCATAGAGCATGCCCATTAGCTCCAGGTTTTCTTTTGCAGTCAGATCAGGGTACAGACTGAGTTTCTGGGGAACTATGCCTATGACAGGTCTTATTTTTCCATCTTGTTTATATACATCAAAACCTGCAACCTTTATGCTGCCACTTGTGGGTTTTACCAGTGTTGTAAGCATGGAGAATATGGTTGACTTGCCGGCTCCGTTTGGCCCTATCATACCAAATATTTCCCCTTCCATTATATCGAAACTTACATCGTCCACTGCGATTATTTTCCTTCCCCTTGAATGGAATATTTTCCTGAGGTCTCTGACCTCAATTATTGGATTCAAACTGATCACCGGTTTGCTTATTAGCGGGATTTAAAATTGCATGTACGAATATATCTGTAAATATTTCAACCTCTTCTTTAATGTCACTTACAAAGGTATCATCAACACCTTCCCGTACCATTGATTTATCAACAAAACCCTATAAAAACAATACTGTAGAATGAGAGTTTACCATTATTTTAACATGTGATAGATACTAACTTTATAGTCCACACATCTAATATAATGTTATTTCTGTTTTTGTCAGTCGTTTTGTCCGTTGTGTCTGTCTCCTGGAATTGTCTCCTATGTCATTAGTCTGTCGTTGCATTTGTCTCCTGAATTCATGTAGAAAACAGCACAAAAAGAAAGCTAAAAGACACCATAATTACTCATTTGCAACAAGCTTTTCCCACTTATCCAAACGTTCTTTGTTATGAGCATTAAGCGTAAAAGGCTTATCTGCTTTCGCATTTTTCTTCATATAGTGCAAAGTACCTTTAAAAATCCTAGCTTTTTCCAGTCTGAATAAGAAATGCTTAGAATCTTTTTTCGTATGTCGCTTGAGTCTTGTCTCTTTGTCTCATACTGAGGGCCATAAACTCAGTTGGCCTAGATCCTCATGTTGGGTTTTTACATGAGACGAGTTCGAGCAAGAATAGCCTTGCTTATGATTTGCAAGAACCATTCAGGTTTATTGTTGGCCTGGCTGTTTTTTCACTGGTTGAGAAAGGAGCAATGGATAAGCAGGACTTCATCCGGACAGAGACTTATGCGCTAAGGCTTAAGCCTATAGGGGCCAGGAAGGTTACTGAAGAAGTTAATCAATGGTTGAATAAACGTGCCAAACACAGGAATAAACAGCATACATGGAGTGCTATATTGCTCCTGAAGACAAGAGAATTGGCTCAATACCTTGTTGGCAAACGCAAAACCGTTGATTTCGTGTCTCCTGTGTATGAAATTGAAAGACAGGACAACATGGAAATAAGGCAGTTGATTCTTGATATTTCCTATGTTGAGTGGTAAAAATTGGGGTTCTCAAAGGGTACTTTGCATTATATGAAACAGAATGCTAAATCTGGGAAACCGTTTATTTTGAATGCTCATGTTAGGGAGAGATTGGAAGAATGGAAACAGAGAGTTCCTGCTATTGAATAATACAATAATTTTAGGAGAGGATATTTTGAATAAACTGACAGATCTGGAAAAAAAGATTGGATTTGAATTTGACGATGAAGATCTTTTAAATCAGGCTTTTGTTCATAGTAGTTATCTTAACGAACATAATGAACTAAATCAATGTAATGAAAGACTTGAATTTTTGGGAGATGCTGTTCTGGAATTAGTGGTTACAGAACATATGTATGAAAATTTGATCGGGCAGGAAGGCGAGCTTCATAAAGAAAGGGTAAAATTTGTTAAAAACGATTATCTATCGGAAATAGCTAATAATTTAAGGTTAGATAATTTCTTAATGAAAGGAAATGGCGAATCTAATAATGAAGATGGTATAAATACACGTACATCAAATGTGTTGGAAGCACTGATAGGGGCCATATTTCTTGACGGAAAGGAAACAGGTTATCAAAAGGCTAAAGAATTTGTTTTAAAACACGTTATATTAAATCCTAATGTATAAAGAGAAGTATGTTACCTCGACAGTTTCTTATTTTTTATTCCCTCCTGCTATGCATTTATCAGTTCTTATTTGATATATTGAAAAATATGACATATTAATATTGCAACACCTCAGTTATACAAAAAAATAGAAAAACTTATACAAATTGGATTTAATCATTTGCTATATAATAAAATTGTAAATGGGGTACTAAAAATTGGGAGATATTAAACTCAATCCTTCACAATCACAGGCAGTTGATTATACAGACGGCCCACTTCTAATACTCGCAGGTCCTGGTTCTGGCAAAACCCTGACCATTACGAAAAAGGTAGTAAACCTTGTGGATGAAGGATTTTCTCCTGACCGGATACTTGCCCTGACATTCTCTGAAAAGGCCGCAGGAGAGATGGAGGAGAGAATTGAAAACCGTATTGGAGAATCCAGCGCAATTACGGTATCCACCTTCCATTCCTACTGCAATGATTTGCTCAAGGAGTTCTCCCTGTATGTTGGCATTAATCAGGGTACCAGATTAATTTCACAGGAACATTCTCATGTGTGGGGAATAAACAATATCGACTCCTTTGGTTTTGAGAATATTGCGATTCCCAACAGACCCTATGATCTCATCACAAGCCTGCTGGAGGGTGTGTCTCAGCTACATGACCATCTGGTAGGTCCGCAGGAGTTGCAGGATTTTGTCACGCGAAAGCTGGATGAAACCGTTGATGAAGAAGAAAGGGATGAACTGCTCAAACTTGCCGACCTTGCCAGGTTCTATTCACATTACCAGCAGTACAAACGGGACCATAATTTCATGGATTACGATGACATGATCACAATGACATGTCGCCTGCTGGAAAACAATGAAGTTGTTCGAAATCAGATTCGCAACAGATATGATTACGTTTTGGTAGATGAATTCCAGGATACAAATTATGCCCAGCTTTATCTTATCAATCTAATTGCCGATGGCACTAACCTGACCTGTGTTGCTGATGATGACCAGTGCATCTACAGATTCCGGGGTGCCTATCTTTCCAATATCAAACAACTGCAGGATTACTACGCATCTCTTGAGAAAATACCCCTGGATCGCAATTACAGGTCCAGCTCACAGATAGTACAATTATCCCAGCAATTGATTGCAACAAACCCGGAAAGGGAAGCTAAGACTCTACATTCCCACAATGGGGATGGGGAGAAAATAAAGGTAGTAAAAACACCCGATGATTCCAGTGAGGCTCAATGGGTTGCAGATGAGATTCAGCGGCTGATTGAAGAAGAGGATATTGCTCCTGAAGAGATCTTTGTACTTACCAGGAAACGTGCTGATGGGAAAAAGTACAGTGATGCATTGAAAGGCAGAATGATCCCTGTGGAATATGTGGGCAATCTGCAGCTTAAGAATTATCCCATTGTACAGGAAGCCCTGGCCTACATGCATATTGTCGCTGATCCCTTCAATAATGGAATTGCTTTTGCCAAAGTGTTTGCAAGGGAAGGAGTAAGTGAACATGACCTCCAGAAGATCAATACTGTGGCAAAAAAACTCAGCAGGAAGACTGAACTGGAAGGGGATGGAATATATTCTGTGCTGCAACACCATCTTGACAACGTTTCAATAACTCAAAAGGCACTTGTCAAGTCCATCCTTGCCAGGCTCAATGAACTTATCGATTACAGGAAGAATCACCTGCCATCTGATACTGTGAAATATCTGTTATCCGAGAATACCGACCTGTACAGGGCCCAGTTGCTTGCAGATACCCTGGCTTCCAGAAGGAATATTCATATCCTCAACTCCCTGACCAGTATGGTAGAAGATCTGGAACTTGTGGACGGGGGTTCTGAATTTGCCAGGGCTGTTGAATATCTGGAACTGGTTTTCAATCTGGATATCGGGGATGAGGAAACCAGTGAGGAAAATACTGTTAAGGTCATGACCATTCATCAGTCAAAGGGTAAGGAAGCAAAGGTTGTCTTTGTCTGTGATATGGCTGACCGCCATCTGCCTCTGAGATTCACCAAAAAGCAGTTTCGTGTCCCCCGGGAACTTGAGAGAGGTGTGCAGAGGGATGTGGAGGATAAGATCCTGCATCTGGAGGAAGAACGCAGGCTGGCCTATGTAGCCATGACCAGAGCCAGGGAAAATTTGTATCTCACATTTCCTGAAAAATATACAGGCAACAAGCGAGGTATCAAACCCAGTGAGTTTGTCAGCCAGTTAGATTATGAATCCAATTCCCTGATTGAATACATTGAAACTGACAAATTACAGGATACAGAGACTGTTACCACGGAATCGCCATTGAAAGGAAAACAGGATGAATATCTCAGGCTTTTGGACATGTATGCCGGCCAGGGCCAGATGAAGCAGGCACTGGAAGCACTGGTTGTGCTAACTCAGTTAAAAGAGATAGAGGAAAAGGGCAACCTGTCTGTTTTTGATATTGAGGATTTTCTGAACATCACACCCAGAGAGATGGGAGAATTGGAGGCACTGGTGAATGAAGATTTACCACCTCTTGTGGATTCTGATATGCGTTTCTCGGCGTCCAAGATCAGGCAATACATGGAGTGTCCTCTGAAATTCAAGTATAGCAATGTACTGAATATACCGATTCCTCAAAAGACATTCTTCCAGACAGGAACCGATGTACATTCTGTGTTTGAACAGCTTTGCAGGCACAAGATGCAGGGCGAGTCCATTGATATGGAACTTGCCACTCGTATCCTGGATAAAACCTGGGATGGTTCTGTTTTCGATTCAGAGACCCACGAGCAGCAGGAACTTGAAAGAGTCAGGCAGATGCTGGAATACTGGTTTGAGTTTGAAAAAAGCAATCTCAATGAAACGATTGCTGTGGAGGAGAAGTTCAATCTCAAACTTGATGGAGCACAGTTTGGAGGAGTAATTGACCGAATCGACCAAACCCCTGCGGGCGAGTATATTGTTATCGATTACAAGACCAGCAAAAGTCCACTGAGCAAGAATAAGATGCCAGAAGATGTACAGCTTGCCCTTTACTGCCAGGCTGTCAGAGAGAGGTATGGAAAATATCCGGTCAAAGCAGGACTGATGTATGTCAATCCGAAGATACGTGACCTCAGGTTAATGGATGTGGACGAAGCACAGATTAATTCTGTACTTGATGGTGTAAGGCAGATTGTGGCAGATATTAAAGCCGAGGATTTTGAGGTCAAGGAAGAGCCGAATTGTTATTTCTGTGATTATAAGGGGATTTGTGAGTGGTACAATGAGAACAAGTAATTGTTATAAGGTTGCTAATAGATGATTGATGCAGAATTGAAAGGGAAAATACCTGAAGTACAAAATCGTGAAGATATTTTAACTTCTAACTATTTTGGTTTAATAAAATATTGTACAATGCGTACTTTTTCTCATGCTTTTCTTAGTGCAGCTCGAAGTTTAAAAGGAGAACAATTTAATATTTCCTGTATACCAGATAATTGGGATTTTGAATTAATTTTCTGGCCAAGATTTCATGACAATTCTGAACCTGATTTGCTGCTATTAATAAAAGATACATCCTTACAAATAAAATATCTATTTTTAATAGAAGTGAAATATTTTTCTCAGCAAAATATGTACTCAGTATCTTATGAATTTGAATCACATAAGTATGAAAACCAACTCTCGCGTGAATTCTTTAATCTATTTCAGGTGAAGAATATTGGTCAATTTGAAATAGCTAAGGATGCAAAACGATTTTTAATTTATTTAACAGCCGATTATTCATTGCCATCTGATAATTTTATTAGTGCGATAAATGAAATAAAAAGGTATGAAAAAATAAATCCATCTAATTACTTTTTATGGATGAGCTGGTATAATCTTTATGATGAATTAAATAATAATATTGGAATTTTAGATCTCAAGGAATTTGAGTTAAGTATTTTGAGTGATTTGAGCGATTATCTAAAAGCAAAAAACTTTTGGTCATTTACAGGATTTAGTTCTTATTCCAGACAATGCAAACGTTTTGAATATTTTTTCTATCCGAAAAAGATTATATTTGATTGGGAAATGGAATGCTGCAAGCCTACATATTGTTTTTTTAGTAAAAAGTAAAACAATAATATATTTTTTATTCTTTTAAGAGGAATTAAGATGTTTGATCAAACAGAAAATGAAAATTCAATTACTACTTCATTTAAAAATGTACAGACATTTTATGAGCAAATTTCTAAGCTTATTCTTGAGATGGACCAACAGTTTGCTAATAATGGATTTCAACCGAATTTAAATAATCCAAACGCAATTTGTCGATGGCGCAGTGATCGTGTTTCTGAATTTGGAGGTTGGCTAGTTGACGGTATTGCCAGACCATATTATTTTGTTGAGGGTGAGGAACAAGGTCATAAACAAATTGTAATCAATATAGTTTTTCATAATGAAGTGGCACCAGTTATCTCATATGGGTTATTTACATATGATGGAAATGTTGTAAATAAAAAATTTGGAATTGGGGATCACTGGTTACTTTATTGGCCATTCATGCTTGGCAGAGATTGGAAATTAAAAAAAGAAAACAAGTATTTAATTTGTAGTAATCCAACAACTGACAAATCATCTATAAACTTTTATGGATTAACAGAAAATATTTTTGTAACCCTCCGTTTGCTAAATATTTGCAATAGTGATTTTTTACAAGAACTTGTAGTAAATCCAGCTATTGAGTTGTTCCAAAATAACAATATAAATATAGATGATACTAACTCAAATCATCATATATCTTGTAACGATTACCTTGAAATTTTCCCTTATAGATAATTTCCAATTAGAAAGTAATCACATAAAGAACAACGCTTTCTGAACAGCATCTATCGGGTCATCATAAAAAGAGAGCTGGAACTTGCTCAACACTTCAGGCGGTACGCTTCCCAACCTTGCTGTGGACGCAGATGGGATCAATACTTTCTTTGCTCCGGCATCAAGACATACCTGCAGAAGGTCTGCTAAATTGTCCACTGCATTAATGGAGCCACCTATTGTCATATCGCCAATTATGGCAGTTTGTTCATGCAGTGGTTTGTCAAGGGCTCCGGAACAGAGACTGATAAAAGCCGAAAGTGTCAGACCATCCGCCAGTCCGATTCCATACATGTCCTGGAAGTTGAGGAAATAATCACTTTCTTTGGTGGATATGGATTGGCTGATAGATTTGGCATTGGCTTTGAAGTAATTGATAGCGGTTTTGACCGATTCTTTGGCTGCTGAATTGCTGCTAAGCCCTGTGGCTTCATATTTTCCATTCCCGGTGGCAATTTGCAGTTCTAACTTATAGACACCGATTTTTCCGTTTTCATTTGGAGCAACAGCAAAAGCTTCACCTGGTTTTCCAAGTCCTGGAGGAATAATCTTGTTACCACCACTTTCCGGAACGTTTACAAAATCTTCTTCCATAGTTTCATTATCCAGATAGGAGAAGTTCACATCAAAGAATTCCATACCGCCGATCTTTTTGAGTTGTTCCTTTACACGCCTTCTGCCTTCCAGAGCATATTGAAGTACTTCTTCAGCCTCTTGCCGGGTGATTTCTCCATTGGGATAGATTAATTTGACAAGCCCTGAATAGGTTTTTTTCACAGCAATTACATCTCTCTGGTTCAGATTGGACCCCATCTTGAAATAGTTGAATAGACTGTCTGCGTAGGAGTATTTACGCATTTCACGGAAGAATTCGGCAATATAGTCTACAATAAAACCATGTTTATCGGTGAAATGTTCAGGCCTAAATTTTGGAACCTCCCAGCCCGGGAGATAATAATGTATCCTGTCAAAAAAGGCACTGTCATTATTCATTGCTTCAGGGAAGGGAGCAAATAGGTGATGCGTTTTTAAAAGAGAGGATATGCTTTGGTTGATATTACCTACAAAGGCTATAGAGGCGTTGGCATTGATCTGCTCTCTACCTCTGGCAAAGGAACCTGAAGCCATGTAGTCTTTCAGAATCTGGATGCCGTCCTTATCTTTGAAATTAATCCCTGCAACCTCATCAAAGGCCACAACATCCCACATGCCCACCAGTCCTACCTGACGTGTGGACATATTGTAGAACAGGTTTGCTACAGTGGTTTGTCCGCCGGAGATAAGGACTGAGTTTGGTGAGATCTCTTTGTAAACGTGAGATTTGCCTGTACTCCTGGGGCCGAGTTCACACATATTATAGTTGTTTTCGACAAGGGGTACAAGCCTTTCAAGAAGATGCCACTTTGTTCTTTCTTCGAGATTGGAAGGCTCCATCCCTACAGAGCGCAGCAGGACGTCCATCCATTCTTCTTTTGTGAAAAAGTTCCTGTTTTCAAGGATCTCGTTTACATTGATGTTGGGCAGTTGAATGGGTTTTAAGTCCGAAATTGTGAAGGGTGATCCCATCTGGTCTGGTTCGTATTCCATCTTGACGATACACCAGATACCGCCACCAAGCAGTTTATCGTAGCGCATTACATAATCAGATTCAACTTCCACCTGGGCAATTCCCAGATTGGAAAATACGGCTTCATAGACATCCCGTCTCTCATTCAGTTTTACAGTTACCTTGTCTATTATTGTGTAATAACCGCTTTCTCTGATGCGGGATTTTATTTTTTCCGCCTCATCCGGTCGGACATAATTTCGGGACAGGATATTTTTTACCTTTTCTACACCGGCTGCTATCAGGTCTTCATCTTCGGTGGCACAGTTGGAGCCCAGCAGGTATTCGAGGACATAAACCGGGACATTGTAGCCTACTTTCATCATTTTGGTGAGGTCTTTGCGTACCACACGGCCTGCAAAGTATTGCTGCAATTTTTCATCAATGGATGTATCAATTTCTGTCCCGTTCATATTTTTGCCTCAAAAATCAAAATCATCTTTCAGTAGTAGATCTACTTCAAAAGGTATCGGCTCTATTACATTCTTATTAATCGCAGTTGGATCATCGTCTATCAACTTGAGATAATATGTTTTGTTCTCTACATTATTCCCAAGGGTTAATATGACCTTCTGTTGGCGTTCTGTAGGTTCTTCTGAAGAACGTTCTAGGATCACGGTCTTTTCATCACTTACCTTTTCGCCGTCAAACTCGCTGTCCCAGAGGGCTATACGGACTTTCAAAGGTTTAAGTTTGTCACTTACCTTTTCAGTCTGCAGCAGGTTTACAGAGAAGGAATTGCTTGTGATCCTTCGACCCGGATTGGTAACAGTTACTCCAACTTTGCCTTTTTTGATTCCTTTGCGCTCCAGCTCTGCACTCTTTTTATAGCTATATTTGAGGACAGGAATGATTATTTCCTGGGGAGCCAGACCACCGTGGACAAATTTGAGTCCGCCTCCCTGCATCCTGAATCTCAGATCGGCTACCGGGACATAGGCATAAAGATCCTTTTCTGCTTCAACCAGATTATTGATCTTAAATTTGTGAGTGTTCATAACATCGATATCTTCTGTAGTGAGGATGAAGCGTTTTTTAGAGTCGATAATTCTGTCTTTATCAAAGGTTGCTTTATCGAGTTTGTAAACACTTTCCAGGTCATCCCGTCTGTAGATGAAGCCGTGATCAGCTGTGACGATAACATTATTCAGAAGCTGGGAAGTAGTGAGTTTGGAAATCATTTGATGGACTTCCTGTATGGCGGTTTCTGTCTCTTTGAAGACTTTGTCTTCCGAAGATTCTTTGTCACCGGTGGAATCAATGACATTGTGATAAATATAGAAAATCCTGATATTTTTGAATTTCTTCAGGGCTTCTTTTTGTGTTAGACTCAGTAGTTCATCAGAGGTCAAAGTAACACTGTCAGGAGTTGCCTTGTCCACTATTTTTGCTCGGTTGGGAGTGCCCTCAGTGCTAATACCATCGGCCAAATAATGGTTATCCTTGAGTTGCAATGAATCATGAGGTAGCAGGGATGCCATTCCCAATTTGGTGTAGGAAGGAAGGGAGCCAACCATTGTTTTAAGTTCCATTGTACCCTGGCTGGATTTGTTGAGTCTTTCCTGAAGTTCTACAGCGACCTCGTAGCGCATTGCATCGGAAATTATGACTGCAATTTTGTCTTTGTCATTCTTTTGAATGGTGTTTTGCACATATAACTTGTAGAATTCATCCTGTCGGTCTGCAAGTTCTACTTTCCAGTAATCCCCAACATCTGTATCGATCAGTTCACTCCAGTGGCCGAGCATTTTGTCGATAAGGTTATTGTTGTACAGGTTTTCCACACGTTCCCTGATCTTAGAAAGAACGTCCGTCTTGTTGTCGAGATCATAATGGAAGTAAAATTTACGATAGTAATAATCCATCTGGTAGAGGTCTTTCTCATAGCGGGCTATGAATCCACGTACATCTTTACAGGAAGCAAGCGTTTTTTCAAAGCCTTTGGCAAACCGATGGAGTTTGATTGCATATTCCAAAGCACTGTAGATGTGCTGGAATTGCGGATACCAGTGTTTGGATTTTCTCTGGAAGATCCAGTCCAGATATTTTTCATATTCTTCCAGGTCGTTACATAAACTGTCCACGATCTGTCTTATGATCGCTCTATCGAATACGTCAAAGGCTTCTGCATCCAGGTAATCGCAAGGTTCAGTTTCTTTGATCTCCTGCTTGAGGTATTTTTCGAGTTTGAGCTGGCTGTCTTCAAAGGTTTCCCTGCTGTATTGATCGAAATAAGTCCCATCTTTGGAGTGGTCCATCCATGTGCGGATGAATATCTCACATTCATTACTCATGGAGTTGATGTAGTTTTTATATTTCTTCAGGGGAAGTGATGTGTTTCGTTTTATATGGGTTAGGAGTATGCTCAGGAATAGTTTGCGTAATGTGGGATCAGATTGTATAAATCCGAAATATTTGCCTGCAAGTTCCCAGAAATCGTCTTCAAGATTGAGTCTTTGTATCTCGGCCCAGGCGGGATTTTCGGTCTCATACAGGGATTTGAGGAATAGTTTGCGGACTATGTCTTTAAAATCGATGGTATCTGAGCCTGTGAGCACTGTCAGAAAGCCCAGTACCATTTCATCCTGGCGCCATTTGGGGTCATAGAATTTGCGGAATGGCTCCACACGTGCCTTGCTTTCAAAGAACTTGTAATGCTCTTCCAGGAAGTTATCCAGATCATAGCCTTCGATGCCAAATTCACTCTTTATATCGGATATCCGACTGTTTTCAAACCGCTCGGAGTACAGCTGTATATCAAGCAACCAGTTCTTGTCAGGCTGCGGTTCGCCCCTGGATGAATATATCAGGAAATGGGTATCAGTTTTATCCTCTTCAATGAGTTTCTTGGTCTCAAAGAAGTTCTGCTCAAGCCTGTGGACCTGGATATTGTTCTCCTCGAGGATCGGTTCGATCTCCTCAAGCCCGCCATCTGCTGCAGTCTCGTCCTTATCATACCAGAAGATGATCCTGCGATCACTGTATCCTTCGGTATCATTGAATTTCTTGAGTATGGCCTGTGCGGTCTTTTCAGCGTTGAGCATGGTTTTAATTCCCTTGTAATTCATTGAAGTCTTTCAATTGTTTTTTTAGTTTCTCCATTACTCAGAATAAATTCATTTCCATTGAGTATATTATTTCTCAAAAAAACAGTGTTATAACCTAGTCTTTGTGCAGATTGTTCAAAATCTTCTTGATTTACATACATTCCTTTAGTGTATTTGCTTGTATCTAAGTTTTCCAAATCATGTTTTATTTGCTTATGAAACCATGAATTTAATATAAATCGAGAACATTTTTCATTCTTCATTTCGAAAAAACCTACTAAGAAATGAGGATACAATCCATTCATAATCATTATTTCTTCATCAAGACCCTTTTTCCATTTTACACCACAATCATTCAAAATTGATGTCATTTCTTCTATAGTAATGTAATTCTTCCAATTTTTCTGAACAATATAAATATAGATAAGTCCGTCCTTATTTTTTATTTTATTATTGCCTAAAGCATATTTTTTTGCAGTATCATATTTTGATTTATTGTAAGCTAGAGATACAAAACATGAATAGGGTTTGAAATCGGAATCAATTTCATCTGCATAAGTCATGCCTTTATTATGTAAAAAAGACAATAAAAGAAATCGAAAATCATTTTGAACTCCTATGCTCTGCTTTTTCATCTCCGAAACATATTCAGGATTTATTCTTCCTTCCACATCTGAGTTACATTCCTTAATATCTTCAAGAATACTATTACATTTTTCGACCAATGCTTCCAAATTGAATTCGTCATTAATTTCGCAGTGATCATATAAGGATTCAGGTGCCTCCTCGTGATATTTTGATTTTGTTCCTGCAACAAAAAAATCATATAAATCTTTTGAGATGAATTTGGAATGGTTCTTTTTTGAATCTCCTCTGCAACAGAGAATTACATCATTACTTTTTTCTAAATCATGTATTATTTGCTTTAAGTAGCAAATCTCCATCTCATTTAAATCAATAAGATTGTATTGTTTCTTAGTAGTAATTGACTGAAATGATTCAGTGTTATTAAAATATTCCAAATTTTTATCATCATATTTCATATCTTCCCCACCAAACCCTCGAACAACTTGTAATTCTCCTTGACCCCGTCATCCAGATCGATCTCGATAGGCTTAGCCGCCTTATTCTTGAACACTTCATCATAAGCCATGATCTCTTCGATATACCCGGCCAGTTTAGCCTTCTCCTTCACATTCCGGGCATCCTCACTGGAAAGCATCTGCCTTTGAGCATCCATTTTCCCTTCCAGTTTCAGCAGGTACTCGGTCCGCATCCTGGCAAGCGTGGTCCTGTCATAGCGGTGCATGTAGACCAGTGCATTGAACGCCCGCTTCTTCCCTGAAGTGAACAGCCAGTAGATCGGCCTCTTCTTGTACATCTTCACATGGTCCTTGTAGAAATCCTTGAGGAAATAATCCCGGATGACCTGCTCGGAAGACTTCGTTTTCTTCTTACCCCCGGAGGAGAGCGCCTGGGCAATGAAATCCATATTCTCTGAGAGCTTCTCCGGCCCGAAGGTCACTTTCAAAAACTCCTTGAACCTGCCCACAATGTCATCGGTGAAATACTCCTCATCCAGTATAGGAATGATGCCATCATCATCCGGCAAGAACTCTGCATCCGGTACTTCCTCCATAAATTCCTGCCTCCCTTCACCCTGATTGGCAAGGACCAAACCTTCCTTATGCGGAGAATATCGCCCGAACATGCAGCCCACGGCGTAGGAGATGAACTGTTTCACAATAACATCTTTCTTGAAAACAAGTTTCCCATCTTCTATACGTGTTTCATCTTTGAGAATAGTTATATCTTCAAGGGGGACATCAGGATTCATTTCATTGATTAAATCATATATGTTGATAAATTGGCGATTTAATTCTTCTTCGTTTCGATGAAGTTGGGTAAATGCACTCTCCCAATATCTACAATAATTTCCATAAGCATCTTTAATTCTATTTGTAGATCTATGAGTCAATAATTCACTTTTATTGAAATCCCAAGAAATTTCCCTAGAATCCCATTCTGTGTTACAAATGTTTATTGATGAACTAACTAGGCTATTAATGGTATTATTTTCTAAAATTTGAATATTTATTGGCAATTTTCGGATTATGCCTGAATTGAAATCCAGTGTTGGAGATAATACTTCTAATAGATAATCCGAAATGCATGAATTTAAGTAACCTAATAATTCATATCTTTTTTCTTTATAATCTTCATTCAAAAAACAAGATTGTCCTTTTGCGTCAAACACAAAACCATTTCCAAATATTCGCGCATTAAAACTACCACTACTTAAGGAACTCCAAGTAATTCCAGGTTGAAAAAAATAGTTTTTGCTATCTATACGAAAACCAGAAAAACTTTTAAGCAATTTTATTCCTTGCATATCGTATCTTAGTACATAATCATTATTGCCATACCATTTTCTTTTACTGCCACCTTTATTGTAAGGTACAAATTTGTATTGCTCTTCTAAAAATTGAGTATGACTAAATTTCCCTATTCCTATATCTTTGTAATTTATTTCAGGCCACAATCTTAGCATTTTGTCATTGTTTCCAGTAGACATTCCATGCCTTGGCTCTGCAAAAATTTCTAGATTATCATTTATTTTAAAAATTTCCTCCACTTTTTCACTCACCCAATAAGCAATAGGACTCCCTGGAATCTTCTTGAAATCGGCGGCTGAGGCGGTATAAAACCAACCACATTCTGGATTCTTTATAGCTTCTATAGCTTTTGGAGCCTGATTTATTGCCCCACGGAAATCAGAAAGCCTTACATATCCACCTTTATAATCAGGAAGATGGGTATTTTTAGCTGTAAATGTACAAATTGGCACTGTTGCACCATCAAAACCCGAATATTCAAGTTGAATCAATGAAGTGATAGTTTTCTGCTCTATCAAATAATTTCTTAGTTTTTCATATGATGAAATAAACATCCATACATAAGGTGTCATAAATCCAAGTTGGCCCGCAGGTTTCGTAAAATTGAAATTCCTTTCTATAAACATAGCAAATAAATCGGACTTGCTGTCTGGATAATTATCCTTAGCATACTTCTTGAGAACCGGATTCATTCCCTTATGACCCATATACGGCGGATTTGTCACCACGCAATCATACTGACTACTCATCAGTTTGGCCTGTTTGATGATGGCATCCGGGCTGTTTGGGACATCTCCGAAAGTATCTATGGCAGGATTCTTGCTGAACTGGGTGTATTCGGCATCGATCATGTCGAAATCGAACCTGGGAAGTTTGAGGATGGAGCCGTATTCCTTGGCATCCCCGAAGAATTCGATGAAGCGGTGCAGTTCTGGATACATCTGCTCAGGGATGTAATCTATATTATTGGTCTCCTGGATGGAGCAGAGATTGAGCTGTATGTCTTTTTCGAATAATCTGCGGTCGTATTTGCGAGCCTGCATCATCAGGGCAAATCCTGCAAGTTGGGTGGCTCGGTCATCTATCTCCAGACCGTAGAGGTTCTTGTTCAGGATCAGGGGTGCGATCTCATTGTCCAGATAACCCATGGAGCGGTAGATCTCATAAAAAACATCAAACGCATAGACCAGAATATGGCCTGAGCCCATCGCCGGGTCCAGCAGGGTGATTTCTTCAGGGCTGTAGACTTTTTCTTCCGGTTCAGGGGTCTCCTGATCGATGAAATACTCAAACTTGTCCTGCAGAGTGGGATTCGGATTGGATTCCAGCCACAATCTTGCCAGGGAATTCTCCACCATGTACTTGACAATCCACTTCGGAGTGAACAACTGGGTCGCTGCAGGAATATTCTCCTTATTTATTTTTACGTTCTTCTTCAGGTTGGCAAACACCTCTTCCTTGCGGGGTGCCACATAATCCTGATAAATCCAGCCGATGATTTCGACTTCCTGCCAGTCCTCTTCAGGAATAATGTCATTCAATTCCACAAGGACCGAATCGGTATGGAGCAGGTATTCCGGGATGAGCAATTCGGTGTAATCCTCGATATGCTCAAACAGGAATGGCATGATCTCATGCAGATAATTGCAGATTTTGAGGATCAGGTAGTGATAGAGTTCTTCATCCTTGCCTTCTGCTTTGAGGTCCAGCACATAATCAAGCTCCAGTTGCAAAAAATCCAGGTCGGCTGCTTTTGTCAGTATTTCGGGTTCCGCTCTTCCCTTTTCTGACGAGGAGAATATCTTTACAGGCAGATAATCATTAACTTCCATGAACTTCAGGGCCACGAACCGGTTAAACCAGGTATAGGTCACCTCGTCCATCACCTGTTCATAACCCTTCTCGGCTACTTCCTTTACAAGTCGCTCTCGTTGGTGCTTGATCTTCTTATTGTAGACCTTACCCCCGATAACAATGGAATCCGCATGTTCTGAATCCACGGGCAATACTTTATCCGACAGGATACCGCAAAAGGTAGCCCTATCCTCCACTTCCTGCTTCAGTTTCTTTCTTAATGAATTGGAAAATGTAATGATACTGTTTTTATCCATTAGACCACCTTGAATCTCATAATTTTGTATCTTTTTCTTCTTGCAGGTATTCCCGACCTTTCGCAGTCAGGCAGTATTTTTGGGTCGGGCTTTTTGGTGAATTCGGTTGTGTCATTTCAACCAGGCCTGACTGGATAGCGGGCTGGAGGTAATCATAAACAAACGTCGAACGACTACTTATACCGACACGTTGCATTACTTTTTTCCTTCCTAATGCCTTATCTTCAAGGCAGATAACTAAAGATCTTACTTGTTCGGTTACTTGTTCGGTTACTTGTTTGCCTGATCGGGACGGGGTTTCTTCTTTACCGACATGGCCCTCTGTGGATACCGCAATGGAATCTGCCAGGTAGACAATAAACCTCACTCTCATACCTATCTCGATTATATCCGGCTGGGGTAGCCCGAGTTCTTCAGCGTCCTTCAGGATACGGCGGAAACCACTACCCCACTGTTCTATCAGGTCAAGTTCCCTGAAGACTCTGGCAATAACACGATTCCTGATCCTTGATACACCCTGCTTGACATCTTCAATGGTCATACCCGGGAGGAGTATGCCGGGATTTTCTATCTCTATTCTGTCATCAAAGAAGGACACTCTGATAGGTGCCCCCTTCTGGGAATAATCGGCATGCACGATGGCATTGATAAGAGCCTCACGCAGTATCGTAAGAGGAATGCTCCACACATCCTTGCGCCGGATATCTGAGAAATCAGCGCCTCTGAAAGCATGCTTTTTCAAAAAGAGCATTACGGAATCAACAGAGCCCGGCAGATCTTCATGGATCTCAGTATGGTCGAAAATGTATGCCTTATCCTTTCCCTTGAAGCGCCCGCACTGTATCCATGCATCAGGGAAATGGAAATCCCTCTGTTTTCCAAAGAGAAGCATTGCACCTGTGCTTGGAACCAGCCTGCCCTGCTCCCTGACCAGGAGCTTGAGCGTTATCAACTCCTCTTCGCTTAGTTCCCGTACTCCCTTAAAGCGCTTTTTAGCAACATCGATATCAAGTTCATCAGGAGACAGATCAGGCATCGGCATCTCATTAAAAGAGATACCTGAAGCACTTCTCTGAAGTTCACCTATAAGTTCCCTATCAGCTTTTCTGTTAGTGGAACCAAGCCTTACATAAACCCCGTCGATATGACCCTCTCTACTGATCCAGTGAGGACGTGAACCACTGGGATATACCTCAACACCCAGCACGGTTTTACCTTCAACTGTCATTAACTCGACATTTGGAACAAGCCTGGGCGAAATACTGTCAGCAATGAGACTGCAAAGCCGCTCTTCCTCGTCAAGCGGGTTCGAGACTCCTATTATCTCCTTTGTCCCATCCTCAACACCAATGAACAGGCTCCCTCCTGCAGTATTGGCAAATGCTACTAGCGACTTCAGTATATTTTTTGGAGAAGACACATCACGCTTAAATTCCAGTGTCTTGCCCTCAGGCAATTTAACAATTTCAGATATCGCCAACCGCATAAATTCCATCCTGTAAATCACATTCCTATATTCGTCTCTTTATCAAATAACTGTGATTTTATTTTCTTCAAGCAATTTCTTCAGTTGCTGGCGAATATAATCCAGATATTCTTCAAGGTCTTCTTCGGTCTCGATTTTCTTTTGGCTTGTAAATTCCGATGCTTTAACAACCTTTGTAGGCTTCACACGAGGTTGTTCTTCTCCACCATCATCAACATTTTTTTCCCGGATTATCTGTACTTGTCTGATAATCTCACCACTAACATCCTCGTACAAATCATCAATAGAATCATTCAGGCTCTTTGCATAGACACATTCCTCACATGTTGCAATCCTGTCCCTTAGATTGTCAAAGCGCTGCAAAATGCGGTCTTTGAAATCCTCTTCCAGGATTCCATAAGAATCGATGTCCCGGGCAACTTCTGTCCTGCGGCTATCCAGCTTCTCGTATGCCTCTTCCTTTAGAGTATCAAGACTCTGCTGCAGAGCCTCATCAATTTTGCTTCCCAGCTGGGGTAGTTCCTTGATACGTCCATAGGGTTTGTCCATTTTCAGGATTTCTTTTACAGTCCGCACATTATCCTGCATATCTGCATCGAGAAACTGCAGATTTCGCTCATAATTATCTGCTCTCTTGTACATCTTACTGAAAATATCAACCATCTGGCTTTCAAAGAAACTGATTGCAGGTCTGGCTTCTTCGCTCAGTCTCACCAATTCATCCTTCTTATCGGCAACCTCCTGCAAGAAATCAGAAGGATCATTTATCTGATTTATCTCCTTCAGGAAATCACTGTAAGCCCTGATCTCTTCTC
The DNA here is from genome assembly GCF_003722075.1 of Methanohalophilus sp. RSK. Lineage (GTDB taxonomy): Archaea > Halobacteriota > Methanosarcinia > Methanosarcinales > Methanosarcinaceae > Methanohalophilus. The sequence continues at coordinate 40,329 of NZ_RDSK01000017.1, read as the reverse complement.
TGCCCGGATAAACTTCTACTTCTTGATAACGTCCAGCATATTTTTCTGCAGCATCCCTTTTCTCGCTGAAAACCTGCTTTGTATATTCAAAAAGATCATTCTCTTTTTCAGGGATTGCCGTCCTGTCAAACACATCATTCAATACATCCCTGACAGCCTTTATTGTCTCCTTATTGGACTTTTCCCGGATCTTTACAACTATCCTGTCAGCATCTTCCCTCTTGGTCAGATAGCGGGCAATCTCATCGGCATTCTCGGATTTAAGGATCAAAGCAGTTTTCTGGTAGGAGAGTTTGATTTCCTCATTGGCAAAAAGAGTGGCAACAAGCCCGGCAATGGTCATATCCTTCCAGCCATATGGTTTGCTCGAAAACCTCTCTTTGATGTCCTTCAAAACCAGTTTATCATTCTTCTGATGCCTGATATTTATATAATCACGCAATTCCGCCAGAGCATTCTTGTTTGTATCAGAAGTCCCGGCTCCGAATTTTTCCAGGTCATCTGATTTCAATACTCGCAAAACATCTCTGTCCGACTCATAGTCATAGGTCACATAGGAAGCCTTGCTGTAAACATTCTGGGAAAGGATATCGAGCCCATCCTTAACCCTCTCCTTAGGGTTCTTCTTTTCAATACTGCTGACTTCTTTCCCATCAACAAAAACGCGTGCATTCTTCGCACTTTCAAATACTTCCCTTTTAGCCTCATCAATCAATTTATCCTTATCCTTATCCTTGGAACTCAGTATTTCATTGATCTCTTTTATGCCAGAATTTGAAGTGTTTTGACGCAGATATTTCTCTATCTTCAGATGGTTGCGAACCAAATCAACTACTTTACTATCCTGCGGGAAAACAAATAATAAAGTATCCTTGGAATCCACATTGCTCAACACATCTCCGGACAGGGATTGTTGATCACTTTTATCATATAATTCATCTGAAAGAGGTGTCAGGAACTTGACAGACAGGTCAGCGCCAGCAGATTTGTACTTTTCATCAACTGCTCTGTTGAACTTGTAATCCTTATACCTGGCAGGACATACCTCGCTGGAATCGCCGAAAACATACGTATAAATGGTATCCAGAATACGGTAATTCTCAACTTCAGTATTCTTGATTTCCCTGTTTATCTCCTGTTCTTCATTGGTCAGGAAATGATACCTATCTCCAGACTTACTGATAAGGGTCTGTTTTTCCAACCTTTTAAGGGAGTCATCCACCTTTTTCTTTAATTCCAACTTGTCCTCATCGACAGAACTTACTGAAAGTACGACCAGATTGTCCAGATTTGGAACCACTTCCTGTACATTTCTTATCAAAAACAGCAACTTTAGAATCTGATTGTCAAACTCCTCTAACTCTGAATTGTCCTGAGCCTGGGTGATCGTAGACTTGATAATGGGGTCCAGGAAACCCTCCACAGTATCATAGAAAGAATAGAACGGAATAAGCCTGCCCAGATTCTCTTCAGCATACTTTTCAGTCGCCTCTTTGAAAGCATTAAGCATTGAACGTTCGCCTTTGGCCAGGTGTTTACCTGTAAAACCACTTCTTCTGATTCTCTCAAACACCTTCTGCAGGACAAAGAACTGGTAAGGTACGTAAGGGTACACATCAATGAAATCCTCTTCTCCATTATAGAATTTCATTTCAGCACAATCTTTGGAAAAAGCCAGCAGGTTCTTAAGTTCATATCTCTTCTCAGCAAAAAAGGCGGCAAGAGTTGCATTATGTTCTTGCTTTTTGGCAAGTATTCTCTTCTTGATAACCTCATCCACGTTGGCACTGGAAAGACTCAACCTGGTATCGAATCGCCCCTGGATCTTTGAGAAATCATAACCTTTAACGCGGTCTTCTGTAATAGCATCAATATCCGCCTGGGCAGTAACCATCAGCCACGCCTTTCCTGCCAGTTTTGTGCCCAACTCCTCCGCAATCGTCTGCAGATTCAGCATCATTTTACTATTTTCACCAATATATTGCCCGATCTCATCGATCAGGAAAATAACCTGGTGGTCCTTCCCCCGGGATTCACAGTATTTCTTAATCTTTTGGGCAAACGTCTCTACATCCAGATGATAGTTCGCCCCATCATTTTTAAAGAGAATCTTCAATGATTCCCTGCTTTGATAATTACAAGCAACCAGGGCATCGACAATAAGATCCTGCTCAAAACTATATGACTTCCGTCTCTCTTCCCAGGGACTCCCTGCAATCTTCTGGAATTCAAGTTTGAACTGCTCATACAATCCTTTTTCAGTCAGATCCTCTTCAAGCTCTGCTATCCAGAATACCTTCCCATAGAAACCGCGTTTTTCATTAAAAGCTCGCATTAATATATTGACTATCGGTTCCGAATCTGCATGGATTGTACTGGCTTTAGAATCAATATTGAAAAGTATTACATCTTTGGTGCCAAAATTAACGGAATTTTCAATATTGCTGTAGATTGACGGGTCCTCAACTTTCTCCTGGAAAAAGTTAAGAGCATTTTTACCTTTCACATTACGGTTTTCCAGAAGGTAAGACAGCATTTTGATAAAATGGGATTTACCGGATCCAAAGAAGCCGGAAACCCACACACCTATTTTATCTGTAGGGGTAAGCATTGCATCATAATAGCGCTGGAAAAAGACATCCAGGTGTTTTGATGTCTCTCTTGTGATTACATATTCATCAAGTTCGGTATAGACAACATCTTCGTCATACTGATCGACCTTGATAACTCCCTTTATATCCCTTTTTATGTCCTTTTCAAAAAGATCCTGTATCATAATATCATTAGTCATATTCCCACCCTCAACTGTCTATAGCACTGTCATCCACAAGCCTGAAAGCCCTGTAGTAGTTCCCATCTTTGAACTTACCGAATAAGCTTAAATCCAGTCCGCTGTATTTTCCGGGATAAAACAATATCAGAGGCATAACATCCACAACTGGTTGTAAATTGTTCAGAATTGAATGCGACCTTACAAGAGGCCAGGCTTTGCCCACCCCTGTGACGATAATTATATTCACATCACCAAAATCATCGATTTTTTTCTTGATGGTTCTCTGGATGTCCTCAGGATCAAGCATCAATCTTAATTTTTCAAACAACTTGTCAGATCCATTGTCAGATTCAAATTGAAGAATTCTTTGCATAGGAACTATAACTGTGACAATTTCAAGACACAGTTCATACAGATCAATTTCCAGGATATTTACTGATTTAAGTTTTAAATTCTCTTTTAATTTAGGAATCCTGGAACGTATAAGCAGTTCTTTCTCTGGTGGATAATCAAATATCCAAAAAGGGACTTCATTCCCCAATCCTCTACCTTGTAGAAACTCCTCACTCTGGATGGTTTCTTCAAGTGCATCTAGGCGTTCTTCGATGGTCATGGTTATTGAATATTTTTTATGGTGTATAGGTGTTTTTCTAATTGTTAAGATTGTCTATTTTGTATTAACAGACCTTGGATATTTTATTTACTTATGATAGTATATAATGGTAATAGTTATATTTTATTGCAGTGTCAAAATATCAGGAAATCTCTTTCGGATATGTACACCAATCTCACAATATAACAATATAATAATATATCTCCATAATTACATCGTAAGACTAAAAATAAGATAAGACATGCATACAATAAACAAACGTACGTAATTTTACGTAGTTCCTATTTCTAAATTCACGCTTAAAATAACAATAATAATCCTAAAATAAATGACAAATATTATATTGAAGTTAATCTTTATGCATTACCATCGAAATTTTGAGTGAATGTAGACATGCCTGCTGTAAAACCCTATGAAAGAGATTACTTTAGAAATCCTGAAACTTACACCTACGAGTATTTTTATAACAACGTATTAAACACTAATAAAAATACTGTAGCTGAAGCCTTGGGTATTGCAGATGAAGAACTTTTGACTTATTATAATTTAAAATTGGATCCTGATAACAATAGATTCTTTTTTCGCCTTGATCCATACAATAAAAGAAATTACCAGGAATTGGAATATTTCACATTCACAAATTTGCAAAATGTAATTAAAGAGAGAATCGATGACACTATTAGTGATAAAATACTGGATGACATTTCACAATTTAATTATGCGTTAATTTTTTTAAATCAATCATTTTCGAATACAGAAACAACATATTTATTTAAAAAAATTTCAAACATAATATCATTGGATTATTCTGTTATAAGAGATGTATTGGGTCGTTTTCCACTCAATAGTTTATTCTTTTCAATTGATTTATTTGCTGTATTAAATGCAAATAAAAAATTATATGATTTTTTTGATAAGTTGTTATTGCCTGAATCCCAACTCAAATATCTTGCTAACAAACCATTCATGCATTTGAATATGTGGCCTCATCAGATAATGGCTCTTGAAGAATGGTTGAAAGCAGATAAAAAAGGAATATTGGAAATGGCGACTGCTACTGGAAAAACAGTAATTGGACTGGCAGCAATCAGCCATCTTGCACAATTTAATGATAATCTGAGGGTACTTGTGCTTACTCATTCAAGAGCAATATTGAATCAATGGAGGAGAGAAGCAATCGATAAATTAGGTATAGTTGCAGATCCTGATCTAGACTACAATTCTTCATTATTCCGTGAAGGTAATTTCAGAATTGAATTTAATACACTTCAAACAGTATATAAATATCCTCATCTTTATGAAACCGATTTATTGATTGTTGATGAAGTACACCATGGCGCTGGTAAGGAATACCGTGAAGCTTTAAATGTACCATGTAAATGGAAAATGGGATTATCAGCAACGATTACAGGAAAAGGCGAAGGTAAAAATGTACTGTATTCTCATATCGGTAAAACGTGTTTTAAATTTGGTTTATCCGATGCTTGCAAAAAAGGAGTGATTCCAGAATTCAAATTATTTATTCATAAGACATATCTAGCTCCTATTGAAGACAGAGAGTTCAAGGACATTTCTAAAAAGATAATTAATATGTTTGATTACATTAATTCAACTTCTTCTAAAAGAATTCGTGAATTGTCAGAAGGCAAATTTTCTCGTTTTGATAGTATATCTGATTTCATTTCATTAGTTAAGAAATGTAACTACAATGGAAAAAGAATTCCTGAAGAGTGGCTTAAACTACAAGGCCTTATATTCAAAAGACGACCAATTATTCACAAATCTTCTCCTAAAATTGAAAACGCGATAAAGCTTGCTAAAAATGTAGGATCAAAAAAGAAGTGTGTTCTTTTTGCTATGAATATTGATACATGTGAAAATATATACAAAGCACTAAACGGTGATATTAATGCATATATTGTGCATTCGGATTTAAATGAACGACAAAAAGAAAACTCAATGCGTGAATTTAGGAATTGTTCAGAAGGTGTATTAATAGCTCCAAAAATACTGGACGAGGGAATTGATATTCCTGATGCAGATGTAGGAATAAATGTCTCTTCAGCAAAAACTGAACTTCAGCTTGTGCAAAGAATGGGCAGAATCTTAAGAAAGAGCCCAGGTAAAAAACCAATATTCCACCATTTTGTTGCTTTGCCCCATACATTCATTGATTCTGAAGACTCATTTAGTTATCTAAATGATTTGGCCTGGATATATGACATTACGACCAAAATGGGAATCGATGCCCAAATGTATGATCCCAATAATCCTGAAATTCTGAAACTTGAGAAACAATCAGAAAAATTTGCTTATGATTACTATTTTAAAAATAAGAAAATCATTTCCAATGATTTTGGTACCATTAATATGAGATATATTGTACAATCTATCTCTGAAGAACCAAAACAAAAATTAATTGATTTGCTGGATGGCATCCATGGATTTATATCTGATAGTATGTGGTTGAAATTGTTAAGAGAGGCTCATGAAAAACAAAACATTCATGAAAATATAAAAATGGTGGATTTGCCCAACCATAGATGGTTGTTAATTATTTCTGGTAGGAATCCACGTAAGTTGAAAGAATTTCTGGAATCTTATGAATAAAGTTCTTGATTATATCATCCTACTTTTTGACACAAAATTTACTACCAAGTGATTAATTTAGAAATATTGGGAGCAAAAAAGCTACTCACTGTTCAAGAATCTTCTTTTGCTTCTTCATTCTCTGCTTCAAAAATGCAGGGAAGGGTGTAGGCCATGTCATCTTCAATAACATCTTTCACTTTGTCTTCTAAAGCCCATTTTCCATAATATGTGAAAAGAAGGTCATCATCCAAATCCACAATTTCATCTCTGTCATTAAGGATATTGCCATATTCATCTTCGTGGAATTCATTGCCTATTTCTTCGAAGAACATCCCAATGGAATTCAGATATAGGACATGTCCATCTTTATAATATATTTTTGAAATGGCTTTCTCACCTTCACTTAGGTAGACAGTTTCAGTGCCCTTAATGTAGCTTTCATCTTCAGAACTCATTTTTATTTCTCCACTAATTTTATACTTATATCAGCATCAAGAGAACGCAATTTTCTCTTTTTGCTACATATAAATCAAGGCATTCTTCCCTTATTAATATTGACTTAATAGCAAAAAATGGAGTTTTTAGAGAATAAAAATTATACATTAAATGTCGGTTTGATTTACATTTTCAACATCCAATCAGAAACTTGTCTCTATATAATTAATAGTAATGAAAAACGCTATCAATCAACTGTATGTTAAAAATATTTAAAAGAATAGTTTTTGAAGATTGAGTGGCTTTATAGCGTTTTGAGTGAGAAAGAAAATAGATATTTTTGCACATTTTGTTCTCAGCTGAATTGCAGGATAACGTTACCTTCTGAGTGCATTGTAAACTTTTAATATATGTTCTATGGCTAACTATTATACTTCCCATCAAGTAGTATACCATCTTTTTAATTTATAGAGATTGTCGGAAAAGCCCATATTCAAGAAAATTATAACATATCCATTAAATACAGTGCAACACAGCATAGCGTTTTACTTTCAGTCATTGCTTGAAATGTTTCGATTTTACCACTTTTCCGACAGTCTCTTTACATGCATATCCATGCCTTCCATATTCTACTATCATCTACGATGCGTAGCATCGTATGTACGTATGCAACAAGCAACTGTAAAAAGACTAGGAAATAATTGCAGGACAAAAATTGATTATGGATCATATCTGAAAAGAAGCACATGGAATAGACCGCTTCTTCGCATGATTTAAGATGGATCTGAATAATAGTATGTAGGTCTGATGGCTGTGGCCTTTCAGAGGAATCTAGATATTGGACTTGTGCTATGCTGGGATAGGTTATCCGGAGTTTTGGAATAAGCTCCATAGATTTAATGAGAGTTCCAGAACTTCCATTTGGGAACAAATAAGAAGAATACTACAGTGAACCACTTCATGGATAAATGAAGGATAACTATCTTAAGATTTGAACAAATTCCACCTATAAGAAAAATCAATAAAAACCTTTTAAAAATTACAATTTGCTTATTTCTTCAAGGAAGGCGGGCCTGTTCTTAAATTCAAGTTTCAGGGCATTTAACCTCTCATTCCATGCAGGCTTTTCCTCTAAAATGTCAATGTATATCTCCCTGGCTTTATCCAGATAGGTATTTGCAACCCTGTACGTTTTTCTGTTGCCTCCGGGGATATTGCAGTAGGCTTTCTGCCAGTAGTATTCTATAGCCCTTTTGGGAAAATCGTCTTTCAATTGGTCTGCAAACTCATCGAGTTCATCGGACCGTAACCTCAAGCGGGGATTTTCCAGCGTACTGATAAGCATATCCATTACTTGGGTTTTCATGCCTCTGTCCATACAGACATGCAGATAAGCAATTATATTCCTGTCCCTGAGAGATTCGAAAATACTAGGTTCGATCTTACTCCAGTCTTCACTTTTGAGATAACTCTTAATCTTCCTGTATTCTTTGTATTCATTGCCAGCATCATATACAAAAGATCTCAAAAGAGCATTTTTGGCTTTTCCATAGTTACCTTGCGACCTGTAATATTCGAATAGTTTATTCAGCATTTCCTTTTCATCTTCTCTACGTTCCATTGCAGTATGGACAATACGTTCCACATTTGCAATATCCCCGATTCTGGCAAAATAATCGAACAGGAACTCAAACAGTACTGTAAGGCGTCCTTTTCCTTTCAACAGACCCTCTTCGGCAGTTTCCACAGCCCTTTTAGTGTTGTCATGTTCAAAATAAAAATATGCCAGCTGGCAGTAATCAATTCCGTATTCAAGGTTCTTTGAACGTAGTTCCAGGTAAGCATCATTATCGTTAAGATGGTACCGAAGTATTTCCATGATAAGATTGTTTTTCCAATCCGATGGGTGATTTTCAAGTTTTGCGATCAGGTATCTCCATTCCTCTTCTGTTTGGCACAACTCAAAAAATATCTCTGCCAGACTATCTTCAAAACCGGAGTTATACTTGTCATATTCAATAAATGCACTATCTATAAAAGTTATCTTTGCCTCATGGGATATGTTTCCTTCTTCTATAAGTTCGGAAAGTTTATCAAGCCAATAATATGCTGTTTCCTCTTTCTCCTCCGGCCCACCGCCATATTCATTGAATTCAGAAATGATGTATCCTGCATATTCCCAGTATTCCATTAACAGGGCATCATCCAGCTGTTCAGAAGTTTCCTTTTGGAGTGAATTTTCTGGCAGTTCCAACATTTCTTTGTACCACTCCAGAATTAAATAAGGAACCTCCGGGTTATTTGATATGAGATACTCGATCAGGTCACATCGTTGTTTATTATTCAGAGACTCCGTCATTTTTTGAATATCATGTTCGTAGTTCACTTATTATGTCCTCCAAAAACATAAAAGCAGGCACATTATGGTTTATCTGATATCCTATAAAAATACCTGCAAACTTTTATGATTGAACGTTTACTTTCTCACTGTACATATAGGAGATCTATTCCTTGATTGATTAGTTTCAAATATAAATTCATACAAATCGTAATACAATATTAATTAAAATTAATGAAAACAGGTTTTAATATAAATCTTTAAGTTGTCCGTAAAAAGGCAAAAAGTATATGGCTTCTTTTAAACGCAAAACCTCAAAATTGCCTTTAGGAGAGGGCCACCAACAATTGATGGAGATAGTTTCAGGTTTGCAGGATTCATTATATTAAACACTGCTTGAAGAAAACTCAGGATTCAGGTGTTGGAACAGCGTTTGAGATGGGTCAATTAGAAGGTAGCAAAGTTCGCTAACTAGTGTACTTGTTCGGTTACTTGTTCGGTTACTTGTTACTTGTTCGCCTGGGGCAGGGATGAGACTTATCGGATTGGGATCCGGGTTGTGTGGGTCAAATACTGGTATGGAGTATGTCTACAGTGATTGCATGTTTCCTGACAGGGAATTTCAATAATCCCCTTTTTCGAAGATGGCAGAACCCACACTTACAATCGTGGCTCCTTCCTCGACAACAATCCCGCAACCACTGGAATACCCATCGAAAGTTGCTGAATGTCTATTCAATCCCGGTTTTCCTGTTCCATTTCACCAAAAAGGGTTTCATTTTCCTGAAACAAGGCTGTGCCTGCTGTGGTAAAAAAAAGGATGTTCTGATGAAAACATTGGAAGTTTGGGAATTAGTAAAATATTATAGTGGGCCTAACCGGATTCGAACCGGTGATCGCTCGGTTATGAGCCGAGCGCTCTAACCAGACTAAGCTATAGGCCCATAGAAAATGATGAAAGGAGCGCCGCCAACAGGGCTCGAACCTGTGACATTCTGGTTAACAGCCAGACACTCTACCAACTGAGTTATGGCGGCACCTTGTATGCGACTTGTCGCGAGCGCTTCTAATGCATTAATCTGATTTAAACTTTTTGTTTGGCGCCGGGAAAAAGGGGTTACATCAGAGGATTTTACAGGTAACCCCCATATTTACCAGAGATCGGAATGGCTGCACCACAGTATTCACATTTGTTATCCTCTGTCAGATGATTTTCTTCCACATCAAAAACTCCCCTGCCTATAATCATATTGCCGCAGGAAGGGCAGAACGTATGCTCATATTTAGAGGACATAACATTGCCCAGGTATACATATTCCAGTCCTTCTTCAGTTGCTATTTCATGGGCCAGGTCGAGAGTCTCAATAGGTGTTGGAGGGACATTCTGGAGTTTATAGTCCGGATGAAAGCGTGTGAAATGAACCGGTGTTTCTTTACCCAGGTTTTCCACTACCCATCGACAAACATCCCTCAATTCATCCCTTGAATCATTGAATGTGGGAATCACCAGATACACCACTTCTACATGCATTCCCAGTTCACGGGCCAGTTTGGCTGAATCAAGTACGGGTTGCAAATGGGCAGAAGTGAGTTCGTGATAGAACCTTTCTGTAAACGCCTTGATATCCACCCGGAAAGCATCCAGATAAGGAGATATATGCTTCAATGCTTCCGGTGTGATATAGCCGTTTGTCACATAAACCGTAGCCAGGCCTGCCTCTTTAGCAAGCTTTGCACTGTCATAGGTATATTCATACCATATAGTCGGCTCATTATAGGTCCAGGCAATACTCTTGCAACCTGCTGCAACTGCCCGCTCGATTGCCTGCTCAGGAGTGATCTCCACCGATTGTGCTTCATCCAGGTTAACCTGCGAGATGGTCCAGTTCTGGCAATATTTACAGCGGAAATTACAGCCAATGGTTCCAAGTGAATAGGCGTAAGTGCCCGGATAGAAATGGAATAAAGGCTTCTTTTCGATCGGATCAACGGCTTCACTTGAAACCGTATTATAGATCAGGCTATACAGTTTTCCTTCCTTATTCTGTCGCACCCTGCAAATACCGGTTTTACCTTCTGCTATATGACACCTGTGATTACATAAATTACAACGTACCTTTTTATCCTCAAGTTGTTCATAGAACATAGCTTCTTTTAACAAACTTATACCCCCCTTTAACTGGGTACTTTGAATGATAAAAAACTATCTGCCAGTAGATTAGAAAGTTCCAACCTTTGCATCCACTGTTGCTTTGTTTAGATAAAAATCGATATTGCCACCTGGTGGATTCAAATCGAAGGTAACATAATCATCTCCTTCATCAATATTGTAATCAACGGAATAAACAAGATCTTCACTTTTAGCAGAGTCATTGAGATATTTTGCCCATGCTGAAGGATAACTGGTATTCATAGAAATTGTAAGGTTGGTAAGAGACTCATTTTTAGTTGAATTAAACTCCTCAACCCAATCATTACTTGTAAGTTTTATTTCTTCGATACCGTTGCTGGTAATAACTACCCTATCGCCGGCAATTTTCATTAAAGTTAAATCAACTTCCAATAGGGACCCAGATCGGTTTTTAATTGATATGGACGGGCTCAGTTTCATAAGGGATCTTTCCCTTTGTGATACGATCACAGCACCGTTTTCATAGGCAAAGGTTTGGTCAACATAATAACCATTATTTGAAGCATAACTGATAGTACCAAGATCATATGAGCCAATTGATATAAAAGAGTCTGTAGAATTCATTCCCGTAATGTCCACCTTGTAATTACTATCATTCACTGACAGTGTGCCACTTGACTTGGTGGGACCCACTATGGGAATATCTCCTCCTCCCATCTTAATGGGTATGCTCAAAGAAATAGTGCTATCTGCATCAATAGAACTGGCAAGGGAAAGCATATCAGCCTTTGCCTTTAACTGGGACATGTCATCATAGACATCATCCATATGGGCTTTTCCAGCATCTGCTTTCCATTCAGGTATGTAATGAGCATTAAAGACAGCCAGCACTGTCACAAAAAGACCCAGCAAAAGGACAAATGAAACGACTGTTGATACTGCAGATTCGGATTTGAAAAACTGTTTCCCTGAATTCATATAGTTCCATTACTCCTGCTTACATGTTTATCCTGTTTTAGATGAATTGTGTAAATGTGATATAAGCTATCAATACAAGGAACAGTGAATGTTTCACGCCCGCTAAAACACTGCCTGATCCCATCTTCCCGGCAACCAGCCCCGAACATACGCCCTGTATAAGGGATGCATGGAAGAAAAGCAATATATAGGCTTCCATGTCAAATTGAATATTCAGGGGCATGCCTGCTGCTGCATCTCCTGCAGAAGAGGGTACTGCCGGAAGGAAGTAGGCAGCAAGCACATAAACAATGAAAAGAAACACCAGAAATGCTACATAAACTATGAATACATATACTGTCATTTCAGCTGAGCGTTCCTTTTTAAGCTGATTTTGCATCTCGGCTTCTGATGCAGCTATGTTGAGTACACTGATCACATCGCTTGTCGATTCGCTGGCCCTTATGATAAAAGTAATAATTCGGCTGTTAAATTCAGTCCTGACCCTGTATTCAAACTTTTTGAGCACTTCCTCAAGATTGCCCCCCCAGGAAAGATGGGAAGCCATTCTCTTGATTTCTGTATTCAATACCCCGATTTTTGAACGTGAAACCAGGGATATTGCGCTGGAGAGGCGAATTCCTGCTTCATTGATACTTGCAAGTTTTTTCAAGAATTCGGGCATTTCACTTTCAACTTTTGAAACCCATCTTCTCTTTGCTTCATAAAATACAATAAAAGGAATACTTATGATAAAAAATGCAAACACAATGTAATCATCGATTGCAGCAGCTGCCTCTACATTGATGTAACTTAAAGTGATGCTTGAAAAATCGAGCGATGATAATATGGTCAGGTTCTCCCGGATACCATATAAAATGCAAATCAGGCCTGCAGGAATACTTAATATAAGAGAATAATGAGGTTTACTGGTCAACCACCTAAAAGGGTTGGTAACCTTATCAATAATATTATTGATCCTGTAGTTCCAGGAAATTTTCTTCAGCATCTTTTCATCGATAGTTGAATATTCATTAACTCTTATATCATCAAATTCATTGAGAATTTGCTGTGAAGTTTGAATACTTCTTCCTTCCAGGTTATCCGATATTGTGGATAAGAACACTATGAATAAAACTGTGCCAATCGGTATGAGGACATACACTAAAGTGTAGAGTATGTCTAATGAATTCGATCCCATAAAGCCCAATACGATAAGGATTGTTATGAGAAAAACAGGGCCCACTACGAATACTGTAATATAAACTTCTGCAAGGATTGCGAGTGTTTCAAGAAAGGTCTTTTGTTCCCTGCTTGCAAGAAAACGATATTGTTCACTTTTATTTTTGAGATATAAAGTAACATCTCCACCACTGGAAATAATTGAGAGCATGCCATCCAGGAAATTCTTATATTTTTCAGAGGGAGAATTTTCATTTGCATTTTTCAGTGCTGTGAGCATGTCATAGCCAAAGTATTCCATGTCCCTGACTATGTAGCCGAATTCATCTGCAGCAACTCCATAAATATGCCTCTGCTGGCTTAAAGATTTAAATATATCAAAAAGGCTCATCCCCCCACCTTTGCTCAATGCGTACAGGTATGCTACAGCGTGGGTTAACGATTGGTCGAGGTAGGCCTTTCGAGTGCTTGCCCAGAGGAGTGGGAGTTTCATCTGGATCTTAAAAAGAGTCGTGGAAGATAACAGGGCCACAATAAAGGAAGCTAGAAGAGCAATTATGCGCATATCATCGATGATGGATATATCAAGAATCCTGAAAAGACGCGATGCAATAAAATAAAAAATAATACCTGTGACGAAAAAAGCAAGTAGTGAATAGAAATATCCTGTTGAGATATACTGATCTGCAGGAATAGCAAAACGTGCACTTTTCAGGGAATGATATAATTTCGGATACTTATCTTTTTTTTGGAATGCATGTTTGCCGAATAACCTGTATGCAATATCCTGAAAAGGCATCATCAAAAATCACCTTTCCTGCTGCAGCAGTTCTACAAGAGCATCATTTTCAATTGCATCCAGCACGATTTCAGGAGATGTTGCATAGGTTTTCACCAGTAGTGAAATACTTATGTAATCTCTGATGTCATGCTCCAGAAGATATTCCAGGATCATATGGCGATTCTGCGTTTCTTCCCGCAATTTTTGAGGGGACCAACCTTTTTTCTGTACAATGAGTTTCAATACATTGGATTGGCCATTGTGGTAAAACTCATCCTTGGTAGAATCCCACTGGTATAATTCATTGATTCTTATATCTCCGCTTTTGGGATCAATTCCTGTAAATTCGACAAGACTGTCCAGTCTGCGTACTCTTTTATCATCCAGATATACCTGTCTTTGTATACAGAGGATATCAAGGGACTGGAGCATTACATGCGGTACATTGATAGGTTCATTTTCAAGTCTGTTTACCACCGTCTGCACGTCACCTGCATGCATCGTGGAATAGGTCGTATGCCCGGTTGAAAGAGCCTGGAATAGTGTAAGGGCTTCTTTGCCTCTGACTTCTCCTACAATCAGGGTTTCTGGTCTCTGGCGCAGAGCTGATTTGAGAAGGTCATACATTGAAACTTCTCCAGCTCCACTTCTGCTTATGGAATCCCTGGTGACACCTGCTATCCAGTTGTCATGGTGCATCATGATTTCCCTGGTATCCTCGATGGACACTATTTTGGAAAGCGGTGGTATGAATAATGAGATCGCGTTAAGCATTGTGGTTTTACCCGAAGCCGTTCCTCCTGCAAAAATGGCACTGAAACCGTTTTCGATTGCCAGCCAGAAGTATACCATCATTTCCAGATTAGAGGTTCCGAAATTGATAAGATCTACAGGAGTAATCGGGTCTCCCCTGAATTTACGTACATTAAAAGAACTGCCCCTGGTAGTAATTTCTTTGCCCAGGGTAGCCTGCAGTCTCGATCCATCATTAAGAGTAGCATCAACAAGTGGTTCACTCACTGAGATGTGTTTTCCCGACCTCTGGCAGAGAGTGATCACAAAAGAGTTAAGTTTGTCTTCAGTATATGCAATATTTGTTTCAATATTCAGATATTTTCGATGATAAAGATATATTGGAATATCTACCCCATCACATGAAATATCTTCAATACCAGAATCCATCATAAGAGGATTGATTTTTCCAAATCCCAGAAAATTTCGCCTCAGGTAGTAAAGGATCCTGTATTCAGAAGAAACATCCAGTGGAATATGGTAACGTTTGAAAAGAGAAAGGGCCTTTGTAACAAGGATAATATCTCTATCTGCATCGACACACGGTGTTTCATCGATTGTGAGAACGTCTTTCAGATCGCTATAGGTGCGCTCCAGAATATCTTTCTCATACACAGAAAGGGAAGGTTCCACAACCACATAATGGTATATACCCAGTCTTTTGAGAATGCTTACGAATACATAGGGTTCATCAACCCAATAGCGTTCAATTTCTTCATATCCTTCTGGAATCTCAAAATCTACCAGATCACCATGGATATCAGGCTCATAAGCAGGTAGTGTTTCAGGGTCTCCTTTCCAAAACTGTAATTTATTAAGAAAAGACCTGTTATATAGGCATGCTTGATTATAATCTTCTATCCTATGCGCCAAATCTTTCATACCATTCTCCTTCAAAGAATAAAGTATAACTTTGGTTACTATAGGGAGAATAATATATATATAAATTTTCACAAAAATAGTGGTCAGTATTCTCTACTGACCATATAATCGGCAATTTCAACCAACGTCTCTTTTGCCGGGGAATCTTCCAGCAGGTCAAGTTTGTTTTTACCATCCTGAAGATAGTTATCAGCCATTTCCCTGACATATGCAAGGGTTCCTGATTCTTCCAGTTTTGCGACTGCGCTGTCGATTTCTTCCTGAGTCGCATCTGCTTTGCCAAAGCATTCCAGTTCAACGCCATTATTCAGGGCATGAAGGGCAATTAGGGTCTTTTTGCCTTCTTTCAGGTCACTACCTCTGGATTTGCCCAGAATTTCCTCCGGAGTAACCAGGTCGATCACATCATCATGTATCTGGAAACTGATACCTGTAAGGCGACCGAATTCATACATTGCCTCAGCAACTTCATCGGATGTTCCTCCAAGGATGGCACCCACCTTGGCAGCAGCACCGTAAAGCACAGATGTCTTGTTTTCTATCATTTCCAGATATTCATCCACGTCCACAATATCCCTTTTTTCAAAATCAACATCCAGCCACTGTCCCTCACAGATTTCAGTACAGGTACGGGACAATAAGGCCACACATTTGAGTAATTTTTGTGGATCAGCATCCATTTTTGAAATGATCTCAAAGGCACGGGAATAAAGGGTATCCCCTGCCAGAATTGCTCCTGCAGTACCCCATTTCACATGAAGTGCCGGCATTCCGCGGCGAATGTCATCCCTGTCCATAATATCATCGTGTATAAGTGTGAAATTATGGATAAGTTCAAGGGCAACGGCAGCAGGAAGCACGGAATCTGAATCCCCGCCCACTGCTTCAGCGGAAAGCATGAGGACTGCCGGGCGAAGTCTTTTCCCTCCGGCATCCGGAAGGTACCGTGTTGCACGGTATAATTCCTCCGGGTGGTCGATGGGCAAAAATTCCTGTATAGATTCATCGACCTGAGTACTGCGTTTTTTTAATTCATCAATTAAATCCATATTATCCCAACCAATTATGATTGAAGGTTTAATCTTCAATATATAATTCTTCTCCGTTTCTCAATAGATGAAGTGTGTGGCCTAGTTCATAGCCTGCATCTTCAGCCATTTCAATATAAGCGCTGTGCATATCGATGTTGCCGTGTGCAGGAATTACATTTTCAGGATTGACGAGTCTTATTAATTCCCAGTGGTCTTCCCGGTATGCATGTCCGGAAACATGGACGTTGTCATAGAGACGTGCTCCTTTCATTTTGAGTTTTGTCTCAAGAGCATACCTGTTTGCCTGTGTCATCGGGGTAGGGATTGTGTTTGCTGAGAAAATGACCTTATCTCCCGATTCAATCTTATAGGCAGTATCACCATTGGCAACCCTGGAAAGAATTGCACCCGGTTCACCCTGGTGGCCTGTAACGATTGGGAGGTATTTGTCCTTACCTTTATCCATTATCTTCTTGAATGCTTTGTCAATATCTTTGCGGTTACCGTATATTTCTGTTTTCTTCGGAAGTTCGATGTATCCCAGCTCACGGGCGGTGTTCACATATCTGTCCATAGAGCGCCCAAGCAGGATCGGGGTTCTCTTCATTTCTGTCGCAAACTGTATTATGGAATTCAGACGGGCAATATGGGATGCGAAAGTGGTTATTATCATGCCCACATCGGATTCTTCAGTTCCAAGCAATACATCACGCACCATATCATGGGCTATTCTTTCGGAAGGGGTTTTACCTGCACGTGGTGTATTTGTACTTTCGGCAATCATGGCCACAACACCTTCCTTACCAAGTTCCCTTAGCCTGTCAAATGCTGGTGGTTCTCCGAGGGTAGGTGTACGGTCAAGTTTGAAATCGCATGCATACAAAATGGCACCCCTGGGAGTATGGACTGCAACAAATACTGCATCTATGATACTGTGCTGGGTTCTTATCATTTCGATAGAGACATCATCGCTAACCTGGTATGTGCCGCCGGCCTTTACGGTTATTATCCTGTTCTTCACGCCAAATTTGCGTTCAGAATCGATCTGGTGTTGTATCAGGGCAGAGGTGTACGGCGTTCCGATTATCGGAGCTGCATATCTGTGTGCCAGTTTTGAAATAGCACCTATGTGATCAAGGTGGCCGTGTGTGCAAACAATTGCACATACATTCCCGTCAATCTCTTTCATTATTGTGTCGTCAGGGATAGCACCCATCTCAATTAACTCAAGAGAATGCATTTTATCAATTTCTACATCCTCATGGATTTGCACCCTATCCAGACGTAGTCCCATGTCAATTATGATGATCTTGTCATCAACTCTTATGGCAGTCATGTTACGGCCCATCTCATTGTAGCCGCCTACTGCAACAATCCCTAGTTCTGTCATATATAGTCCTCTTTAATGATTTTCAATTTCTTAATTTAATGATCTTGATTTGTAGAATAATATCAAAGTAATTTAGAACGTAATTCAATATCGCGGATGTCAAAGCCGCGCTGGTTCAGGTATTCGAGGGTCTCGCCCTGAAGTACCATGGACGATGAGGTCCGCAAACTTTCAATATCAGGGCAGCCGCAGAGGAACATTGCAACTTTCAGTTCCTCAAACATTATTTCAAGACGTTGTTTTACAGAATTTCCTTCTTTAAGGGCCGGGGCTACGAAAGGCAGGGCTGCACTGGCCAGGTTTGCCCCAAGTGCAAGGGATCTGGCAATGTCAAGTCCGGTACGTACACCACCCGTAGCTATGAGGGGGAGGGAGACACGACATTCAATCAGGGAGGGGATAGTTGGAATTCCGAAATCCCAGAAAAGTTCCCCCAGATGGCCGGAAATACGGTCTCCTCTCTGTTTGGCGCGATAAACTTCCACTCCAGCCCAGCTGGTCCCGCCGGCGCCGCCCACATCGATTGCCGCTACTCCGGCTTCTTTCAAAAGCAGGGCATCTTCCCGGGAAATGCCTGCCCCGGTTTCTTTTACTATAATTGGTACATCGATTGAACATATTTCTTCGATTGCTTCAATACAGCCGGTGGCATCCCTGTCACCTTCGGGTTGTATTGCTTCCTGAAGGAAATTCAGGTGTACGGCGAGGGCATTGGCGTCAAGCATTTCAACCAGTTTTTCCGCACCTTCTATACCGTATTCCTTTACCTGGGCCGCTCCGATGTTACCATAAACAAAAGCATTAGGAGCCCTGTCCCTTACTACACTGAAAGATTCTTCCTGAACCGGATCTTCTATGGCAGCTCTCTGGCTTCCTACACCTATTCCAATACCGGTTTCTTCGGCGGCTTCTGCAAGTGCCGCATTTACCGGTGTCGTATCGGGATGGCCGCCTGTAATAGAGGCTATCATGAAAGGTGCATCCAGTTTTTTTCCCAGAAAACTCGTGGAAATGTCCACTGAATCCATGTCCATCTCCGGAAGTGCACGGTGGACAAGTTTCACGTCCTTAAATCCTGGCCCGGCTTTTCTGGATTCAACCTGTTGCTGGGCACAAAGTTGCATATGTTCTAGTTTTCTGCTGGAAGTACTCATAAAAACCCCAATTATTCAAGTCCTGTCTTTAATTGCAGTACCTATCATTTCCCCTCTCAGAAAACTCATTACATTACCGCCTGCATTGGCATTGAAGATATAAGAAGGCACTTTTGTTTGCCGGGACATCTCAAGCATTTCTTTTACCTTGCCCAGCATCCCGCCGGTTACATCGGTATTTTCCGATCCTCCAATATGCATACTGGCAACTTCAAAATTATCCGGAGTAATTAGTGGGATAGGATGGCCATGTTCATCAAGTACACCATCTTCTGCACTTCCCACACCTATCCTGTATGCATTGAGCTTTGAAGCAAGATAGGGAACGATCTGATCCCCGGAGATTACTGAAGAACCTTTTATTGTGTCCATCACAACATCTCCATGAAGTACAGGTGTGATTCCTTTTTCAAGCATTATTTGCAGTGCAGGGAGGAATGATTCGGATATGCGTCCGTCTTTTGCTACAAAACATCCCATAGGATGTACTCCTACTGCATTAACATTCCTTTGTGCAAGGGCATTTACAAACGATTCATTTAATGAAGCAACCGATCGGTGGGTGACTGCGGAGCCTTCAGCGGAAAATTTGTCAGCAAGGGCGTACCGTTGTGCCTGGGGATGGCCGAATGAACCGGCACCATGTACGATAATAAGACGACCTTCAAAGAACGAAATTTCACGGGCTATTCGTATTATAGTTTTTTCTTTGGCTACTCCTTCATCACTGCTCTTGTCCGTGATGACACTACCGCCGATTTTCAATACGGTAATATCGCTAGTTTTCTCATTCATTATCAAAATCCACCCTTACACCTGAATCAGTAACTCCTGTTACGATGGGGATTCCGCCGGCATTTTTGATCTCTCTGGAAATGGCATCAATATTCTCATTTTCTGCAAGGGCAACCATACATCCACCGCCTCCTGCTCCGGTAATCTTGGCACCAAGTGCACCGGCAGTTCTGCTTGAGTGGATAAGTCTGGAAAGTTCATCACAACCCACGCCGATTGCTTCAAGTAACCCCTGATTTACATTCATAAGTTCCCCAAGTGCCCTGTAATCCTCATTTTCCAGAAGGCTTTCTCCTCTCAAAGACGCTTTTCCTATAGTAGAAAGAATGGGGGTGATAACTTCCGGATATATATTTTTAAGAGATGCGACTTTCGCTACAAGTTGTCCTGTGGAGGAAAACACATTGGTGTTACCTATTACCAGGTTACATAGGGGATTTTTCAGATGCTGTCGTGCAGGTATTGCAACGGTCCCACCCATTGTGGATACATAGGTGTCCGTAGCACTTGCAGCTCCCTGTATTTCTTTTTCGATTGAATGCCCAAAGGATGCTATGGATTCCTTGTCCATTCCAAGTTTTAAAAGGTTGTTAAAAGCACAAATCGTTGCCACAACCACCGCCGCAGAGGAGCCAAGCCCCGAACCCACAGGGATATCCGATTCAATGGATATTGACACTCCTCTGTATGGCGATTTTTTTCTTATTTTTTCCACAACGGCAGATACATAGGGATGAATTTCATAATCAATACCTGTAGTTCCAAGGGATGAATTGATCACAATATTTTCTGAATATTCAATATTTACCCTGGTACGAATATTTACAGCACAGCAAATAGCCGACTCATTATAAACGACGGCGTGTTCCCCAAAAAGGTACACTTTTGCCGGTGCTGAACAGGTTATCATATGAACTCTTTTTCCCTTTACTGGATCATTTCACAAGTATGGCTGCATATCCAACAACTGCTGAATAATCCCCGGTCATATCTCCGCTTGTAGCATATTTCAGCAGTTCTGCAGTATTTGCTCCCATATATTCTGCTGCAGTATACATTGCTACAATGGGTCCATATCCACATGCAGTTGCGGAAAGTTCTTCTCGTCTGCGGTTAAATTCCTCAACATCCATATTTACCAGTGCATCTATCAGATACATATCTGTCTCTTTTGCGGTTTCATGTGGCTGGTAATGGGTGAAGTCACTTGACGCTATAAACACCACTCTCTTCCCGGTTTTCTCCGCAGCTTTTGCAACTTCCAAACCGACTTCCCGGGCAGTATCTATGTCCTGCAAACCCATGCATATTGGAAGAATTTTGAATAAATCGCCGAAACGATATTGCAGGAAAGGCAACTGGACCTCGATTGAATGTTCGTACATATGGGCAACTTCATCCACATCGATTATTGATCCTGCAAGCATTTCTCCCATTTTCTCATCGGCTTCAACATCTCCCAGAGGAGTGGACCAGGTTTGAGTTGATAGTGCCACTGCAGATCCATAGCCCGTATGATTGGGACCGAATATTACATAGGTGTCTGCCTCTGGCAACTTGGAATAGGCATAAGCCGCCACCGGGCCTGAAAACATGTATCCTGCATGAGGAACAACTATTCCATATGCATCTTCGCTGACCAATTCCAAATCCTTGAAACAATGGCTCAGCTCTTTCTTGAGGGGTTTGATACCCAGAGGATAGAACTGGCCTGCTACTGTTGGCTGTCTCATAATAATACCCTCTTATGGTTAGGAGGGAATAATTATATAAGTGATATGGATGGGAGCAAGTTACTCCCGGAATTAACCGGGAGCCTTACAGACCTGCTTCGAAATCATCCATGGTATAATTGAATGGAATGTCCTTTTCTTTTGAGATTTCCCTTGCAAGAAGCCAGTATATGAGGGAAAGTGCTTTACGTCCCTTATTGTTTGTTGGAATTACCAGATCAACATTTGATATCATGTTATTGGTATCACAAAGTCCTATAACGGGAATTCCGATGTTGACAGCTTCTTTGATTACCTGGGCATCACCTGCAGGATCGGTAACCATTATTGCATCGGGCTCGAAGAATCCTTCATTTGAAGGGTTGGTTAAGGTACCCGGGATAAAACGTCCTACCATTGATTTTGCCCCAATTGCTTTGGAGAACATTTTGGCAGGGAACTGGCCGTACTGCCTTGCGGATACGACCAGTATTTTTGCAGGGTCGTATTTTGAAAGGAAGTGAGATACCTGTCTTATTCTGCTATCTGTAGCCTGTATGTCCAGAACATAAAGTCCATCTGTACGCACACGATATACAAATTTCATCATATCCTGTGTCTTCTGCTGGGTACCGATGTGTATTCCGGATGCAAGATACTCGTCTATCGGAACAAGGGAAGTTGAATCCGGTGCAGGACCTTCCGGACCAGCTGTTTCTGTTGTATCCTCTTTTGTAGTTTCGACATTTGGAGTCTCTGCTTCTACAGGAGCCTCCTCCACCTTTTGTTCAACCTGTTCATCTAATGTTTCTTCAATAACCTGATCTTCTTCCATAAAGTTCACCTCATGATGAAATATCTCTTTTTACTGTAATAGGGATGACACCCTTTTCAAATTCAATCTTAGCGATTTGTAAGGAATCATTGCTGTCAATATCAGTCAGCACAGGAGCTTCCATTGATATCTGTAGGGACCTGGCTCCAATGATCCTCGCACGTTCATACTTTGTAAATTTCTCATTGCTCAATTAATCACCCTGGCAGAAGTTACAATAGGATGGATGACGTGGAATTTACTGGATCTAGAAAAGTCCATTTATCAATATTAATCGGAAATATATAGGAATATCCGGAGTCCCTCCGAATGTGGTTTGCTAACTATTCATACACTTACCAATTCCTTTAGTATAAAGGGATGGGACCGCTGAGATTCGAACTCAGGTACCGGCGTCCCGAACGCCGAAGGATGGTCCAGCCTACCCTACGGTCCCTTATTGGTATGGTGCAACTACATCGACAAGTTCAACGTGTGCAAGGATCATGCGTCTGCAACAGTAACGGGTGACACCAAGATCATCAAGTACTGCAGCAGGTGCTTCTCCTTGTTCAACTCGCCTTTTGTAATCTTCCCAGCTATTTGCAATTACCTTGCCACATGTGAAACAGCGAACTGGTAACATTTATGCTTTCACCTGTAAGATTTCTGGTATTTGGCACGAGCGCCAGGTCCACCAAATTTCTTGGATTCTTTCTGTCGGAAGTCGTTTACCAGAAGACTGCGGTCATATGCCATGTATGCATCACGAAGAGCAGTGTCATTTGTCCACTCTACAATACCCCTTGCAATAGCAGTACGCACTGCATTTGCCTGGCCAATAATTCCGCCACCGCTTACTGTTACATCGATATCAATGCCGGATGCGGCATCTTCAGCAAGCATGAGGGGCTCCATGATTTTAAGTTTTACAAACTCTGGTTCTAAAACTTCCAGAGGTTTCTTGTTAACACGGGTTTTGCCAACGCCCTTACTAACAGTTGCGCGGGCAATGGCTGTTTTCTTCTTCCCTGAAGTATTACAAACTTTGTTGGTCATTTATGATTCTCCTTAGAATTTTGAACCCATTTTTCTGCTCAATTCCCCGATGGTAATATATTTTGCAGTACTCAGGCGGTCGATATTTGTTCCTTCTACAGCCTCTAATTCAGCATTTCCAAATTCTTCAGGTATGCCAATATAAACCCTGAGGCGTGCAAAAGCGTCTTTACCACGTGCTCTTTTGTATGGGAGCATTCCCCTGACAGATCTTTTAAGTATCCTGTCTGCCCTTTTTGGGAAAAATGGGCCAAATTCATGGCTTCCAAGTGACCTTTTGTGCTCGTAATCTTCGTAGGTAGCTATTTTTGCTCCAGAGATTATAGCTTTCTCGGCGTTGACTATGGATATGGTTTCACCAGCAAGAAGTCTATGTGCAACCTTGCTTGCAAGCCTTCCCATAATAAGTCCATCTGCATTGATAACTGTCATTATAGAACACCTGCCTTTAGATCAAGATCCTGATACCGGAGCCTGCCGGTTTTTCGTTCATAATCTCTTCAATAGTGACACATCTGCCGCCATTTTCTGCGATTTTTTCCTTTGCAGATGCACTGAAACCAAGTGCTGCAACAGCCACGGAGCGTTTCAAAGTGCCGGCACCAAGTACCTTTCCCGGAACAAGAACGATTTCGCCCTCTGTTGCGTTCCTGTTGAGTTTACTCAGGTTTACTTCGGCATAGTTCTTCCTTGGTTTCTCCAATCTTCTGGCTATATCTCTCCAGATAGGAGCATCTTCCTGACGTGCCTGTTCCTTAAGGCTGACAATCAGGGAAGGAACCCTTGGATCTGATTTCCTTTTAATCTTGTTTTGTGTTTTTTTACTCATAATGTCCCTCTGCAAGAATATCTCTCACTCACGCACAATTTGCGTTCGAACATGGTGAATAGATAGGGAGTGTGGGGTGTAATTAAATTACTAATAGATAAAGATTGTGTATTAGTCAACCGTTAATTGAAACGTTTTGCAGGACCTTTTCATAGAATCTGTCCACATCACAACCAAGTTCTCTCCCGATAATAAGGGCGGCAACTTCAACATCCACCATACCTGAAAGATTCTCATGCCGATTATTCACAAGTGATACTACCTGTTTTAGGTCCATATTACTGCAGGATGCGATGTATTCCAGAATCTGATCAACAAGGGTTACCTGTTGCAGGATGTCTTTTGAAGGGATGAATCCTCTCGGGATATCAACTGTCGATGGGTCAAATGCAGGGTGTAAATGCTCATCTTCCATATAAAGCAAATGAGAATTTAAAGCAATATCCAGTATTCTGGATGCCTGTTCGGGTGTCATCCATTTAAGGTCAAAGGAGAGAGAAAATTCAAAATCCTGTGGAAGCATCGAACTACCTTCATTCCTTTTGAAGGGAGCCGCTACCACATACTTCAATTCATCCATCAGGAGCCACGTCTTAATTCTTCAACAATTGTATCAGCAATTCTTCCACATTCGGTTCTGCCGGGTCCATCAATATGATTGATACGAAGGGTAAGGACATCCCCTTCAAGAATTGCCCTTACCAGGAAGACATCACCTTTGAAAGGGACCCTGCTATATTCACCATCCAGATAACTGTATTTCAGTGAGATACGGAAATCCACCATCCCTTCAGGTTCAATTGTGCCAACAACCGAATCAGCATTACGATAATTCAATGGTGAAAAATCAATACCATTCATGACAATTTCAACTTTGAGTTCACGTTTTGCCTGTATTCGGTAACCTCTTCTTGTAACAGATTCGGTGACGAACATACCGAACCTGCCATCCGTATTAGCCATCACTTTCACAAGATAGGGCAAATCCGCATAATACCGGTTCTTTTGTTCAAACTGGACCTCCCTATGTGGGAATCGGTGGTAAATCCTTTTCTTCATCATGGGTTTGGTCAATTCTTTCCTATTAGAGGGACACCAGTTTGGCATCTATGATACCATCAACATGGCGAATTTGTTCCAGGATACCCTCTGATACTTCGGAATCCACATTCAATGCCATTATGGTCTTCCCACATATTTGGACACGACCTACCTGCATACCGGAAATATTGATCTCATTATCCCCCAGTATCATGCAGCATGGGCCTATAACATTGGGCCTGTTAATATGGTTGGAAACGATCATGTAACCGGATGGTGCAAGATCTACCCGCTGCCCGTCGATCATGATTATTCTCAAGTCATCCTCTACCACTGTACCGGTAATACTTTTGGAAATGGAATCCTTGCTGAGTTTGATCGTTACACTGGATGAATATTCTTCTACCCTTTCGGATTTACTTTCCACGACTTCAATATCCCGGGATTTAGCAATTGAAGGAGCATTTACATAATTTACAGCAGCACCCATTATGGTCTTCAGTACACCTTTGAGGGCCGCAAGTGTGAGATGCCGGGTGTCCTTGCCGGCAACATCTCCCTTATAGGCAATTTCCACTTTTTCATAGTTGCCATCCATCAGCTGGGATACGGCACTTCCCAGGGTCTCCGCAAGTTCAAGATAAGGCGCAATTGTGGACATTATTTCCGGTTTTATGGAGGGGATATTGATAGTACTGCGTGCAGGTCCGCCATTTAATACAGAGATCACTTCTTCTGCTACGGATACAGCCACATTGACCTGTGCTTCTTCGGTCGATGCACCAAGATGAGGGGTGACAACAGCATTGTCCAATCCAACAAAAGAACAGTTCTCAGGTGGTTCATTTGTAAATACATCTATGGCAGCACCCGCTATCTGATCATTTTTAAGAGCCTGCCCCAGGGCATCTTCATTGATAATTCCGCCACGGGCACAATTAATGACCCTTGCATTAGGTTTCATCAGGTCAAATTCTTCAGTATCGAGAATATTGCGGGTTTCTTTGGTCAGTGGTGTATGTACGGTGATGAAATCGGCACGTTTTGCAATGTCTTTTACAGATGCCAGTTCCACACCCAGTTCTTTTGCTCGGTCCTCATTTACAAACGGGTCATAGGCAAGAATGTTCATTTCAAGTCCCTGTGCTCTTTTGGCGACTTCGGCACCTATCCTGCCCAGGCCTATCACTCCAAGGGTCTTTCCATTTACCTCAACGCCTAAAAATTTCTTACGTTCCCATTTGCCTGCTTTAAGTGATGCAGTTGCCTGCGGAATGTTGCGTGCCATTGAAAGCATCATTGCAATTGTATGTTCCGCAGCTGAAAGCATGTTGCCTTCCGGTGCGTTCACCACAATAATTCCTTTCTCTGTAGCTGCAGGAATGTCTATATTATCCACTCCAACTCCTGCACGCCCCACAATCTTGAGTTTATCCGCGGCTTCGATCACTCTGGCAGTAACCTGTGTTCCACTGCGTATGACCAGGGCGTCAAACTCTCCGATCTTCTCAACAAGTTCATCCTCGGAAAGGCCTGTTGAAACCTCCACATCGAAATGTTCTTCAAGTTTTGCCACTCCTTCCTCTGATAACGAATCACTGACTAGTACCTTCATTTTAATATTCTCCATGTGATAACAATGATATAATACACCGATATAACGGATAGCCTCCGGTGAACACAGACTTTAGATTGAACCACCCATATAAATATATCTAACCATCGCGGCGGATTATCTTTCACACTCTTTAGAGTTTCCCAGTAGATTGCGTGTCATGCATGACAGCCATTGTACCACAACAGTAATTGTCAATAGAATAGAAATCCTATTATGTATCATAATCCAGGTTGCTTTTACCAGATATACCTGATAACGGCCCTGTGGTGCACCTGAAGGAATAAAAAGATAGATATAAAAGCCTGTAAAAGCAGCGATCAAAAAAGAAGGAGGATGAAAAGGTCAACAAAATAGTTCAAATTTGACCTTTCATACATTGCAATCTTCTAACATTATTACTTAATGTACAATCCACACTTACATGCACCACGGGTCTCAACGTCCCGGGCACGGCGTGCACACGGGCAGATAATCTTCTTATCTTTTTCTTTATCACCTGTTCGTTTCTGGCAGAAGCAGTACCATTCACCATACTTGCGCTTATTGTTAGCGATATTTTTTACCGCAGTGGTGACAACATCATAGTCTGAATTAAGTTTGTACCCGGTAGTTTCAGCATTTTTCTTGGAACGTTCATAGAATTTCATTTCAAGTTCATCTTCGAATTTCATTATATCACTCCTTGTTTTCTTTGTTCAATATGGATAAAAAGATTTGGGAATAATCAGGACCGGGCAATTTCACCCAGTTTTATTCCCAGTTGCCTGCAACCCTCTAAATCTTCCTTTTCAGGTCTGAATTTCACCTTCAAAGGGTCTTCCACAAACTCCATTTTGGTATTCTTGAGAGCTTCTTCCATCTGCCTGATTGCACCGCCACCCCAGCCATAGGACCCGAAGAATGATACCTTTTTGTCTTTGGGGCGCAAACCTTTCAGGTACGTCAGGAAACCACCCATTGTAAAGAACATCCCATTGTGCATTGTGGGGCATCCAAGGGCAAAGACCCGGCATTCCATTAATTCCTTGATGAGCATGCTCCAGTCATTTTTGCGCAGGTGGAACAAGACAACCTCAGTGCCTGAGGCCCGCACTCCGTCGGCAATTGCTTTTGCCATCATCTCTGTGCTGCCCCACATTGAATCATAGATCACAAGCACTTTTTGCTCACTTGCCCCGGAAGCCCATTTTGCATAGGCATCGATTATCCGTTGCGGATCATTGCGCCAGATAACACCATGGGAAGGAGCGATCATGTCGATCTGTAATCCTAGTTTCCCGACAGTTTCAAGATGTTTGAGTATTCGGGATGCAAAGGGAGTCAGTATATTGGCAAAATATATGGCGGCATCTTCCATCACGTCTTCTACCTGATCATCGAACCTCTTGGAGGTGGCAATGTGCTGTCCAAATGCATCATTGGAAAAGAGAATGTGATCCTCTTTGAGGTAAGTCTGCATACTGTCAGGCCAGTGGAGCATGACCGCTTCAATAAACATAAGGGTCCTTTTGCCGGTATTTAATTCGTCCCCGGTTTTCACGGTCTCAAGGTTCCAGCCACTACACCCGGATTCGGCATAATATTCATTTAGTCCGGTTTTGCCCCTTTCGGTGGCAAATATCCTGGCATTCGGAGCAACTTCCAGGATCCTTGGCAGGGCACTGGAGTGGTCCATCTCCACATGATTGGCTACTATATAATCGATCTTTGCGGGGTCCACTATCCTGCTGATCCTTTCGATCATCTCGTCTGCAAAGGATGCTTTTACAGTGTCTATGAGAGTGATCTTTTCATCTACTATAAGGTAAGCATTATATGTGCCCCCGCGGGGAGTTTCATAGCCGTGGAAATCACGCAGGTTCCAGTCGATTACACCAACCCAGTAAACCCCTTCTGCAATTTCCAGTGGCTCTTCTGGAGTATCCATAAAATTCACCTGCCAAATTTATGTCTGCATCCTGAAACCGGTGGCCTCATCCAGCAAACCATCAATGAGTTCATAGTGGCCCCGCTCAACTTTGGCTATCTTGCTGAAAAATTCCTGTTCTGCCCTTTCGGTGGCTTTCTTTTCGAGTTCAAGATAGAAATATTCACTCTTTCTTTCAAAACGCAGTGCACCAAGCATAATACCAATCTCTTCCAGATTGTTTTCTGTGAATTCCACGTTCAACGATCCACGGAAATCCGGGATACTGGATTCAGGTATTTCGACTTCTTTTCCCTCAAGAAATTTGTGGAGGTACTGAGCATGGTGTTTTTCTTCCTCGGCCAGGAACTCATAGGTTTTCTTTGCCCCGGGATTGCCGGAAAGTTTTGCTCTTTCAAGATAGAAATCATGCCCCTGATCCTCCAGGGCAATTGCCATTTCCACTGCCTCTTCAACCGTACGAATGTTCTCGAGCTCTATATCTACATCTTTGAGTATGTCTTGCAATTTATTCAACTCCCACAATCAGTAGCTATCATATTTGACAACATGAGTAATTAAAACTTATCTATGTGCATTTTATCCCTGACTGCCACACGAGAAGGTTTTTCAGGAGATTCTGCAGGGTACCCCATAGCAATTACGGCTGCCACTTCAAAACCATCCGGAATGGCGAACATGTCCATTATTTTTTTGCCATGGAATGTAAGGATTACACTTCCCAGTCCTTCAGCAGTTGCAGCAAGCAGCATGTTCTCTATGCAGGCAAAAGCTGAACCTACAGCTTCGTCCCCGAACTTCTTGTTATAACAAACCACGACAATAACGGGTGCGGTCTCGATGGCCTTCTGCTGTTCTGATGCCTTTTTTCTCATACTGGCAAGCTGTGCCCTTAGTTTCTCCTCTTTGACAAGGATGAATTCCCAGGGTTCGCTGTTAAAGGCGTTCGGTGCCTGGGTGCCTGCATAGAGTATTTTATCCAGAGTATCGGCAGCGACCTCGCGGGAAAGGAACTGCCGGATGCTGGTGCGTTTCTCTATTGCTTCAAAAACTTCCATTAAATACCCCCATAATAATGACTGCAAACAACTTCTGTTTTGAAATGTAAATAACTTTTCCCGAAAGGTCCGTTTGTACTCTTTTTATTGATTTTACTAAGACAAAATGAAGATATGAGTTTAGAAACATTGTTTTTTTGAGTAAAAGAGGATGTATTGCATGCTTATTAAAAAAACACATTGCTGCGAAGTTGTTGTAACATATGAAATATAATATCCGGTAATTACTGAATATTTAGTAGTAAGACCTGAAGATTTGCCTGAACAATATAATCATAATCATATAGATATTATATAGACAGGCATAGATGATCCAAAAACGCAATGCTGCAAATATGATGAGTGTTTTTTGATATATCTACTTTTTTTGACTTACCTATTATAGATTCGTACTTATGGTACTAATCTGCGGTTCGTAGGAGTATATAACCATTCGTGATGTAGATTAATGTGAAGTGGTAAGGGGTATGGTGGTGGTACCCGAACAGCTTCACTTGCCAAGGGGAAGGAAGTGAGAGCGTTTGTTGTTGAAGGTGTTGACCTCCCGATGTTTATCGGGACTGTTAATTCCTTCCCTTATGGCATGTGGGCTGTTCCGGTTAACTGCATCCCTTTTGACCGCTATGAAATGAAACTAAGATCAGATCTCAACGGAGGTAAAAAGGAATGCAATGGAAAATAAGTGTGTTCTTGCTTGCAGCAATGTTATGCCTGGCCTTCACAGGCGCAGCTGCGGCAGAGGACGTAAAGTGCACCTGGGATAAACCCTGTGGCACAGAAGTAGAACAATGTGATAATGAGACTACATTTGTCCTGTATGATGCTCTAAATGCGACTGTAGTAAAGTCGCTACATGGTTATTACTATGTTGACTTGGAGCCCGATTTCAATGGTCAGGATGAACGAATTATTACTGCCGGTGATATTCGTATTTCTAACTGGCACACAAATTATGAGCCAAACACAAAGGTTGCATCAAACGATATGGACAATCAGAATGTTGTTCAGGAAGTAATTGACTGTCCGATCGTCTATGTAGATGTCAACGACAACGGTATGTATGACCTCTATGATGGTGTAGCTTTTGACCTTGACGAAAATACGGAAATTTCAACAGGTGACATACTGTTAACAGATCTGCCTGCAGTGGATGTTTATTCCCTTGCTGAATCTAATGCCGGTGATTTCGTAGAGTCACAGGGTGTAGATGGACAGTCCTGGGACAAGATTGACCAGGGACATCCTGCATACGGAATGGAAGTTGCACCAATCGGAGAAGGATGTGTCGGTGACCTTATAAAATGGGTTGATGCCGACAACAGCGATGACAAGAGCTTTGCTGACAAATTCTACCTTATCCAGCCACATAATGAATCCTCATACTGGATGGATGAAACCGTCACAATCGGTGACACCAGACTCTACATCCCCCCAGGGGATGAATGTGTACCTGAATGTGGTACAAAGGTCATACAGGGTGACCACGATGCAACCTACATGTTAATGACAAACCTTGATGCACAACTTGCATCCTACACCTATGGTGGCGGCACTGAATGGTATGTTGACATGGATAACGATTCAAAAGTATCCTTCGGCGATGTCAGGCTTACGAACGTTTCAACCCAATATGGTCCAAACACCAAGGTAAAGGTCAGTGATGAATTCGATCTCGGACACGACCTCACAACCGCAGACCAGACTTTAATCCGGTATATGGACAACGATGAGCTGCCAGGATACACACTGGGAGATGCACTCTATCTTGATGTCAATGGCAATTACCAAGTAGATGCCGGTGATGTCAGGCTAGTTGAAGTTGAAGTGAGCCTTACTGGCGACACTTACGTGTATGATGCATGGTCTGTTGTTGAAGATGGGGATGTAGATACCCTTGATCTTGGCTTCTTCTGGGATGGACTCCTTGAGTCATTTAGCTGGGAACAGGACGCTGAATTCAACGATATGATCGGATACATCGATTCTGACTGTACCGGAGACTGGACCTGCCCGGACAAACTCTACTTCCAGCAGATGACAGACAAATTCCAGTATGACAAGGCTGTTACAGTCGGAGATCACAGACTGTACGTACCTGTAAACGACCCGAACAGTCCATTCTTTGAAATGGAAGAGTGGCCAGAATGTGGTACCAAGGTAACCCTGTGTGATATCGATGTAGAATATGCACTTACAGAGGTGTTCTCAAACTATGACCTCATAAAATACGTTGACAGAAACAACGATGATGAGTTCACTGAAGGTGTAGACCACGCATACATCGACATGGATGGAGTTGCTAATGAAACAGGCGTTGTAACACTCTATGATGTCAGACTGACTGATGTCTCCATTAAGGAAGCATTCTATCCAAACAACACTAAGGTAATGGACCAGCATGCTCTGGATCTTGGACAGACCCTGGATGACGCGGATGAAAATCTAATGAATTCTGATGTGGACCTGCTGGGTGTAGTTCCAAACTTTGATCCTGAAGAAGATCCCGCAGATTGGCCAACCTTTACAGTCGGTCTCTTCGACACTGACTGCAGTGGGGACTGGACCTGTGTGGATGCACTGTATTTGCAGATCGATGATGAGTTCTGCACTGACAACATGGCTGTCACCCACGGTGACTTCAGGCTGTTCATCCCACCAGACATGATCAGTGATCAGAATGGTGGAGATGTAACAAAGGGAGACTTCAATGACGACGGAGTAATCAACTTCGGCGACTTTGTTGAATTCTCTGGAGCATATGATACGTCCACCGGGGATGCAAACTACAATCCAATTGCAGACTTCGATGACGATGGAGATGTAGACTTCGGCGACTTTGTTGAATTCTCTGGAGTATACCAGGGATAAATAACTACCAACTTCGTTGGGAGGTGTAGAATTAATGAATGAAATAAAATTCGGGGGATGGGTGACATCTGTCACCACCCTTTTGATATTAGCTGCATGCGTCTTATGCATGGGTATAGGTTCTGCAGCAGCACAGCCGTCGGTGTCTATCAATCCGTCGGATACTACCGGTCTCGCACCCGGCGATACATTCAGTGTGACTGTGGAAGTTGATTCTGGTGCAGACGACCTGAGAGCACTTACAATGGATCTGAACTATGATTCAAGTGTCCTCATGGTGAACAGTATAACTGACCATGATTTGCTTGGAAGCAGTGCACTTGTGGAGCCTGGAAGTGGAGATGACGGTGCAGGCACAATCTCCTATGGACTGGCAAGCACAACAGGTACATATGCACCGGTAGCTGGAGACTTCATAACAGTAGAGTTTGAAGTCAAGAGTGGAGCAGCAGCGGACACATACAACCTTGACCTGAACAATGTGGTTCTCAAGGACGAAACTAATACAGCTATTGCAGGTGTATCAGTTAATGGTGGTACTGCTACCATTGCAAATGGTGGAACAACACCCGATGGAGCTGCAGTTTCTGTAATGCCAGCAAGTACAACCGGTCTCGCACCCGGTGACACATTCAGTGTGACTGTGGAAGTTGATTCTGGTGCGGACGACCTGAGAGCACTTACAATGGATCTGAACTATGATTCAAGTGTCCTCATGGTGAACAGTATAACTGACCATGATTTGCTTGGAAGCAGTGCACTTGTGGAGCCTGGAAGTGGAGATGACGGTGCAGGCACAATCTCCTATGGACTGGCAAGCACAACAGGTACATATGCACCGGTAGCTGGAGACTTCATAACAGTAGAGTTTGAAGTCAAGAGTGGAGCAGCAGCGGACACATACAACCTTAGCCTGAACAATGTGGTTCTCAAGGACGAAACTAATACAGCTATTGCAGGTGTATCAGTTAATGGTGGTACTGCTACTGTAGAAGATCAAGTTACAGTCAACGCAACCAGGGACATCATGCCTGATCCGGCAGAAGTCGGACCATGCGATGAGTTCAACGTCAGCATCGAAGTGATGAATGACGGCGTAGGTTCTCAGGTTGTTGAGACGATCCCTGAAGGATTCGAATATGTCAGTTCCACACTGAATGTAACCAATGTGATAGTAGCTGGCAATGAGGTAACATTCATCCTCAACGGTGACACAAGCTTCGAATACACTGTCAGTGCCTCTAACGAGGAAGGTACATACGCCTTTGATGGTGTAGTAGAAGATACCGAGATGAATGAATATCCAGTTGGTGGGGACACCACAATCGATGTGGTCCTTCCAGAAGGAATTGCAATCCAGTCCGGCTGGAACTTCATATCAGTACCATCTGAACTGAACAACAGCAGTGTTGGCTATGTCCTTGCAGATGTCAACTATGATGCACTTGTATACTACAATGCATCCGCAGGCACCTGGGACACTGTCACTGACTTCGAACCACTCAAGGGATACTGGATCAAGAGTTCCGAGGAATGCACTCAGGTCATTGCAGAGGACATGCTCGAACCTGAAGTTCCAGCAGTGCCTGCCACAATGACAGTCTACGAAGGCTGGAATGCGATTGGCTACACTGATTCAACGGACACACTGTCTGCTGAACTGGTACTCGTCTCGATCGATGACTCCTACACAACCGTGAAGGGACCATACAACCCTGCCACAATGTCTTATGAGCAGATTGGCCACAACGGGGAAACCGGAGTGATCTCTGGAATCCACGTAGGAACAGACGTCTACGACATGGGACCATACGAGGGACACTGGGTCTACGTGACCGGGGAAGACACCCTTAGCGGGTTCTGATGTGAGGGACAAGACAAAAGTAAAAATTTGAGGTGGGTTTGCGAACTCACCTTTTTTTATTTAAATAATCTTGCATATAATAACTCAAGGTGATTAAATGATCAAAAAGGGGAGCTTTACCAGATACACAATAATCTTACAGGTATTCGTATTATTATTCGCAATAGCAACGATACCGGCATGCAGTGCTTCACCTTCATTGCCCCTTATAGTAGAGGGCGAAGTAATGCAGGGAGATAATGCAGCACCTGCCGGAACGGAAGTTACAGTAGAATTTGATGGCAAAGAGGTTGGTTCAACCACTCTGCAATCAGATGGAATTATTAGCAAAGAAAATCAGCTTGCAATAACCTGTGAACCCGATGACTACGAGAACCTGAAGTTCTATGTAGACGGTATGGAAACAGATCAATATGCTACAGCTCAACTGGCTGAATCCCAACCAGGTGACGTCGTTGAACTCAGTCTTACAGCAGCATCTACAGGCAGCAGTGAAGACACAGGATCCTCGGATGAATCCAGTGGCTCAATGGCAGGATCCAGTGGTGGAATGGCAAGTTCATCAACTTCAACCGATGGTGTGGATCAGGCAACAACAGGTGAAAGCACAGGTGAGGAAAGCGAGTCAGATGGTACCGCATCTGCAGGAGTCAGTTCTTCTGGGGAAGATACAGGAGATGATGTGCCAGCACCTGAATCACAGCCCACTTCCATGACAGGAATCGGTGTGATGGCGATTGTACTGGTAGCACTTCTGGGAGTAATTGCCTTCCTGAAATACAAATCAGAGAAGTGAAATAAAGAGGGATATCCAGAGTAAGAGCTCCTCTTATTAGTGAAAAAGGCCGATCCTCAATGATCGGCCTAATCCCAATCAAGTGATGTGATCCCATGCAATGTACCGGAACCTGGCGTGTGCTGATAATACTACTACAAGTATTCATGTTGCTTTCAGTATCAACAATGTCAGTAGCAGCAGATGAGGAAAGCCCGCAAATGCCATCTTTACCATTAGTTATCAAAGGAAATGTAACAATTGATGGTTCACAGGCAGATCCTGGTACGAACATTACAGCAAAAATAAACGACCAGATAATAGGAAGCATCCAAACCGGTAATGCAGGGGTTTATGGTGATCTGTCGGGAAACAGCCTGATTGTGACAGCTGAGCCTGATGATTTCAAAAATATAGCAATTTATGTAAATGGAAATGAAGCGGAATATGATGGGGAAAAACTTGTAAATGCAAACCCCGGAGATACTATCGAACTGGATCTTACTGTAAATAAAGACAAAATGGAAACATTTCAGGATAATTCTGTGTTTCAATTTGTCTTACTGGGATTAATAATTATAATAGCCGTATTTGTAGCGGTCAGGTACCGGTCAAAATGAATATATGGGGAGTCTGAAATGCTCAGCCTTTACTTTGTGGGGTTTATTGAGGTTTATTTGTCCCCTTTGAAAGAGTAAATGGTGGAGGTGGTGGCCATTAAACGAAGAAGCAGAATCGATATTTCGGCTGAGATATTAGACGCAGCAATGAGTGGGGCAAACAAAACCCAGATCGTATATAATGCAAATTTAAACTTCAGTATTGCAAAAAAATATCTGGAAATGCTGGAAAAAAAAGAATTGATACGTAAGGAAGGAGGCCGTTATGTTACTACCGAAAAAGGAAAAACCTTCCACGATCTCGCAATGATACTGAAACTTTGAATTGTATTAAAACCATAAATATAAAGCCAAAAACAATGTTTAGAAACTATGTTTCGAATCTTAATTACGATGGATTTTATTAGCCAGCCTTGTGTTAGTTAAAAAACCCAGTTACATAAGTATAATACATTCAGTAAATATATAATATTTTAGATAGAAATAGATATATAATAACACTAATTATAATTATGAGCATGACACAACACACCCCCCCAAACTGCACGAAACAACAAAGTTCCCTTACTTTTAAAGAGTTAGTGTATGCTTTGACTCCATATTCAATCAGCAAATTTATGGTGGCAAGGAAATGCGGATTGAACAGGCAAAAAACAATACCCAAAAACCCGAACGTTGCTGTTTATCCTCCTTCAATGGACATAAGCAGGGTTGTTGAAGAAGAGTTGGATAAATGTGTGTCATTCCTTCCTTATTGTGCAAAACCCCTGGGTGAAAATTCCTGCCCCTTAAATACTCCTTCTGATGGCAGGAAAAGTCAGGATTGCCTTAAATTAAATGACAAAAAATGTAATATACCATGTTCTCTGGGAAAAATGATTGATGTCCTTAAGGAGCATGAATTTACAAGTGACAGGATATTCATTATTGATAGCGATTCGAACCTTTTTCCCTGGCTTAAACAGAAGAAAGAAGAAGGATACAAATATTTCATGCCGGGTGTGGGCTGCCCTTATGGAGTAAACTATGCACTGGATCATGTGGAAAAAGATCTGGGGTTTACAGGATGTGTTATCTTCATAGAGGACTATGACCCCTCTGATAATAAAAACGGTGTCTGCAAGACTCCTTCCGATTATTTGAATATGGAATACGGAGATAAAGGGAAAAAGACAAAAATACCGGATAATGCTACTAAATTAATGAGCCAAATTTTCGATGGTTCGGTTTTCACCAAAGTATAAACTAATTGTTCATTGACATTTCTGAACCTGACTTGTCTTCCAATCTCCTACTTTTGCGTGCAATTTTTTGTTTAGAAACAAAGTATACGTATAGTTAGAAACTTAGTTTACTACATAAGTATAAATCATCCACTTCATAGATTTAATCATCCTATAATAACGGTGGTATGAATGGAGTGGATACGATGAATCAAATGAAGATAGCGCTGGCTCTATGCGCAGCACTAATGTTAATTATTACAATTCCCGCAGCCTCGGCTATAACAGTGGATGGATACAATGATACCGGGGAGTGGGATGTGAATTGGGCATTTGGGCAAAACAATAATCTTTCACACACTTATGACCCTGAAGGGCCCTTTGGAGATCGTATGGAAGTAAGGCAAGGTGGAGTAAATATCTTGGTAACTTCTGAATGGAACATGATTGATCCAAAGAATGATTCTGGTAAGGATTTTGATGATTCAATGGCATCAGCAGGTGAATCCAGTGGTTCTGATATTTCAAAAATATATGCCCACTATGATATGGTAAACGATACACTTTATGGAATGTCGGAAGTCTATGGAATCCCCGGTGATTATGATGGCGATGGTGACGTATCTAATACCAGTCCGGACACCATAGGGGCTGCAGGCCCGGCAGGCTCTGGACTTGGTGTAGGTGAATCATGGACTATCAACTTATATCAGGATTCCAATTATTCAATTATTACAGTGAGTAACAATGATTGGTCTGTAGATACTAACACCGGTATGACCTATTCTGATGTTGATGCACGCCTGTCAAACGATGCAGTGAATTCGGTATACGAGATAAGTATCAGTAATTTCAGTAACTATTTTACACTCGTTCCAGGTGCTACATTTGAAGTACAAATTGCTGCAGGTGCCACACCTGATCAAGTGGGAGAGGATTTCGGAAGCATTGTATTCCAAATACCTGAACCAGGAATCGACATCGAGAAATCAACTAATGGAGACGATGCCGATACTCCTACAGGACCGTTCATTCCAGTTGGAGATGACGTCGAATGGGTCTACAACGTTACAAACACAGGTAACATACCATTGGCAAACATCACGGTAACGGACGATAAAGGTGTAACTGCTGTATATCAAAGTGGTGATGACGGAGATAATATACTCCAGACGGATGAAGTATGGATTTATAACGCAACTGGTATATCGGTAGCAGGCCAGTATAAGAACAATGCCACAGTAACTGGTGAATATGGACTGATAACGGTTACTGATGAAGACCCAAGTCACTACTTTGGTGTAAATTCCTCAATCGATATTGAGAAAGCAACCAATGGTGAGGATGCCGATACTCCAACAGGACCTTACGTTACAGTTGGTGGAGATGTTGTCTGGACTTACAATGTCACAAACACCGGTAATTCGAACCTGACTGACATCATGGTCCAGGACAACATGGGTGTAACTCCATCATACGTAAGTGGAGATACAAACGATGACTTGGTCATGGAACCCGGTGAAGTCTGGATGTACAATGCCACAGGTACTGCAGAAGAAGGCCAGTACGCCAACCTGGGTAATGTTACAGGTACTGATCCAACTGAAGCAGATGTAACCGATGAGGATCCAAGCCACTACTTCGGTTCCACACCTCTGATTGATATCGAGAAATCAACCAATGGAGATGACGCCGATACTCCTACAGGTCCCTTCATTCCTGTCGGTGATGACGTCGAATGGGTCTACAACGTTACAAACACAGGTAACGTCAACCTCAGTTCCATTGATGTGCAGGATAACATAACCGGAGTCACTCCAGCATATCTCAGCGGTGATACAAACGATGACGGTATCATGGAACCCGGTGAAGTCTGGATGTACAATGCCACAGGTATTGCTGAAGAAGGCCAGTACGCCAACCTGGGTAACGTCACAGGTACTCCTGAAGTCGGAGAGAATGTGACTGATGAGGATCCAAGCCACTACTTCGGTTCCACACCCCTGATTGATATCGAGAAATCAACCAATGGAGACGATGCCGATACTCCTACAGGTCCGCTTGTACCTGTCGGTGATGACGTCGAATGGGTCTACAACGTTACAAACACAGGTAACGTCAACCTCAGTTCCATTGATGTGCAGGATAACATAACCGGAGTCACTCCAGCATATCTCAGCGGTGATACAAACGATGACGGTATCATGGAACCCGGTGAAGTCTGGATGTACAATGCCACAGGTATTGCTGAAGAAGGCCAGTACGCCAACCTGGGTAACGTCACAGGTACTCCTGAAGTCGGAGAGAATGTGACTGATGAGGATCCAAGCCACTACTTCGGTTCCACACCCCTGATTGATATCGAGAAATCAACCAATGGAGACGATGCCGATACTCCTACAGGTCCGCTTGTACCTGTCGGTGATGACGTCGAATGGGTCTACAACGTTACAAACACAGGTAACGTCAACCTCAGTTCCATTGATGTGCAGGATAACATAACCGGAGTCACTCCAGCATATCTCAGCGGTGATACAAACGATGACGGTATCCTGGAACCCGGTGAAGTCTGGATGTACAATGCCACAGGTATTGCTGAAGAAGGCCAGTACGCCAACCTGGGTAACGTCACAGGTACTGATCCAACTGAAGCAGATGTAACCGATGAGGATCCAAGCCACTACTTCGGTTCCACACCCCTTATTGATATCGAGAAATCAACCAATGGAGATGACGCCGATACTCCTACAGGTCCGCTTGTACCTGTCGGAGCTGACGTCGAATGGGTCTACAACGTTACAAACACAGGTAACGTCAACCTCAGTTCCATCGATGTGCAGGATAACATCACTGGAGTCACTCCAGCATATCTCAGCGGTGATACAAACGATGACGGTATCCTGGAACCCGGTGAAGTCTGGATGTACAATGCCACAGGTATCGCTGAGGAAGGCCAGTACGCCAACCTGGGTAACGTCACAGGTACTGATCCAACTGAAGCAGATGTAACCGATGAGGATCCAAGCCACTACTTCGGTTCCACACCCCTTATTGATATCGAGAAATCAACCAATG
>NZ_RDSK01000016.1 GCF_003722075.1 Methanohalophilus sp. RSK | reverse complement strand
AATCGGAGTTTTTCACATGAAATTGTTTGAACTGTCAAATAGCTTTTCCTGACAAAAAAATGAAAATTTTGGGTTGAAAGAGAAGCCATTCTCTTCAAGATAGAGTAGAAACTGTCAAACTGGGGATCGAGTAATATTAACTACTCAATCACTTTTTTCGATTCCATAAATAAATGATGTAGGGTACTTCCCCGTATAAATCTCCTAAAGCAAAGCCTGATGATAACCCTCTATTTTTTTAAGTTCACTGATATTACACGCACAATATACCTATATAGACTATATGTGGGAATATAGTGTAGTATAGAATATTGCGGCAAAGACTATAAGTACGGTATCCATTACTTTTTCCGAGGCTTAAGCTTTCAAAAGGAAAAGGATAATGTAACTATGGTAGAAAGGTCAAAAATACTTTCAATAGGACTTACATTAATAATGGTGCTGGCGTTATTCACCGCCGGCTGTGTCAGCAATGACGGAGAAACAGAAGAACTTAATGTAAAAGGTTCAACAACTGTGCTCCCCCTCGCACAGGCAGCAGCTGAAACCTACATGAAAAATCATCCTGAGGCTTCAATCAGTATCAGTGGTGGCGGCTCCGGTACAGGTATCGCAGCCCTGATCGATGGTGACGTTGACATTGCAATGGCTTCCAGGAAGATGAAGGACTCCGAAATCAAAGAAGCAGAATCAAACGGAATTGA
This sequence comes from Methanohalophilus sp. RSK, assembly GCF_003722075.1. Classification (GTDB taxonomy): domain Archaea; phylum Halobacteriota; class Methanosarcinia; order Methanosarcinales; family Methanosarcinaceae; genus Methanohalophilus. Next base: position 122,711 of record NZ_RDSK01000016.1, on the reverse strand, counting down.
CCCTGTAGAACACGTAATCGCATGGGACGGACTCACAATAGTTGTAAACCCTGCAAACTCCGTAGACCAGCTTCCCTACGACCAGATAAAGGGAATCTATGACGGTTCCATCAGCAACTGGGAAGATGTGGGCGGCCCTGACAAAGAAATTGTAGTTATTAACCGTGACAGCAGCTCCGGTACCTATGGTTACTTCCACGAAGAAGTACTCGGTGAAGACAATGAATTCCGCCCGGACGCACTTGCACAGAGCTCAAACGGTGCAGTGGTACAGGCAGTTTCACAGAACGATGCAGCTATCGGTTACATCGGTTTTGCTTATCTCAATGAAAACGTAAAGGGTATAGATGTCAACAAGGGAGACGGAATGGTTGCACCAACTTCCGAAAACATCCTTGCAGGCGACTACCCACTTGCCAGACCCCTTCACTTCTACACAGACGGACAGCCTACCGGCCTTGCTGCAGACTTCACAGAATATATCCTGAGTGAGGAAGGTACAGAGATCGTCTACGATGTAGGATACTTCCCTGTTGAGTAAATGATTTGAAGCATGAACCCTTAGAGGTGAGCGATGTTTCACAGAAAACTTAAAGAGAAGGGCATTGAGATCAGCCTGTTCTTAGCAGCGGCAACGACTGTCGTTGTCCTTCTCTTCATTTGTATTTTTCTTTTTAGAGATGGATACCTGTTATTCGAAACAAGTTCTTTTACGGGTTTCATAACCGGTAGTTCATGGTACACCGCTTCAACACCCCCACGTTTTGGAATACTCCCCCTTTTATTCGGCTCATTTCTGGTCACAGCAGGCGCAATAGCCATAGCTGTACCCCTGGGCGTTGCTGCAGCAATATATATCTCAGAGTTGGCAAGCCCAAAAATCGCCGACTTACTAAAACCATTCATTGAAATCCTTGCAGGCATACCTTCCGTTGTATACGGTTTCTTTGGTCTGGTAGTCCTGGTCCCTCTTATAAAAGATATTTTTGATATACCCACAGGTCAAACAGCCCTTACAGGTTCTATAATGCTTGCAATGATGGCACTACCCACAATAATTTCAATTTCCGAAGATGCCATTAATGCGGTACCACAGGCACTAAAAGAAGGTTCATTAGCCCTGGGAAGTACACTATGGCAGACAATTTATAAAGTAACGTTACCGGCTGCCCTTTCCGGAATATCCGCCGCAGTGATATTGGGAGTAGGCAGAGCAATCGGTGAAACAATGACAGTATTGATGGTAACAGGTAACATGGCCATAATACCTGGATTCCCTGAAGGATTTCTTGATCCCGTCAGGACAATGACAGCAACTATTGCACTTGAAATGGGAGAAGTACCCAAAGGCAGCCCGCATTTCCATGCATTGTTTGCGGTTGGTTCGGTGTTGTTTATTACAACTTTTATAATAAATATGGTTGCAGATAAGATAAAGAGAAAATATAAACTCAAGGAGGGGCTCTGATTGGATCCAAGAACTACTGAAAAATTAGCATTTGGTTTCCTCAGAGCATGTATATGGATTGTTGTTGCATTTGTAGCAATCCTTATACTCTACATTGTAATACAGGGATACAGCATAATGAGCTGGGAATTCCTGACTGAGATGCCCAGAAACCGGATGACTGAAGGTGGCATCTATCCCGCTTTGATAGGAACGGCACATCTTGTTGCCATATCCATGGCTGTAGCAATTCCCCTTGGTGTTCTTTCAGCTATCTACCTAAATGAATATGCAAAAGAAAGCCGTTCAACCTGGATTATTGAAATGGCAATCAACAATCTTGCCGGAACCCCTTCCGTAGTATTCGGATTGTTCGGATTGGCATTGTTTGTCAAATATTTGGCATTTAAACCTTCAATTATTTCGGCATCTCTTACCCTTGCCCTCTTGATATTGCCAGTGGTAATCAGAGCAAGCAAAGAAGCCTTGATAACTGTTCCTCTGGCACACAGGGAGGCTTCTCTTGCACTTGGCGTAACAAAATGGAAGACCATAAGGAGTATAGTATTACCCGAAGCATTACCCGGAATCGTAACCGGTATTATCCTGAGTATCGGCAGGGTTGCAGGTGAAACCGCCCCGATATTGTTCACAGGTGCAGCTTTCTTTTTGCCACGTCTGCCGGAGTCTGTATTTTCACAATTCATGGCTTTGCCCTATCATTTGTTCATACTGGCTACCTCCGGTCTCAACCCTACGGAAACCAGGCCCATACAGTACGGAACTGCTCTTGTGTTACTGATATTGGTACTGCTCATAAACAGCATAGCAATTGTTATCAGAAAACATTACAGGAAAAAACTTCACAGATAATTATTCGAGGATAAGAGATGAGTGGAATTAATGATTTCGCAGACATAAAAGTTGAGGATCTCAACCTATGGTATGGATCCAATCAAGCCCTCCAGGACATAAATATTAAAATCCCCAGCAAAAGTGTAACCGCTCTTATAGGTCCTTCAGGATGTGGAAAATCCACATTCCTGCGCTGTATAAACAGGATGAATGATCTTATTAAAGTATGTCATATTGAAGGCAGGGTGAAAATCGACAATAAAAACATCTACGATGAAGATGTGGACGTAGTCGAACTCAGAAAGAGGGTAGGCATGGTTTTCCAGAAACCAAACCCATTCCCCATGTCAGTTTACGACAATATTGCCTATGGCCCAAAAATCCACAAAGTTTCAAAAAAAGATATAAAGGGAATTGTGGATAAAACCCTACAGGATTCAGCTCTTTACGGAGAAGTATCTGACAGGCTGGATTCATCGGCCCTGGACCTCAGTGGAGGACAGCAGCAGAGACTCTGTATTGCAAGAACCATGGCCGTAGAACCGGAGATAATACTGTTTGATGAACCATGTAGTGCCCTTGACCCCATATCTACAAATAAGATAGAAGACTTGATTCTTAAATTAAAAGAGGATTACACAATTGTAATCGTTACCCACAATATGCAGCAAGCGGCCAGAATTTCTGACTACACCGCATTTTTCCTCATGGGAGAAATAATCGAATTTGGAGAAACAAACCAGATATTCGAAAACCCTGAGGAAAAACGTACTGAAGACTATATCACGGGAAGATTCGGGTGATTAAATGGTTCGTGAGAAATACCACGCTGAACTTGATGAATTAAAACAAAACATCTCTGACATGAGTGCCGTATCTCAGGAAATGTTCCAAAAATCGATTAAGGCACTTGCAAATTTTGATAAAGCACTTGCCCAGGAAATCATTGAAATGGATCATACAGTAAATGATTTTGAGGAAAAAATTGAAAACCGAATCACAAGATTACTGGCATTACAGCAGCCAATTGCCAGTGACCTGCGACTGATAACGGCTTCTTATCGAATATCAATCGATCTTGAAAGAATGGGCGATCTGGCAGTAGATGTGGCCAAAAGAATAAAAAAGATGGATGCGGAGAAGATTCTTTCAATTTCTGAATGTAAACCCATTATATCCACATGTGAAGAAATGATAGAGCAATCCATTAAAGCCTATGCAGAATTAGATACCGAGCTGGCAAAAGATATCACTACAAAAGATGACATCGTTGACAGGAATGTTTACGCAGGCTGGCAGGATCTGGTCCAGATGATGATCGACAACTCAACCATTATTGAAAATGCAGTGGAAATGATGTTTGTTCTCAGGTACTTGGAACGTATTGCAGACCATACATGCAACATATGTGAAAGTGTCATATACATTGCAACTTCCGAAAGGGTCGATCTGAACTGATTGATCCTTTATTTTTTATTATACCTCATATTTTTCAATTCGTAAAATTAATATGCTGAAGGTCTCTTCTATGATCCCTGAACAACGAGAAATAGAGGCTTTCAACGTGACCCAAGAACTTTTTGACCTAAATATAGGATATATCCATTTCAAAAATCCAGTCGCCATCGCTCCAATGGCGGGTATTACAGACAGCTCATTCGTAAACAGTTATGGCAAAAGTGCCGCACTTGTGATAATGGGCGGATACAACCTTGATGAGAAAACCAATGCTGCAGCATGTGAACTCATAGAAAGGGGAAGAAAAGAATTCGTATCACAGGAACCAATCGAATATATCACAAAAGAGCTAAATGCCGTTGATTTCGATGGGACAGTGGGAATAAACATGCGCAGCAGTAAACTTAAACCCTTACTTGATGCGGCAGAAATCATCAGGGATGCTGGTGCATTAATGGAACTGGACGCACACTGCCGCCAACCTGAGATGAAAGAAGCAGGAGTTGGAGAGGCCCTTATGGAAGATCTCCCACGTCTTACAGACTGGATAAGACAGATAAAAGAAACTGGTGTCGTGCTTTCTGTCAAGATCAGGGCAAATGTTGTTGATGATATACAACTTGCAAAAGCAATTGAAAGTGCAGGTGCCGATATAATCCATGTCGATGCCATGAAAGAAGGTGCAGGTGCCGATCTTGACACTATCCGCCGCATCCGGGATGCAACACGTATATTCCTGATAGGCAATAATTCGGTACAGAATTTTGATGATGCAAAAGAGATGTTTTCCAGAGGTGCAGATATGGTATCTGTGGGAAGACAGGCAATGGACTCTCCGGAAATTATAGATTCCCTGGTAGAGGCTGTTTCTGAATTCCAGGAAATTACCGGCTGGTATAATGCTCCAAAACATATTTGCAGAGGACAGGGCGATCTGCGAGGACTGACTTTCTGCTGCCTCCCGGTAAAACCCTGTGCTGTACATAATAAGGCCAAACAACTGGGTTTCAGTCCACGGGAATTTGCAAACCTGAAAATGGAATTTGTAAAAGGTACCCCCCTTGAATACGGTGACAGTACCTGCTTTGGCAGTCTTGCATGGTGTTGTAAAATCACAAAACCGTGTTTCATGAGAGATGGTGTGCTGGATCTTATAGACCTCTCCCCACAAGAGTATATGAAACTCAAAAAACAAATGGCTGACTACATCCTCGACCACGCCAAAGAAAAATAAACGGTGGGGATATGAACTCCTGTTACAAGACACAGCCCTCCGAAGTTGCCCGCAGTGCCCAGCTTGCAATGATACTGGAAGTATCGGCATCACCCAAACCCGGAAATATTGACAGGATGCATGATTATGTCGATACACGTTATGAGCATTTCCTCGCATCTGCAACAGGTGTTTATCCGGTATTTGAAAGGGCTGCTTCCGGAAAAGAAAAGATAGGGGAATTGCTCAAAGAAGCCGTGCTTGAAAGCAATAAATGGCAAAAAGGAGGAAACACACATTTCGGTGCGTTCTTACTCCTCCTGCCTCTGGCAAAAGCTGCAGGTCAGCTGATTCAGGAAAATGAAACGTTTGATATAAAAAAAATAGTTGAGAGAGCCCACTGGATAGTTAAGCACACAGATGTTGAAGATTCTATTAACTTCTATCAGGCTTTTGCAAAAGCAAATGTCTGCGTACAGGATGTAGAGGATCTTGATCTCAATGATTCGGATTCCATCACAAACTTAAGGAAAAATCAAACCAGCCTTTTCGAATTGATGGAAATATCCAAAAACTACGACATGATAGCTAAAGAGTGGACCCATGGTTTTGAACTGTGCAGCTGGTGCAGTGAACAAATTACTGACCTTATGGAAGGAAAAGGAATTTGTACAGATATAAATTGCTCCATTGTTTACACTTTCCTCGAGTTATTGTCGAACAATCCCGATACATTCATACAGACTAAATTCAACCGGGGAACTGCAGTTGAGGTTTCAGAAGAGGCAACCTCTATTGTTACACAGATAAAAGCATCCGGGTATGAAGCATCCCTTCCTTCAATAATTGAACTTGATGAGGATTTACTCAAAAAGAAAATAAATCCCGGTTCAACTGCAGATATAATTATAGGGGGACTTTTCCTTTCAATCCTGGGAGGCATGCGGTTTTGATGGAGATCTCAGAACTTGACAAATACGGCATATGCGATGGAATTTCCGAGATCATATTAACATCCGGCATGGAAAATCCCAATGCTGCCCCCATTGGCCTGATTCGCAAAGATAACAGGGTATTCATAAGACTTTATAAAGGTTCTACAACTTATGAAAATGTGAAACGGGATAAAATTTTTGCTGCCAATGTGACCTATGACCCTTTACTTTTTATTAAATCGACTTTTTCCAATTTAGGAGAAGAGAATTTCAAATACCACCCCCTGGATTCAAAAAGCATACCAATGCTAAAAAATTCAGCCAGCAGTGTTATTTTCAGATGCGATGAAATAAAACATACAAAACAGGCTATGACAGCAGAAATCATCCCAATGGATGCCGTGGCCAATGATTATAGACCAAAAGCCATTAACCGGGGCCTTACAGCAGTTATTGAGGCAGCTGTCCACGCTACTCGTTATGAATTAACAGGAGATAATAAATTTCTCGACTTGATTGACCAGTGCCTGGAAACTACCTGCAAATGCGGAGGGCAAAGGGAAAAAGATGCCGCTGAAATCCTCTTAAATGAAATTGATGAAATTAAAAAACGGGTAGCCGGAGGCAAAGGCACTGAATAATTTCATGGAAATTGCCATTGAACAGGCACGGCTGGGCATGAGAAACAACCTGGGTGGGCCCTTTGGAGCTGTAATTGTAAAAGATAAAAATGTAATCTCCAGAGCACATAATAGAGTGCTTGATTCTAATGACCCCACGGCTCATGCTGAAATAATGGCAATCAGGATAGCCTCGTCAAAACTGGGAACATTTGACCTGTCTGACTGCGAAATATATACTACCTCTTACCCATGCCCTATGTGCATGTCAGCTCTGTACTGGGCACGCATCAAAACACTTTATTATGGGACAACAACACCCGAGGTAGAAAAAATCGGATTTGACGACGGACAGATATACAGGGCCCTCTGTAATGATCACACTGATACAGGAATGAATATGGAAAAGCTGGACAGCAAAATATGCCAACAATTGCTGTCCGAATGGGAAGAAAAAGAAGACAAATATATGTACTGAGGGTATTCACTCTTTCTCTTCAGCAGGGTTGGCAGTTTCAATGTGGTCTTTTGCCTGAGAGTTTTCAGGATAAAGTTCCAATAACTTTGCAAAGGCCTTGTCGGCCCTATCCTCGTCTCCAATTTTCAAATAAGTATTTGCAAGACCCTGCCATATTTGGGGAGATTCTGGCTCTATATCAATGGCACCATTAAAGGCTTCTATAGCCTCATCGAACCGTTCCAGTTTGAACAAAGTATTACCCTTCCCATATAAAATGCCTGCAGCATCTTTTTTAAGTTTGGGTTTTGGATTTATGTTCAAAAATGAATATCGTGGAAATGCAAAATCCTTGACATCTGAATGTTGGGCTGCCATTTCATAACATTCAAGGGCTTGCGTAAATTCACCATTGTGATAAAGAAGAGTGGCTTTACAATACCAGGCATCTGAGAAAGCAGAATCCAGATCCAGACATTTAGAAAAGGATTCAATCGCTTTTTGGTGCTCTCCTATCGATTGCATTACAAATCCATGTCCAAACCATTTACCGGCATCTTCCGGGTCATCTTCAAGAAAACTATCAATCACTTCAAGAGCCTCTTCATGCTTTCCCATTTTGTAAAGGACAAAACAACGGCTATAAAGAACATTCTGGCACTTTTTTCTCAAAGTGGCCAGATCATCTTCCATATCATCTTCAAGCTCACTTAATTTATTTTCCAGTTCACCCCATATAGCGGCCGCCTCATTGTATTTATCCAGCGCCTCTTCATAATTGCCCATTTCAAAAAGTACATATCCATTCCCATAGCTTTCTTCACCACGTCTATAAAGAGTCGTGAATTGTTTCTTCCGGGAAACTTTATCGTACCATTTTTTCAGAAAACTCATGGCAGTAGAATAAGCCTTCTCTGTATCATATATCTTTTGTAATATAGGCACATCAATTTTGTAGATGGTAAAAAAAGGACTTGAGCCGATAATTCACCAGGACACCGAAATCTTAATTCTGGGATCCCTGCCAGGAGAAGAATCCCTCAGACAACAACAATATTATGCCAATAAAGGAAATGATTTCTGGAAACTCACAGGTGATGCTATCGGAGAGGAACTTGACAATAAGGAATATCCAGAAAAATTAAGGATCCTAAAAGAACATAAAATAGGCCTCTGGGATGTTTTCAGGGAAGCGGAAAGAAAGGGAAGTGATGATTCTGAAATCAGGTATGAGGTTATCAATGATTTTTCCCTGCTTGAAGTGATAGCACCTAACATACGTAAAATCCTTTTCAATGGAAAAACAAGAGCCGGGAAATATGAGTATTTGTTACAGGAAAAGGGATACGATACTGCAGTATTGCCTTCATCCAGTGCCGCCAACAGACAAAACAGAATTGAAAGAGAAAAAATATGGAAACAGCAATTGCAATGCTGATTCGATACAGTATATTATATAAGTGTTCAGATACCAATTTTAATAAGTAAGATCAATCAGTAGAAGTGATACCATCGCAACTCCCAATCATCCATCCCCGAAAAATGACAGTTCTTTTTCTGCAGGTATTGACACCCCAACAATGAAAAGTGTACTTGAAGATATTGTCAATGCAAGCCCTGCTATTGTTTTTGTATGGAAGGAAGAGGACAGATGGCCTGTGGAGTTCGTCTCTAAAAATATCTCTCTTTTTGGCTATACTCCCGATGATTTTATTTCGGGCGCCTTAAGGTACAGTGACATAATCCATCCGGATGACCTTGAAATAGTAAGTGAAGAGGTGGAAAAACATCTGGAAAGTGGAGATGAACAGTTTAATCTTACCTATCGTATCCTCACAGGGAAAAAAGATGTACGCTGGGTCGAAGAACGTACTATAATCCATCATAATCCGGATAACACCTACTATGAAGGAATTATCATGGATATTACTTCCAGGAAGATGGAAGAAAAAAAGATCATTGATGGTGCCCTGGAGATGAAAAAGGCCCTCGAGACAGTAATCAATTCAAGCCCTGTAATTGTTTTCCTGTGGAGAGCAGAAGACGACTGGCCCGTGGAATTTGTCTCGGAAAACATTACACAATTCGGTTATGAAGTTGAAGAATTCACATCAGACAAACTGGTGTACGGTGATATCGTTCACCCTGATGATATAGAGAAAGTGCGCCAGGGGATGGCCCGGTGTGTTGCAGAGGGTAACAGGCAGTTCACCAAAGAATATCGTATCCTGACAAAAGATGGAAATGTACGCTGGGTGGATGAACGCACAAAAATCCAGCACAATGATACAGGTGATGTGACATATCTGCAGGGCATAATTGTTGACATAACAGAAAGAAAGAATGTGGAAAACGCCCTCTACCTTGAAGAAAAACGCCATGAAGCCCTTTTAAAACTATATGCCATGCCTGATTCCTCAATTCAGGAAATTATGGATTATGCGCGTGAACAGGCAGTTTCACTAACTGAAAGCAAGATCGGCTTTCTGGCATTTCTGGATGAAACGGAAACAAACTATGCGGTTATTTCCTGGTCAAACGGCAAACAGAGTTCCGATAAGGCTCCGGCAGAGAGTTACAGTATCTGGGATGAAGCACTTTACCATCGCACCCCCATAATGAACAATGAATATTTAGCTGAGAAAGATACTGATCAAAAATTAATTCAGAGAAATCTGAGTGTTCCTATTTTTGAAGGTGGTCGAATTGCGGGGATTGTGGGTGTTGCCAATAAGGGACAGGATTATACATCTACAGATGTGAGGCAGTTAAAATTACTCATGCAGGGAATGTGGAATATAATCCAGCAAAAACTGTCTGATGAAGAATTGTACCAGTATATGGAAGAATTGAAAAGGTCAAGTGAAATAAAATCAGTCCTTTCTGATGTTATTAAGAACAGCCCTGCAGTCGTATTCATATGGTGGGCTGAAGAAGACTGGCCTGTTGAATTCGTCTCAGAGAATATAACACAGTTTGGTTACACTGTCAATGATTTCCTGTCAGGTAAGCTGGTCTACGCCGACATAGTACACCCATATGACCTGAAAAGGGTCCAGAAAGAACTTGCAAAAAGAATCGATGCGGGACAGACTGATTTCAATCAGGAATACAGAATAATGACAAAATTTGGAGATGTCAGGTGGATAGATGAAAGGACTTTTATCAAATATGATGAGGATGGAAAAGTAACGTATTTGCAAGGTATCATTGTAGACATCACAGAAAGAAAGCACGCCAATGATTTCATGCACCTGCAGTATGATCTTGACAGTGTTCTCAGTTCTGCCACATCAAATAGCGAGGTCTTCAACAGGCTACTGGACCTTGCACTGAGAATTACACCCATTGATTCGGGAGCCCTGTACCTTGTTGACGATAAAACAGGAAATCTGGACCTTGTAACTCACCACGGGCTGTCTGAGCAGTTTGTGAATAGCACCTCCCACTATGAAAGGAATTCAGTCCAGACACGCCTTGTTATGAGTGGACAGGCGGTGTATAAACATCACTCCGAACTCAGCGCAATCACCACCGGCAAGAACCTCCGGTATGAAGGCTTGCATGGAACTGCAATAATTCCAATTCGATACCAGAACGAGATAATAGCTGCTCTCTATCTGTCTTCGCATTCTGAATATGAGATCCCCGACAAATCCAGACATGATCTCGAAACGATAGCAAAACAAATCGGGGAAGTCCTATCAAATATGCACAAAAAGTCATCCGCCCAAAAGGAAATCAGGGATTTGCAGATATTGATTGACAATGTAAAAGAAGGGATCACTGTAACCGATAAAAAGGGAGCGTTGCTTTATACAAATAAGATACTTGAGAAATGGATACGGTACTCTGCAGATGAACTTAAAAAGATGAACATCACAGATCTATATCCGCTGAGATACAGACATGTCCTGGATTCCGTAAACAAGCCTATAAACCAAAACCAGGCTTATAGCGAAGATATAAGGCTACATTCCGCCACTGGGAAGGATATTGCCTGTAGAGTAACTTTTAAGAATATAAAATGGAACGAAAAAGATTGCATACTTGGAATCTACGAACATATCAATATTTCAGCAACCTCCATTCATAATACATAAAGTCCGAAGATATTTATAGATTAGAAAGAGTATCGTTGTTAAATTCAATAGGGATGACTGCGGAGTGAATTCATGAGTCCTAGAAAAAAAGATGAAAAAAAATATACAAAATATGTAGGTATATTCCTTGCAGTAATAATGGTCGGCTCAATCGGAATGTTCTTTTTCAGCGGCGGGTCAACCAACAACGATAATGAACAATCTGAAAATGTTCAGGTATCTGGTTTTGAGAGTGTGCCGGGAGAGCATATAGGGATAACATTAAACTCTATCCAGGATGGTCTGCAGGTAACTCCGGATAATGTTACTACAGCCAGATACATGGACATTGCCTACCTGAAAGGTACCCCACTGCAATATCTTACGGGTAATACATCAGTTTACAATAATTTCTACGGGTCAAATGTGACCAAACTGTATTCAGCAGGATATGATAATTCTTCATGGATAGAAATGCATGAGATTGACCCGCAGGTTGTGGCATTCCAGTACTATACTGCTCCTGAAACATATAAGGGATACCAGCCCCTTTCCAGAGGACAGGGTATCTACAACGTCATAGGAACCCCCATGATCCTGGGAGAACAACAAAGTGTTGAAGACACAATAGACGTAATTGAAGGAGATGCAGAATCCGCCCAGAAATTCAATGAGATTCTCCAATTCGCAAGTGCAGATGCCCCTATACAGCAAGTTGTCGATCTGGAAAATGAGTTCGCAGACCAGTATTATGTTGAATGGGCTATTGAAGATGGCAGCAGTTTCAGAAGAACGGCCCTGTATGCTAACCCCACAGAAAATACAATGACCAACCTGACAATAAGGGCATCCAACACAAGTCAGAAAGGCCTAAACTACAACATTACAGAGTATGGAAATATTATCAAGGTGGACATCACTGCCAATGCATCTAACTTCTATGCAATGGCTATGGAACCCATCCAGTAATTTTTCCTTTTACTTTTTTAAATCGATACCAGAAGTTTTATAATCGATAGGCATATTCAAGAAGTGCTATCGAGTTGTCGCAAGTTATATATGTACCAGTGGCGATTCATACCAAATACTCCAACGAATGTAAACAGTATGGTAGAATTGACCTTTGTTTGCATCTATACAATGAATAATGACAAACCGCGGTGTAAACCGTGATTTCGAAGGAGATAGAAATTATGGCAAAATTTGATGTTCCAGATGAACTAATAGATAAAGCTCTTGAAGCAGTAGAAGTTGCCAGAGATACTGGCAAGGTAAAAAAAGGAGCTAACGAAGCTACAAAGGCTGTAGAAAGAGGTATTGCAAAACTGGCGGTCATTGCAGACGATGTTGAACCTGCAGAAGTAGTAGCTCACATTGGTCCCCTTTGTGAAGAAAAGAATGCACCTTACATCTACGTAAAACAGCAGAAAGAACTCGGAGCTGCCTGCGGAATAGGCGTTGGCTGTGCTGCAGTAGTAATTACAGATGCAGGTAAGGGCGCAGAGACCATCGAGGACCTGGCCGAAAAAGTCAGTGCCCTCAAATAAACTTATCCATATAAAAGGAGTAATTCTCCATGGCAGATGAAAACTTAGGATATGCCGCGGAGGTCATAGATGTCATCGGCAATACCGGTATGCATGGCGAAGCAAGCCAGATCCAGTGCAGGGTACTGGATGGCCGGGACAAGGGCAGGATCATCACCCGTAACTGTATGGGCCCTGTTCGTATCGGCGATGTGCTGATGCTGATGGAGACTTCCAGAGAGGCAAAGAAACTTACAACAAGGTGATGCGCAATGGAAACCAAGAAATGCTCTTTCTGCGGAACTAAACTGGAACCGGGAACTGGTGTCCTTTTTGCAAAGAAGGACGGTTCTACCTACAATTTCTGCTCTTCTAAATGCAGGAACAACTACAAGATGGGTAGGCTTCCAAGGCGTACTATCTGGACCGAAACGGGCAGGACCTACATGAAAAAAGCCTGATGAGGAATTAATCAATGGAACGCACATATGTTATGATCAAACCCGACGGAGTCCAGAGGGGACTTATTGGAGAGATCATAGGAAGAATCGAAAGGAGAGGTCTCAAGATAAGTGCCATGCGCATGAATGTTATCGATGAGAATGATGCAAAGGAACATTACAGTGAACACTGCGAAAAGCCATTTTTCGGTTCACTTATATCCTATGTAACTGCCGCTCCTTCAGTTTCAATGATTGTTGAAGGCAAGGATGCAATAAAATCCATGAGGACAATAAATGGTGCCACCAATCCAGCCGAAGCAATGCCTGGTACAATCAGGGGCGATTTTGCTCTTGAAACAGGTAGAAATGTGGTACATGCATCCGATTCAGTAGAATCAGCTGAAAGAGAAATCAGCATCCATTTCAAGGATAATGAGACAAACGAATATTCCCGTATAGACGAAGAATGGCTCTATGAGTGAGTACCCTTTTGCTCACTCCCCTGTTTCTTAAGGAAGGGATGCATATTACCGATAACGAAAATCTCAGGACACCCATTGTATGCGTTATGGGACATGTGGATCACGGTAAGACCACACTGTTAGACAGGATACGCGGTAGTTCTGTGGCTGCAGGAGAAGCCGGTGCGATCACCCAGCATATCGGTGCAACGGAAGTAACGATCGATTCCATTATAGAACGTAGTGGTGCTTCCGGGATGAAGAACAATTTCATCGTACCTGGCCTTTTATTTATAGATACACCGGGACACCATGCATTCACATCCCTGCGTAGCAGAGGAGGAGCACTTGCTGATCTGGCAGTAGTAATTGTAGACATTAATGAGGGCTTCATGCCCCAGACAAAAGAAAGTCTGCAAATACTCAAACGATTCAAAACTCCTTTTGTGGTTGTTGCAAATAAGATTGACAGGATACATGGCTGGCAATCATATGAAAGTGCGAGTTTTCTGGAAACTTACAACAAACAAAGTGAACGTGTAAGAACTGATCTTGATAACAAGTTCTATGAAATTGTCGGGGAACTATATAACAGTGGTTTCAATTCCGAACGCTATGACCGTGTTTCTGACTTCCAGAGAAATATAGGAATAATACCAATAAGCGCGGTTACCGGCGAAGGTATACCTGATCTGCTTATGGTATTACTCGGGCTGGCCCAGAAATTCCTTGAATCTAATCTTCATTATAACGCAAGTGGGCCTGGTGAAGGAACAATACTTGAAGTAAAGGAAGAAAAGGGCTTGGGAACCACCATCGATATTATTCTCTATGATGGAACCCTCAAAAAAGGGGACACTATTGTAGTCGGAAGTCTTGGGGAGCCTATTCAGACCAAAGTGAGGGCTTTGCTAAAACCCAATCCAATGGGAGAAATATCCTCCGAGGAAAAGTTCCAGAATGTGGAATCAGTTACGGCTGCTATTGGTGTAAAGATATCTGCGCCCAATCTAGATGATGCCCTGTCAGGTGCCACTGTAAGGGTGGCTGACCCGGAACACCTTGAAACGATTGTCAAAGAAGTTCAAGAGGAACTTGACGAGGTACAGATTAGTACGGGTACTACAGGTGTGACTCTCAAAGCAGATACCATCGGATCACTGGAAGCACTGGTTAATGAGCTCCAGAAAGAGGACATACCCATCAGAAAAGCTGAAGTAGGAGATGTATCCCAGAGGAATATTATCGAGGTTTCGGCTATCGAAGATCCTTTTAATGCGGTTCTTATTGGCTTTAATGTAAAGATGTTACCTGATGCAAAAGAAAAAGCAAAGGGTGCCGATCTTAAAATATTCCAGAACGATGTTATTTACAGGCTTATTGATGATTACAAAGACTGGGTCAAAGAAAAGAAGGAGAAATCCGAAAAAACAATATCCCAGCTCATAGTCAAGCCTGCAAGATTCCTGCTTCTCCCAGAATGTACGTTCAGACAAAGCAAGCCTGCTGTTGTTGGTGTAAGAATCACAGGTGGAAAGGTCAAAACTAACATCGGTGTTACAGATAACAGTGGCAGAGTTGTAGGCACAATCAAAGGGCTCCAATTAGAAGGAGAAAACATCAAGGAAGCCAGTGCAGGGATGGAAGTTGCAATGGCGATTGATGGACCTACAATAGGTCGCCAGATCAAAGAAGGTGATGTACTTTATTCAAATATTCCTGAAAAGCATGCAAAGGTGCTTGAAACGGAGATACTTGACTCACTTTCGGCAGATGAAATGGAGACCCTCGATGCTTTCCTTGAAATCAAACGCAAGGATAATCCGTTCTGGGCCAAGTAATATATTAATTGATGTTGGAGGTAAATAATGGTAGATTTCAAAGTTGTCGTATCAGATCCAAAAGCCAAAGCATACCAGTTCGATGTGAGTGGTGGCGAGGCAAATAAGTTCATAGGAAAAGCAATAGGCGAAACTGTAGAAGGAACAGTAGTCGGTCTCCCCGGTTACACTATCCAGATAACTGGAGGAAGTGACAGAAGTGGTTTTGTCATGCGCAAGAACGTACCCGGCCCAAAAAGGCAGAGATTACTCGTAGCTGAGGGTGTCGGATATAAGCCAAAAGACAAAGGAATGCGTCGCCGTAAATTCCTCAGAGGAAGGGAGATCGCTCCGGATATTGTCCAGATCAACACAAAAGTTATTGGATATGGAGACAAAACCATCGAAGAAATTCTCGGTGGCGGCGAAGAGGGAGAAACTTCCGAAGAGTAAATCTCCCGTCCTTTTTATTTCAATTTATATTTCATCCCTGAATATCCGTTATCGACTACACACAATTATATCTTCAATTGCATTTTATACAATAGTTATTTATAAAAATTAATTATATTGTATGTATAGAATATTGGGGATAGATGTGGCATGGATATCCGGAATTCAAATATTAAACAGCTCTTCTCTTATGAGAAGAAAGCCAGCAGACTGGAATTATTTTTCAGGATCATTTATTGCATTCTTATAAGAATTGTAATATATATATAGGATATTTACAGGAATCTGTCTTGTCCTCCAATGGTTCATAATCCTTATTTCAGGAAGAAGAATCGAGGGACTAAACCGTATCATAAAGGGTTATCTTGAATACTACACTCATGTAATAGGTTATCTTTTCCTCACAACTGATATAAGGCCATCTATAAAACCACCTTCAATAGCCATATTTGAAAAGAAGCTGTACTATGATAGGGATACAGTATAGATAATAAAAAAGATAACTGATACTAAAATGATGCTCACTCAAAAGTATAAATAGACATAATCTAATTGACATATATAAAATATATAAAAGAAGTCAATTTGCAGACAGAATTTGTACCAATTGAAGCAAAGCAGGAAGAAGAGATATGAGGCGCTCACTTATTGACATTACATGTTTTTCCGAAAAACGTAAGGGTCTTCTTCTCCTGCTTATGGAAGGCAAGAAGGATATTGATGAAATAAAAGAGATTCTTGATGAAACTTCGCCTTCAATTCTTCCCCAGATAAAAATACTGAAAGAAAACGGCCTCATAGTTCAGGAAAACGGTACGTATTCATTAACCAGGATTGGCATGCTGCTGACACAAATGCTCCAGGAGGTCTTTCAAACATTTGATGTACTTGAAGATCATTTCGATTATTTAAATGAACATGATTTAACCCCTATTCCAAAAGAATTATTGCACCACATCGGAGAATTAAATAATAGTGAATATATCGTACCATCCCTTACTGATGCATTCGATCCTTTCGCAAAAATAAAACCACTTACAAAGGTTTCTACCTGGATTAAAGCTTTTATTGCAGTCTATCATCCGGAATATCCTCCGCTTGCCTCTGAAATGGTTTCAAAAGGAGCAAACTTATCGCTGATAATGACAGAACCGATATTTGAAAAAATGAAAAATGATCATCCTGAAGCAACCCAAATACTCAAAAATTCAGAGAATTCCCGGATATTGATCTACAAAGGAGAAGTCATGCCCTCCTTAATCATTGCTTCTGATCAATATTTCCTGTTATCCCTTATGTTGAAAACCTGCCGTTATGACAACAGCTACCTTATGGGTACAGAAAAAGCAGCCATTAAGTGGGCAACCAAGCTCTATGAATGGTATGAAAAAAATTCAGAGTTAGTCCCAAAAAAGGACTAACATAATTTCAGAGCAACTTCTTTCCAGCTTCAGGGCCACCTTTACACTCAAAGACATCGTTAATTTTCATGACAATCAGGGCTTTGGCAGGATATTTATCTCCTTTTTCCTTTGCCATGGCATATGCAGCATCGTAATCATCACCTTCAGTCTTAATTTCCACATCACCTTTTATCTGGAAACAGCCCTTTGAGCCTTCACCCCATACATAAAGTGATGCTTTAGGATTTTCTTTAAGGTTATTGCGGGTTTTCAAAAAATAATTGTCCACAATCCAGATAGTTGCATCATCCACCAGTTTGCACATACCAATTGGAATTACATTTGGTATACCGTCTTTAGATGCGGTTGCAAAGGGAAGTGGCCTTACATTGGCAATTGATTCTTTCATATCTTCTGTGAGTTTTACCATATTTAGATCTCCTTGATAGATAATAAAAATAGTAAGGTAGAGGTATATTACATTTATGATTTTTTAATTTCTGACTTCAGGTAACTGAAATCATATCCAGGAAATAATGATGCAACCGTAGATCGGGTGTCAGTTCGGGGTGGAAAGCCAGAGCAAGTACATTGTTTTGTCTTGCTGCTACAATTCTCCCATTAATTGTTGACAATACATCAACCTCCGGGCCTGCATCCATGATTGCAGGAGCCCGGATAAAAATTGCTGTATAGGGAGAATCCAGGAATGGAAGATCCAGATCAACCTCAAAGGACTCCCGCTGCCTTCCGAAAGCATTCCGGTTCACTTTCACATCCATCAGACCGAGAAGATGCTGATGAGTCTTATATACCTGTTCGTCCCCGCGGGTTGCAACAAGGATCAGGCCGGCGCAGGTGCCAAGTACAGGAATACCGTTCTTTGCAGCATTCTGAATTTCACCTGCAATTCCTTCTCTTTCAATCAGACAGCCCAATGTTGTACTTTCCCCTCCGGGTAGTATGACGGCATCACACCGGGGCACAATGCCTTCATGACGGATTTCCAGCACTTCACCTCCAATGCCCCTTTCGCAAAGGGCACGTTCTACGGCATCAATATGTTCGGAAACATCACCTTGTATGGCGATTATACCGATACGCATCAATTTCACCGTTGATAATTTACCAGCCACGTGTCTGCAGAGCTTCTTCGGGGGGTATAGTGTCAGCACTCATGCCCTTCATTCCTGAACCGATTCCCCTGGAAATTTCTGCCAGTTTTTCGGGGTTATCATAATTATTAACAGCTTCTACAACTGCTTTAGCCATCATTTCAGGATTTTCGGCCTTGAAAATTCCAGAACCTACGAATACACCATCTGCACCCAACCTCATCATGAGAGCAGCATCTGCGGGGGTGGCAATACCACCTGCTGCAAAGTTTACCACAGGCAAACGTTGTAAATCCGCAGACTCCAGAACAAGTTCTATGGGTGCTTCGATGTCACGGGCAACCTTGATGAGTTCTTCCTTATCCTTGCCGGCAAGTTCGCGTACCTCTCCCATGATCTTTTTCATGTGGCGCACTGCCTCACGGACATCCCCGGTACCTGCTTCACCTTTGGTACGTATCATTGCCGCCCCTTCATTGATACGTCTCAGAGCTTCCCCAAGATCTCTTGCACCACATACAAAAGGAACAGTAAATCCGGTTTTATCAATATGATACATTTCGTCTGCAGGAGTCAGGACCTCCGACTCATCGACCATATCAGCTCCCAGCGATTCAAGGATTTCAGCTTCCACAAAATGCCCGATCCTGGCCTTTGCCATTACAGGAATTGTTACAGTATCAATGATCTGCGCAACGATTTCCGGGTCTGCCATCCTGGCTACTCCACCGGCCTTACGGATATCAGCCGGAACTGCCTGCAGGGCCATTACAGATACAGCCCCTGCTTCTTCGGCGATTCTCGCCTGCTCAGGGTTGGTTACATCCATAATAACCCCGCCTTTCTGCATTCTGGCAAAACCTCTTTTAATGAGTTCAGTACCGTGCCTTAAGTTTTCAAGTTCCATCTCATAAGCCTTCTTTTTTTTAATCGGATATAGGGTCAATAGTAAGTATATTTACATAAAAAGATTTGGTCGCAGCATCCTTCTGCGAAATTATATTGAAATGTCTCACGTGCCCTATATTCTTTTTGGGTGATTCAATGGCCTGCATGAAACTCGTTGATTGCCAGAAAAGGAAACATCCGGCGCTTTCTTTATTGAATGAATAAGGAACAAACGAGTATAATCCAGATATTAACACTGTTAAATGTTTCAATAAAAACATATTTATGAAATATGTTAGCATGTGTCATTATAGCATATATAGAGGTGCCCTCATGCTTGGAATAGAAGACCCCAAATATGGATAGCATACATCCTGTGTATAGCAGGTGCGATAAGCTGCATGATATATGGTATAATGAAATGGAATGACGGCGAGGAAACGGAGGCATGCTCATGATAAGCACGCCCGTCCTTGGTGTAATTGTCCTGATCTACCTTATGATAATTTTCTATCTGGGAATGCTTGGATACAAAAAGACAAAAGAAATTGACGATTATATGGTCGCCGGCAGGCACATCAATCCCTATATACTTGCCCTTTCCGATGGTGCCACATTTATCAGTACCTCGGCAATCATAGGGTTTGGAGGAGCTGCCGGTGCACTGGGAATGGGATTGCTCTGGCTTGCGGTGATGAATATCATTGTCTTGCAGCAATCGTAGCAGTTGCTGTCAGTTACATGACAAAACCGACACCCAGGGAACATCTTGAAAAATGCTACGGAAAGTAAGTATAACTTTAGGTTACACTTACTCCTCCTTTTTAATCCTGGCCAAACTGACCAACTTGTCTTTTTCCCTTACATTCATTATTTTCACACCCTTGGTATTGCGTCCCTGTTTCCTTATGTCCGTCACGGGGATACGTATCACAATACCGGCAGAGCTGGTCAGGATGATCTCATCGTCGTCTTCCACCGTTTTTACATTAACCACCGGGCCATTGCGCATATCAGTGGCTATGGTAATCACACCCTGGCCTCCACGGCGAAGAGTGCGGTACTCATCAAATGGCGTGCGTTTGCCAAAACCGTTCTCTGTAACCGTCAACAGGGTGGCATTCGAATCAACAACATCCAGGCTTACAATAACATCCGCACCTGTCAGTTTCATACCCCTCACACCACGTGCAGTCCTGCCCATCACACGCACATCTTCCTCGGAGATACGCAGGGCTTTCCCATGCCTTGAAGCCAGCATTATATCCTGATTTCCATCGGTCTGGAGGACATTTACAAGTTCATCCCCCTCTTTCAGGGAAATCGCAATAATACCGGCACGGCGTGGATTACTGAAATCCGAAAGACTGCAACGTTTTACGGTCCCAACACGGGTACCCATGAAAAGGTAGCGATCCTTCTCAAAATCATGTACCGGAATCATAGCATTTACTGATTCACCTTCAGCAAGTTCAAGCAGGTTCACAATGGCCTTTCCTCTGGACTGGCGACTTCCCCGGGGAATATCATAGACCTTTTGCCAGTAAACCTTACCGCGATTTGTGAAAAAGAGGATGTAATCATGGGTAGAAGCCACAAAGATGCTTCCCACAGTGTCATCTTCCTTTGTTTCCATACCTCTCACACCACGACCGCCACGATGCTGCATATTATATGTCTGGAGAGGAATATTCTTGATATAACCACTCTGGGTAGAGGTTACAACCACTTCTTCCTCGGGTATCAGGTCTTCATCCGCAAGTTCTTCACGACTACCCTGGATAAGGGTTCTGCGCTCATCACCATATTTACCTTTCAACTCCAGAACTTCATCCTTAATAATCGCATATTTACGCTCATCATTTGCAAGAATATCCTTAAGATCAGCAATAGTTTTGACCAGTTCATCGTACTCATCATCGATCTTTTGCCTCTCCAATCCAGTCAGACGCTGCAACCTCATATCCAGAATGGCTTTGGCCTGGATTTCATCCAGATCGAAATTATTTATAAGCCCTTCTTTTGCCTCCTCTGTGGTAGAAGAGCCGCGTATCAATTTGATAATTTCATCGATATTATCCAGGGCTATTTTAAGCCCCTGGAGAATATGTGCTCTTTCCTCAGCCTTTTTTAGATCAAAAGCCGTGCGGCGGCTTATAACATCTATACGATGCTTGAGATATATCTGGATCAGTTCCCTGAGATTAAGCACGCGGGGCACACCGTCAACCAGAGCCAGGTTAATGATACCAAATGTGGTTTCAAGCTGGGTCTGTTTGTAGAGCTGATTGAGCAGGACTTTGGGATTGGTGCCTTTCTTAAGTTCAATAACCACCCGCATACCTTCCCTGCCGGATTCATCCCTTAAATCCGAAATACCCTCAATTTTTTTATCCCTTACGAGGTTGGCGATGGATTCTACAAGACGTGCCTTGTTCACCTGATAAGGAAGTTCGTATACCACAATGCGGTATTTATCATTCTTCATCTCCTCTATCTCGGTCACGGCACGTAGATGGATAGGGGAGCGTCCTGTCTCATAAGCAGTCTTGATCCCACTGGTACCCATTATGATACCACCTGTAGGGAAATCCGGTCCTTTCACGATCTTTCGAAGTTCTGAAAGTTCAGTATCAGGGCCATCAATCAATTTGACAGTAGCGTCCACAATCTCCCCGAGGTTATGGGGGGCCATGTTGGTTGCCATCCCCACAGCAATACCTGTGGAGCCGTTCAAAAGCAGGTTGGGCAACTTTGAAGGCAGGACTTCTGGTTCCTCCAGGGAACCATCATAGTTAGGCTTGAAATCAACAGTTCCCTTCTTGATATCCTCAAGCATTTCAGTGGTTATCTTATCCATGCGGACTTCTGTATAACGCATTGCTGCAGCAGAATCACCATCAACAGATCCAAAGTTACCCTGCCCGTCTATTAACGGATAACGCAGGGAAAAGTCCTGGACCATACGCACCAGACTGTCATATACAGCAGTATCACCGTGCGGATGGAACTTACCCAATACGTCACCCACTACACGGGCGGATTTCTTGTACGCCTTATCATGAGTAATACCGGCTTCATTCATCGAATGAAGAATACGACGATGAACCGGCTTCAAACCATCACGGGCGTCAGGCAGGGCCCTTCCCACAATAACACTCATCGAGTAGTCAATATAAGAGCGCTTCATCTCATCCTGGATTAGTACGGGAACGACACGTCCGCCTTCCCCGCCATGCTGTTCGATACTTTTATCGAGAGGATTTATATCATTATCGTCTGCCATCTTATACCACCTCATACATCCAGGTTGATAACATCCTTTGCATGCTCCTGTATGAATTTACGCCGGGGAGCAACTTCATCTCCCATCAGAACGGAGAACATCTTATCGGCCGCGACCGCATCCTCCATTGTTACCTGCAAAATAGTGCGTGTCTGAGGATTCATGGTTGTCTCCCACAGTTGATCGGGATTCATTTCACCAAGACCCTTGTAGCGCTGTATACTTACACCCTTTTCGCCAATCTCTTCGATTATTTTGTCCTTTTCTCTCTCGGTATAGGCAAATCGTTGATTTTTACCTTTCTTGATACTGTAGAGAGGTGGTTGTGCGATGTATACATAGCCAGCATCTATCAAAGGGGTCATGTAGCGGAAAAAGAAAGTCAGCATAAGGGTGCGTATATGTGCGCCATCCACATCGGCATCAGTCATGATAACTACCTTGTGATAGCGAGCCTTTGAGAGGTCATACTCATCCCCTATACCGGTTCCCATTGCAGTGATCAGGGAAAGGATCTCATTATTCTTCAATATCCGGGACAAACGGGATTTTTCTACATTCAATATTTTACCCCTAAACGGAAGAATTGCCTGGAAACGTCTCTCACGACCCATCTTTGCCGAACCACCTGCAGAATCACCTTCCACAAGATAAATTTCAGATACCAAAGGGTCTTTTTCAGAACAGTCCGCAAGTTTGCCGGGAAGAGTGCTGACTTCCAGGGCACTTTTACGCCGCGTTAATTCCCTTGCCTTTTTGGCCGCTTCCCTGGCCCTGCGTGCATCCATTGCTTTTTGCAGGATAGCAGAAGCAATCTTGGGGTTTTCTTCCATGAATTCCGAGAGACCCTCAGAAACCATGGATTCCACAATACCCTTAAGTTCACTGTTTCCAAGTTTTGTCTTTGTCTGCCCTTCAAATTGAGGGTCCATTAATTTAACACTGATAATTCCTGCCAGCCCTTCTCGGATATCATCACCGCTGAGTTTGATGTCCCCTTTGGCAATGTTGTTGCGTTTGGCATAATCATTGGCAACCCTGGTCAGGGCTGACTTGAAACCCGCCAGATGAGTACCACCTTCATGGGTATTGATATTATTTGCAAAGGAATAAACATATTCACCATAACTGTCTGTATACTGCATGGCGATTTCAACCCGGGTATCTTCCTTTTCCCTCTCAAAATATATAGGTTGTTCATGCAGCACATTGCGGCTCTTGTTCAAATATTCAACAAAAGAGACAATACCGCCCTCATACTCAAAAACTTCCTGCAGGGGCTCATCTGATCTCTTATCGGTTATGACAATCTTAATTCCACGATTTAAGAATGCAAGTTCTCTTAATCTTGTGGCTAGGGTTTCGAAATTGAAATCTACTGTTTCAAAAATGTCGGTATCCGGTTTGAAAGTTATCGATGTACCGGTACTTTCAGTATCCCCTTTCTCGATAACATCATCAAGAGGTTTTCCTCTTACGTAACGCTGATAAAAAATTTTACCATTCCTGTGAACTTCCACATCGTTCCATTCAGAAAGAGCGTTCACAACAGAGACACCTACTCCATGAAGACCACCTGATACCTTGTAGGAACTCTTATCGAATTTACCCCCTGCATGCAGAATGGTCATTACAACTTCAAGTGCTGATTTTTTGTATTTGGAATGTATATCTGTAGGGATTCCCCTGCCGTCATCCCTGACCGTGACCGATCCATCCCTGTTTATAGAAACGTCAATTGAGGTACAATAGCCTGCAAGGGCCTCATCTATACTGTTATCCACTACTTCATAAACAAGATGGTGTAAACCCCGGCCATCAATGCTTCCGATATACATGCTCGGTCGCTTGCGCACGGCTTCCAGTCCTTCCAACACCTGAATATGGGTCGCATCATAGACATCTCTGTCACTCATCGCGTTCTGTCTCCATGAATCCATTTAAATAATAAATGCAAAAAATAAACAAAAAGAGAACACAAAAACTGTAGCTAGCGTCTCCTATTGAGTTTTGCTCCTCCTATGTGTTCATTTATTAAATAGTTAAGTATAATAATCTGTTACGGGACCCTTTAACTAATGGTTAGATATATTTACAGGAATGTTTTTTAAGAGGAAAACCGATAATGACCAGAAATCATATTCACACTACCATTCCAATCAAGGTGGACAAATGTCATTGAAAAATTTAAGGACACATTATACGACACAGATCAACCCCGAACAGATCGGAGACGACAAGGTCGCTCTTGCAGGCTGGGTACACGAGGTACGTGACCTTGGAGGTATCTGCTTTGTGGTATTGAGGGACAGACAGGGAAGAGCCCAGGTAACCCTTGTGAAGAAAAAGATTGACAGGGAGTTATTCAATTTCGCCAGGAAACTTATCCGTGAATCCGTTATCTCTGTCAGGGGTAGCATCAAGCCGGAAGGGAAAGCCCCTAATGGTTATGAATTGATACCCGATGAGATCGAACTGCTCAATGAAGCAGAATCTCCCCTGCCTCTGGACACCACAGGAAAAGTGGATGCTGAACTCGACACAAGACTGGATTCACGTTTCATAGACCTGAGAAGAAGCAGAACAAATGCCATATTCAGGATAAGACATGAGGTTCTGCATGCTGTCAGGAATTATCTTGCAAATGGTGGATTCCTGGAAACTTCAAGTCCCAAGGTAGTGGCCACAGCAACCGAAGGAGGTACTGCCCTTTTCCCGATTACTTATTTTGACAGGGAAGCCTTCCTCAACCAGAGCCCTCAGCTTTTCAAGCAGATCCTGATGTCCGGTGGAATGGACAGGGTATTTGAGATCGGGCCGATCTTCCGTGCAGAGGAACACGATACCCGACGCCACCTGAACGAAGCTACATCTATTGATATAGAGGCGAGTTTTGTCGACCACTTCGATGTAATGGAAATCCTCGAAAACATGGTGGAATACGTTTACAATCAGGTCATAGAGAACGTACCCGATGCTCTTGAAGTAATGGGAATCGAACTCAAGGTTCCAAAAACCCCATTCCTCAAACTGACATATCAGGAAGCGATGGATATTGTCAACTCCCATGGTGAAGAGGAATTGAAGTGGGGAGATGACCTTTCCACCCTTTCCGAGCATACAATCGGGGAACATGTATTCCAAGAAACCGGGGAGGAACACTATTTCATCATTGACTGGCCAACTGAAATAAAACCATTCTATGCCATGCCCTACGAGGAAAAACCTGAATTCTCCAAGTCCTTTGACATGATGCACAGGACCATGGAACTCTCCTCCGGTGCCCAGCGCATACACGTTCCGGAAATGCTCAAAAACAGGATAGCAGATCAGGGACTGGACCCTGAAGGCTTTGATTTTTACCTGCGCGCTTTCAGTTACGGAATGCCCCCCCACTCCGGCTGGGGCCTGGGTTGTGAAAGATTTGTGATGACCATGCTTGGCGTGGAGAACATACGCGATGTCGTGTTGTTCCCAAGGGACCGCAGGCGTCTTTCCCCATAAGAAGGCAATACAATGACGGACAGAAATGCAAAAAGTCACCATCCGGGCAAGGAGGCTGCCGGCAAGGCCGCAGCAGAACTTGTGAAAGATGGAACGATCGTGGGGCTGGGTACCGGCTCCACAACTGCCTACGCAATCAAAAGCCTGGGAGAAAGAGTTAAAAAAGGCTTGGATATAAGGGCAGTTGTAACTTCCTACCAATCTGAAATGCTGGCGATACAGGCAGGCATCCCCCTGACAAGCCTGGCCGAGAATCCCGTGCTTGACATTGCAATTGACGGTGCCGATGAAGTGGATGCAAAGCTCAATGTAGTAAAGGGAGGCGGAGGTGCACACTTTCGGGAGAAGGTAGTCTCCCTTTCAGCAAAGAAATTCATTGTAGTGGTGGATGACTCCAAGATAAGTGAAACAATATCAATGGCAATTCCTATTGAAGTCCTGCCGTGTGCCCGCGAACTTGTACAGCAACAGGTTGCTCAAATGGGTGGAGAAGCCGTTATACGCCCTGCATCCAGAAAAGACGGACCGGTAATCTCCGACAATGGTAATTTCATTATGGATGCTGCTTTCGGAGAGATCCCAAATCCACAGGAATTTGCAGATAAACTGTCAAATGTTGTCGGAATCGTAGAACACGGAATATTTACCAATACCGATAAAGTGTATATCGGTTACAAAGACGGAAAAATAGAACTGAGGGAATGATTACATTCCCATTTTTTTCATCATTTTCTTCATGTTGAATTTGCCACCACGCATACCTTTCATGGCGTTTTGCATCTGTTTATGATATTTCAGCAGCTCACGAACGGTTTCCGGATTGGAACCAGCACCTATGGATATCCTTTTTATGCGGGAACTGCCGATTATACGCGGATTTGTCATTTCCTCTTCTGTCATCGAATCAATGAGGGTTTTGTACTGTGCCATTTTCTGGCCTGTAACTTCATATGCCTCATCGGAAACTTTCATACCCATACCACCCAGTGGCAGCATCTGCATGATCTGTTTCATAGGCCCCATCTTGTTCATGGCTTCAAGCTGTTTATACATGTCCTTGAGGGTGAATTTCCCCTTCATCATGGACTCAACATCGAGTTCATCTTCTGAGAGGGATTCTTCTGCCTTTTCCATCAGGGATTTAAGGTCTCCCATCCCAAGCAGGCGGGAGATGAACCTGTCTGCCTCGAATTTTTCCAGGTCTTCCGGGGTTTCCCCCACACCAATGAAAGCTATCGAGGAATCGGTTGCGGCAACAGCAGACATAGCACCACCACCTTTTGCGGTACCATCAAGTTTTGAGATTACAACACCGGAAATCCTAACTGAGTCGTTGAATGCTTTTGCCTGTTCGCTTGCCTGTTGGCCGATACCGGCATCAAGTACAAGCAATTTATAATCAGGGTTGGAAATTGCGTGGATTCGCTCCATCTCATCGATAAGATCGTTTTCGAGAGAGTGGCGACCTGCTGTATCAATGATTTTCACATCATACTTGTCTATTTCAGCAAGGCCCCGTTCAACTATACCCACAGCATCAGGATTGCCTTCTTCACCATAGAACGGCACATTCAGGGATTCACAAAGGGTTTTCAGCTGCTGGTAAGCCCCGGGCCTGAAAGTATCAGCACAGACCACAGCAGGTTTGAGCCCTTTACGCTGGAAATAGCGGGCAAGTTTGGACGTGGTTGTAGTCTTACCACTACCCTGCAACCCAATCATCATTATTTTTTGAGGTTTTAGCGGGATATCGGTACCTTCACCCACAATTTTCATTAGTTCCTCATAAACGATGCGTATCACATGTTCCCGGGGATTCATACCCTGGGGAACATCCTCATCAAGAGCTCGCTCCTTTATGCTCTGGGAAAGTTGCATAACCATCTTGACATTAACATCGGATTGAAGAAGTGCCCTCTGGATATCCTTTACAACATCGTTTACCGTCCGCTCATCAATGCGTCCGGCACCTACGAGTTTTTTGAGGGCATCCTGCAGGGAATTACTGAGTTTGTCCATTACCATATTCGGGATCGTCCTTTTTAAGTTCTGCTTCAATAGTACTCGATTGTTTTATATAATTATTTTGTGACAAATGGTCAGTACCCTATCAAGCAGACAGCAAAATAACTGAAAACAAAGCCATCAATACTCCCATCCATTGTCTGGACGATAGATATTCACCAAGCACTATCCAGGAAAGCAGGACTGTGCCTGCCGGGTAAAGAGCAGATGTGACCGTGGCAATATCCAGCCTTCCTACCTGACTTGCTGCTGTGAAAAAGATACTGCCTGCAGTGTCACCAATACCTGCGAGAAGAATGGGCAGAGCCACTTTTCTAGCCGGTATGCATAGATTACCTTTTGAGAGTAGAAATATTAGTAATATTGTTGCACCTTCAATTTTAGCAACTGCCAGTGTCCAGAAGATTGAAACTCCACTGAAATTACCGATCGAGATGTAAGCCAATCCAAATCCCAGTCCTGCAAGAAAAGGGAGTTTGAGATCACCTGTATTAATTTTTGACATACTGCTGCTGCTTGAGACTAACCAAACACCTACAAGAGCAATACTAAATCCCAAAATTTTATGGAATGCAGGTAACCCTTCTGTAAAAAGGCTGTAAACAACAGGAACAAGAACGGCAACTACCGCTGAAACAGGTGCTACAAGTCCCATTTTTCCCGATGAAAGGCCCTTGTAAAGGGAAAGAATTCCGACATTCCCAAATATCCCTACCAGAAGAGCCCATAAATAATCAATTTTTAGAGGGAGGGGTTCCGAGGTTATGTGGCCTGTAGTAACAAGTAAGAAGAAACCTATGAACTGGGTTATCATAACAACCACATAAACACTGGTCTTTTTGGTTGCAATACCGCCACTGAAGTCTCCTGTACCCCAGGACATAGCAGC
Source organism: Methanohalophilus sp. RSK (assembly GCF_003722075.1). Classification (GTDB taxonomy): domain Archaea; phylum Halobacteriota; class Methanosarcinia; order Methanosarcinales; family Methanosarcinaceae; genus Methanohalophilus. The sequence continues at coordinate 93,831 of NZ_RDSK01000016.1, read as the reverse complement.
TGCAAGACCAAAAACTACGACTAGCAATTCAGCAGGAAATGGAAACATATTCTCTAGAATGAGTCTGGACCCTTAAATTTGACGATATTGAACAAACCTGCAATGCTCTTTAAAGTTGAAATGGAAGTTGATATGTCCAAAAGAAGAGTGTATAGCGGGGGATGGATTCGAACCATCGGTCTACGGGTTATGAGCCCGTCGGGATCTCCTGGCTACCCCACCCCGCTACGGGTGGATACTCCAACAATCACAATACAGCAAAAATTAGCCATCTTCAATTAAGAGATGTATAGCGGGGGATGGATTCGAACCATCGGTCTACGGGTTATGAGCCCGTCGGGATCTCCTGGCTACCCCACCCCGCTACGGGTGGCTTATATTGTGTTTGTCGAGGAATCTGATAAAGGTATAATGGTACATAAAGGTTGTGCATGAAAGAACTACATGAAAAAAGATATAATACAGCACGGTTAAACCATTCCATAGCAGGAGGAAATTCAATGGCATTACCTGATAAATTCAAATGTGTTATTACAAACTGGGATTACATCTATAATCTTTGCAGGGACGTTTCTGAAGATGTTAAGAATTCTGGTTATGAACCCGATATAATCATTGCACTGGCCAGAGGCGGATGGTTTGCCGGTCGCGTTATGTGTGACTTTCTGGGACTGGATGATCTTACAAGCCTTAAGATCGAACACTATACAGGAACTGCCGTTGCAGGCGACGAACCACTGATACGCTATCCACTGGCAGAAAGTGCTGCTACTGGCAAGAAGGTACTCATCGTGGACGATATAACAGACAGTGGCCAAAGTATGCTTCATGCAAAGGATTATATTCAGAAGCAAGAACCAAAAGAGATCAGGACCGCTACTCTCCAGTACCTCTACAACTCTGCCCTTGAACCCGATTATTGTGGTGAAAGATTGGAGGAATGGGCATGGATCGTCTATCCCTGGAATTTCATCGAGGATATGACCGACATCATTACCGCCACCATGGAGCGTGAAGAAGCCGAATACTGGGACATTCCCGCTCTGAAACATGCCCTTTATGAACATCATTCATTGGAATCCACGTCTTTTGAAATAGCCCAGCCCGGCCGTCTTGTTGAGGTTCTCAGGGAGATGGAAAGAAGAGGTATTATAACTTCCGAAATCACAAAGGGCAAGACATTCTGGAAAAAACTTTGAAAATAAGGTGATACATTGAAGGGACATGCAGACATCGCAATTATTGGCGGAAGCGGCGTATATGACGTGAGCCTATTTGACAACGTCCGCCAGATAGAGGTGGATACACCTTTTGGCAAACCGTCGGATTCGGTTACTCTGGGGGATTTTGGAGAAAAGAAGATCTGTTTTCTACCACGACATGGGACAGGACACAGGGTCTCTCCAACCAACCTGAATTCCAGAGCCAACATTTTTGCCCTGAAAAAATTTGGTGTCAAACAGATAATAGCCGCCTCAGCTGTTGGAAGCCTGAAAGAAAACATAAAGCCTCTGGATATTGTAATTCCTGACCAGATATATGACAGGACAAAACTTCGTCCTTCAACTTTCTTTGATCAAGATATAGTTGCTCACACGGGTTTTGCAGATCCTTTTTGTTCCGGGATGTCAAATTTGCTCCATAAAATTGCAATCGAAAACGGCTACAACAGTCATCCCGCAGGGACCTATGTATGTATAGAAGGGCCCCAGTTTTCAACCCGGGCCGAATCAAATGTTTACAGGTCACTGGGTTTTGATATAATCGGAATGACTGCCATACCTGAGGCAAAACTGGCACGAGAAGCCGAAATCTGCTATAGCACCATTGCAACTGTAACCGATTATGATGTATGGCACGAAGAAGATGTGACTATGGAAACAATCATTGGAAATGTAATAAAAAACGAAAAAGCAGTTAGAACTATTATTCGTCAGGCACTTGAATCCCTTGATATTGAGCAGGATTGTGAATGCAGGCATGCTATTGATGGAGCAATAATGACTGATCCTGGGATGATACCTTACGAAACAAAGTACAGATTAAAAACTCTTATTGGTAAATATATCGACTAAAATAAGCCATTTACTCGTAAGGGTTAAAAGACAGATAGCCAAATAGTAAACCGGTGAACTAATGCCTCACAAATGTACTAAATGTGAGACTGTATTTGAAGACGGGGCCGAAGTTATCCTCAATGGTTGCCCGAACTGTGGATGGAACAAATTTCTCTACGTAAGCAATGAGTCCAAAAAGGAAACTGATGAAGTAGAGAAAGGTAGTGAAACCACAAAAGAGGTTACTGAGGAAAAAGAAAAGACATCTCCTTCCGAGGAATTCATTCATGAAGTTGATGAATTCATAGGGATTGAGCATAAAGAAAGCACCATTATCGAAGATGATGGGGAGAAGGTTGAATCTGTACGTATTATTGGGCCGGGGTCCTACGAGTTGAACCTTGATTCCCTGCTTGAACGCGAGGAGATCATCATGGCAATCAAGGAAAACGGGACCTATGCAGTAGATCTGGCCTCCACATTCCATGGCAAGCGCAAGAAAAAATGATATTATCCTTTTTTCATGGTAAAATCAATGGTACTGCCTGAGCAACGTTTCTGGGAGGTTGACCTTTTACGGGGCTGTGCCATTGTCCTCATGATTATATATCATACGTTCTATGATCTGGACCTGCTGGGCAATTTTTCTTTCGCGGTAAACCAGGGCAAATTATGGATAATTGGCAGAAGTTCGGCTGTTCTTTTTATATATACTGCAGGAATCGCCCTGAGCCTTAGTTATTCCCGATACCGTTTGAAGCATCCCGAAAACAGAAAACCCTGGCACAAATACGTAAAAAGGGGAATTCGGATATTTCTCTGGGGAAGTCTGATTACTTTAGTCAGCTGGTTTGCGTATCCCTCTATGCCAATAATTTTCGGGATTCTGCATTTTCTGGGGATCTCAATAATAATTGCCTATCCATTCATTGAAAAGAAACATGCCAACCTAATTGTCGCGGGAGTTGTAATCGCAATTGGATTTTACCTGAAGACGATACGTGTGCCAAATGACTGGTTTTTGTGGCTGGGACTGCATTCCACATCATTCCAGACACTTGATTACTTTCCCCTGCTTCCCTGGTTTGGCCTTGTACTGATAGGAATTGCCACCAGCAATCACCTGTATCCGGCCTATGAAAGAAGATTTAACATTCCTGATATGACAGGCTTTGCCCCGGTACGACTGCTCACTGCAATGGGAAAAAGGTCCCTTGCAATGTACCTGTTGCACCAGCCGGCCGTAATCCTCATCCTTTACCTGCTGGGTCTGATCAGGTTTCCATTTTCATTCTGATCCCCACTTATGAAATCTTCCAGGGTAGTCTGTTGGGAATCAATCTTCATCAGGCTCGAAACCCCTAGCCCGATAAGCCTTACCTTCTTCTTGCAGCTAAATTCCTGTAACATACGGGTACCTATCTTGCATATCACAGAAAGGTCATTGCTGGTTGCCCTGAGAGAAAAAGCCCTTGTGTATGTAGTAAAATCCTCGAACCGTATCTTTAGATTAACAGTACGGAACACATAACCGTGCCTGACCAGCCTGCTGTGTACCTGTTGCGCAAGCCTGTCCATAGTTTCCCTTAATAGTTCCATATCCCCGACATCCTCTTCAAAGGTATCCTCCTTGCTAATGGATTTTACCTCACTTTTACCGGCCACCTTACTGTGATAATTACCCAGCGCCATCTGGCGCAATTTAAGGGCGGATTTGCCCAGGCGTGATACGAGCAGTTGCACATCGGTGCGTGCCAGGTCCCCAATGGTCCGGATACCCATTTTACCCAGGATCTCACGGGTACGCTTGCCTACACCGGGGATGGCAGATACTTCCATCGGAAACAGGAATTGCTGTACATTTTCAGGCTTCACAACCGTCAGGCCGTCGGGCTTCTGGTAATCAGAAGCAATCTTGGCCACAGTCTTGTTGGGTGCTATCCCGATAGAACAGGTGAGATCCTCATCATCATACATTTCTTTCTTTATCCTGAAAGCAAGGTCCTGTGCCTCAGTGTAGGTTTTCACAATATCAGTAACATCCAGATATGCTTCATCCACACTTACCTGCTGGAAAACAGACGTGTAGCGCTGCAGCAGAAGCATTATATTTTCCGATGCCTGCTTATAGAGGGGCATATTTACCCGCAAAAAGACCGCATCCGGACAAAGCATATAGGCTTTCGAAATAGGCATTGCCGAATGGATGCCATAATTGCGCGCCTCGTAGGAACACGTACTTACCACCCCCCTTCCTTCCCCTTTTTTTGGGTCAGACCCAACCACGACCGGGAGGCCCTTAAGGGATGGTCTCTCACGCACTTCTACCGAGGAAAAAAAACTGTCCATATCAATATGGAAAATTATTCGGGACGGAGGCATCTGCATACCTTCTGTTGTCCAGAATTAAAATGTTTTCACCGGATATTATGATTATAAATAATCCTTTCACCACTTACTCAAAACTATTTATCTCTGGAGGACTATTAAACCTAAAAGAAAGAAGGAAGGTATACAAATGGAAATAGAAAAACTTCTTGAAGAACTGGCAAACGCCCACGGAATTTCCGGCAATGAAGAAAGTATCCGCAAAATAATGGAGAGAGAGATCAAACCCTATGTAGATACCATAGAAGTGGATAAAATGGGAAATCTCATAGGTACCAAAAAGGGTACAGGTCCTTCCATTATGCTTGCTGCACACATGGATGAGATAGGGCTTATGGTAAAATACGTCGATGAGAATGGATTTCTCAGGTTTGTGACTATAGGTGGCTGGTTTGACCAGACCCTGCACAGCCAGCGTGTCATGGTGCATACCAACAAGGGATCTATCCCGGGTGTCATTGGTTCCAAACCCCCTCATGTCATGAAAGATGAGGATAAAAAGAAACCGATAAAGGCAGAAGAAATGTTTGTGGATGTAGGGGCAAAGGACAAGGAAGATGCCGAAAACTTAGGAATCGAAGTTGGTACACCCATTTCTATAGACAGGAACTTCGTGGCATTGCAAAATGGTCTCTACACCTCCAAAGCCTTTGATAACCGCGTTGGAGTGGCCATGGTGATCGATGCCCTGAAACAAATTTCCGAGATGGATATTGATGCCACAATTTATGCTGTGGGAACGGTCCAGGAAGAGGTGGGACTTAAAGGTGCACGCACGTCTGCTTTCGGTCTGAATCCGGATATTGCAATTGCAACAGATGTCACCATCCCCGGTGATCATCCCGGCATAGAAAAGAAAGATTCAGCCCTGGAAGTTGGCAAGGGTCCGGTAATTACTGTAGTTGATGGTGCTGGCAGGGGCCTGATGGCAGACAAGCAGGTTGTCAAATGGCTAAAAGAAACAGCACAGGAAAATGACCTGCCCCACCAGCTCGATGTGGGAGACGGAGGAACCACCGACGCAACCGCAATACACCTGACAAGGGATGGTGTGCCCTCAAGTACTATCAGTGTGGCTGCAAGGTATATTCACTCACCGGTAGAAGTGATTTCCATTGATGACCTTAAAGCAAGCGCCTCCCTTGTTGCAAAAGCAGCTAAAAATGCAGGGAAGTATTTCTAATACTTCTCCTTTTACTGTTTTTTTATATACTGCTCATACCATCAATTATTTTAATAATAGAATTCTACTTTTCACAGCATTTCATGATTATACCTTTTGTATGCATGGAAGGCTGACAGTCATGTGGCCAACGCGAACTTATATTTAATATGAACGTGTCACATGGTTGGACAATATTCATAAAAATCGTGAGGGATCGTATTATTCGAAAATGTACGCTTTCTGGACACTACCCTGAGAGACGGTGAACAAACACCCGGTGTAGCACTAACAACAGAAGAAAAACTCTGGATCGCCCGTAAACTGGACGAGATGGGAGTACACATCATCGAGGCAGGCTCTGCCATCACCTCCGAAGGTGAGAGAAACGCTATAAGAGGCATCACTGCTGAAGGCCTTGATTCTGAAATATGCAGTTATTGCCGTATAATGCAGCAGGATGTGGACTACGCCCTGGAATGCGACGTGGATTCCATCCATCTGGTCGCACCTGTATCAGACCTGCATATCAATGTGAAATTGAAAAAGGACAGGCAAGCAGTCAGGGAAATGTCAACCAGTGTAATTGAGTACGCAAAAGATCATGGCCTGATTGTTGAATTCAGCGGAGAAGATGCATCAAGAGCAGATTTTGATTTCCTGAAGACCCTATACCAGGACGGAATCGATGCCGGAGCCGATAGATTATGCTACTGTGATACTGTGGGAATGCTGGTTCCCGAAAAAACGGAAAATATATTCAGTGAACTTTCCAGTGCATGCAGTGTACCGGTAAGCATTCACTGTCATGATGATTTTGGATTGTCAGTATCCAATACTATAGCTGCCCTGAAAGCAGGGGCCGGGGAAGCCCATATGACTATAAATGGGATCGGTGAAAGGGCCGGGAATACCTCACTGGAAGAAGTTGTGATGATCCTGGAATGGCTTTATGATCACAGAACTGGTATAAAATCTGAAGAAATTTATAAAACATCCAGACTGGTCAGCCGCTTGACCGGCATACCTGTGGCCATCAACAAATCGCTCGTGGGAGGCAATGCATTCACCCATGAAGCAGGCATTCATGTACACGGGCTGTTGGCAGATACTTCTACATATGAGCCCCTGAAACCCGAAATTTTGGGCAGGGAAAGAAAAATAGTGCTGGGCAAACACGCCGGCAAAAGCTCAGTAACCCTGGCATTGAAAGAACTAGGCCTGGAAGTAGACGATTCCCAGCTCAATGAGATTCTCACCAGGGTCAAGGAGATAGGTGACCATGGAAAACATGTCACAGATTCCGATTTACAAACAATTGCTGACACCGTACTGAACATTTACAGGGAATCCCGGGTCAAACTCAAAGATTTCACCATAGTATCCGGTAACCAGGTTATGCCCACGGCCTCTGTAAGAATAACCGTGGATGGTGAGGAAATCGTTGAGGCAGATATCGGTGATGGTCCCGTTGATGCTGTTGTAAAAGGAATCCGTAAGGCTGTATCAGGTATAGGGGATGTACAGCTGGAAGAATACCACGTTGATGCGATAACCGGCGGTACTGATGCCCTGGTGGAAGTGCGTGTTAAACTGTCCAAGGATGGAAAAATGGTCACCTCCAGGGGTGCCCGTACAGATATAATCACAGCATCCGTTGAAGCTGTGATAAATGCAATAAACCAGCTAATGAATTGAAGTTAGAAGCAAGAGAAGAAAACGAAGGGATATAATGAGTGAAAATACCAGGAAGATGACAGGTGCACGCGCGATCATCGAGTGCCTCTATGAGGAAAATGTGGAGGTTATCTTCGGCTATCCCGGTGGTGTCCTTCTTCACATATATGATGAGATATATAAATCCGATCTCAAGCACATTCTTGTCAGGCATGAACAGGCAGCCGCCCATGCCGCTGAAGGGTATGCGAGGGCCACCGGCAAAGTCGGTGTCTGTCTTGCAACCTCCGGACCAGGTGCCACCAACCTTGTAACAGGGATCGCCAATGCATACATGGACTCAATCCCCATGGTCGCACTCACAGGACAGGTGCCCCGTTCAATGATAGGCAACGATGCGTTCCAGGAAGCCAATATAACCGGCATCACAATGCCAATCACCAAGCACAATTACCTTGTGCAGGATGCAAAGGATCTGCCCCGTATAATCAAGGAGGCTTTCCACATTGCATCCACAGGAAGGCCCGGACCCGTCTTGATAGATCTACCCAAGGACATCACAACCGAGGAAATCGAATTTTCCTATCCGGATGAAGTGGATCTTAAAGGTTATAAACCAACCTACAAGGGAAACCTCCAGCAGGTAAAGCGGGCTGCATCTGCAATTGAAAAAGCCCATCAGCCTTTGATATATGCAGGCGGTGGAATACTGGGATCCAATGCCAGTGAAGAACTACTGCAATTCGCCGAACATATACAGACTCCCGTTACCACTACCCTTACTGGAATAGGAGGGTTCCCGACCCAACATCCCCTCTACGTAGGAATGCCCGGCATGCACGGAACTAAATATGCCAACTACGCCATACAGGAATGTGACCTTCTCATAGCAGTCGGTGCCAGATTTGACGACCGTGTTACGGGGAAACTTGCATCCTTTGCACCCAATGCAAAGATCCTGCATATTGACATCGATCCTGCTGAGATTTCCAAGAACATAACGGTGGATATACCGATTGTAGGGGATGCAAAGAACATCCTTGCCTCCCTTTACAAATATGTAAAGCCTGTGGAGAAAGAAAACCGGAAGGAGTGGCTTGACAGGATAGAGGGCTGGAAAAAATCCTATCCCCTGCACTATGTTGGTGAACAGGACGGACTCAAACCCCAGTACATTATTGAACAGATCTATGAAGCATGCAAAGATGCTATCATAGTTACTGAAGTCGGCCAACACCAGATGTGGGCAGCCCAGTATTACAAATTTAGCCAACCTCGCAGTTTCATCACATCCGGGGGACTTGGGACAATGGGATACGGCTATCCTGCGTCAATCGGTGCCAAGGTAGGAAAGCCGGATAGGGTTGTCTTCAATATTGCAGGCGATGGTTCTTTCCAGATGAATTCCCAGGAAATAGCAACTGCTGTCCAGAATGACATTCCGGTGATCGTAGCCATAATGAACAACGGTTACCTGGGAATGGTCAGGCAGTGGCAGGAATTGTTCTTTGAAAAGCGATATTCACATACCTGCATCCGGGACAGTGTTGATTTCGTGAAACTGGCCGAAGCTTATGGTGCGGTTGGTATCAGGGTTGAGAAAACTTCCGAGGTCAAACCGGCCCTTGAAAAAGCGATGAATTCCGGTAAACCGGTAATCATAGACTTTGTTGTAGAATGTGAAGAGAACGTATCGCCAATGGTGCCTGCAGGTGCACCTATCAATGAAATACTTGACCTGGAGAGGAAAGAATGAGACACACACTTGCAGTTCTGGTAGAGAACAAGTTTGGAGTGCTGTCAAGGGTGGCAGGGCTCTTTGCAAGACGCGGATATAATATCGATAGTCTTGCAGTAGGAGTTACCGAGGATCCTAACATCTCCAGAATGACCCTGGTGGTCCGCGGAGATGATCATGTAGTAGAACAGGTTGGCAAACAACTGAATAAGCTGATCGATGTGATTCGTGTCACCGATCTTGGTGCTGATGAATCCGTGGAAAGGGAACTGGCTCTTATCAAGGTTAAGTCTGATAAGGATACAAGGGCCGAAATTATCCAGATAGTGGATATATTCCGTGCACGCATTATTGACGTGGCTTCAAAATCCATTATCATTGAAGTTACCGGTGATGAAGAAAAAATTGCAGCTATTGAGAAACTTCTCAAACCCTTCGGAATCAAGGAACTTGTCCGTACAGGAAGAATTGCCCTAACAAGGGGCTCAAAAAGTTCATAACTATAATATTTAACAGGAGATTGAAATAAATGGTAGACCTATATTACGATGAAGATGCTGATTTTTCAGTGATGGATAGCAAGAAGATTGCAGTTATCGGTTATGGCAGCCAGGGACACGCCCAGGCACAGAACCTTCATGACTCCGGTCTTGATGTAGTGGTCGGCCTGAGGGCTGGCAGCAGACGGTGGAAACAGGCAGAAGAAGATGGCTTGAAGGTCATGTCTGTTGAAGACGCTGCAAGGGAAGCCGACATTATCCAGATTCTCATGCCCGACGAAGTACAGGCTGATGTATACAGGGATAAAATCGAACCGGGACTTGAAGCAGGTAATGCACTTGTCTTCTCCCATGGATTCAACATCCACTACAACCAGATCGTTCCCCCAGCAGATGTTGATGTCTACATGGTTGCTCCAAAGAGTCCGGGACATCTGGTCAGGAGGACCTACATGGACAATGCCGGTGTGCCCGGTCTGATCGCTATCTACCAGGATGCTACAGGCAATGCAAAGAAACTGGCCCTTGCCCATGCCCGGGGTGTGGGATGTACCCGTGCGGGTGTCATCGAAACAACCTTCCGCGAGGAAACCGAGACCGATCTTTTCGGTGAACAGGTAGACCTTTGTGGAGGTGTGGCTTCCCTGATCAAGAATTCCTTTGAGGTTCTTGTCGAAGCAGGTTACAAACCGGAAATGGCCTATTTTGAGACACTGCACGAAGTCAAACTTATCGTAGACCTCATACACGAAGGCGGACTGGAAAAAATGTGGTACTCTGTTTCCAACACAGCAGAATATGGTGGAATGACAGTTGGACCCAAGGTCATCAACGATGAATCCAGACTGGCAATGTATGAAGCCCTGGATCGCATACAGAGTGGTGAATTTGCAAAAGATTTCGTACTGGAAAATAAGGCCAACAATCCTGTCCTCAAAGCAATGGAGCGCCAGGACAGGGAACACCCGGTTGAAGAGGTAGGCAGGAAACTGCGTGCCATGATGCCCTGGCTTAACAGTGAACTCAACGAAAAGTAATCTTTTTCTCTCTTTTTCCCTTTCCTTTTTTGGAGGAAAACATGAACACGTTAGATAATATCTACAACCGCAGAAGTGTACGCCGTTTTACGGAAAAGGATGTGGATGATGAGGCCATCATAACTCTGTTAGAATGTGCCCGCTGGGCTCCTTCCGGTCTCAATAACCAGCCCTGGAAGTTTGTGGTGATTCGCAGGGAAGATACTATTGAAGCGTTATCAAATTGCACCCATTACACTGATACCGTGAAAGGGGCTAAAGTGCTTGTTGCTTTCTATTTCGATAAGGAAAGCGGATACAACCGTACCAAGGACATCCAGTCCATAGGTGCTTCTATAGAAAACATGCTTCTTGCCTGCAATGAAATTGGCCTGGGTGCTGTCTGGCTGGGAGAAATACTCAATCAGGAAGATAAAGTAAACTCAATTCTCAAAGCACCGGCAGATATGGAACTTATGGCTGTCATTGCAATCGGCCATCCGACAGATGAAGAAAGGTCATCTACCAGGAAATCCCTGGCAGAAATTACATACAGGGATAGTTTTGAGAATAAATGGTGATTTTCAGGAATCACCATCCTTTCCCAGCATTTTTGGTTTTAGCCCGATTGTTTCGATTACTGATTTTATTTCATTTGCAGGCCAATCCAGCCTGTGGAATAGATGGGATTGACAGGAGCAATCCGAGCAACCGAATTTTGGCACATAGTCACCCTGCAGGTTGCCAGCAATGTCACATTCGATATGTTTTTCAGAGTAGGTGTAAACAACATCCACAAACTCAAAATCCGGATGGATAAGTAAATAATCAATATGCCACCTGGGTTTTTTGTCCTTTTGACAGGCAAGCTTTTGGTGGCGATGCATACGTTTGAGTCCGCCGGGACCCAGTGCAGACCCCACATAAATATAATAGCCTGCATTAAATACTAGGGATTTGAGACTGCCCACACTAACCGTACAGCCATCCGTATTCAGTATAAGGCAGTAGGTCCCTTTGGGACACATGATATAACCTCAGAGCAGATTTTTGAATTTTTTATTGCATTTGCGGTTAATGCAATAATGCCTGGCATCCTTTTTGGGTTCCTTTACCCTGACAATTTTCCACCCACATTCTTCACAGGTCTCCTCCCGTAGTGTAACCCGCCCTTTTTGGGGATAGGAACATGTAAAACCACAGCGTCTTGCACATCCCAGGAATTTCGAATCTTTGGTCTCAATCAATATCATATCAGAGCCACAGGAAGGACATTTACCGATTACAGTAGGCGGGAAGCATAGTTTTTGTTTTTCGCAATTAAAACATGGACCAATTCCCACGCTCCAGTAATATTTTCCACCGCCTACCTTGATTACGGCAAACCCACCCTTTTTGCACTCCCGGGAGCGCATTACATCCAGAGAGCCTTTCCGGGGGAGAGGATATGTATTGCGACATTGCGGATAGCCGCTGCAACCTACAAAACGACCCTTATCAGTACGTATAATACTCAGCGTCCTGCCACATTTATCGCATTTGCCAATGTGATTATTCTTATCTTCAGCCAGTTTCTCATCCTTTATAGAACCTGCAATACGCAGCACAATATCGCCTTTACCGGACTTGAGCCGGGTATACATTTTCTGTATAAGAGCGGTACCTTCACTGATGGCCTCGTCAAAGGATTTCTTTCCCTCCTCAACATCTTCTATCAACCCTTCAATTTTTGCCCTGATTTCAGGTTGTATCAATATAGGTACTGAAACCCCCAGTGCATCCATGAGATTAAAACCGGTATCCAGCATAGAAATGGTCTTGCCTTTAATCTCAAAATAGCCTCTTTTCTTGTTTGTTTCGATGTGTGATGGGGCTGTTGCCTTGGTTCCGATACCATGTTTATCCATGAGGGTCAGAAGTTCGGCCTCAGTTAGGCGTTTGGGAGGTGTGGTCTGGGATTTGGTGTTTGTGAGTTTGTTTACAACTACCTTGTCCCCTTCTTGTACATGAGGAAGGAGGTTTTCTTTTGATATTTCAAACGGATAGACCTGTTTCCATCCTTCGGATTTCATAACCGAACCCTTACAATCAAAAGGTTCATCCTTCACATGCACTTCCATGTGAGTTTTTTCAAAGAGGGCAGGATCCATAAGATTGGCAAGAAAATGACGCACAATCAGATCATATACCTTCCAGGAATTATCCAGTTTAACTGCATTTTTGACCTGTTTTTCGGAAACTGCCTTTATAGGATGGATAGGCGGGTGATCATGGCCGTCCTTTTTCCCGTTGCGGGGAGATACTGTCGTTTTGAGTAAATTTTCTGCAAAGGAAGCATATTCACCTATCCTGAGCAGGTTTTTAAGCATGGATTTAAAGTCATGGTTCTCAGGATAGCGGTTTGTTTCTGTCCTGGGATAACTGATAAATCCAGCCAGGTAAAGCTGCTCTGCTGTTTCCAGGGCTTTTTCCGGACTGGTATCCAGGAATTTGGAAGCCCGTTTGAGGAATTCATTCGTATTTAGAGGATAGGGAGGATTGATCTGTTTTTCTTTGATATTGAGGCGAAACATAGTGGCTTCTCTGGTGCCCTGCAGTTTTTCATATATCTGTTTTGCAAGTTCAACATCCCGCATGTTGCCTTTACGGTGCACACCTTCAAATTCAGTGCCCCCTTTCTGGAAAACCGCTTCTATCTTCCAGAAATCCTCGGGTTGAAAATCACGGATGGTTTTTTCCCTTTCATAGACAAAACCGCAGGTTGGAGTCTGGCAGGGACCAATTGACAGGATGTTTTTGGTGTATGCCTTCTCCCGCACAGCAAGGGTCATAAAACGGGTGAAAGCCGCACCCATTCTCAGGTCAAGTATCTGCCGGGTATCCGCGGACAGGGCAAGGTTGGTATCCGGTTCTACAAGATTATTAAAAGCCCTTTGAACCTCATTTGCAGACAGGGAAGAAAACCTGGCCCTTTTTACCGGCACTTTCCTGACCTGCAGAGCAATATCACGTGCCTCAAAACCGATATTCTCCCCTTCCCGGTCATAGTCACAGGCAAGTACAATGGAATCTGCCTGTTTTGCAAGTTGCCTGACAGCCCGTTCATAATTTTTCTTGGTGATATTTTTGATCGGGTCAGCTGTCAACAAAACCGCAGGGTCAATTGCCTTCCAATCCCGGTAAGCCGGATCGAAATCATAGGATGTAATGTGCCCGGCAAGACCAATTATTTTGTATTCATCTCCTTTAGCCACAAAGGAATACACCGGCAGATCAGCCACATGCTCCCTCGCACTATTTCCTCCGCTCAAAATAGTCGCAAGTTTGGCTGCAGCCTTGTTTTTTTCAGCAAATACAACAATAGTCATATACAGGGCAACTAGATGTTGCCATGATTACATAAAGGTAGCTGGAAACGTTTCATTAAGTGTTCATTAAGACAAGATTTGTACTATTGATTTATATATAAACAAATACAATCAACAAATTAAAATAAATGCAGCCTTTTTGTGTATACATAACATAACCAAAAATATAGTCATGTAAATCATTATATGCCTATAAATCACTAACTCTACACTGGGGAATACTTTGTTGAACAGGGAAAAGATGTTAGCCTTGCAGAGAGATATTGCTATTGAGCTTGGCGCATCAAACAATTTAGAAACTGCTTTTCATTCTTTGTTAAAACATATTCTTTCACTGAAAGATATTGACGTCACAGCGATATACCTCAGATCAAAAAATGGTGGATTTGGACTTATAGCCTATGAAGGCGACGTTCCTGAAGACATCTTGAAAAATATCCAGCATTACCCTGCGGATTCATTGCAGGCAAAGATCGTTGAAGAAGGTAAAATTCGTTACATGCCACCCGAGGAAATTGCTGGCACACTCAAGGACAAAGAATATATTAAGGAAATGGAAACCGTCGGCATCATTCCAATAAAGAAAGGAGATGGGGAGGTAATTGCCTCATTTGTTATCGCGTCTTTTAATCCTGAAGGGATTGCTGAAGATACAAAAATAGTTCTGGAATCCATTGCCGTCCAGATAGGTAATTTGATTTTAAAGATAAAAAGTGAAGACGAACTTAAGGCAAGAGAGAAAGAATTAAAGGAAGAAAAGGAAAGGACCGGTGAGTGCCTGGATGCTGCAGAGTTTATTTTCCTCTTATTGGACCCTGAAGGAAACGTGACTTTTTCCAATCGTAAGACTTCAGAAATACTTGGATACTCTCAGGAAGAAATTGTCGGGAAAAACTGGATTGATAATTTCATTCCCTCTAGATACAGAAAACCTGTCAAACAGGTACTACATGACATCGTATCTGGAAAAGGAGAATTTGTACAGGGTTATGAAAATCCAATCCTTAACGCCAGTAACAAAGAAGTTGTAATCGAATGGCACAACTCTGTGATGAAAAATGATAAGGGAGAAGTCACAAACATAATCGCTTCAGGAATTGATGTCACCGGACGTAATCTGGCCCAAAAAGAAATAAGGAAATTCAAAAATATTGCTGACAGGGCCAATTATGGCAGCATCATTGTTGATATTGATGGTAATATCAAATATATAAACGATTATTTTGCAAATATTCATGGTTACGCTCCTGAAGAAGTAATTGGAAAAAATATTTCTCTTTTCCACAGTGAGGACAATCTGGAAACTGCCTGCAAATTCAGAGATCAACTTATTGAAGATTCGGATTACAAGCATCGTGAGATCTGGCACATCCATAGGGATGGAACCGAATTCCCTATGTTGATGGGTGCTGTAGTTCATAAGGGTGAGAAAGAGAACGACCATTATATAGCTGCTACCGGGATTGATATTACTGAACTGAAGAACACGGAAAATGCCCTTAAGAAAAGTGAGGCGAAGTTCAGGAGTTATATTGATAATGCTCCGGATGGTATTTTTGTTGCCGATGAAAACGGAGATTATATTGAAGTCAATAAAGCAGCCTGTGAAATTACGGGATTTTCAAAAGATGAACTCCTCGCAATGAACTTCATCGACATCACGCTTCCCGAAGATCATGAAAGGGCCATTGAAGCTTTTGAATCTCTTGTCAAAACCGGACATACGGATATTGATCTGGGTTTTGTGAAAAATGATGGAAGCAAATGTATCTGGAATGTGGCTGCGGTAAAACTTTCCAATGACAGATATTTGGGTTTTGCAAAAGACATCACAGAATCCAAACTTATGGAAGAGGAATTGATCGAGAGCAAGTTGTTCCTGAACAGCATTATTGAGAGCATAAAGGACGGAGTCAGCATCCTTGATGCAGATCTCAATATCGTGCGAGTAAATGATGCCATGAATAAGTGGTATGCAAAGAATATACCTCTTGAAGGCAAAAAGTGTTATGAAGCTTATCATGACAGAGACCGCCCCTGTACACCTTGCCCGATAATCAGGTGCATGGAAACGGGCGAGACAGAAAGAAATATTGTACCGGGTTTACCGGACTCAGAAGCACAATGGTTCGAACTCCTGGGTTATCCATTAAAAGATTCCACCACCGGTGAAATTACCGGTACAGTCGAATTCGTAAAGGACATTACAGATCACAAGCGTGCTGAGGAAGAACTTGCAGAAGCCAGGCTTCATGCCAGGGAAGTAAGCAAAACCAACTTAGAGTTAAAGGCCAATTTGAGTCATGAACTTAGAACTCCGTTGGGTAACATAATTGGTTTTAGTCAGTTGCTTCACAATGATATGTATGGAAAACTCAATCCAAAACAGCAAAAGCATATTCAAGGTATACAAAAAAGTGCGGAACAGTTGATGGGTTTAATTGATGACATTCTGGAAATATCAGATGTTGAAGCAGGAAAAATGGAACTCAATATTGAAATGGTTTCCATTGGTGAGTTACTCAGTGATATTTTAAAACTCCTCAAACCTTTTGCAGAGGACGGGAATGTTGAAATAATTACTGATATACCTGAATACATCCCGGCAATAAATGTGGACAAAGTAAAAATCAAGCAGGCAATGTATAACCTCATCATCAATGCAATACACTTTACCCCTGAAGGAAGAAATGTACATATCAGTATGGAATACAGCAGTTATGACCTGAGGTTTGAAGTAAATGATTCCGGAATCGGCATTTCTCCGGCCCATTTGGAAGAATTGTTCAGACCTTTCAAAGAAATATATTCTGAAGCCGGAATGAAACCCCATGATAGTGTCCTGGGCCTTTCCCTTGCTAAAGAGTATATAGAATTGCATGGCGGAGAGATAGAAGTGGAAAGTGAACCTGGGGCCGGAAATACCTACATATTCACAATTCCAATCCAATCTATTTAATGGATATGAACATTTAACGATAGACTTTCATTCTAATTCCTTTTTTACCTGTGAAACCTATATATGCGAATACCTATTATTCTGGACTAAATTAAACACGGCAGGCGTTAAAAATGACATTGATGGATGAAGCAAAGAAGGGAAACATCACCCCGCAGATACATAAGGTTGCAGAGGAAGAGGGTATTGAGCCCGAAATCGTAAGAAAGTATGTTGCAGAGGGCCTTATTACTATTCCAAAAAATGTGTTGAGGGAAACATCCCCAAAAGGCGTCGGAAAATGTATGAGTGTCAAGGTCAACGCCAATGTCGGAACCTCGAGAGATTTTGTTGATGTGGATGATGAAGTTGAAAAGGCAGAAACTGCTGTCAGGTACGGGGCAGACAGCATAATGGATCTCTCCACAGGAGGAGATCTTGATTCCACTCGCAAACGTCTCATGCAGGCCGTAGATATACCGTTTGGTACAGTGCCAATCTATCAGGCGGCTTCCTCCCAAAAAACTGTAGTTGACATGACATCCGATGACATCATCAATGCTGTGCGCAAACATGCAGAAGATGGCGTGGATTTTGTGACAATCCATGCAGGAGTGAACCAGAACGCTCTGCAACGCCTGCGTAAAGGGGAAAGGGTGATGGATGTTGTCAGCAGGGGAGGCTCCTTTACAATTGCCTGGATGATACATAATGAGCAGGAAAATCCCCTCTACAGTGAATTTGACTACCTGATAGAAATAGCAAGAGAATATGATATGACCCTGAGCCTGGGTGACGGAATGCGTCCGGGTTGTATCCATGATGCCTCGGATAATGCAAAATTCATGGAATTCATAACCCTGGGTGAACTTGTAAAAGAGGCACGTAAATCCAATGTCCAGACCTTTGTGGAAGGACCCGGCCACGTGGCGGCTGACGAGGTACAGCTGAGTGTGCAAAGCATGAAACAACTCTGCCACGAAGCCCCCCTCTACCTGCTCGGACCGCTTGTCACGGATATCGCACCCGGCTATGACCATATTACAGGCGCAATTGGTGGAACCATTGCCGGCATGTCTGGAGCGGACTTCCTGTGCATGACCACTCCTGCAGAACACCTTGCCCTTCCCACCGCAGACGATATCCGGGAGGGTGCAATTATCACAAAGATAGCAGCACATGCTGCCGATCTTACACGGCAGGGACAGCGCGAAAAGGCAAGACAAACAGACCTCCGGATGGCACAAGCCAGACGTGACCTAGACTGGGAGAAACAATTTGACATTGCAATTGACAGTGAAAAACCTGCTGCCATCCGCCAGAGCCGCAAGACAGGAAGTGATGCATGTTCCATGTGCGGTGAACTCTGCGCCCTGAAAATCGTACAGGATGCCCTGAAAGGTAATAATAAATAACAGGGCTACAATTTTTTATTTATGAAGATCACAGTGCTTGTGGATAATAATACCCTTATAGACAATTATTTTGAAGGCGAACCTGCTCTTTCCTTTTTTATTGAAGAAGGAGATAAAACGGTTCTTTTTGATACCGGTTATTCAGGTTTGTTCCTGAAAAATGCCGCCCTGATGGAAATAGATCCTGCAAGCCCGGATTATGTAGTATTATCCCACGGGCATCTGGACCATACGTGGGGATTGGCCGAACTGGTAAAGTACTACACAAACCGGGAATTTCAGGGAAAAACGGTACATAATCCCGCTCTTTTGTGTCACCCCCTTGCTCTGACACCTACTATTTTTGAAAATACAACACATATCGGCAATATCATAAAGGATGAAGTTCTCAAAAAATACTTTGACCTGAATTTAAAAACAGAACCCTTCTGGATTACTGAAAACCTTGTTTTCCTGGGCGAAATTCCCCGACAATTTGAGTTTGAGACCACGGAGGCTATTGGGGAAAAGCAAAATCCCAACGGGGATGTCATACCTGACAAAATGTATGATGATTCGGCACTTGCGTGGTGCTCGGATGAAGGAATTGTCATCATTACCGGCTGTTCCCATTCGGGAATTTGCAACATAATTGAATATGCAAAAAAGGTCTGTAAAAATGATACAATCATTGATATTATCGGCGGTTTTCACCTTTTATCTGCTTCTGAAAAGCGACTCCGAAAAACAGCAGAATATCTAGACCAGAGAAATGTAAACGATATCCATCCCTGCCATTGTACTGATCTTGAAGCAAAGATATTCCTTTCCAGATACTGCAATGTTAGAGAGGTTGGTGTCGGTTCAACTTTTAAGTTTTAACTTTTTCTTCTCGCATCAGAATATATTAGGGATAATCCGTCTATATATCGTAACCTATATATGCAACATCGTTATAGTCTAACCTGTCTAAAAATAGACAAATCTTGCTATGATATAGAGGTGTGAATATATGCATCAACCTGAAAGAGAATACACAACAGTATGTAACCCTGCTATAGAAACAAATCGCAGCAGATTTTATAATTTCAGTCTTTGTAGGGCTTGTAGCAGGGGTATATCCTGCCAATAAGGCTGCAAAGATGAATCCGACAGATGCTTTAAGAAACGAATGAGGTGATGGAATGTTTGATTGGATAGCACTACCTTTCTTTAATGTTATCCTCTTTTTGGGGATAGGATTGCTTGGCACGGCATTCTGGATATGGATGCTTATAGATTGCATCACAAAGGAAACAGACAGAAGTAATGAGAGACTGATCTGGGTAATAGTTATTGTGTTTACCCATTTACTGGGAGCCATATTATATTTTATCCTCAGGAAGAATAGACGTAACCGATAAGAGAAATATAATACAGCAGGATTTGGGATGAGAAATATAAACAAATTGTTCAGTTCATTTTTTGGTGTGATTTTTCGACGCCAGACGTACCTGAACCTGCTTTATGTCATATTCACATTTCCGCTGGGTACTGCATATTTCCTTTTCCTGACATCTGGCCTGCTTGTAGGCTTAAGTTTTTCCATAATTATCATAGGACTACCCGTCCTTTTGCTGGTACTGGTGGCATGGTGGGAACTGGTAAATTTTGAAAGGGAACTGGCAACCAGATTGCTTGGTGTAGATATACCTCCGCTGTCCTATGAGGAAAAGCCCCTTGTAAACTTCTGGAGCGACATTAAAAACAGGTTTGCAGATCCAACTGCCTGGAAGGGAATGATGTTTTTATTCATCAAATTTCCCTTCGGGATATTTACACTTATAGTACTGGCTATCTGTTTTACCCTGACCCTTGGACTTATATTCGCACCATTTACCACTATTTACTGGTCCTTAGGAAACTCAAGAATCCTGATAGACAGCTTACCGGAGGCACTTCTAACAGCCGTTCTGGGAATAATAGTCGCAGTCTGTACACTTCACATAACCAATATACTTGCGGCCATATCAGTCAGTCTTGCGAAAATTATGCTCGGAAAGAATAGCAGTAGCGTTCATCCGGACACATTGGATGAACAAAAATCTTATTAAGAATTAATCGGCAAATTCGTGGATGCGATCATAGAATTCAAGGACAAGCTGTGTCAATTCACTATCCATATTGATACTGAAAGTACGTATCTGTTTTCCCAGGGGTTTCTCCTTGACAATACCTGTTTCTACAAGAGGTGCTATTACACGGGCAACACTCGAATGAGACAAGCCCGTCTCTTCTGCAATTCCTGAGAGATAGGTAGATTCTTCCCTGTGAGATATCAGGTTATTGAGAACAGTCATTTGTGCAGTCTTGCCGAATATATTTTCAAGAACATCCATCCTGTTTACTTACAATATTATATTTTATAAGGTTTTCTAATTATGGTCAACTTATATCTCTGAATAACAGGCCTTCCATATATTTGGAAAGGCTTTAATAGCATAGACTATTTGGTAGGAATACGATATTATTTAGTGGTCATTATGCCCGAAAAAGAACTTGACGACAAGATACTCAGCCTTCTTGAAAAGAATCCGGCCCTTTCTGCAGTCGAACTGGCAGATGTACTGAAAATACCTGAAAAAACAGTACAAGCAAGACTTGAAGAGATGGGAGATTCTAGGCAAACCATCCTTATAGTAGATGATGAGCCCGATGCCATAATTGCTGCAAAAAGAGCATTACAATCAGAAGGATATAATGTTATTGAGGCCTATAACGGGAAAAACGGCCTCGAAGCAATTGAGGAAAAAACACCCGACCTTATTCTTCTGGATGTAATGATGCCGGATATGGATGGTTTTGAAGTGTGCAAACATCTGAAAGAAGATGAACTGCATAACCACATCCCAATAATAATGCTTACCGCAAAAGGTGAAGTTGATGACCGGGTAGAAGGAATAGAGACAGGTGCAGACGATTATATTACAAAACCTTTCAACCTGAGAGAACTGAAGGCCCGCATTCGAATGGTGTTGCGGCGGGCACAAGACTGATCATTCCCATGTTTTTCAGTAATCGACGATATAACATAATTATCATAACTTTCATTGCCCTTCTTTTTATAGGTTCTGTTGTTTTTTTGGGGGCACGTTCAAACCTCGAGGTCCAGGAAATCTTTGAGGAACAATATACAGAACAACAGACCCTCAATGCAAGACAAATTTCATCGGGCGTCACAGCGTTTCTGAATGAGAAGATTGTAGCCCTGGAAGTAATAGCAGGTGCTGAAAAAGGGGTTCCTGATGACTTCTATATGGGATCTTTCAAATCCCTGTACGAAAGATCACAGGGATTTTATGCCCTTGAGTATATCGATGAAAGTGGCACCATTGTCTCAGGTTATCCTGAAGATAGAACTCCTCTGGGATATAACCTGTATGAAAACAACATGGATCAAGCTTTCCAAAAAACAAAATCAATGAGAAGGACCTATATTACCAATCCTACATACACGTTTGAAGACGAACTTGCAATGTATGTTTGGGTTCCCGTCTATTCTGCAAATGATTTCAAAGGAACGGTCCTGGCAATAATACGTATAGAGGAAATCACAGAAAGGGTCATACAAAGTTATGATTCATCTGCCGGTTATGTCTATATTATCGACGACAGGGGGAAACTGCTGTATCACAGTGACAACCCAAATGAGACAGGAAAAAATTATTTTGATATTCTTAATGAGCCTGACCAGGACCGTCTTTACATACTTGGAGAACAGACGGAAGGAAAAGAAGGAGCAGGGCGTTTTGAAGAACTCAATGAAAACAATGGACTGGAAGAAAAACTCGTATCATATGTACCAATAAAATGGTACAATCAAGTGTGGTCTGTAGGTGTTGTGACACCATTACCTTTCATAACCTCAATTGTACGCTCCATATACCTGAAACAGGCAACCTTTATGATAATAACGACCTTTTTTATTTTGTTCTTCACCTCATTGATATCATTGATCTTTTTATCCTGGAATCGTAAACTAGAGGAAGAAGTACATAAAAAAACCGAACAACTTGAAAATTCCAACCAGCGCCTGCAAAAGCTCAATCGCGTGAAGAATGAATTCCTATCCATGGTATCCCATGAATTGAAAACTCCTCTCACAGCCATGCGCACATCAAGTGAATTCCTCCGGGAAGAAGACTGTGACAAAGAAACACAGGAAGAAATGCTTGACCTTATAATTCGCAATATAGACAGGCAATCCAGGATGGTTGATGACCTGCTTGATATTTCCCGTATTGAATCAGGCCGGATGGTTTTCAAAGAGGAAAATATCAATCTCAACGAAATTATTGATAATGCAATCCAGATGATGGAACCAATGGCAACAAAGCATGGAATTACCATTGAAAGAGAAGTGGATAATGATCCACAGGTTAAAGCAGATAAGGATAAGCTGCTGAGGGTTTTCGTCAATTTACTCAACAACGCTGTCAAATTCACAGCCAATAAAGGCGAAAACATAAAAATTAAAACTGAAGATACCAGAGATTTCGTGGAAATAAGTGTCATAGACAGAGGTATCGGTATACCCGAAAAAGAACAGGAAAAAATATTTGAAAAATTCTATCAGGTAGACAGTACCTCCCGCCGCAAAGTGGGCGGTAGTGGCCTTGGGCTTGCGATTATCAAGGGAATTATAGAAGGCCAGGGTGGTTCTATAAGGGTAAAAAGTGAGCCCGGCGTTGGCAGCACATTTACATTTACATTGAGGAAGTGGGAAGAATGAAAAAAATAGTAATGATATGTGTAGTCCTGTTCCTGTTGACAGCAGGATGCATAAATGATTCAGAAGAACAACGCGCAAAGGAATATGCAGATCCCATTTCAAATCAGCTTATTAGGGGAATGCAACAGGACAATTACACGCTTTTTTCGGAAAAATTCACACCTACTATGAAAAAGGCCCTGCCTGAGGAAACTTTCTATGAAGTAAACGGGATGTTGATGTCCACCGTAGGCAAACCTGTATCATTGGAATTCCTCAAGGCTGTTGAAGGTGAAAGGTTTGTAACTATTGTTTATACCGTTACATTTGAAGACGGTTCTGAAGGATTGTTCAGTATCGCCTTAAAAGAAGAAAATGGGGAAACAAAGGTTGCCGGTGCCTGGATCGATTCCCCGAAATTGCGTCAGGAACAGGAAAATGTGACCGGTTAACGGGTCACTCATAACGCAGTGCATCCAGAGGGTTCATCATTGAAGCTTTCCAGGCGGGATATAATCCACCTATTAAACTGGTAATAATGCCAAAGAAAATACCTGCAATTACGTACAGGAAAGTAGTGGGGTCAAAAAAGTAGGTGATATCCCCCATTATAAAGTAAATCAGGGTAAAACTACCCACTACAGTAACAATCCCACCTAGTAGGCTGGCAATAATTCCCAGAATCAAGGCTTCCAGCAGGAACATGCGCAATACGTCTGACCTGGAGGCACCCACAGCTTTCATGATACCAATCTCACGTGTCCTCTCCATTGTTGACATGAGCATTACATTCAGTATACTTACCCCTGCAACAAGCAGAGAGATGGAACCAATACCCATCAGGAACATGGAAATTGACTGGAAAGCAGACTCTATCTGCTCATTAATAGAATTGGCAGCAAATATCTCTATTTTCTTTTCCCTTTTATTCAATGTATCTTCAAGTTCTGTTTTCACAGTATCCACAAGAGCAATATCTTCCACAACCACGATCACCTGCCGATAATCCTCCTCAGCATCCGGATAAAGTTTACTGTACATATCATGGGATACAAACACACCACTGTCTGTACTGATGTCCACAGCCATACCTCGTTCCTTAAGTATCCCCACCACACGTAATCGAGTGTCTTCGATCTCTATCTTGCTTCCAACATCCAGCTCCAGGTTGGAGGCTACAGAACTGCCCAGGACACAATCTGTGGAGCCCTCCTTGAAAAATCTCCCTGATTCAATTTCGACAAGCTGACGCAGGTCCGACTCCTTCATACGATACACGGTCCCATAACTGGTTTCATCCCTGTATTCTACTGCCTCACCTGAACTGCGATAGGGGATAATATGTTCTATACCGGCAATTCTTTCCATCCTGTTTACCTGGTCCTGCGTTACTGAGTCCTCTCCCATAGCCGGGTAGATCACAAGTTTATCGCCTACATCACTGAACGATTCGGATACCGACAGTTTGAGAGTATTACCCAAAATCCCCATGGAAGTAATCGCCATGACACCAATAATAATACCAATAGCAGCCAATATAGTGCGTACTTTCTGGCGCCTGAGGTTACGCTCAGCAAGCTGGGCATACATATTACGACGGATACGTTTAATCAATTTCATCAACTACCTCCCCATCCTGCAGGTAGATTGTCGTGTTTGAATATTCGATTATCTTAGGATCATGGGTGACGACAATCAATGTTTTTCCTTTCCTGTTCAGATCACTCAGGAGTTCCATAACACCTTTACCGGTTTTTGAGTCCAGATTACCGGTGGGTTCATCAGCAAGGATAATAGGAGGATCATTTGCAAGAGCTCTTGCAATTGCCACTCTTTGTTGCTGGCCTCCGGATAACTCGCCCGGCTTGTGAGTTGCATATTCACGCCCAAGCTGTGCCAGTTCAAGCATCTTCAGGGCTTTTTTCCTGCGTTTTTGGGGGCCTAGGCGTTTGAAAATCATCGGTATTTCCACATTTTCCAGCGCTGTAAGAGTGGGTATTAGGTTGAATTGCTGGAAAATAAAACCGATATTATCCCGGCGTATGTCTGTCAGGCCGTCATCGTTGAGCTTGGCAATATTTACGCCATTGATATGAATAGTACCTTTTGTAGGTTTATCCAGGCAACCGATAAGATTCAACATCGTGGATTTGCCTGAACCCGAAGAGCCCATAATGGCCAGGAAATCACCTTCCCTGACCTCAAACGAGACACCTTTGAGGGCGTGTACCTTCGATGAACCCATACGATAGGTGCGTACCGCATTATTCACTTCAACTATAGAGTTCATCATCTTCTTCTCCTTCATCCTCCTCGTTTGTGGATCTCTTCCAGGAGCGATAGATTACAAAACCAATCACTGCGAGCACGAGGACAAGTGCCGCCCAATAAGTAACAGGCATATTTTCAGAAGTGTCTGATGAACTGTATTCAGAGGAAAATGAGATTGCAGACCCTTCCAGCGGGATCTCATCGGTTATACTCGCATAGGCATTGTCAGTATCCCTGAATTCAATCATCACAGGAATCGAAGAAACATTTCCGGACTCAACCCTGGCTGAAAGCTCAAAACTGCTGAAGTCATCCTCTTCCAGCGTCCCGACAAAATAACTCGCATAGGGTTGAAGAGGGGTAACTGAATCACTTTCCATTATAGATACGATTATATTTTTCGCCTGTGTCGTACCAAAATTATTGATATCCCCTGAAACACTGTAGCTTTCTCCCTGTCTGATAATCTCCAGATTTGTGAAGATCAGGGATGGCCGTTCTACTATATCAATAGCAGAATTGGAAGATATACTTGTATGTTTGTTATCGCCGTTGTAGTAATCAGTGGTAAAATAGACATCTTTTAAACCGGCATGGGAATCCATAGTGTTTAATGTGAAATTAGCAGTAGCTTTATCCCCGGCTTTTACTGTGCCAACAAACAGTTCCTCCGGTTTAATGGATACGCCTTCTCCGTGTGGAATTACTGTAACTCCTGTAACATCTCCTGCTCCGGGATTTACAACATCCACCGAAACTTCACATATTTCATTGATAGCTATACCGGGCAGATTATCAACTATCAACCGTACTTCCCGGTCATCAACCTTAACCGGAATTTTGTAATTCAGATCAGACATATCACTTCCCCCTACTACCTCCAGATTCAGGTAATGGGTGCCTGCAGAAGCATTTTCACTCGCCTTTATGTTGAAGGTTAAAGACAGCGAATCTCCGGGCCCCAGAAGGCCCACATCCGTGTAACTGGTACCACCGGACAGCACGTCCCCATCCCCTTTCAGCGTTGCACCGGCAAGATAGGCATTCATATCAAACGTTTCATCGTCCTCTTCCACATAGACTGCCCCATCTGCCATATTTTGCATTTCAAAGGTAACCGTCCCGATGTCGCCTGGAAGCAAGGCCTGTGGTTGTACACTGTAACTTACAGCTACTGTTGGACTTATCTCTGTATCGGCAGAAGCTGACGGTGAAAGAAAAAAGAAAAGAAGAAATAGAGTAAATATTACTTTTTTCACGCAATTCCTCCAATGTAAGTAATGAGGGAGTAGAGAATTAGGAGACCTACAGGAAGGCCTACAGAAATTAAGGCTCCACGAAGGTTTAAGTTGCGTGCATTCTTGAGACCAAAAATCCAGATATTGGCACTCCACAGCTGGAATATGATACCAACAAGTGTTGCAACCTGCATCATGGGATCATTGGCAAGCATCTGGGCCATCTGTGCGGGGTTTGCAGCAGTCGCCTGTAGAGAATCTGATATCTGGTTTATAACATAAAGGCCAAAGATAGAATTCAACAGGGCCGGGATGTAACCATAACCTACAAACTCAAGACTGCGTTTAAAAGAACCTTCCCCGCCAAACAGGGCTGACAGTCCATAGAAAACGGCTGTGTAGATAGGCCATACTACAAGGACACCCAGAAATCCTCCCACGGCACCAAAAATTGCACCTGCACCTGAGAAACCTCCCCCCACAGCTGCGGATGATAAAATTGCCTTTGTCATAATGTAACCGGAAATTGCCCCCATCAGGGCATTCAAGATCACAATAAGAGTGGGCACTTTAAACTGAATTCTTTCTGTCATCTTTTCTTTAAAGAAACTATCCGGGTTTGTAAGTACATTGATGATTTCGCTCATAAAATTACCTCATAAAATTATTAAATGGACGTTACCAGATGAAGCGAAATACTGAGAGGGGGTAGTAAGGTGGCATCAATACGGATTGATGATGCAGTAACCTTCATCTGGCAACATAGAAAGGATAGACTATATAATTAATAAACCTTTCTATATTTAGACAAGTGTGCGTTGTAAAAGTCGCATATTTTGATTAATTCAGCACACTCAAAAACTATTAACTAAACTCACCTTTCCAATGAGCCAGTTATAAACGGGAGTAGGGATCCGGAAAAAGAAAAAGTGATTACTTATATTAAAGTAACCAGTGTCGCCTGAGCAATCGGCGGTATACTTGCTGTCATAGCCGGTCCGGCGAAAACCCTGACAGCCATACCTTCTTCCAGGTTATTCACATCATAGAGGCCACCAGCAGGATCCTGTATCACCGTCTCTTCGGATATCACGAACTTAATCCCCCTGTCATGTCCTGACTCCGTTATCTCCTGGCTTTCAACCAGAATCATCGGAAATGAAGAATTTAAATTAATAGAAGATATAGTACCGTTAAATTCCAGAAGTTGTCCGGAAGTTCCAGAATTATCTTCGATTAATTCAACAGGCACTTCAACAACACTTTCCACACCTGAATATGGCACATCAACGCGTTGAGTTGATAGATAATCGCCTGGAGAAATCGCACCGTCCCCGTCAACATCCACATGTGCAGAGAGGGAATAAATGTGGTTTTCCTGGAGTGTACCATAGCTGATTTCAAAGGGAATATCCGAATCAGTAATATTATTACGGGAAACATTTTCAAGAGTTGTTTGACCGATCACTGTTGAAGGAGCGTCTGCAAGACTTACATCCTCAATTGTAATGCTAACAGTAACGTTGGAAAATGGTTCTTCCAGTGAATCAAAGGTAACTACTCCATCAATTGTATTTCCGGTTTCTTCTGAAATAATCACTTCTTCGTCGTAGTTACTGATACTTACATAATTTATGGCCACAAGACCGGCAACTGCCAATACAAGAACCAGAATAATACCTATAAGGACATTAATTGTTTTCATATTCATACCTCTTAACATGCAGATAGGGGGAGAGAATATATAGCTACCTTTAACTGCGAACCAATTTGAAGTCTAATGATATCGTTTTTAGACCAAGTCCCAGTTGTGCAATGAAAATGCAAAACTTATATATTAAGCAGTAATGTGCCATGAATGTAATATCTTCATAATTGACAAACAAGGAATACAAAAATGAAAATTGAAGAAATAAACCAGATGGGAAAAGAATTGAAAGACCTGTTAAAGCTCAAAAATCCACCGGTAGCTGTTGGGCTTGTGCCAGACACGCATGAAGTACCTGAAGGTATCAATAAAATTGAAGAAAAAATGAGGCACTGCCAGATGGTGGACAAAGTTCGCAAAGAGGGAAGTGAATTCTATGCCCTGGTGGATGATCAGAAATGCAAAGGCGGTGCAGCTGTCATGGGACTACAGGAAATGGCACCCAAACTTGCCAACGGGGATGTCTATTACAACTTGAACCGGTATAAAACAATCAACTCCGCAAGACGTACTATGCAACAGGTCCCCAGACTTAAAGCAGGGTCCACAAAAGCAATACTATATGGCCCTCTGGACAAGGTGAGCTTCATCCCGGATGTGGTACTTGTTATCGATACCCCTAAAAAGGCAATGCAACTCTCACAAGCCCTTTTACACCGTTTCGGTGGCCGTGTGAATGCAAGCTTTGCGGGAATCCAGAGTCTTTGTGCTGACGGGGTTGTCCAGCCTTATAAGGATGGACACATAAGCGCATCCCTGGGGTGCGGAGGAAGTCGAAAGTATGCCAATGTTGCAGAAGATGAAATGATAATCGGCATCCCTGTGGAAAGGCTGCATGATATGATAGAAGCAGCTCATGAGATGTTTGGCTGAAATCTTTGTACCTTTTACCTCTCGAAAATGAAGTGTCATCTCTACGCCATAAAATCACTTCACTTCACTTCACTCTTTTTAATTGATAGTAAATTTTGTTTTTTACATTTCAGTTCTATTTGGCAAGACGATTCACATTCGTTAACTATAAATATACGTAAGTACACATTCATATGTGTAACAAATAGATTACACATGTATACAACAGAAAAGGTGATGGAAATGGAAAATAAAACAATTGTAGTGCTTGCAGGAACCCTTCTTATCGGCATAATGCTGATAGGGACCGTTTCAGCTCAATGGGTTAGTAGCGGATATGGAATGACCGACTCCCGATACAGTGATGATGGAGATGGAGCAGGTTATTACTGCAACTATGGCTATTATTCAGCTGAGGATGCAACATCAGTGATTACCGAAGATGAAGCAATCTCACTTTTTGAAGAAACTACAGGCATCGATGTAAACGATGAAAATGTTTATCAGATGGGACGCTGGTTTGTAATCAACTACGTTGATGAGGACGCTATTAAACAGGGACGCGTAGATTCAATAACAGAAGATGTAATCGAGGATTTTTCGGCCTATGCACCGCAGGAATCCGATGAATACCAGAACAACTACAGGTACCAGAGAGGAGCCGGTGGCTGCATGGGCTACCGTTAATCCTCCTTTTTTACAGAGGTGACACAATAACATGATGTATGGAAATATGATGTATGGCACAGGTTTTGGCACAGGTTTTTCCATATGGGGAATGATACTAAATTTCCTCCTGATCTTACTAGTCATAGGCTTCGTTGTTTCACTTTTGAACCGAGGTGACACAATGTGTTGTGGCAGCCATAATAAGCCACACAATGATAATATAAATACTGAAAGCCAGAATAAAGCAGACACGGAGCGTTTAAACAGGCTGGAAAATGAGGTCAAAGATACAAAAAGGATGATTGAAGAAATAAAAGATAAATTTGATGAAGTCTAATTATTGGACAAATGAATCTTTTAATGGGTGACATGATAACATGATGTATGGGAATATGATGTATGGCACAGGGTTTTCTGTATGGGGAATGATACTAAACTTACTTCTTATCCTGCTTGTAGTTGGTGCTGTTGTCGTGCTTTTAACACGCAGTGGTGCCATAAATTGTGAAAGCCAGAAAACAGCAGACATAGAACGTTTGAACAGGCTGGAAAATGAAGTAAGGGACACAAAAAAGATAGTTGAAGAAATCAAGGATAAACTTGATGAAATATAATTTGGTTTAAACGTTAGTATAAAGGGTACAACCCATGCAAAAAAAACTCCAGGGAATTGTCAGCCTTGGCGAAGCTCTATCACATCCCCTGCGACTGAAACTCATATGTATGCTTGCAGACAGGGAATGGTATGTATATGAGCTTGCCAAAGAACTAGATGTTTCCAGGCAGGTACTGTATCTTCACCTGAAACGCCTTGAGAAAGCCGATATCGTTGAAAGTGATCTTCGACTGGAAGAAGATGATATGCGTGCCAAGAAATTCTTTAAGTTAAAGGAATTTGATATAAAATTGGACGTTAATGACCTTAAAAACATCTTTGAGAACGAAACAATCCCAAAAAAGAATTGATCCTTCATTCCTCATCAAGCCCTTTTGTGCCGAATATATAATTGGCAACCCTTACAGCATCCCTGTCTCCTGTTACTTTCTCCTCTGAATCACTGAGTTTGACAACAGGAATTCCATTGATTTTATGCAACTTGATCACCATATTCAGGGGAGGATTTTCCTTGAAGAATCCTGAGTTATTGGTCAGGCTTGTACCTATACCGAAACTGCATTTGATTTTATCCTTACAATATTCCTGTATCCTGATTGCATCTTCGGCTTCAAGGGAATTACTGAACACGGCCATTTTCTGCGAAGGATCAATTCCAAGAGATTTGTAATGTTCAATTGCCTTGTCAATGAAAGTAAAAGGATCACCACTATCATGCCTGATACCATCATAAAGACGTGCCAGGCGACCATCAAAGTTGTTGAAAAAGGCGTCGCACCCATAAGTATCTGCAAGGGCAATCCCGAGCCTGCCATCATAAACTTTGACCCAGTTTTCAAAGGCAAATTTGTTGGCGTTGCGCAAACCCACAAGAGCAGAATTACCCATAATCCATTCATGGCCTATCGTACCTATCGGCCGGGTACCATATTTCATTGCAAGATATACATTACTGGTACCTGCAAAGCTGCGGGATCGACTTAAGGTTTCCACGACCCTATCGTGAAGTTCAAAACTGCGACGACGGCGAGTTCCGAATTCACTGAGTACACATCCTGCATTATCAAGTTTGTCGGATACTGCCTTTATCATATCTCCATATTTGTCCAGAAGATCGATCTTTGAGAGATATTTATCGGCCCAGTTATTTTCAATTGTCTCAAAATAAAGTTCGGAAACTGTAGCCATGAGCACGATTTCCCAGAGAATTGTACTGTGCCACGGCCCTCTGATACATATATCAAGATTATTGTCATCCGTCAGGGATATTTCAACCTCATCGGGATTAAAGCGATAATTCTGTAGATGGTCAAGATATGTATGTTTGAAAAATGGACAATTTTTTCCCAGCCAATGCCTTTCTTCATCCAGAAGGCGTAATTTGGGAATTTCTTCCCGGACGATATACTCAAGTTCTTCCTTAAACCGGGAATTGAAACGTTGATCTCCACGGTTTATGAAGCGATATTCTGCCTGTGCTTCAGGAAAAAGTTCAAGTACTGCCATTTGCATGGTCAGCTTGTACATATCATTATCAAGTATTGACCGGATCACCGTATTGCCTTCAGGTAATTGTAACATTTATTAGAGGAATAACAGCCCTTCTGTATTGCATTACAACTATTTAATGTGAACTACACCACGCTTACGCATGGTGCTTCCTGCTTCATTCTTTTTCCCAACGGAAACAAGTCCACAGGCTCTCCCCATAGTTCCTACGGTGCTTCAAATACCTATCAAATTCTGCTTATTTAAGGCAAACTTCTTAATGTTAATCGCAGCATTGACATCTCTGTCATGAGATGCACCACAATCAGGGCATTGCCATTGTCTTTCTGCAAGTGTAATCTTTTTGTTATGATACCCACAGACATTGCATATTTTAGTAGATGGCTCAAACTGTCCAATTCTCAATATGCTTTTGCCATGCCATTCTGCTTTATATTCCAATTTGGTTACAAAAGAACTCCATGATACATCACTAATGGATTGTGCAAGACAATGGTTTTTCAACATTCCAGATACGTTTAATGTTTCCAGTGCAATAGCTTGGTTTTCGCTAATTAATCTGGAAGTTAATTTATGCTGAAAAT
The DNA here is from genome assembly GCF_003722075.1 of Methanohalophilus sp. RSK. Taxonomy (GTDB): domain Archaea; phylum Halobacteriota; class Methanosarcinia; order Methanosarcinales; family Methanosarcinaceae; genus Methanohalophilus. The sequence continues at coordinate 61,396 of NZ_RDSK01000016.1, read as the reverse complement.
CATTTCTCTGGTTGCTTATTTTCTCATGAAGTTTTGCTACTGCTAACTTTGCTTTTTGTCTATTTGCTGAACCCTTTTTCTTTCTACTCAATCTTTGCTGTAAAACATTCAATCGTTTAATTGAATTTTTAAGATGTTTTGGATTTTCAATTTTCTCACCGTTAGACATAATGGCAAAATCCTTAATTCCAACATCTACTCCTATAGTTGTATCAATATCGAATACTTGTTTATCAGGTAATTCTTTACCATCATCTACAAGAATGCTAATGAAATATTTACCAGATGATGTTTTTGAGACTGTTGCAGTTTTCAAATCACCTTCAAAATTTCTATGTAACTTTGTTTTCACCCATCCGATTTTAGGCAATTTCACTTTATTCTTCTCAAAATCTATTTGATGATGTTGTGGAACAGAAAATGATTGTACCGGGTTTTTCTTTGATTTAAATTTAGGAAAACCTTTTTTCTCACGGAAAAATTTAGTAAAAGCATTATCCAGATTAAGAGTAGCACCTTGCAATGATTGAGAATTAACTTCTTTCAACCATTCAAACTCCTTTTTCAACATTCGAATTTTCCCATTTAATTCAAATCTTGAAATCGATTTGCCTTCCTGTTCATAAGATTTCATTTTATTTTCCAATGCCCAATTATAGATGTATCTACATGCCCCAAAATGTTTATGGAACATTTCAATTTGATTTTTATCAGGATACATTCTATACTTGTAAGCCCTCAACATCAGACAATATATTAGTTTTAATACTATTTAATCATTGTGTTAAACAACCATTGACGCATTCATCTCCTACCTTGCGGAAGGAGTCTTCTGCTTTAATAGATAAATGCCTTCGATGCATTGCACAGGAGATTGAACCGGAGAAGAGAAAGTATGGGAAAGGAAGAGGAGGAACTTGAGGGTGAAGGTTTTGATGACTTGTGTATCTCAAACGAATCGAAGGTACATGGTCTGCAGGAATAGAGCGATACATACACCATCCTGTGATGCTTACCAGTATTGCTGTAATCCTGCTGGTGCCATTGGGACTGCTCTCAGCCCGAATCCTCGGATTCAGCCCGACAATACAGACTTTCACCGCCTTTGAAACCATTGTAGCAAATCTCTGCTGGCTGCCTCCTGTTGTCGGGTGGATGGTTCAAAGGAAAAAGTGAATCTCTCGAAGCATTCATATAACTTGTACTGTTCTGTTGCATAAAAAGACGAACTGCAACGGAAACTAAAAAACTATGGCCAAACATCCTGAAAAAATTACTCCCCCGGAAATACTGTCGCCTGTAGGAAATTATGATGCACTGCTGGGCGCTATCAAAGGAGGAGCTGATGCTATCTATCTGGGGGTTGGTGAATTCAATGCTCGTCAGGGTGCATCCAACTTTACACCCGAAGAGATGGAAAATGCAATAGATCTTGCCCATTTGCATGGAATCTCAGTATATCTGGCATTCAATGTACCGGTGAAAGAAACGGAACTCCAGGATGCAATCGATATCATAGACCGCGCCTATGCAGCAGGAATTGACGCAGTTATCATGAGGGATTTCGGATTTATAGACCTGGTCAAAAATAACTATCCTGACCTGCCCATACATGGGAGCACCCAGCTCAATACCAATAACACTGAAACTGTCAAATTCCTGGAAACACTTGGCCTCTCAAGAATAATCGTAGCAAGGGAACTTGACACTGCAGAATTGAAACACATCATTGACAGCACCGATATGGATATCGAAATCTTTGCCCATGGTGCTCTTTGTTATTCTTACTCCGGGCAGTGTTTATTTAGCAGCTTTGCTGCCAACCGGAGCGCAAACCGGGGGGCTTGTGCCCAGCCCTGCAGATGGAAATTCGACCTGTATATCAACGGCAAGAACATGAACCATCATATTGGCGGTGTATCTCCCATAAGTTGTGCTGAACTCTGCACCCTCCCAGGTTTGGAAGAACTTATCAACACAGGTATCAAAAGTCTCAAGATCGAAGGACGTATGAAAAGAGCTGAGTATGTGACTGCCAGTTCTGAAATATACAAAGAGGCTGCAGAGAGTATTTGCCAGGACAAAAAACCCGATTCTGACTGGTTGCAGGAAAAAGAAAACGATCTTGCAAAACTATTTTACAGGGGTTTTACCCGTGGTTTTGTACTGGGTGACAGGAACGTGACCCACCCAGAATACAGTTCCAGTTATGGGGCATTTCTGGGTAAGACACGCCGGGTAAAACGAAGTAAAAATGCTGCATCCATTAAGGTCAAATTAAACCAGACACTTGAAGTTAATGATGGGATAAGCATCCATACCAAGCAACGGATGCTTGGGTCAAAGGTTGAGAGGCTCACAGTTGACGGCGGGGATGTTGAGGTCGCAGAAAAAGGGAGTATTCCCTACATACATATCAGTCCTAAAACGGTAAAATCTGTAAAAACCGGGGACGATGTATACCTGAATACAGATGTATCCCTTCTGGAAGAAATGGGTGAAAGGGATGTTAAAAAGGTACCCGTGAATTTCCAGATACGTGCAGATACCGGCAGGCAACTGGAAATTACTGCTTCTGCAGGGGATATAGAGGTGCTTCATGTGTCCGATTATCTCATACAGAAGCCAAAAAAAGCCCCTACTTCTGTAGAACAGATTACTGACATAATAAAAAGACTGGGAGATACTCCCTATGTCGCAGATGAAATTGAGTTGAAAGGCCAGGAAGATATCTTTATACCCCTCGGGGAACTTACCCGGGCGCGTCGCAGTGTGGTGGAGAAACTTCAGGAGAAGCAACTGGAAATCTTCCACCGGCAGCCTAAAAACCCAGAATTACCAGCAGCCAAACACAAACCCGAAGACAAAATTCCACGAAAATTGCTCTTATCTGTAGAAGTGGCAGATATCGGGGGAGCAAAAGCAGCTGCTGACAGCGGAGCAGACATCATATATCTCCCTGCAGATCGATTCGACAAAGTCGAGAATGACAAAGACCTCTTTCTAAAACTTAAAAGAAATAATATTGAAATAGTATTCACATTGCCTGCTGTTATTCATGAGAAAGAACTCGAAGAATGGACAGGCATCCTTGGAAAAATAAAAACAAGAGGATATACTGTCGGTTGTGGTGATCCGGGAACACTCCGTTTGGCACACCAAATGGAAATTAAATGTGTTGTACTGAAAAACTTCACTGTCTTTAATTCCCTTACGGCAAATGTGTTACAGGCAAATGGTGGATCCCGTGTAATACTTTCCCCGGAACTTACCCTTGAAGAAATGAAGGATGTTGTGACGGCGTCAGATAATAATATCCAATTTGAGGCTATAGCATACGGCAGGCAACAATTACTTGTTACCGAACATGACCTGCTCAAACCTATTGTGGATAAAGGCTTCTATGATGAAGATAGCAATGCTTTCCTGCAGCACAAGAAGGCAGACAGGTACCCTGTTAAAAGGTGGAGAAACAGGACTGTAATCTATGATTCCCATGTCATCAACATGTTGAATAATCTAGATGACATGAAGAATGCCAGTATCGATGTTCTTCGCCTGGAGTTTTCACACGAAAGCAATCGGAAAATAGCGAGTGTGGTCTCGGATTTTAGGAATATTCTGGATGGGAAAAGTAAAAAAAATATTCCGGACTCAAAGGTATATTCCAGAGGACTTTATTACTCAGGCATATGAAGTGTTTCAATATAATTTGAAATGGATAGGTATTTATACCAGCATTTCAAATAATACTGAAATAGAGGTTTCACAATGCCTGACCAATCGTTAATTTATCATCTTGCTATTATAGGACTGGAATCTGTCCAGGAATATCTAGCATTACATGTACTGCTATGCCTGGTACCGGCCTTTTTCCTGGCCGGAGCTATAGCATCCCTCTTTTCCAAAGAATCTGTACTAAGATTCTTCGGTAATGAGACCCCAAGATACATTTCCTACCCAATCGCAGCAGTTTCAGGCTGCTTGCTTGCAGTATGCAGCTGTACTGTGCTGCCACTTTTTGCAGGGATCTATCGCAGGGGCGCAGGAATCGGGCCTGCAACTACCTTCCTGTTTGCGGCACCAGCAATAAATGTCCTGGCAATTGTCTACACAGCAAAAATCCTGGGATATGATCTGGGAGTGGCAAGAGCTGTAATTGCAATCCTTCTGTCAATTGCTATTGGACTTACAATGGCGGCCGTTTTCGAACGCCACAGGGAAAAAAAGGAAGGAATCAAGACGTTTGGTGGAGAAAGGCATGCTCACAGTGCATATCTTTTCCTTCTCCTTCTGGCAATCCTCGTTGTTCCGGAGATACTTACAGAATGGATCCCGCTGCTAGCCGTGGAAACTGTGTTTGTTCTGATAACAGTATTGCTATCATTCAACTGGTTCAGTAAAGAGGAATTGAAAGACTGGATGGCAGAGACATGGTTCCTGGTTAAACAAATTACACCTCTCCTTTTGTTTGGTGTTTTCTTTGCAGGTATTATGGTGGAACTGCTCCCGGCAGATTATGTGGCTGCAGTGGTTGGAGGAGCATCATTCGGTGCAAGTTTCATAGCGTCAGTAGCAGCGGCCCTGATGTATTTCTCCACCCTGACAGAAGTGCCTATAATCAGCGCCCTTACAGAACTTGGAATGGGAAGAGGTCCGGCCCTGGCAATGTTGCTTGCAGGCCCCGCACTGAGTCTTCCGAATATGATCGTTATCAGCAGGATAATGGGAGTGAAAAAAGCTTCCCTTTACATAGCTTTGGTAGTAACAGTTGCATCAATCGCAGGCCTTATATTCGGTCTTTATTTTGTATAAAGAGGTGAAATATGAAACTACTCGTGATTTCAGATATACACGGGAATATGAAAGCCCTGGAAGCTGCAATGGAAATTCCTCATGATGAGGTTATATGTCTGGGGGACCTGGTTGATTATGGGCCCTCACCCAGAGAGGTAATCGACTTCATGATGGAAAACAATATTCCCGTAATAAAGGGAAACCATGACAATGCAGTTGCAACAGGAATTGATTGTGGCTGCAGTTATGAAATCAAGCATCTTTCAATTGCCACCAGGGATTACACAAAAGACCAGCTGGATGATAGACAGCTGGATTTCCTGAAGAATCTTCCTGTAAAAATCGAAAAGGATTACAGAGGAGGCAGTGTATTATTTACACATGGAAGCCCCAGGTCTTTTTATGTGTATATAAAGCCACAAACACCTGATGCAGAAGTACAGAAAATGCTCGAAGGAGTTGAAGCGGATCTGCTGGTAGTCGGCCATTCACATGTTCCAATGACAAGGAATGTTGGAAATCTGACCATTGTCAATCCCGGATCAGCAGGACAGCCACGGGATGGCATACCCCGTGTATCCTGTGCGGTGTTGGATACAGATTCAATGGATTTCAAAGTATACCGTCTGGAATACGATATGGATAGCGTAGTGGACAAAATAAGGGAAAGGATGCCTCACTGTGATGAACTTATAGCAATACTGGAAAATGCAGGCGTGAACAAAAAAGAAAACTAACTAATAGGAAAAATTAAAGGAGAAAACCAAATGAAAATAGAAATTCTTGGAACCGGATGTGCAAAGTGCAAGAAGACCTTTGAAGTTGTCGAAAAGGCAGTAAAAGAAGCAGGAATTGAAGCCGAGATCACAAAAGTTGAAGATATAAACAGTATTATGGATTACGGTGTAATGATAACACCCGGTGTTGTGGTCAATGGCGATGTAAAGATTGCGGGCAAGATTCCTTCGGTCGATGACGTAAAGGAATGGATACAATAACCAGAGGGAAAATATGACCGATAATAACTGTTGTTGTTCCTCAGTCGTAGGAATATTCCCCTGTTCGGGAGCCTCCAACGTAGGACAGCTGGCAAATCAGGCAGCAATCGAAATGACCAAAAATGGCAAGGGAAACATGATGTGTACAGTAGGCATCGGTGGCCGTATTGCAGGCCTTATGAAATCAGCAGAAGGAGCTGATGACGTCGTGGCTATTGATGGATGCCCGCTAAACTGTGCGAAGAAAACCCTGGAAAATGCCGGGATCGATGTCAGTGAGCATATAATCATAACCGAACTTGGCATCAAGAAAAACAAGGATCTGGATCTCAAACAGGAACAGGTCAATGAAGTTCTTAAAAAGATCAATTCTTAAAGTCCAAAACTAGATTCTAATTTAATGGAAGGGGATTTACCTTCCATGTTTTTTGCTCAGGCACGATCCATCTTACGATAACCTTCAACAAGATCCAGGTTCACACTGGAAACTTTGTGCTTAAAATCCATTAGGCCCTGATCGACCAATGGCAATTCTGTGACATCTTTTTCGCTCAGCACCGTGCGGCCTACAGGCACATTTTTGGATGAAGGGAGACGGACGCCCTGCACTGTAGCATTATGAAGTACCACCACATCATCTTCGAGGACACTGTCAAATACTACCGCACCGAAACCTATGAAACACCTTTTACCCAGCTGGCACGGTCCATGCACGATACACCCATGAGCCAGTGAGGTATCTTCAGCGATAAATACTTTCGATCCTTCAACGCCATGAAGAACCACATTGTCCTGAATATTACATCCTTTTCCGATAACAATAGATGCACCCGGTTCATCTGCCCGTATTACAGCATTTGGTGCTACAAGGACATCTGCTGCTATCCTCACATTTCCCATCACAACGGCGCTGTCAGCAATCCAGGCACTATCATCGATTTGTGGTTTGTCTCCCGCTGGGTTTTTCATGATTATTTCTCTTGTTGTCCCTATAAGGAATAATTACAACTATAATAGATAGCCACATATATGAATTATATTGCAATATACAATTCATTACAGGATAGAGAGGTCAACAATGAATCTCAAAGATCTTCTTCAGAAATACAAAAACGGTAAAATCGGAATTGATGACACCCAGGCCTGTATCCGATCCCTGGGTTATGTTCCGGTATGTGATGTCGCCAACATCGATACCTTCAGGAAACACAGGACCGGCATCATGGAAGCAGTACTTGCAGAAGAAAAAACATCGGAAGATATTCTAAAAATTGCAAAAGCCCAGATTGAGGCAACGGGTCGTGTCCTTATAACCCGCCTTAGCGAAGATCAATCCTCATGTCTGGAAAATGAATTTGGCAGTGAATGGATAAATTGGGGAATCCATCACAGGACTGCAGCTGTGCATGACGGGACACCCATCGTAAAGACCGGAGGTGTTGTGGCTATAATTTCAGCCGGTACTGCTGATATCAATGTTGCAGAAGAAGCGCGGATGACGGCAGCGGAGATGGGATGTGAGACTGTGAAGATATATGATATGGGAGTTGCCGGTCTTCACAGGTTACTCAACGAAGTAAAGAACCTGGAATCTGACAAACCGGATGCTGTAGTGGTTGCCGCCGGCCGGGAGGGTACATTGCCAACCGTGGTATCGAGCCTTTTTGATGTACCTGTAATAGGCCTGCCTGTATCCACAGGATATGGAATCGGGGCAAAGGGTGAAGCTGCCCTATATTCGATGCTACAGTCATGCTCGGTTCTGTCTGTTGTTAACATAGATGCAGGTTTTGTTGCCGGAGCATTCGCAGGCAGAATCGCAAATACGGTTGCTGCTGCAAGAGAACAGACTGATTCAACGGTTATTGAGAATCAACAAGGCCGGTTATCATGAAAATTATACTATTCGATCCGTTCTCCGGTGCTGCCGGCGATATGATTATGGGTTCATTGATTTCACTTGGGGCTGATGGAAGCAAAATAAAAGAGACACTCGAATCAATCCTTGATATCTCAATGTTTTTTGAAAAAAAAATCAAACTGGGAATTGAATCTGTTGATGTCAAATTCAATATACCTGGCTTTGAAACTGCCCGCAGTTACCGGGAAATCAAGAATTTCATAAAGGGATGCGGCCTTGCTTCAGATATAGAAAACGATGCTATCAGTGTTTTCGGTATCCTTGCAGATGCTGAATCAAAGGTTCATGGAAAACCAATTGAAGAATTACATTTTCATGAAGTGGGACAAACTGATGCTCTTGCAGATATCATAGGCTCATGCATTGCAATCCATCAGCTGGGCACCAGAGAGGTACTTTGCCTACCTATAAATACAGGGACAGGAACGGTAAACACATCTCATGGGATCATGCCAATACCTGCCCCCGCAACCCTTGAAATATTAAAAGCATCGGGACTGGAATTTTATGGCAAAGGAAACACAGAACTCCTAACACCCACAGGAGCTGCTTTACTGGCACACTTTGCAAAAACCATCCCCTCTATTCCTGCCGGAAAGGTTCGGGATACCGGACACGGGGCAGGAGATATAGACACTGATTGGCCTAATGTGCTGCGTACTTTTATGATAGAAACAGAAAAATCCTTATCCAGGGATGAAGTGGAAGTACTTGAAACAAATGTAGACGATGTAACCGGGGAAGTACTGGGAAATCTTTTTGACCGTTTAATGGAAAATGGTGCTAAAGACGTATCCATAATACCTGCAACAATGAAAAAGGGAAGAGCAGGACATATCATCAAGGTTGTAACCCACTCACATCATGGTGAAGAACTTGCCAGAATAATCATGGAAGAAACCGGAAGTCTTGGCATCCGGGCCATCCCAACAAAGCACCGGTATATAGCAGACCGCAGGATGGGGACCGTTGAACTTGAAATTAACGATATTGACTATCAAATTGCAATCAAGATAGCCCATACACCAGACAGTGGCATATTACATATCTCAGCAGAATATGATGATTGTAAAGAGATCTCAAAAATGACCGGAATTCCGGTCAGGGAAATTATAAGAAAAGCCCAAACAAAGGCCAGGGATAAATATGAATGATTTTTGAATTCCATTACCCTTTAACTGCATGGGCCAACATAAATTAAACTTCGTCTTCTTCATTTGATAGGCGACTTCCCTCGTAATAATCCTGCTGTTTTGCTATTTTATTGAATTTTTTGCAGGCACGGACCCATAAACAAAGAGGCCTCTCACTGTTTTTTTTACATGTTTTAAGAGCCATAAACTCCCTCCAAGTTAAATTTGAACAATACTGGATTTAAAGTTTTTCACCGAATATGGATATCCAAAGTATGTATAAGACAGGATGAAAATTAGTTTGGGGATGTCAGAGTGACCATCTCGGATGCTACTTTGATCAGCCTATACCAGGTATTCAATGTGGACCTCATCGATATTAGGTCATCTGATGTAACTCTCATTATCAACTGATAGTCTTTGACATCTATTTCTATTGATGAACGGTCGGTAACCAATCTATCCAGTTCTGGTTTTACAGACAGATACAATGTGCGGGCATCAGGGGTTTCAATGATTGTTTCTGAATATGAATCCATACTTAATCATCCATTGTCTTGAACCCTTTTATCTTTAGATCGAATAGACTTTTGCCATTACAATAAAAGCTCATTAAGTCATCAGCTACCTGAATAGAACACCCGGAGTTATTATCACTCTCAGGTAATAATTCAACGAGCAATCCTGCCAATGTGCCCCCGCCTTTAATGGCTGGCATATTGCCCTTTGAAGAGGATTTTTTGGGCTTGTCATAAAATACAACATTCATCCATATGGATAATTGTTGTTGCCCTTCACTATCAAAAAATGTAAGACTTGCAGGATTGCCATGATATTGCCCTACAATAAGCAGGGTTTCAGTATCCATACCATACAGTATGTCCTCCAAACCACTTTTACCCCGTGTGACATACTCGCAGTGAAAAAAAGATGCAAGATACTTACAAAGGGTACGGGTTGGAGGTGAAGGAGAGCGTGATGAGGAAATTAACATCCTCTCACTCTGCTTTCAATGTCTTTATAGTGGTAGGTCTTCCTTTTACAAGAATGCGATTCCCACAATAAGGACAGCGTATTCCGGTGTACTGGTAGTCAATTTCAACTGCTCTTTTACACCGGGTACATTTATAATCCATATCTATTACTCAACCTGTTCTACTGCCTTTTTAACGGTTCTGGATATCGTTTTGCCCACTGAAGTGGATGGGGTGTAGGTACCACCTGCAAAGGTGTGGCCACATTTTTTGCATTCCCAGATACCTGTGCCGACCCTTTTTACAGTAGGCCTGTCACATTTTACACAGGTATGTGGCATATGTGTTCGTTCTTCGATATCTCCAACAAGTTTACGATCCTTACGACCGTATCTGGTACCGTACCTTCCTGCTGAACGGGAAACCCTTCCCTTTTTTGAATACTTTTTTGCCATGATAATTGTCTCCTTGGAGGGTATGATCTAAAAACCCTGTTACTCATATTTCCAATAAATACTTTTCTCGTATAATCTCGCCTTTTTCCTTCGCGATCTTACTTGCCTTAACAACTTGTGCCGGTGTCAAACTACCTGAACCACTTTTTTGCATTGAACAAATGGAACCATCCTGATTAGAGGATATGGCAATTCTTGTTTCACATACTGATTCTTCACCATAAGTGGGATCTAACACCATTTCATCACCAATCTTGATCAGTGATATACCCACAGGCATTTCACGCACAGGCATGGAGTAATCTTCACCTTTTCCTTCTCTTTCAGAAGGTACTGTTGTAGTCATAAGGGCAGCGATTGCACCCAGGGATGCGGCATCAAGTATATTTCCGGAATTATTCAGAACATGGACATCAATGAAAACCATCCATACCTCTTCGCCTCCCGTAATACAGAGCTTGTTTATATCTATTGCGCCAGATTCCCTTATGCCTCTATCTACAATCCTGGCCATCTCGATAGCTTTCTCTCTTGGAGGACCTGCTTCAAAGTCAGGCGAAGCAATTGGATTAAGTTCCATACTGGTAATGATAACTCCTTCTGCAGGACTATCGGGGAAAGGAGTACCAACCTGCATTTTGACACCCACCATTACCTGAGTATCCCCATACTGCACCATTGCAGAGCCTTCTGCCTTATCGATAATACTTGTTTCAAGAGCAATATCCCTTAGCTCATCGAATTGGCGACCGTCTTCACGTTCACCCTTGAGCATAAGGTTGTAAATATAATCCCTTTTGAGTCTGGAAATAACCTCACTGCCGCTCATCTTCTTCACCCTCATCCTCTTCGGTTACATCATTTTCATCCGCGTTTTCTGCTTCAGATTCTTCATTGTCGAATGAGTCATCCCTTTCTTCTTCTTCTTCCTCTTCTTCTGATTCAGGGACTTCTTCTGGACTTTCCTCTTCAGCTTCTTCATCCTCATTCCCATATCTGGAAACAAGGGCTTCACGCTGAATTTCAAGAATTTGCTGGCAGCCTTTTTTAACCATCTCCAGGCCTTCTTCAAGTTCTTCAGGAGTAAGGTGGCCATCCATCTGGAGAAGAGTTATTTCCCCATCCTGGGTCATTGCGACAGGAAGATCAGCCTGACCATAATTATCTTCTGGTTTGTTGAGATCAAGAACAAGCTGCCCATCAACTTTGCCTACTGCACAGGCTGAAACAAGCCCTTTCATGGGTATGCCAGCATCTGCAAGAGCAAGTGTTGCTGCATTGATAGCAGCGGTCCTGGTCCCTGCATCGGCCTGTAATACTTCTGCGAATACATCTATTACAGCACCGGGATAATATTGTGTCATCACAACAGGTTCAAAAGCTTCTCCACTGACTTTAGATATCTCAGTACTTCTTCTGCTTGGACCCGGTCTTATCCTGTCTTCCACAGAAAAAGAGGCCATATTATACTTGTATCGCACAAGTACTTCATTGGGTTTCTGCATCCTTCTCGGGTGCAGTTCACGGGGGCCATAAACTGCTGCAAGCACCTTATTATTTCCCCATTCAAGGTAACATGAGCCATCGGCTCTTGAAAGCACACCCATCTCTACTTTCATGGGTCGGATCTCATCAACACGCCTTCCATCAAGGCGGAGACCCTCATCATCAATAAAACGTTCCGGTTTATCACTCATTACAAGTTCTCCAAAATCCTGCTCAGTATATTAAATATTAAAAGGGCCGCTCAATTTTCATCTTCATCACTAAGCAGCACATCTACTTTTCGGCAAGCGTCTTCTGTGTAGTCCTTCTTACTACTGGTAAAGGGTACAGGTTTTTCCTTTTCCTCTATTTCATCGGATTCTTCGTAACGCAGGAAAGCACTAATATGGTTGGTCAATCCTGATGTGTGGGATTTATTTTCGATAATCTCTATGGCCTGTGTCAGCCTGTTCATATCCTCATCTTTACCCTTTAACCATATCCTTCCGTTTTGTCCTATGAAGATGTCACAATTGGATTCCTTTTTGAGCATTGAAACCATGGATCCATTATGCCCGATGATACGTGGAACCTTCGTAGTGGATACATCTATAATCCTGCCTTCATCCAGACGGCGAAGACCTCGATCCTTCATTGAAAGTTCCACTTTCATGGAAGTATTAACATCTTTTATACGCAAAATCGCACAATCCCCGATGCCTATTTCCTTTCGCATCATTGAACTATCCACCCTTTTGGGATATTCAGATACATGAAGAAGTCCGTCATAAGGGGAGCCGATGTCAAATATCCAGTTGGATGAAGTGACTTCTATTACATAACCGATCACATAATCCCTGGGGGACGGTATGTACTTACCTGAAAAAGGAACAACTGTTACACGATTTTTATCATTGGCTACCCCGTAGAACAGTGAGTATACTTTGCCTTCATGTACATACGTACCTGTTCCAGCTTGCTTTTCATTTTCGGAAAGCATCTGACCGGGATAAACGATTTTGCGTTTCATCCTGAAATCTCCTTATAAGAGCTCAGTCTCAGCATCGCCTTTTGTGAGCCTGTTAATAAGACCATAAAAATCATTCTGCAATCCTGCGGGCATCCTGACTACAGCTGTCCAGGAACCATCATTTTCCCATTTATCTTTTACAAGGCTTCCGAAATTTGCTATTTCACCGTAAGATTTAGCTGCATATGAAGGAGGAACCTGTACCTTAATATCGACCTCTTCAAACCTGATAGGGATTATTGGACGAATTGCTTTCATCACAATTTTTACCTGCTCATCAACATTTTTGAGAGGGTCAATATGTACTTTTGCTTCTTCCATTGCAGTTTTAATACGGGCCGGTGGATGAGGTGCACGCGTTTGCGGATTAAGCGCATTATGGGCAATAATGCTTACAACCTGCTTTGTCTTTTCTTCAAGGAAATGTTTTCTCTGTTCCTGGGTAAGCTGCAGTTCTCCATGCATAATGATGTTGCCTGCAACTTCATAAACGTCATCCGTTCCAAAACTGTTAATGATATCAGATTCTGCTGCATGGTCTCCTTTCTTTGCATCGGAGAAAATATCTTCAACAGCAAGAATTGTCTCCAGCTTTACATCATTTCCTTGCCTGTACTCAAAAGCACCATCCGGGTCAACCAACACTTCAAAATGGTTACTACCTTTCTTAAGGCGGGCGATTAAAGATTCATCAAGAGATACCATAATTTTTCACACCTTTACTGGATTTACTGTTCTGCTTCTTCATCTTCTGCGTCTTCGGTTTCACCTTTGTGGTTTTCAAGGATACACTCCACATAGGATTCAACCTGCTGACTGGAATATTTGGAGAACATCTTATCTTCCACTTTCACCACACCTATTTCCAGAGTGGATGCATCCAGTTTCATGTCAGAAGCATTGTAAAGGGCTTCCATACCAAGCATAATAGCTTCATCCAGATCCATTCCTTCCTGGTATTTTTCTTCGAAAACTTCCATGAAGGCGTTTCTACCTGCACCAATAGCTGTTGCCTTATACTCAAGTAATGCTCCACTTGGGTCTGTTTCGAAAAGTTTTGGTGTGGAGCCATCAACACCTGCTATTAAAAGAGCGGTTCCATAGGGACGTACACCACCGTACTGAGTGTAGGTCTGCTTGTGATCACAAATCTTCTTTGAAAGCACATCAACGCTTATAGGCTCATCATAGGAAACAACATTAACCTGTGCTTCTACTCTGGCACGATCTACAAGAGCACGTGCATCAGCCACAAGTCCCGAAGTAGCTACCCCGATATGCTCATCTATCTGGAATATCTTTTCAATGGATTCTGCTTCAATCAAATGACTGGTAATTCTTTTGTCCACCAGAAGGACTACACCGTCACGGGCTTTGATTCCAGCAGCTGTGGTTCCTCTCTTTACTGCCTCACGGGCGTATTCTACCTGAAATAATCTGCCATCAGGACTAAAAACCGTGATCGCTCTATCATAACCCATTTGTGGTGCCATCTGCATTTCGTATCTATCTCCTATTAATTCTTATGCACGTGGTATCGATAACAACGTATAATATAGTTTCTATCCATTTATATGTGTTTGTCGTCAGGGACGCTATATGAATCCCTTTTTTCAATGTACTTTTCGGTTGCCGATCGCACAGTACCTGCAATTCCAAGCACATTTACAATTGCAGGATAACCATCTACTCTTGTAATTGTAGCAAGTATAGCCCGGGTCAGGTCTTCTGAACCTCGCTTACAGCGAAGTATACCCATATTATCATTAAAATCCAGTAGCCTGATACTGGCCTGACTTGAACCAAAATCTCCAATTAATGCAGCAGAATTGGAAAAAACCTCATTAAGGAAATCCTCCCGTGAAACCCGCACCTCGCATATTAATTCCAGTGCAAGATACCTTTTCGGGTCCCGAAGAGTAGGAGGGAGTACTTTCATAAACAAAGCTCCTGACTATTGTATTGAATAATGCGAACACCTTGCGGAGTTGAGGTATTTCTTCTGTTGCGTTTAATAATTCCTTCCGGAATAGTGCTCAAAGCTGCATTTGCTTCATCCGCTTCCATACCAAACAACCCGGCAAGCGCAATCATTTCCCGGGGAGCCCGCATGTCATAGCAAGACATTGCATTGCTCGTAAGTATTGTGGGAACATTGTATTTTCTTGCAAGTTGTAAATTTTTCCTGAAATGTCCCAGAGCATGTACACGCCTTCCGCCTCTCTGTTTGATTATGGCATCAAAGTTGAATGCGATCGCCACTTCATTATCATGGGCTGATTTTGCAAGAACATGATTAAAACCATTGTCTCTGCCTGTATGAAGATTAGTCAGGACATCTACATTGGAATTTTCTACAGCACTGCGATTTATGGATTCGCTGCCTCCGTGGACCACAAGAACATCTACTTTCTTGCGAAACTTCCCAACGAGACCATGAAGTTTTGAAGAATTACGGACTTTTATCTCCACTCCCTGAATCTGTTCTATATCTTCATGCGAACCATCAGATGGTGGTTGTTTATCAATATGATTCGTTACACCAATTCCTGAATATCCAAGATGGTTTGCAACTGAAAGCATCTGGTTTACAGAACTTGAACCATCCGGAAGCACATGGACATTCAAGTCATAGTAATCAGATCTGCGCAAAAAAATCCTCCAGCATTTCAAGGGCTTTATTTCTGTCTTTAGGGTAAGTGGCGATTTTTATTTTGACAGCAATCGAATCGGAAGATGATTCCATAACCAGTTTTCCTGAATATGCGTCCTGCTTGCTAAATCGTAGATGCAGCATCAGCTGATCATCAAGACGCTCATCAAGTTGACGAACAAGTTCATCTCTTTGTGATTTGGATAATTCCGAAACCAACCGATCCATAAAAGCGGAAGTTTCAGCCTTGCGCTTAAAATCCAGACTGTACAAAACCATCGGATTACCGTAATGTCCATCCACAACCAGAGAATTTATCTGCTCATCGATATCCGGAGAGTTACAGATAATATCCGGTAAAAGAAATTTCAGGGACGAGACTACCCTGTCCCTGTCTTCGGTTGCATGCGCAGTTACGCGCAATGTTATATAGTGAATCACTTGCTCTGGTTATTGTTGGACCGGACACTCGGCCTGGTTTTCTCCGTACCGGTTCCTTTACTGCGCATACCTCGACTCTTTCTTCCTGCGCTTGTTTTTCCACGGAAAGTACGTCCGCGGCTGGAACTGTCACACACCCAGTTGAGGTCCTTGTCTTTAACAATAGCAGGATGGAATGGATCCACAAGAATTGCTTCAAACCATTTATTCTTTCCATCTTCCCCTACCCAGTAAGAGTTGAGTACTTCCATGTTAGGATGGCGGCGTGAAGCCCTTTCCTCGGCAATTCTCTGGAGACTCTTTTCTCCTGTGATCTTATTTTTACCCATGTGCTGGGTCCTTCTTCCACGCATATAACGGGAATTACGCCTGCTTCCACGATGTACCTTTACACGTACGACTGTGATTCCCTGTTTTGCCTTATACCCAAGGGAACGTGCACGATCTACACGGGTAGGCCTTTTTACACGGGTTACTGAGCCTTCACGTCTCCATTCCTGGAGTCTTTCCCATCTGAGATCCTTTACATAAGAATCATCAGGTCTTTTCCATGCGTCTCTCACATAACTGTAAAATGATTTTGACATTATTTCACCTTGTTTCATTCATTGACGGTTCAGCCATTAAGGCCACACTCCAACGGGACTTTTTCCCGTAGATGAAACACGCCGCTAATACGACGGCAATATGATTTAAAGGTTTGTGTTACAAAAGAAAAGAAAAACGTGGGGCTGGTGAGATTCGAACTCACGATCGACGGGTCTCTCCGAACAACTGCGCTTAGCAGCTTTGACTGTTCTTATGAACACATATCAGTGCTCCAACGGTTCCTCACTGGCAAACCCCGTCGGGCAAGCCTCAGTAGACCCGTTGTTCATCATTTATCCGCTGGAGCCCGTCGCCATTCCTGGCTAGGCCACAGCCCCGCAAAACACGTTGCATGAAACGTGTAAGCATCCACCCAATACACCTCATATATAATATATTTACCGGTGCAGAGGCGGAAAACCTGGCAAATATGTAATGGATTTACTCATAATCTTCAAGCAGATCTGCCAGTTCAATGCAAATCTTCTCCACCTGTGCCGTCATTTCCTGACGGGAGTGACCCAACAAACGTCCCATATAAAAGGCCCCACCTGCACCGACTCCTTCTTTCACATAGCCCTTTTCATACTGCTGGAGGCCTACAAGTTTAGATTTGCCAAATCCAAGATCTTCAGCAAACATATCTACTCCTATTTGTTTTGCCAAATCACGGAAATTTGCAGTTTCATCATTTGCCACATAGCTAGTAGTAACAATGGAAAGATTACTCGTATCCATTCCCATATGTTTTATGATACTGAATACGGCAGCCATCTGTGTTCCACCTGCAAGAATTACACGTGTACCATTACCTATACCTGAAACAAGTCCGGCAACCGCAGGCATCATGGGATCACCCACACAGCGTACAGCTTCAAGAGGATCCTGCCTGAGTTTTCCGTGAGTGATATCTGAAGACTCAAGAGCTTGCTTTACAACCTGTGCTTTCAGCCCTATAGGATTCACTGAAGCACTACTACTCACTTTTCCATCATATCCCAGAGCGTTAAGAACCGCCTGAGCAGTTGTCGTCCCACCGGGAATACTCTCCCCAATAACTATGAAATCAGACTTTCCTTTAAGGTTCTTTCCTATTTCTTCTGCACGTTTGAAAACGGTGTGCGGATCATCTACTGCGATTTTATTACGTATATCAGCCCCTGCAGGAACTTCAAGGTCTAGCATAGGGACTTTAGGAGTGAGCTTCATACCCGCACGCACAAACACATGAGGAACTCCCGTAGTAACCAGAACGGCCCGGGTAGTAAGCCCTGGCGTAGGAGTGTTAAAAGGAGGAGTCATAGGGAGTACGGGAACACTTATGATATGTCCCGTTTCCAGCACTTCAGCATCTCCTGCAGGAGTATAATCTGTCAGTTTGGCACTCTTTCCTGCGGCTGAAAGACCCTCTATATATGCAGTTTCAGTGTTGGAAAGCACGCATACGAAAAGCGGCTTTTCAGGTACATCTTTATGTCCAGGTAGGAATGAATCCATGATTATCACTGTTTTACTTTATAAATTCAATAGGTTCTTGCAATATAAATGGAATTGACTGCCTCTTCACCACACAGAGGGCATTTTTTACCCTTACAATCAGGTTGTTCATTCGGTATTCCAAGTATTCCGGCTCCAATGACATCTTCCATCTCTTTACCGCAATCCTCATTTCCACACCAGTAAGTCTGAACAATTCCATGAGCCAGTTTTTCTTTGATCCCTTCCAGACCCTCACAAAGGAAAATATGCTCCTGTAATTGGACCTCGGCCTGTGAATACAGGTTTTTATGTATACCTGCGAAGGTCTCCTTTATTGTTGTAGATATATCTTCAAGTGGAATCTGTTCTTTCTCACCGGTGTCCCTTCTTGCCATCATTGCTGCCTTATTTTTCAGGTCACGGGGACCAATTTCCAACCTGATAGGTACACCCTGCATCTCCCATTTGTAATATTTGGCACCAGGGCGCTTATCGCTATCATCAATCTTGACCTTAATACCGGCATCCTTGAGCTCTTCTGAGACCTTTTCACAGGCTGCAAGAACTTCTTCAGGCTTTTTGAATATAATCGGAATGATGACAACCTGTACCGGGGCGACCTCAGGTGGAAGTACAAGTCCCTTGTCATCACCATGAGTAGAAATTAGTGCTGCTAGGCAGCGTTCGGATACACCATAACAGGTCTGATGAGCATATATCTGCTCCCCTTCAGAATCTTCATAGGTTATTTCAAAAGTCTTTGCAAAATTGTCGCCCAAATGGTGAGCAGTACCTACCTGAAGCGTCCTCCCGTCAGGCATCAATGAATCAACAGCAATAGTATAATCCGCACCCGGAAACTTGTCCCATTCGGGTCTTCTGGAAGACAGTATCGGTATCGCAAGCCTGCGGTAGAATTCAGCATAGATCCTGATGGCCTCATCTACCTGCCAAGCTGCTTCATCCCATGTAGCATGCACCGTATGCGCTTCCTTGAAAGAAGTGATTTCCCGAAGGCGTATAAGGGGACGCGTATGTTTTGTCTCATAACGGAATGTGTTGACAATCTGATACAGGCGCAGCGGGAGGTCTGCATGAGAGCGCACCCAGAGTTTATACATCGGATATATGGCAGTTTCACTTGTGGGACGCAATGCAAGATTTACTTCAAGAGGAGATGTGCCCCCATGGGTCACCCAGTAGACCTCATCCTCAAATCCCTTTATGTGCTGTGCCTCTTTCATAAACTCGGGTTCAGGGACAAGCAGAGGAAACATTGTTTCTTCGTGGTCCCTATCAAGAAGTTCCCTCATAATAGAATATGATTTTTTTCTGATAGTAAAACCGAAGGGATGCCATACATAGAGACCCTTTACAGGGTAACGTACATCCATTATCTTTGCAATTTGGAGTAATTCATTATACCATTCACTGAAATTGTCTTTTGATGGCAGTGATGCTTCTTTTTCCTGTTCGCCCATAAAGTCACCAGAAATTGTTTTTAAAATCCTGCGAAGATAAATAGACCCATTATTTATAGTCATTTCCAAGAGGTTGGATATTTTCAGAGGTGTCAACCTTAAGATCAGCGGAATCAGCATCCAGAATTACCATCCCTGTCTTAAGTGCTGATGCCTCCTCCGGAGTAAGATTGCTGCATGAAGCCTTCTCAGATATAATAGTACTGTTACCCAGTGGATCTTCCATTATGACGGTAAGATTAGCCTTGCTGGAAAGTGTATCATTCAACCTTTCCAGAATGTTTTTCCCTGCAGCCTCTTTTTCCGGATCATCTTCCGACCATTTTATTGCAGTTTCCACTACATCCCTGACTCTGTAGAGCAATCCTTCTATATTTGTCACATAGGAATCAGAAACATTACCTGGTTCGACAACAATACCAAGTTCAGGAATTCTTATAGTTCCCGATATTGACCGGATAACCCTGCAGTTAAGGTCTTCCTCCTTTTCTATTTTCAATTCACAACGTATCGGCTCTTTCTGAGCCAGGATCATAGTGTCTGTAAAACGAAAACCACACCCGCAACGGCTCGTTACATACATAACTTCACCAAAAAAAGGTATATCGTCACTCTGCCAGTGTATGATCATTTCATTATGGCAAAGAGGACATGTGGTTTGGGTATCAAATCCCTCTTTCCTTTCGCTTTCTGGGTTCAATATCTCCCACCAATTACCTTGGACCTGTCTATTTTTACGCCGGTTGGTGTTACCAATACCTGATCTTCTTTAATCCCCGCGATATCACCGTGGACATCGATTATAACTTCCTTGAGATCTTTCAAAGCACGGTCCAACATCAATTTATCAGCCTTTATATTGGAAATATCAATCATAAGGATATTACCGTCATATATTTCCTTTTTAAGGGACGGTAATTCATTAAGATTGGTAAGTTCAGCAACCCTTACGTAAGTTTCAGCAGGTTCTTCATCCATTACCTCTTCATATTTACCAAGATCAAGTTCCGTGTACTCCTCTGCAGAAGAAGTAGCTTTAGTTCCACTTCCGAACAATTTGTCCATGAATGCCATAGTCCGCACCTTTTATTTTGAATTAAAGAACTAATGTCCTTATAACGTTCATTATATTTTAAAGATATCTTTGTCTTAAAGTTCCAGATTCCAGAACTCATCACCCACATAATGCAGGGATTCTACTGCTTTGCCTGAATCCGCAACCATCCCGGCTCCCGCAACAAGGGCCTTGCCGATAGCCAATGGTTTATTATGAGCTTCCTCTTTTATAACGACAATGTCCCCTTCTTTGATAACAGGATCTGCCGAAACAATACCCGGACTCATTATATCCGCGCCATTAATTACAAATTTAACGGCACCCTGGTCCACAACTACCACGTATTCATTTATACCATATTCAAGCACACCCCTAACTGTAGGATGCCAGTCTTCCTCATATTTGAAGAATAAGATTTTGCCCTCTACGATGAGGACTTCCATGTCATCTGCCCGGGCACTTTCTATTTTACTATCTTCAAGACGGCTAATCTTGCCAAACTTTTCTTCCATTCCTTCAAAAAGTTTCTTCCTATCGGATTTCCTCAATTGTACCCTTGATTTTACCTTCAACATATCACCCGGACGGATAATCTGATTGTAGTAGAATAAAAGCTGTCATAAGGATTTAAACCTTTATGCATAACCTGATTGGTTCACTTTGCCTAAATTATTTAAACCCATTGTCGTATTTAGTAAAAAATACATCTGGTAATCGTGATTATCTATTACATATATGAATTCACAGAATAATCTGAATTTTCAGGGTCATTAAAGGGGAATATTATGAATAAATATGATGTCATTGTGATTGGTGCAGGAGCAACAGGCCTGCTTGCCGCACTGACACTTTCAAAGCACGGAAAGAAAGTACTGGTACTTGAAAAAAATCGCCAGGTTGGAGGGAACTGTAACAGTTACGATGTTGATGGTTTCCAGGTCGATACAGGCCCCCATGCAATAACCCATCTGGAAGCAGGTCCCTTGAGAAGATTGATGGAGAATTACTTTGACTATCTTCCTATTTTCGAAGATTACGGAAATTATTTTGTCAGAACGGAAAGCAATTTTCTAAAAGTACCTTCTAATCTCAAGGAATTTGCTGTATTTGACGCATTGCCCCGCAAAGACAGATTACTTATCGCACAGACCCTCACCAAAGAATTGACATTTTCTACCTTCGGTGTCGATCTTTCAAAAAAATCTGTATACGATGCACTGCCAAAGACCCTATCCACCGATTCATATAATTTTGTTGATGCAATCTCTCATTTCCTCTCCGGTAAGTCAATGAAGGAAACCTCGGTGCACAGGATATTAACAGGGAGCAGTTTTGTCAGGGACAGTATTACACAGGCACAATTTGCCAGTATTGTATCAAAACCTGACAGACCGCCTGTGGAATCTATTCTCCAATCCATCATCCCTGCAAATTATCACAATCAACTACAACTTCGGTTTAATAGTGTATCAAGCCAGTTTTCATCTCTTGGAAGACTTGCAACAAACAAGGCAAACTATTCGCAGGGATATCCAAGAAAAGGTCTCAAAGCACTGCTCAATGCCATCCTGTATTCATTACCCGATTCAGTTGGTATAAAGACGGAAAGTAAGGCTAAAAAGATACTTGTTGAAAACGGTCAGGTAACAGGAGTGGAAAGCGACGAAATATATTTTGCAGACATAGTCATACACACCGGTTTTGTAAAGCACTTACCCGAATTAGTGCAGGATTTACCCCGCAATTATATCGAGGAGTTGAATGGAATTGTTAATAGTAAGAGCCTGACTGTATGGCTGGGTCTTGATGAGGTCAGGAAGGATTTCAACTACAGGGGTTCTGAAATCTGGTTTAAGGATAATGCCTATTGGGCAATGCCAATAAGTAACTATGACCCAACCCTTGCCCCGCCGGGGAAACAACTTGTAGGTTTTGCTTTTGCAATAGATGAATCATCTCCTGAAAAGAAAGAAATAAAAAAAGCCCATGAGACCATATACAAAGCTGTTCCTGATATCCAGAATCATGTGGAAATGCAACATGATCAGGTAACCATTCCTGAAAAAGCTGCAGTTACAATAAATGGCCATTTTGCAGGGATAAGAACACCCGTAAAGAATCTTTATGTGGCGGGTACAGATACCGATAGCCGCAGTATGGGAGTCACTCGTGCAGCCTATTCCATAATTGAACTGCTAAGAATATTAAATGAAGATTCAAACCTGCATTGAGACATGTATATTATGTTTCTTAAAAATTGGATCCCAGCAACCATTTTGATATTCATTATGAAAGATTCACGAATTATTTTAAGCTAAATTATTTAAACCCATTGTAGTATTAGGATAATCAGAATATCAGCTGTTCATGGAGATTACTTATTATGATCAAGGAAGTTACCGATCAATATAATGCACAAAAAATCGAGGAAAAAGTCCACCATTTCTGGGAGGATAACAATGCCTACATGAAAGTAAGAGAACATCGCCGTGGAGATAAGCGATTTTTCTTTGTGGACGGCCCGCCATATACTACCGGACATATACATCTGGGTACCGCCTGGAACAAAATTATCAAAGACTCCATACTTCGTTACAAATCCATGAATGGGCATGATATTGTAGACCGGGCCGGTTGGGACATGCACGGACTTCCCATAGAAGTAAAAGTTGAAGGTGTTCTGGGTTTTGAATCAAAAAAAGATATTGAAAGTTATGGTGTCGAAAAATTTGTTAATAAATGCAAGGAATTTGCCCTGAAACAAAAGGACGCCATGACAGACCAGTTCCGCACCCTTGGAACATGGCTGGACTGGGAAGATCCTTACATGACTCTCAAGGATGAATACATAGAAGCTGCCTGGTGGACCCTCAAACAGGCTTACGAAAAAGATCTGCTTGAAGTGGGCAAAAGGGTAGTGAACTGGTGTCCCCGCTGTGAAACAGCAATTGCAGATTCTGAAGTTGAGTATGAGGATCGTACCGACCCTTCCATTTTCATCAAATTTGCAGTAAAAGATGAAAATGACACCTATATTGTTATATGGACGACCACACCCTGGACGATCCCTGCAAATATGGCTGTGGCTGTAAATCCTGATTTTGAGTATGCAAAAGTAAGGGCCTTGAAAGAGGATAAGGAAGAAATACTGATAATGGCCTCCGATCTTGTGGAAAGTGTACTTAAAAAGGGACGATACACAGATTATGAAATCCTTGAAACAATGCTAGGTGAAGATGTTGCCGGCATGGAATACAAGCATCCACTTGTGGAAAACATACCGGAACAATCCAAATTCGATCATCGGGTTTATCTTGCTGATTTTGTAACTGCCGAAAATACTGGTTGTGTCCACATTGCACCAGGCCATGGAGTGGACGATTTTGAGGTAGGGAAAGCAAATGACATTCCTGCTTTTTGCCCTGTTGGCTCGAACGGTCACTACACCAATGAAGCCGGCAAATATGAAGGTATGAACATCCGGGATGCCAACAATGTTGTTATGGAAGACCTTGATGCAAAAGGCCTCCTGCTTTCAGATGATACCATCTCACACCGCTATGGCCATTGCTGGAGATGCAAGACACCTATCATCTATCTTGCCACCAAACAGTGGTTTATCAAGATCGGTGACCTGAAGGAAGACATGCTTGCAGAAATTAAAAAGGTTGACTGGCATCCTGACTGGGCCGGTTCTGCAAGATTCAGGGACTGGATCGAAGGGGCCAGAGACTGGTGCATATCCAGACAGCGCTACTGGGGAATTCCTCTGCCTGTATGGAGATGTGAAGCATGTGAATCCCTCAAGGTCGTGGGAACCCGCAAAGAATTGCAGGAAATTGCCGATGTTGATCCAAACACCGAACTCCACAGGCCCTATGTGGATGATATCAAGTTAACATGTGACTGCGGCGGTCGGATGTCAAGGATTGAAGATGTTTTTGATGTATGGTTTGACTCCGCAGTGGCATCCTGGGCCACACTGAACTATCCTCACCGGGAAGACCAGTTCAAAGAATGGTGGCCTGCAGATTTCATAACAGAAGGACATGACCAGACCAGAGGGTGGTTCTATTCCCAGCTCGGCGCCAGCATGGTGGCCTTTGGACAGGCTCCTTACAAGAGTGTGCTGATGCACGGGTTTACACTGGATAGCACAGGAAAGAAAATGTCAAAGAGCCTGGGTAATGTGGTACAGCCCCATGAGGTCATAGAAAAATATGGCGCAGATTCCCTGCGTTGCTATGTGCTTTCTTCAAGTGCTCCCTGGGAAGACCTAAAATTTAACCAGGATGAACTCGCAACGATCCACCGGACAATAAATATCCTCTGGAATGTCTACCGTTTCCCTCTTCCCTACATGGCCCTGGATGAATTTGATCCACAGGAAGTTTCTTTCGAAGCAGTTGAGCCATACCTGCGCAAAGAAGACCGCTGGATATTATCCAGGATGCAATCCGTGATAGAAGAAGTGGACAGGTCAATGGAGCAGTACCTCCTGCATCGTGCTATCAGGACAATCAATGAGTTTGTATTGGAAGATCTTTCCCGGTGGTACATCCAGCTCATTCGGCCTCGTACCTGGAATGAGGCGGATGATCCTGACAAACTGGCAGTGTACAGGGTTCTTTATGATGTATTTGTAAATCTCTGCAAAGTAATTGCCCCATTTATGCCCCACCTGGCAGAGGAAATGTACGGAAATATTGTGAAAAACGTTGATCAAGATGCTGCTTTGACTGTTCACATGTGTAACTGGCCAAAAGTGGATGAATCCCTCAAGGATACCGATCTTGAAGAAAAAATGACGGCTGTGCGTGCCATGGTTGAAGCCGCATCCAATGCACGCCAGAAAGTCAAAAGAAAACTACGCTGGCCGGTCAGCCGTATAGTCATTGAACCTGAAAACAGGCAGGTCTACGATGCTGTAATGGACCTGCGTTTTGTCCTTATGGACCAGACAAACGCCAAGGACATAGATCTTGTGGAAGTTAATCACAGCTGGGATGAACTTGGAGTAGAGGCATCTCCAAATCACAGCGCCATAGGACCAGCCTTCAAACAGGATGCAGGCAAAGTCATCCAGTATATCCAGAAAGCCGATGCAAATGAATTGAAAAAAGGACTGGCAAATGGAGAGCTGGGGATTACCCTTGACGGCGAATCTGCAACCTTAACCCCGGAAATGGTCAAATTTGAGGACAAAGTACCTTCAATGGTTGCTGTGGCAGATTTCAGCGGAGGGAGAATCTATGTGGATGCAAACCTGACCAGAGATATCGAATCCGAAGGTTTTGCCCGTGAAGTGATCCGCAGGATACAGGATATGCGAAAGGAACTCGACCTGGAAGTGGATGAGAACATCCGTGCGCATATCCGTATAGATGATGAAAGAATTGTCGATCTGGTGCTGGACAGGGAAGACTACATCGCAAAAGAGGTCAGGTCACAGGTCCAGGTAATTGGCTTTGATGTGGATGCTACAGGCACTCTGGTTAAAGACTGGAATGTGGAAGGCATAGATGTGCATATTGGAATATCCCCTGCTAACTGAGGAATTTGAATGGAATATGACAAATGGGAACCAATATACAAAAAAATAGTAGAAGATTTCGGTTTTTCCGAAGATGCTGATGCAGATGCTGCACAGCTTCTTTCAAATCTTCTCATCGGACCTGTAAAAGCGGAACTAAACGATCTTACTGATGTTATCGAGGGCAAAGATACATTAATTTGTGGTAATGCGCCCACACTGAAAAAAGATCTTGAGCAGGTAGACCCTTCAGACCATGTGATCATTGCTGCTGATGGAGCAACATCAGTCCTGCTTGAGCAAGGCCTTGTTCCGGACGTGATTGTAACTGATCTTGACGGCGATGTTGAAAAAGAGATCGAGGCAAACAAGAAAGGAGCCATAATGGTGGTGCATGCCCATGGAGACAATACAGGCAAGATTCTTTCTTTTGTACCTCTTTTGACCAATATTATCGGCACATCCCAGACAAAACCTCCACACGGCCTGTTCAACTTTGGAGGCTTTACAGACGGTGATCGGTGTGTTTTCATGGCCCATCAACTGGGAGCAACTTCCATGACTCTGGTTGGTTTTGATTTTGATGATGACAATGTCGATGAAATCAAAAAGAAAAAACTAAACTGGGCACGTCGGCTTATTGAAGGATTTGCATGAGAATGCCATCCCAGATAACCTATATATAACTTCGTATTAATTTATATCTAGAACTTCAATGCAAACTCTGGTAATCTGTATAGACCGGGACAACGACCTTGGGGACAAAGCAGGGGTCCAAACACCAATTATAGGCAGAGAGGCTCACGTAGATGCTGCTGTCAGGCTTGCGTCTGCAGATCCGGAAGATTCGGATGTCAATACACTGTTTGGCGGTATCCGTGTTTATGACGAACTGAAA
The DNA here is from genome assembly GCF_003722075.1 of Methanohalophilus sp. RSK. Classification (GTDB taxonomy): domain Archaea; phylum Halobacteriota; class Methanosarcinia; order Methanosarcinales; family Methanosarcinaceae; genus Methanohalophilus. The sequence continues at coordinate 34,473 of NZ_RDSK01000016.1, read as the reverse complement.
GAAAAGGGAACCGACGTTGAGCTGGTCTCTTTTGCAGGTGACAGGAATGTAGGTGTTATTTCCGACCAGCGCATATCCCGCCAGCTTGATGATGTACTTTCCCACTATGATCCAGAAGAGGCTATTTTTGTTTCCGATGGAGCTGAAGATGAAACACTTTTACCCATCGTTCAATCAAGAATAAAAATCGATTCGGTAAAAAGGATAGTCGTCAAACAAAGTGCAAATCTTGAAAGTACATATTACATTCTAAAACATGCATTCAATGACCCCAAGATTTCCCAGACATTTTTTGTCCCGCTGGGTCTTGCAGCTCTTATCTATGCCATATTCCTCCTGGCCCGGTATCCAGAAGGAGCAATTATTGGGATCTCCGCTGCCATTGGCATTTATATGTTATACAGGGGATTCAATCTGGACGAATCATTTGTTATTGCCAGAGAAAAGATGAAACAAGCCTTCTATGCGGGCCAGATGACCTTTGTCACCTATATGGCCGCAGGGTTACTGACAATAATCGCAACCATAATGGGAGCTCTGGAATTATGGGGTTACTATACAACAGGAGGTGGCTGGTATTATGGCCTGATTACTCTTGTGACCGTTTTCATAAATAAATCCGTATGGTGGTATGTTTCAGCCTTCCTTTTTGCGATTGCAGGAAAGATAATTGACCTGAAAATGGAAAAACATTTTTGCTGGAGAAAACTATCCCCTGCCCTCTTTGTGATTGCAATAGGTTTTCTCTTATGGGGCTCCAGTGAATACATTTTATCAATAAGTTCCCTGCCGTCCGAAGCTACAGCAGGTAGTTTCAGTTTACAATATTTCATTTACTCGGTAGTGTTATCCATAATTTCAGCCCTTGCAGGTGTAAAGTTATCCATTTCAGGTAATAAAGAGAAATGAAAATGGACAGGGAAATTTCTTTTGCCATAATTGGAGGCGTAGGTTTCCTCAAAAATAATGGTTATGAAAAAATGACCATCTCAAGTGCCTACGGGGATGTGGAGTGTTTTATTGGTAAAACCAGTGGCATCAACTTTGTCTTCATACCCAGGCATTCGATATCAGGGCCACACATCCCTCCCCATATGATCAATTATCGTGCCATAATATGTGCGGTAAAAAAACTTGGTGTCAAAAAGGTAATAGCCACAAATTCTGTAGGTTCCATGAAAGGCCACCCCACAGGCTCATTTTTTATCCCCGATGATTTCATTGATTTTACAAAAAACCGCGAATCCACATATTTTCATGACCAGACCGTACATGTGGACATGAATCAGCCTTATTGTCCAAGACTGCGACAATCTCTCATGAATGCTTTGCAGGAAAACAGGGAAGACCTCTTTGAAGGAACATATGTATGTACTGAAGGGCCACGTTTTGAGACAAAAGCAGAGATACAAATGATGGCTTCATTTGGGGATGTTGTAGGTATGACCGGCCTGCCGGAAGTCGTACTTGCCCGTGAAATGGAAATCTGTTATGCCTCAATATGCACAATTACCAACCCTGCATGTGGTATGGGCAATGAAAGACTGACCGCAGATGAAGTGGTTGGCGTACTTCAAAAACGGGAAAACGTACTATTTGATCTTATTATCCACTCATTCTTTTCCATGGATGAGAAAAAGAAATGTACCTGCAGCCTTGCAAAAGATCAGGCATGTCTTTAAGATCAGACAACATCCTTAGATGTATCAATATGGACCCCGTCTGCCACATTGAACTTGATAACATCGGAAGTCGGTACCATACCCCTGATCTTCGGGATTGAGAGTTTGTTTATTATTTGATCCGATGATCTTTCAATGATTACGTCAAATATCACATCTGCGGAATTGAAGAGATCACTTTCAAGTGCTTCAGGACTACTTCTTTTAAGGCTGTAAAGGTAGGTTTGGGAAGCCATCTGTTTTGTTGTTTCATAGAGCATGTTTAATAGACGTTTGATCAGGCCTGTATTGACATTAAGATTGGTATAAAAGGAAAAAGTATCAAATATTACATTCACCTCATCACCCTCCGCATCCAGAGCAATATTCTGCAGGTTGTATTCGGTGAATTCGATTATCTTCGAATCAACAAACTCATTGCCCACACTGCTGACCATTTCTCCGGTTTGCGTAAAGTAGTATTCTCCATAAACATCAACAAAAATAATATTGGATGGATCAAAGCCTAAATTTACTATGTCCTGATGGATATATTTGGGGCGCCGACCTGTGGCAAAATAGTAAGTTTTCCTTGTCTGAGAAAACTGGTACAGGAAAACCTCGGACATCGACAGAGGATCTGCAGAAAAATAGACCAATGAACTTGAAGGAAGGCCCCCACTGAGACTGTCATCAAGTAAGGATATGCCCGTGGGCATAATAATAGGTTTCGATTCATCCGCAGATGCACTCCCTGAATATTTATACGAATTACCCAAAACATTCTTGCTTTTTGGCGGTTGTGTCATTTGCTGAACTTCAAGATGTCCATTATTGTTATTCTGCATATCCTACCCTTCACTACTAACTATTAGTATATGGAGCATATTTATAAAACTTTACGCTAAAATATACTGAATAATATTTGATTAAATATATAGTATTATACGAAGAAGACGCTTACTTTATAATAGGGAAATACGTCTATCACAGAATATGACCCTCTGGACTCTTCTCTATCCTCTAAAAGGAAAGGTCACAGTAATGCTGATTAAAGACCGAAAAAAAACTCCTGCAATAGTAGGTGAACTAACCCTGCGAAGTACCAGCGCAGGACCCCGACCCTTACGATTTATGGTATCGAAAGATAAGAAGCAGGATTACCGTTCACCCGAGGAATTTATTGAGCTACTCAGACGTTCGGAGAGAATATTGATTACCAGGCAGGGAAATGCCAAAAACCACAAGAAAATTATCGAAATGCTAGGCGGCTTCCACCTTACCGGTGAAATGGTAGATGTGTGTCGTTTTTGTCTGCTCAATAAGGAATTCAATTTTGTGAACAAGAAGTCTATTTCTCATCAGGGAGAACGCATCTGTGAAACGTGTGCACAGGAAGAACTGAAACGGACTCTGCGTAATTCCCAATGCCATTATTCTGACGAGGCCATACAGCGCATATTTGATGTTTTAAACAAGACAAAAGACCTTGACCGCACCATAGGCATGCTAAATCCTGAAGAAATTGATTCGGAAGTTACAAGATACGACACAATTGCTTCAAAAGAAGATCAGAACCCATATCCAATAAGTAAACTTCCAATATCCGATCAATTCAGGAAATCATTATTAAAAAAATCTAAAACCCTGTTGCCTGTACAGAGTATTGCTGTACGCAAGGGTTTACTAAAAGGAAATAACCTTCTTGTGACCTCGGCAACAGCTACCGGTAAAACATTGATCGGGGAGATGGCCGGTATTGAGAATATTCTTAAAAAAAGAGGCAAGATGCTTTATCTTGTGCCGCTGGTTGCTCTGGCAAACCAGAAATATAGCCAGTTCACTGGAAAGTATAAAGGTTTTGGACTCCAGACTTCAATACGCATAGGAAGTTCTCGTATAAAAACGCGCAAAACGGAAAAAATGTCCCGTTCTCTTGATACGGACATTATTGTCGGAACCTATGAGGGGATCGACCACATTATGCGTTCTTCCAAAGCAGATATGCTGGGTCAAATTGGTACAGTGGTCATAGATGAAGTCCATATGCTGGAAGATGAAGAACGCGGACATCGGCTTGATGGTGTAATCGCACGTCTTAAATATGCAGCACCGGGGGCACAGTTCATTTATCTTTCTGCAACAGTAGGAAGTCCCCACGCCCTTGCAAAACATCTGGATGCTGAACTTGTGGAGTATGAACATCGGCCGGTCCCGATTGAGAGACATCTTATATTTTGCCCGCAGCAAAGCAAATTGAGAATAATGACCCGTCTTATACGTGAGGAATACAATCAGGTATCTTCAAAGGGCCATAAGGGCCAGACCATCGTCTTTACAAATTCCCGTAGAAACTGTCATCGTCTTGCAAATGCTCTGCCAATACCGGCATCTGCTTATCATGCTGGCCTGGCAAATCCGGAACGAAAAAAAGTTGAGGACAGATTTGCCTCCGGAAAACTTCCTGTGGTAGTGACAACAGCAGCCCTGGCAGCAGGTGTTGATTTCCCTGCCTCACAGGTGATATTTGAATCCCTGGCAATGGGAATTGACTGGATTAACCTGCAAGAATTCTTACAAATGCTTGGAAGAGCAGGAAGACCGGATTATCATGACAGAGGTGTGGTAGTTTTACTTGCAAGTCCGGATAAGACATACGGGGGTGGACAGGCCGTGACAGAAGACGAGATGGCGGTAAAACTGCTCAAAGGCCAGATGGAAGAAATGAATTTAAAATATGGTCAGGAAGAGCAAGAAGAGGAAGTCCTGGCTTCGGTTGCAGTCACCAATTCAAAAGCCGACCTGAACTATATATGCAACAAGATGGTGGAGGATATTGATCTTAATTCCATTGTAAATAAATTGAAAAAATACCGATTCCTGATACAGAAAGGTGATGCTATCAAATTGACCCGAATGGGCAGTATTGCAGCCCGACATTTCCTCTCTGCTTCACGTGCGTTCCTTATCCGGGATGCCGTACGTGCAGGCCAGGACCCAATCGAGATTGCAGCCAATCTAGAATTCTTCGATGCGGTTTACTTTAAGTTTGCACCCCAGATATCAGCAGCGCTGAACGTGAATATGCCATCCCGGGTATTTCAGGGAGCTGCCCTGGATATTGTATTTGAAGGAGATAACCTATCACAACTGGAAGAGAAGATCAGAGATCAACTTTTCGAATTCGCTACTGATTTTTTGACATGTGGATGTAAAGAAAGCCCATATTGTGGATGTGCTGAAAAGAATTTTTCCGAAATGATTATCAGGATGCGCGCTAGTGGTCGCGATCCCGAGAAAATTGCAGCCAGGCTGAACGAAAAGTATGGAATCAGTGCGTATGTTGGTGATCTTTATGGTTACCTTGATGGAGTTATCCGCAACCTTGATGCTATTGAAATGATGGCAAGTGCCCATTCAAAACCGGATATAGCAAAACAGGCAAAGGATCTGAAAAAGAGTGTGGAAGCAGGCAGATGAAATGCAAAACATATTAAGGTATAAGGTTTATGAAATCTGGAAATGAGGACAAGATTATGGCTGAGGAAAAAAAAGAAGGGCAATCCCAAAAAAAGAATATGAAAATCAAGTTGCATAAACCAGAGCATTTCAATCAGGTCTACGCCATCGGGGCAATGGGTGGACACAGTCCCTATGATTTCAGGATATGTTTTTATAATGATACCCCTCGCGGAGTTTCAAATGACAATGAACAGGTAATCGAACGTAATCTTGAATCAGAAGTAATCCTGTCCCCTCTGGCCGCACTGGAACTCTCCAGATGGCTCGACCAACACATCAGGGAATATGAAGCTGCTTTTGGCCCGATTTCCAGAAAGAGTGCGCCTAATACTTCTACTAAAAAGTCGGTAGATGATGACAGTTCACATCTTCAGGGGTATATCTGAACAGGGAGCAAATATATTTAAACCTGCAGGATTATGATCGTTAGGCATAAATAGGGGAGACTACAGTTTACATTCGCGTATTTTAACTTAATCTATATTTAAAAATGATATTTGTGTGAGGATTTTATTTTGTTCCCGAATAAGAAGGTACAGAAACTTGTTGGATCCAGAATTCAGGTTGAAATGAAAGGCGACCACAGTTTACTTGATGGTATTCTGAAAAGCGCCGATGATTATATGAATCTCCATCTGGAGGACACCTTTGAGATGGTTGAAGAGGAGCGTCAGCGTTCATTGGGCTCTGTAGTATTGCGAGGAAACAACATTATCTTAATCGTACCGGCTGAAGCACAATAATTCGCGGGTTATTCATGGAAATTGAAGAAGAGGCATTGAGTCTAATTCGCAAGCATCATGACGGGGTCTATCAGAATGAGCTATGGAAGGATCTAAACATTGATAGTCGTAAGTGCTCTCGTCTGATCTCCCGCATGATGAAAGAAGGAAAGATCATCAGGGAGCCAGCTGTATCCAACGGGTCACGCACCTATCTTATTAAAGCGACAACACCGGATGAGAAATCCTATGAACTTATGCTTGCAGCAGGAATGTTCTCTCCATGCACAGGTTGCAGGCTTGCGTGCCACCCCGAGCATTGCGAAGCTCTTACAGAATGGATATTAAGGCTGATTAAAGAAAAACAAAATCAGGCCTGACAAAAACTATATATACTAGTAACGTATAGTAGGGTCGCTTTTAGGTAGCGGCCAACTGTGCTCCGATAGTGTAGTCCGGCCAATCATTCCGGCCTTTCGAGCCGAAGACTCGGGTTCGAATCCCGATCGGAGCACCATACATCTCTTTTCTTGAAATATACTAATTCATAACTATAAAAAAAATAAGATATCCTATTCACATTTACCAAAAAGAAAATCTCTGCATATTTCATACAGAAATTGAAAATGGCTTAACTGCAATTGATTTCACTTCTAAATTAAATAAAAGTAAAATTATTTATCTATAACTTCCATATATTTTATAATTTTTGTTCCCTTCAAATCTCCTTTAAGTAATTCCACTCCCTGCATATTCAGTATTTTTGGCACGTTTCCTGAAAGGGACTTCATGTAAGAAGGTGGAATCTGGGCTGCTTTGAGGTTTGGACAATTTTTGAGTATTTCCAGAATATCTATGTCACTTGGCCTGAACGAAAAGTGGATGAAATTTTCATCTTCATCCAGTCTGTTAATTTCATTTCTTGAATTCAACATTCTTATTTTCAAATAATATACCCCCAGATACAATTTTACAGCATAGATTATAAACTTTATTATTGCAATTTTTGGAAACAAAGTTACTTTTTATAAATAATTGTATTGAAAAAACAGTAAAAATAGTTAGCATTACCGTCAATACGACGGCAATGAACAATAAATTTAATAATTGTAAAATTCTGTATCTAAAGTTATTTCAACAGGTTGGTGCTTCTAACACCTCTCTGACATCACTCATTTTCTGGAGATAACCTGCTCCCAGATTTGTAATTAAATAGTGATTTGATGCCTTTGTGATAAGCCCCTGATCTATAAGGGCTTCAAGGTAATTATCAGCACGATTAAAATTCAGATTTGCCTTATAAACGATAGAAGTTTTTGTTGCTTCTGTTCTCTGTACAACTTTAAGTATGTCTATCATAATTTCGAGTTTACCACGTCTCATGTGTACCACCACTCGCAATTCATAATGAATATGAATTTGCTTACAATATACTATCAGTGCAAAATTACTATAAATAACTTGTGAATTTTTAAAAATGTCATACTCATCATTATTATGTACTTAAGGTTCGTAATAATCATCAGAACGTAATAGTCAGAATACCAAAGCTTATTATCACCGAAATACCACATTTGAGCATGTTATACCGTACACTTGGAAAAACAGGTGAGAAAGTTTCATCCCTTGGGCTGGGTTGTATGCGGCTGCCCACCATAGACGGCGATCCCGGGCACATTGATGAGCAAAGAGCTTGTGAGATAATTCACTATGCCATTGATCAGGGCATAAATTACCTTGATACCGCATACCCTTACCATGAAGGTAAAAGTGAACCCCTGCTGGCTAAAGCGTTGCAAAATGGTTACAGGGATAAAGTCAATATCGCCACCAAAATGCCATCATGGAACATTGAAAGCCGGGAAGACATGGATCGCTACTTTGATGAACAGCTTGAAAGACTTGGTACGGATTACGTTGATTTTTATCTAATTCATACCCTCAACCGGGACTTTTGGCCAAAACTGTTAGAACTTGGACTATTTGATTTCCTTGACCAGATTAAAAAAGATGGCAGAGTCCGTTATGTGGGATTTTCTTTCCACGATGAAGCCTCTTTGTTCAAGGAAATCGTTGATGCCTACCCATGGGATGTCTGTCAGATCCAGTACAACTACCTTGACATCGATTATCAGGCAGGTCACAAAGGCTTACTGTATGCAGCATCGAGAAACCTTGGAGTGATAATCATGGAGCCTTTAAGGGGAGGCTGTCTGGCCGATATGGTACCAGATGACATAATGAAAATCTGGGACAAAAGCGAAGTCAAACGTACCCCGGCAGAATGGGGATTGAGCTATATCTGGGATCTTGAGCAGGTTAGTATGGTCTTAAGCGGTATGAGCAATCTCGAGCAACTGAAGGAAAATCTAGCAACAGCAAATAAGGTATTGCCAAATTCCCTGACTGAAAAAGACCACTCACTGGTACGTGAAGTACGGGAAATCTACCGCGACAAACTTGTTGTTGATTGCACAGGTTGCAGGTATTGCCTGCCATGTCCTGCAGGTGTGCAAATTCCCCTCAATTTCAAATACCTCAATAATGCTATGCTTTATGAAAATATAGAAGATGCCAGCAGGGCTTATGCATCCCATGTAGGAGACGAACGTAAAGCATCAAACTGCATAGATTGTGGACAATGTGCAGAGCGCTGCCCTCAGGAAATACCCATACCGGAAATGCTTGCAGAAGTCACAAGGTTACTGGAAAAATAAGTTATTTTCTTTTGAGCAGGGGTAAATTTGATATAAAAGTTGCGTACCTATTGCTTTTCCTTCCTGGTAATGATAAAACAGTTGTCAGGCATACATTGGCAAAAGAGGCGAATTGAAAGGTAATAGATAATGCCCAATGAACGCAACATAATGCTGGCACAGGAGAATATTGGCAGCCTGATCGTAAAACTGGCAGCTCCGGCTATAGTCGGTCTTGTAGTTCAGGCCATATATAATCTGGTTGACACAATTTTCATAGGCCGCGGGCTTGGTGAAGATAGTGTACTGGGAATTGCCGGGATTTCAGTGGCATTCCCGGTACAAATGCTGATGCTGGCAATTGCACTTGGCGTGGGAGTTGGGGGAGCATCAATTATCTCCAGGTCCCTGGGCAGTGGAAAGCAGCAGATTGCAGAAAAGACTGTGGGCAACATGGCCACCATGGTAACAGTTGCAAGCTTGCTGTTCACAGTTGCAGGTTTGGCTTTTATGGGAGAGTTGCTCGCCCTCTTTGGTGCCTCTGCTGAAGTGATGCCCTATGCTGCAGACTATACATATTACATCCTGCTTGGAACGGTCTTTTTCACCTTTTCGGCAGCCATGAACAACTCAATCCGCGCCGAAGGAAACACTTCATTTGCAATGCTTATTATGGTCATATCCAGTGTTGCCAACATTGTGCTAGATCCTCTTTTTATATTTGAATTTGGAATGGGGGTAAAAGGTGCTGCTATTGCAACGGTGATCTCGCAGATAATAGGCACCATAATGGTATTCTACTATTACGCCTCCGGAAAAGCCACAGTTCCATTCAGTTTAACCTCCCTGCGCCCTGATATGTCAATCGTAAACGAATCAACATACATCGGGATGTCAGAATTCCTTTTTAACGTAGTGGAAAGCGGCCTTTTCCTTATTTTTAACCAGAGTTTACTCTACTATGGCAGCGATGTTGCAATTGCTGTATTTGGAATTATAATCAAGGTATTCATGCTAACCCTGATGCCGGTCATAGGTATCAAACAGGGTATACAACCAATCTTTGGTTTCAACTACGGGGCAAACCAGATGCAGCGCGTGAGGAGAACGATTTCCCTTTCTACCTACCTGGCCACAGGACTCAGTCTGATCTTTGCAATCGTTGTTTTCATCATACCCGAGCAAATTATAGGTGTTTTCAGCAATGACCCTGTGCTTATAGAGATGGGCGTGCCCGCAATCAAGATATGTTACATAATGATGCCCTTTATCGGAGCACAGATCGTAGCAACAGCCCTTCTACAATCGCTGGGCAAATCCAAGGAATCCCTGTTTGTGACTCTGTCGCGGCAGGTAATCTTCCTTCCGCCCCTATTGATCATACTACCAATGTATTTCGGTCTGACCGGCATATGGCTATCACTGCCAGTTTCAGATTTTCTTGCATTCGTGGTGGCTGTAATCTTTCTGCAAAGGGAATCAAAAAAATTGGAAGTTTGACCTCTTGTTGCATTATCGACCTGTATTGAAATAACAAGTATATATTATCAATAAAGACCACGAATTGATTATGGTTTTATAAGGAAAGATGCAATTAAAGAACAATCAAAAGTGGTTTAATGTCCCTTATAAAAACGATACATGGCAATGGATTAGCCATAAACGAATTTAAAAAATCCAGATTCATAGGTAACGCATTTCCGGTTGCAAACGAAACTGAAGCAAAGCATTTTGTGCAAGACATCAGACAAAAGTATCCCGATGCCAACCATAATGTATTTGCATACCGTATCACAGGTGACGGAAACCTGATTATGAAATATGATGATGACGGAGAGCCTTCGGGAAGTTCTGGCAAACCTGTTTTCAAAATCCTTGAATTGAAGGGACTTGATAATGTTGTGGTAATAATTACCCGATATTTTGGCGGAATCAAACTTGGCTTTGGCGGACTATCCCGTGCTTACAAACAAACCGCGATTGAGGCTATAGATGATGCTGGTATTGTTGAGCAGAGACCCACAAAGGAAATGAAAATCATAGTGGACTATAGGAATATTCAATTTGTAAAGCATATGTTTGAAAATACTGCAACAATCCTGGACGAACACTATTCAGATGTGGTGGAAATAGTAGTTGCTGTTGCAGAAGACAAAATTGATGGACTGGAAAAACTGATTAATGAGAAAATTCCAGACACTCAGATAAACCGGCTTTAAAAGAAAAAAAGAAAACAAATTCACCCATAAAAAGGAAATGCAATCTCTGATTTAAAGGACAATAATTACACCAACTTCTCTATAATAGATCTACAACCAACATTTGGCAAACAATCCCGCATCCAGGATTATTTTTAATATTCATACAATATTTTTACTGCTATGTTTACATGCATACGACGCTATCGTCGTAGATGAATAGCAGGATGAATAGGCAAGGGTATATACGCCTGTTGGGATCAGACGCAGAGATGAAATATTCAAATTGTGTTTCTTATTAAATTTTATTCATGGATGCCAATTTGACGAAAAATATATAAACCATGTGTCATATAATGGCTTATATAGAAGTGGTGGTATCGAAGAAAAAATATTCCAATTACCTTTGGGTATAATTCTTCGACAAACGATATGAAAGGAAGGATTAGATGTACATGACAAGAATAAACGAGTCCGATGAAGAGATGATAGAAGCATTTAGAGGCCTTGGAGTTTCACGAAACCTGGCAACTACTATTGCTTACTTAAAAAATGTTGACGAAGCTTCATCTCTGGATATTGAGATGAATACAGGATTGCGACAACCTGAAGTAAGTGTTGCAATGCGCTCCATGAGAAAGAATAACTGGATCGAGGAAAGCAGCAAAAAACTAAACGGCAAAGGAAGGCCTACAAAGATTTACAGTCTTGCAGCTCCTCTCAACAAGATCGTCAGACATTTTGAAGATAAAGTGAAAGAAGAGAACGATGCAAGGCTCACCCTCGTCAAGAGGCTGAGATCACTTTCCAAAGACTAATTTTTTATATTTAGTAGAGAGGCAACCGGCCCACCTTAATGGCCGGTTGAGCCTTTTTTGAATCAATAATGTTTCTTGATATATGTCAAGAATGTTCAACTACTTTTCTAAGGTCATCCTGAAATGCAGAAAACAGACTGCAAAAGGGATAACCTCACATCAAAAAAGCTTTTATTCCGAAAATTCACCACCTTCCGATTTGAGGTCATCCAGATTTTCCTGAATGAGTTTTTCCTCAAGGTTTTCATTTTTTTTCGCACCCTTTCTCTCTATATCCCTTTTGTTGAACTTAGACATGCGAATTCACCATAATAACATGGGACCTGTATAGTTATAATCTTTTCGAACAAACCTTTTAATAAGCTAGAATAATACTCAACCGTGATGGATACCACTGCAATACCTGAAAACTTAGAGGCAATCATATCAGATGTCGATGGAGTGCTGGTAGATTCGATGTCATTCCATGCACAAGCCTGGAAAACTTCATTCAAAGAAGCAGGGATAGACATCGAAAAAGAAGAAATATATATTCTCGAAGGTTCAAACCACATAGGAATTATAGAAAAGATATTTGAAAAGCAAGGAATGGTGCCTACTGAAGAGGATCTTGAGCAGATACATGAAAGGAAAAAAGAACTTTTTTTCAAAAACCAGAAAGCATATGTATTTGATGGAATGGATGAAACTTTCAAATCCCTGCAAACAAAGTTCAAACTGGCAGTAGTCTCAGGATCCGACCGTGCCATTGTTGAAACACTGATGGGAAAATTCTACCCCAAAATATTCAATACAATTATTGCAGGAACAGATGTAAAGAAGGGCAAACCCGATCCTGAGCCTTATTTGACTGCTGTGCAAAGGCTTGCAGTAAAAAAAAATAAATGCATTGTCCTGGAAAATGCGCCCCTAGGGGTTGAAGCCGCAAAGAATGCAGGATTGTTTTGCATTGCAGTTCCAACCTATGTCAGCGCTGATCATCTCAACAAGGCAGATATTGTTGTGAGAGACCACAGGGAACTTGTAGAGCACCTATGCAGCCTCCTTGATTAAAGCTTTATACCAATCTTATAGTTTCCAGGTTGGTAAGAGCCCTTGTTTCAATTTTCTTTCTTTTATGGACAGCACTTGCAAGATCTATGCACGAGCGTTCATCACCGTGCTCTGTGAAAACACGTTCTGGTTGTGGTTTCATGCGCTTGAAAAATTCCATGAGTTGCTTGCGGTCCGAGTGACCGGAGAAACCATCCACAATCTCAACATCCATGTTCATTCGCACGGTTTCTGAACCCTTGCCTCCGGAAGACAGAGGGATTTCCTTCCAGCCTTTCTGGATACGGCGACCCATAGTTCCATCGGCCTGATAGCCAACAAACACTAAAGTATTCCTCTCATTTGGTGCAAAGGCTTTGAAATATTCCATGACCGGTCCGCCACTCATCATACCGGAAGTCGACAGGATCACACATGGATGTGGATTTTCAATGATATTTCTCCTGAGCTCATTGGAGTCCACAGGTTTGAAGCATTCTGAGAGGAATGGATTCTGTCCTTTCTGGAATATCAGGCGCCTCAGGTCATTATTTAGGTATTCCGGATAGGTAGCGTGGATGGCAGTCGCCTCCCATATCATACCATCAAGATAAACCGGTATCTCATCAATAATTCCTTTCCTGATAGCTTCCTCTATGACAATCATAACTTCCTGGCTTCTTCCTACAGCAAATGCAGGAATCAGCACAACACCCTGTCGTTCTATAGTTTCCTTGATAATTCTTTGCAGGTTCTTTTCGGCATCTTTCAATGCAGGCTGCATAGAATTAGAGGCCCCATAAGTTGATTCCGTAATAACGGTCTCAACCCGGGGGAACTTGTTTACTGCAGGATTGAAAAGACGTGATGGCCCATATTTGAAGTCCCCGGTTATTACCACATTATGCAAACCATCCCCTATATGGAAATGGGATACTGCAGATCCAATGATATGGCCTGCATTGTGGAACGTAAGTTTGATGTCAGGGGCAATATCAGTCACTTCTTCGTATTCCAGTACGATGCTGTGCTTTAATGCATTACGTACATCCGCAGATTCATATGGGACCCGTTTTCCATCTTTGGCGGCCACGTCGATAAAGTCCAGTTCAAGCAGGACCATCATGTCTCTGGTGGGATGAGTACAATAAATTGGTCCATCATAACCATATTTATAAAGAAGAGGCACCAGACCCTGATGATCAAGGTGTGCATGGGTAATAACTACCGCATCAATCTGGTTTAATGGCTGTACTTCAGGAATGTAAAGATAAGGAGTCATATCATCGTCGGAACCTACATTGACACCACAATCGATCATAATCTTGGATTCCGGAGTGGAGAGCAGGAAACAACTTCTCCCCACTTCACGACAGCCACCAAGAGATGTAAGACGTACCCACTGATCCTTGGAAGTACATTCCCTGTGAATTTTCCTTCCGATTGTTTTAAGGATATCCTTTCTATCGGAATGGTTCTTTTTCATGAATTCCCGTATATTTTTCACAGTACGGGATTTTATCGGCGGAGTCCTGACAACTTTCGGGGTCCAGCCTACCTTTTTGGTTATTTCACGAAGGGTTTCCCCATGCTTGCCTATTACAAGGCCGGGTTTTTCCGCTTCAATTATCACTTCCCCGACATCCGGAGCAAAATCATAATTTGTAACTCCTGAATCTTCGGGAACGGTTTGATTAATAAGGTCGATAGATTCTTCTGGTGCCAAAAGTACCTTTGGATCAGGCCGAACAACTATTCTGGTTCTTAAAGTTTTGGCCAGGGTCCGTACGATGTTTCCATTATCAGCAAATTTTCGGGGTTCTTCTGTATATACCACAAGCTGAGGACCCTCAAATTCTACATTTGAAATTGTAGTGCCAGCCGGAAGATTCTTCTCGATTTTTTTCTTTAATCCTTCTAGGATATCTTCTATGACCATTAAAAATGCCTTCCTGTATTATAAAAAAGTAGAAAATATGGGAAAGAGTATTTTAAAAAATAAGATGAATAAGGTAGCTTATTTCAGGTTTTCAAGTATTTTGTCCACCTCTCCAGTCTCAATCCTATTATAGCCATCCGCGGTTATTTTGACAACATCGATACCATTTCCAGAAGCTGAATCTCTTTTCATGGCATTGTAAAGAGCACGGACTGCAAGTTCCATACCCTCTACGACATTGATACCTTCATGATAGCGATCTTCAAGAACACCGTAAGCCATCGGTGAACCAGAGCCCGTAGCAACGGCCTTTGTCTCCTCAATATTTCCACCCATCGCATCGAGTGAAAATATGGCAGGTCCATTCTTATCTACGCCACCTATCAGGAGTTGTACCATTAGAGGGAAATAGCGTTGCCCACCAAGGATGTTGGAGAGTAAAGTTGTGAGGCCTTTGATGGTTATTGATTCCTGTCTCCTCATTTTATAGAGTTTGGATTCCACACTAATCATCCGCACAAGTTGCTGGGCATCACCTACCGAGCCAGCAGTGGTCATCCCGACCAGGTCATCGATCTGGTAAATCTTCTTTGCGGTTTTGCTGGCTATGAAGTTGCCCATAGTTGCCCTTTTTTCAGTGGCAAGAACAACTCCATCACTGCAAACTATGCCTACAGTGGTCGTGCCTTTTAAATGCTTGTCATTATCCATCAGTATACCTCAGCAAAAAACGAGAAATCAATTTGTAAAAACACACCTATGGTATAGGGTAATACAGTAGATGATTGGCAATTTACCTATATAAGGGTTTCTGTTGAAGAGATGTCGCACTACTAATTACGTTCATTGTAAACAGATAAAACGAATCATAATGGATCAACAGCAACTAATCCAAAAACACAAACATTGATTCCATGTGATTGAAATGGAAAATGAAGTGGAACCTGATGACCCCATATTCAAGATGGCAGAAGATGTTCAGACTATCTTCAAGCAGTCCATAGCCCTGCTTTCAAATCTCGATCCCATGGAAGCAAACATGGTCATAAAGAATGCAAAGAAAATTTCCCGGGAAGGCACTGAATTGTACAAGAATAAACAGTCAGACACCAACTCACACCAATTTGGCTTCATTGTGGAAAGCCTGCAAAAGATTACTGAATACAGTGGCGATATAGCAGAGATATCCATTAATATGAGTACAAAGGACTTGAACACATAATTTACTTTTTTAGGACCAGACTATCAAACTGGTTTGGGCCAGCATAACCATCAAATTATTTACTACAAGTACAATACCCAAAACAGCAATCGCAAATTTGGACGTATTCCACAGAAGTGAGCTCGAGGACAAGCCGGATTGCCTGATGAGTTTGTAGTTCAAATAAATAATCATAATAAAGAGAAGTTTCAAAAGCAAAAAGGCCCCCATGCCAAATTCCGCCAGTACGAATGCTATAAATCCGTTTTGCTCGACCCCGAAATTCAAGGCTCCAATGGTGGTAAGGAAATCCCCGAAGACATAGAATAGGATAATGTATTTGATGTCAGAAAGGAAAACAAACAGATCCTTTCCTGAATACTCAAAGGCAGATGAGTCGAGGAAATCCATAAAGAGAGTGTGTATGGACATTAGTATTAATTTTATGTACACATATTAAGCAACAATGTTCATGGAATTCACATTTAAACTCATAAAAAAGAATGAGCACACAGGTATCAAGATGTATAAAGGCCATGAAGTCCAAACCTTCATCGGAAAATAGTTCTGTTTACAATGGGAAGTATTTAAAATTAATAAATATATATATATATATATATATATATATATAGAGAGAGAGAGAGAGCAGCATGGGCTCGGGCAAATCATTGATAATTGGTCTTTTTGCAGACAGCAGGTGCAACATTGAGAGTCGGAAGCACTGTGGTTCTTATACTGATGGAATTGAATCTTTTAAAAAAACAGGAAATCGATTAGATCCTGCCAAGTACTAATCCTATACAATCATTATAGACGGGTTTATTTACCCCCTAGAAAATGGACATATCCGAACGTGTATAGCGCACTGGGATACCTTGCAACTACACTTTTTCTTGTAATTTACAAGTAATCAAAATGAAAAAGTCAAAAGCGAGATTGAAAGCCCCATATAAGTGCAATATCCTATTATAGCTTTTTACTCATATTTTTATTTATGCTAGAAGAATACAGGAAAAAAAGAGATTTCGACAGGACATCTGAACCTGAAGCCAAAGAAACTTCCAGGTCCAATGAGCCTATTTTTGTAATACAGAAACATGATGCCAGCAATCTGCATTATGATCTCAGGCTAGAGATTGATAGCGTGCTGAAAAGTTGGGCAGTCCCAAAACAACCTCCAAAAAAAGCCGGAATCAAGAGACTTGCCATACAGACGGAAGACCACCCAATGGAATATGCCGATTTTGAGGGCGAAATTCCTGAAGGACAATACGGAGCCGGCAAAGTTGAAATATGGGACAGGGGGAATTATGAAGCGATAAAGATTGAAGACAAGGAAATCATCGTCACATTAAAAGGAAAACAATTGACTGGCGAATATGTTCTTGTTAAAACAAAGTACGGCAAGAACGATAAGGGCTGGTTATTTTTCAAGAAGAAAATCGATAACTGAATCCGCCTGCCCTATACAAATAATCATAAAAATACACCCATCCCGGATATTTAAAAACACATCGATCCCCGGAAGTCAAATGTAAAAGCTTTTATACATACCGGAAAATCTCCTTTTGGAGTGAAAGGAAAATGCAATACAGCCTGGGAATTGATGCTGGCGGAACGTACACGGATGCAGTTCTTATCCGTAACCGGAATGGGAAAGTCGTAGACAGGGCTAAATCCCTTACTACCTATCCGGACCTCATTATGGGCATACATAACGTTTTGGGATTGCTGAACAGGGAATATATGGAAAACATAAACCTGGTGTCCGTATCCACAACACTTTCCACAAATACCCTCCTGGAAAAAACCGGTGCATCCGCCTCCCTAATCCTTATCGGTGATCATCCCCTGGAAAGGGAACTTGCTGCAGAGAATTATGTATTCATAGCCGGAGGACACGACCAAAACGGTGAAGAGTTGACACCCCTGGACATGAAAAAAGTGGAAGAACATATCAAAAAAGTGCAAGGCAACGTTTCGGTATTCGCAGTTTCTGCCTATTTTGGAACCCGTAATCCAGAACATGAACTTAAGGTGAAGGATAAAATTCTCGAACTTACCGGCAAACCTGTTGTATGCGGCCATGAGCTTTCCCAGGAACTCGGAGCCTATGAACGAGCTGTCACTGCCCTTCTCAATGCCCAGCTTATTCCTGTTACTACAAAATTCATCCGCTCAGTCATCCATGAAATCGAAAAACTCGGAATACAGGAAAAAATGCTGATGTTGCGTTGTGATGGGTCTGTGGTCAATATAGAGGATGCTCTGCATCGGCCAATAGAAACTATTTTTTCCGGACCTGCCGCAAGTCTTGTGGGTGCTTCTTACCTGGCAGACCAGAATACATGTGCCGTTATGGACGTTGGAGGCACAAGCACCGATGTTTCTGCCATCTACAAAGGACTACCGGAATTAAAAACAGAGGGGGCTACAGTTGGTGGATGGAAGACAAGGGTCAAAGCAATCGACATGGAAACTTCTGCCATGGGAGGAGATAGTCACATATGGGTTACTAAAAAGAGCATTAATATCGGACCCAGAAGAGTAATACCCCTCTGTGTGGCTGCTACACATCACCCACACCTTATAGAAATCCTGAGCAAACAGGCACCTACATTCCGTGTAATGGAAAATGAAAATTTCCAGCCAACCCGCTTTTTTATGAAGAGTCAACCGGACCACCAATATATTGACCCACAAGAGAAGGAAATCCTGGACTTACTGGATGAACAGCCAGTTCCCATACAAACCATTTCTCATCAACTGAATGGGATGCCTTCTGCAAATGTACTGGATTCCCTGGTACAGAAAAGACTTGTCCAGCCAATAGGATTCACCCCGACAGATGCCCTGCATGTACTGGGAGATTATACGGAGTGGAACGTGGAAGCTTCCGAAAAAGGGGCAGAGATGCTTTCAAAACTTCTCAGGAAGGACAAGATAGAGTTGTGTGAAAATATCAAGGAAATGTTTGCAAAAAATATGTCAAGGGAACTGATTCACTTCCTGTTGCCGGATGTTAATGAAAAAGTAATCATGGACATACTTAACGGCAAATATCCCGCACGGTTAAACCTGGATATTCCTGTGGCCCTGGTCGGGGGACCGGTTAAGGCTTACGTGGATGAAATACAAAAAATATTGATCGCAGACATAAAGGTACCTGAAAGTTTCGAAGTTGGTAATGCAGTAGGAGCTCTTATGGGAAAAGGGATCAAACGCGTGGAAATTATGATCAGGCCACATTCCCTGCAACGACCTGAAGAGGATTTTCTTGTATTTGCACCCGGGCAAAGAAAGCAGTTCAAGAAATACGTGGACGCGCTGGATTTTGCAAGAAAGACCGGAGAAGATACTGTAAAAGGATACATGAACAAATGCCGTATAGATTCTGACAGGGTGAAAATCACGTTTGAAAAGAAAACCGTGGTCCCGGATAGCTGGCATCACCCACCAATGGAAACACGCCTGATAGTAATGGGCGTGGGCACCCCTAACATCGGATAAACATAAGAATAAACAATCCTCTATACCACCCCAACCAGCTTGCCGTCAGGATATGCACATTTATTCAGGGGAAGGTAAGAGGAACAAACAATGGATATTGAAAAAATACTTTCCAAAATAACATCATCCCGGGGCTACGAAGGGCAAATCGTACACAGTGAATCCATAAAAGAAAGACAGGGAAAGTATGATAATGTCGATATCAAACCATTGCTCAGGTTCGCCCTGCATGAAAGAGGAATTAAAAGACTATATTCTCATCAGACAGAAGCCATTGAGAAGATCAGAAATGGTAAAGACATCGTACTGGCAACCAGTACGGCCAGCGGGAAATCCCTGGCATATACAATACCTGTTTTTGAAGAAATAATGGACCACTCTGACTCCACTGTCCTTTATATATCACCCTTAAACGCCCTTGCCAATGATCAGCATTCAAATTTTGTGAAACTGAGAGACGTACTGGGAGAAAATATTGACATTGCCCGTTTTGTAGGCTCATCCTCAAAAGAAGAGAGATGGCAGGCAAAAGCCGATGCAAATATAATTTTTACCAATCCCGAAATGCTGCATATGAGTGTACTGGGCTGGAAACAGCAATGGTACAGAGTATTATCCAACCTGAAATACATAATCCTCGATGAAAGTCATTATTACACCGGAGTCACCGGCAGCAACATGGCAAATCTGTTGCGCCGCCTGCAGAGAATATGCGACCACTACGGCTCCAATCCCCAATACATATGCTGCAGTGCCACCATTGGCAACCCCGGGAAACATGCATGCACCCTGACTGGAAAAAATGTGAAAGTTATTGACAGGGATGCTTCGGGCAGGGGAGCACAGAATTTCGTATTCTGGAACCCTCCGGCATACTATAACAAAAAGGGTTATTTCATGCGCAAAAGCAGCTTTACAGATTCAAACCGGTTGTTTACCACATTAATACAGGAAGGATTGCAAACTATTCTTTTTACGCGTTCCCGCCAGAAAATGGAGAGAATGTACCTCCAATCAAAAAATGAATTGCAAAACAGGGGTTTGAAAGAAAGGATTGCCCCTTATCGTGGTGGCTATAGCCCGGAAGACAGGATTCTCATAGAAAAACAATTGCAGAATGGCACCCTTAAGGGCGTCCTTTCAACAAATGCCCTGGAACTCGGCATTGATATCGGAGGACTTGACGGTTGTATCCTTGATGGATTTCCCGGCACTATAATGAGCACCCGACAGCAGGCCGGAAGAGCCGGCAGAGGAGAGAACGAAAGCATGGTGATACTTGTGGCCGGCCAGGATGCCCTGGACCAGTATTACATGCGCAATCCAGAGAAATTTTTTGCAAAATCTTGCGAGGATGCTGTCATTAATCCTGAAAATACCTACATCCAAACGGGACATATCCTGTGTGCAGCAAAAGAATTACCCCTGCAACAAGAGGAGGAGAAGTATTTCGGTAGCGGAATACGGGATGTTGTTGACGTCCTGAAGGAAGAAAAATTGCTTGCAGAAAATGAAAAGGGTACAATCTGTCTTGATAATCATCCCCATGGACAGGTGAACATAAGGGGAGCCGGAAGGAACGGATATTCCCTTATAGATATCACAGGTGGCAAGAGAAAAATTATTGAAAAAGACCTGGAACGCTCAATGGCTTTCAGGGAAGCATTTGAAGGAGCCATCTATATCCATATGGGAAATCCCTATGTTGTGCAAAAAATGAACCACAGCAAGAAAGAGATTCTTGTAGAGAAGGGTAAAGCTGATTATTATACCAAACCAATGGTTGCCTCCGAGATATTCCTGAGGGAAAAATACGAGGAAAAAAAGCCCGGGAAACTGGATAGTATTACCATCGGTTTGGGAAGGGTCGAGGTTGTCGAACAGGTAACAGGTTTCCGTAAAATACGGCACGGATCGGATGAGGAGATGGGCAGGAAGGAAATAGAAATGCCACCATCGTCCCTTGAAACAGAAAGTTTGTGGATAGACCTGCCTGCAGGCTATGAGGAAATGGTGAATAAGCAGAAACGGGATTTCGCCGGTGGTTTGCATGCAATTGAACATGCAATGATAGCAATGTATCCGGTACATCTGCTTGCAGATCGCAATGATGTCGGAGGAGTATCCACACCTGCACATGGAGACCTGGGAGGAAGAAGCGGGATCTTCATCTATGATGGTCATGAAGGAGGCGTTGGTTTTGCAGAGAACGGTTTTGACAAAATTGAAGAAATGCTTGATGTTACCTTAAAAGCAATCAAGGGATGCCCCTGTGAAGAGGGATGTCCTTCATGTATCCAGTCCCCGAAATGTGGCAATAACAATGAACCACTGGATAAACATGCGGCTATAATGATAATGCACGGAATACTTGGATTGGAGAAATACATCCCTCCTGCAAAGAAGGAAGGAAAAACCGTCTCAAAATCACAGGGCAAACTTTCGGCAAATAATACAAGCAACACAGATGCATTAAACCGTGCCCGAAGCAAATTGCGGAATAAGAAAAAAGCAAGTGTTGAAGAACTGATAATACAGGGACAGGAATGCAGGACAGACCACAAAAAAGCCTATGAATTGTTCAGTAAGGCACTGGAGATGGAACCGTCCAACAAAAATGCCCTTTTCAATAAAGGAGTGGCCTGTATACAGCTGGGCAAGTATTCCCAGGCAAACAGATGTTTTGATACCCTTGTGCAGCAAGGCATGAACAAACCTATAATCTGGGAAATGAAGGGGAGGGCTTTTCATGGGATGCACAATTACGGGATGGCTGTACAGATGTACAAACAGGCACTTGGATTGCACCCCGAAAATAAGGATGATGTAAAACGGCTTCAAGGATTGCTTGGAAAAGCACGCAAGAGTGCAAATGGCTGATAAATATTTTTAGTAGACAGTCATTCACCCTTAAGTATATTTTTATCCGTATATAAATGACTTAATAGCAAAATCCTGCTATACAACTTCAAAAAATATACTAAAATACATTACAGTAGAAAAAATACATAAGGAAATTTATAGGATAATATAACAGACCAAACTAAAGGATAAAAAGATGAAAAATAGTTATACATCAGCCGGGATTCGAACCCGGGTTCGAGCGTTGGCAACGCCCGGTGATAACCACTACACTACTGATGTTCATACTGAATTGGTGCCCAGACCCGGACTCGAACCGGGGACAACTGCCTCTTCAGGGCAGCGCTCTCCCAAACTGAGCTACCTGGGCATTGGGAGCACCACATACATGTGGTTTTTTTATTTAAACATATCGCAATTTAGGAAGTGGGCCCGCTGAGAGTCGAACTCAGGATCCCCGCCATGTCAAGGCGATGTCATAACCTACTAGACCACGGGCCCATTTTGCTTATCAGACATCTACAAAAACGCAGACGCCCTGTACCTCAGGGCCACCCTGAAGCACTCTCCCTATACAGATTTAACCTATATATATTTTGTTGCTCCCCAAAGAGGTATATATAAAGAAGACAGCGCCATCAGGCCATAAAATCTGACAAAGCAAAATGAATAATAATTAAGAACCGCGGTCTGACTTCAATAAAAAAAAGGTGAAGAAGAACAATACATAAATACGATCAAATGGACTTAACAAAAATATTTATTGATCATGAACAACAGTTATATATTGGAATTTAATTAAGGAGAGGCATGGAGTCCTTTACGGCAATCATACTGGCTATATTTTTACCCTTTGCCGCGGCGATATTCATACCGCTGCTGGAAAAGTTCCTAAAGCACAGGATCGGTTGGTTTGCAGCAGGAATTGCCCTCCTGAGTTTTGCATTAATAGGTATAGTAGCTCCCGAAATAATTCATGGACATATAATACAACATTCAATTGAGTGGATGCCAAGCATCGGTGCAGAATTCAGCATTTATGCCGATGGACTGGCTATGATGATCGGATTCATAGCATCCGGTATCGGTGTAATCATAATGTCCTATTCCAATGGGTACATGTCCCACAAAGAAGACCTCCCCCGTTATTACCAGTACATGCTCTTATTCATGGGGTCCATGATCGGTATGGTCTTTGCAGGGAACACACTCCAGCTCTTCATATTCTGGGAACTCACCAGTATCACATCATTCATGCTTATCGGTTATTGGAGAGATAAACCCGCTTCCATCTACGGGGCCACAAAATCCCTGCTGCTCACAGCAGGTGGCGGTCTTTTCATGCTGGCAGGATTTATCCTGCTACATACTATTACAGGCACCTATGATATCGCTACTATTCTCCAGAACCCCGCCATAATTGAAAACATCAAAGCTCATCCTTTCTTCTTAATAACACTGATACTTATCCTGATAGGTGCAGCTGCCAAATCCGCACAGGGGCCCTTTTACATATGGCTTCCAAATGCAATGGAGGCTCCCACACCAGTCAGTGCTTTTTTGCATTCTGCCACGATGGTTAAAGCCGGAATATATCTGGTAGCCAGGGTACACCCCATATTTTCAGGTACAGAAGCCTGGTTTATTCTGGTAAGTGGAATAGGCATATTCACAATGCTGCTTGCGGGATTTTTGGCATTCCGCCAGACAGACATCAAAGCAATCCTGGCATATTCAACTATCAGCCAGCTGGCATACATGATGACAATGTATGGTTATACATCCTACCACGAACCCGGTTTAGGAGTGGCAGCAGCAACTTTCCATCTTCTCAATCATGCAACTTTCAAAGCGTGTCTTTTCCTGGTAGCAGGCATTGTTGCACACGAAGCAGCCACCCGGGACATACGCAAACTCGGTGGTTTGCGAAAAGACATGCCGATTACCTTTATTATTGCATCTATAGCAGCCCTTGCAATGGCAGGAGTGCCTCCACTTAATGGTTTCCTTAGTAAGGAAATGTTCTATGAAACCTCGGTTGAAATGGGGCACATCATAGGAGGACCTTTCACATTCCTTATACCGGCAGCAGCAGTACTGGGAGGCGTGTTCACCTTTGCTTACTCCATCAAACTTATCGACGGGATATTTCTGGGAGAAAAACATCATGGCCACCTGCCCGAGCATGTGCATGAACCACCGTACACGATGCTTGTTCCCGCAGCTTTCCTTGCAGGGCTTGTTATCCTGTTTGGTCTTGTCCCTTCGATTCCGGTTCACAATATAATTGAACCTACAACCGCGGGAATCGTGCTCGAGGAAGTACATCTGCATGTTAAACTCTGGCACGGTTTTACACCGGCCCTTTTCATGACAGTAATCACTTTCATAGCAGGCCTGACAATTTACACACGTTATGATAGTATAGCGGCCTGGCAGGACAAGTTTAATGCAAGATACCCCTGGATAAGTGTGAACTATTACTATGACAGGATTGTTGATGGAGCAAAGGGAAGTGCAAAGGGATTTGCCAACTTCACCCAACCCGGCAGCATAAAGCTCTACATCTATGCTATATTATTTTTAATGGTCATACTGTTTGCCATACCAGCATTCATGATGGCAACACAGGTATTCCCTGCCAACCTCAATTTTGACATTCCCCCTTACGAGGCACTGATATTGACCCTTATGGTCATTGCATCAGTTGCAGCAGCAACCCTGCATAGATACCTTCCTGCCGTAATAGCACTTTCTGCAGTTGGTTATATGGTCAGCTTAGTATTCATATATCTCAAAGCCCCCGACCTTGCTCTTACTCAGGTACTTGTGGAAACTCTGGCAACAATAATATTTTTGCTTGTAATAGCAAGGGTACCCCAGACATTCAAAGAAAAAATACCAAAAACCACTTTGATAAGAGATATAGGAATTTCATTTACTGTTGCTGCAACTGTATTGGTCCTATTACTTAATGCAACAAAGGGCATAGCACCACCATTTGAATCCCTGTCCCACTATTTCCTGGAGAACAGTGTAAAACTTGCAGGAGGGCATAATGTTGTAAATGTCATCCTTGTAGATTTCCGTGGCTATGATACCCTGGGAGAAATATCAGTATTATGTCTGGCAGCACTTGGGGTCTATAATCTTATAAAGAGCAGAGGTGAAGGAGAATGACTACATTAATCACAAAGACAATTACAAAAATCTGTATCCCTCTTGTAAGTTTATTTTCTATATCCCTTTTATTGGCAGGGCACAATAATCCCGGAGGAGGATTTATCGGTGGTGTAATGTTTGCCTCTGTAATTTCCCTTACCTACGTAGTATTTGGTTTAAATTACACCAAATCATTCTTTAATCCTTCCTGGGACAAATTATTCGGGGCAGGATTACTCATTGCTTCATTGACCGCTTTTGGGGCAATACTCTACGGAAACAATTTTTTCAGGAGTTCAATCAAATTTGTAGATATCCCCCTCTACGGTGAAATAGAGTTGGCATCAGCCACCCTCTTTGATATTGGAGTATATTTTGTCGTAATTGGCACTCTGCTACATATATTCAAAAACGTGGGTGAAGATAAATGAACAATACAATATTATCGATTACAATAGCCCTGATATTTGGAATTGGAACCTTTTTAATCCTACGCAGGGACATCATAAAAATCATCATTGGTTTATCCCTGATTTCCCATGCAGTAAACATGCTAATCGTTTCAACTGGAGTATTTGATGGTGAAAAAGCTCCTATAATAACAGACGTCCATCATGGTTCTGGCAGCGGGATAATTTTTACAGATAAATTATCAGAAGGTATACTTGCACCAATTGCACCTTCTGGAGTGGAAACCCCTTTCGTAGATCCCCTTGTCCAGGCTCTTGTATTAACAGCTATTGTAATCAGCCTTGCGACTACTGCATTTATACTTATACTGGCCTACCGCATCCATGAAGAATACGGTACCACCGACGTAAGGAAACTCAGGAGGCTGTGGGGATGAATATTCAAGAGCATCTGCCAATACTTGTAGTTGCAATACCCATACTTATGTCAGCATTAATGATTATGCTGCGTTCCAGACCAGCTCTCCAGAAAACCCTCAATATAATTGTATCAGCATCCATATTATTAATGAGTATTATTCTCCTCTTGCAAGTATGGAACAGTGGAATACAGGTTTACGAGGTTGGGGAATGGGGCAAATATGGAATCGTGCTTGTTGCCGACCTGCTGGGCTCCGGGATGGTCGTATTGAGTTCAGGGATATCCCTGCTTGCGCTTATATATTCCCTTGACTACATCGAAGGTAAGTCCCTGAATACAACATATCATTCTCTTTTCAATCTCCTTGTAGCAGGCCTGAATGGTACATTTCTCACAGGGGATATTTTCAACATGTTTGTGTTTTCCGAAATACTCCTTCTTTCATCGTGCGGACTGGTAGTAGCTTCGGAAAACGGAGGTGTCACAAAAGTTTCCGATAAAATGGAGGCGACCTTCAAGTATCTCATCTTGAACATAATCGGATCAATGGTAATGCTGATTGCAGTAGCTTCCCTGTATGCAACAATGGGAACCCTGAACATGGCAGATTTGTCTGTCAAAATAGCTACACTGAGTGATGCAGGAACTATGCCCTGGCATATCTATTTCATTGCTTTGCTGTTTATCATCGTTTTTGGTAACAAGGCAGCCATATTCCCTCTTCATTACTGGCTACCGGATGTCCACCCGACAGCCCCATCACCCATAAGCGCCATGCTTAGCGGTGTTATGATCAAGGTGGGAGCATACGGAATTCTCCGGGTATATTTCCTGGTCTTTAAAGATGCACTGTTTTTACTACAACCAATTATCATCCTGCTTGCATTGATTACCATAGCAATAGGGTCCATTGCTGCTGTCGGCCAGAAAGATGTCAAAAGACTACTTGCCTATTCCAGTGTCAGCCAGATAGGTTATGTTTTCCTGGGGATTGGAATGGGAACAGCTTATGCCCTTGCAGCTTCTTTGGTCTATCTTGTTAATCATGCAATTGCCAAATCCATGCTTTTCCTGACCTCCGGGGGAATTATTCACCATGCCGGAACAAGGGATATGCATCAGATGGGAGGAATGGCCAAAAGTGCGCCTTTGATGAGTAGCATGTTCCTTATAGGAGCAATGTCCATTGCAGGATTGCCGCCGCTGGGAGGTTTTATAGCAAAATTTGTCCTTTTTGATGCGGCCATGTTGGGAGAATATTATTTGCCAGTGCTTATAGGATTTGCATTCGCAGTTTTTACAATATTCTACATGTTCAGGGCATGGTTACTCATGTTCTGGGGTGAAGCAAGGGATTCAAAAAAATATGGCCCGTATCCATCACATGGACTTTCACCAATGATTACAGTACCAATAATTATACTTGCAGCCGCTGTACTCATCCTTGGTGTGTATTCAGAACCATTGATAGCCCTTTCAAGTGAGATTGCAAATCAGCTCCTTGATCCACAACCATATATCAACGCAGTACTCGGAGGGAGCGTAAGATGAAGAGGTATGTTCTGTATTCAATTGCACTTGGCTTTGTCTGGTGTTTTGTTCATGGTGTCGTAAACCTGAGCAATTTCCTCATAGGTGCCATGATCGGACCATTCCTGATCAGGCCATTTAAGGAACTCTATAGTTTCGGGGAGGAAATTTCTTACAGGGAAAAATTAAACCGCATACCAAAACAGATACATTATTTCTCCATACTAATAGTTGAGATTGTAAAGGCAAGTATTGTTGTAGCAAAAATCGTACTGCAACCAAAAATCGATATAAAACCTGGCATTATAGCAGTTCCCATCAGAGCAAAAACAGATGTTGGTATTACAGCTATCGCAAACACCATCACTCTGACGCCTGGAACCCTTACTATTGATGTATCTAATGACAAATCTGCATTGTATGTACACTGTATTGACATCGACAATGCAAAGGAAATACGTGATTCCATAAAGGACGATCTGGAAGAATATGTACTGGAGGCCTTCGAATGAACACAATCCATTTGCTTGACATAGCACTTATATTCATGGTATTATCAATTATCCCCTGTATCCACAGGATTATCAAAGGTCCTACCATCCCCGACAGGGTTATTGCAGTGGATGCCCTTGCAACAGTAATTGTGGTTATGCTGGGCGTTTATTCTTTTGTCCAGGAATCTGTGTTCTTCATGGATGTAGCCCTTGTGATTTCGATTATAGCCTTTGTTGGAACCGTCACAATAGCAAAATATCTGGATGAGGGAGTGGTATTTTGAATAACATAACATTTATACAGGATATTCTTAGCAATTTTTTCTTCATCGCAGGAATGTTCTTTGTATTCCTGGGAATGCTGGGACTTTACCGGCTCCCTGATGTATACAACCGGCTTCACGCCACAACGAAAATCGGTACGCTGGGAGCCTTTGGAGTAATGATGGGAATCGTTGTAAAACTTGGGTTCGGACCCATGGGAATTAAAGCAATTACTGTCGGTCTTTTTCTTCTTTTGACAGCTCCCGTAGCAGCTCACATGATCAGCCGGGCTGCTCACCGGCACGGAGTTGGACTTTGCGAAGAATCAACGTTAGATGACTACGGTAAAACCTATTGTCCAATGAATTCCAGCTGTGCGGTTAAACATGAAGAAACTATTGAAGATGAACATGATCAAATGTGAAAGTTAAAAATATAAGATAAGCCTGTCTTGATATAGGGAAGAAATGGATCAAGTACCCCATATGCAAAAAAAAACAGAGATTATGAGGATTGCTGAAGAAACAGCAGACGATATATTCAAAGAGGCAGGAAAACTGTTGCGGGAAGGCAAAACTGTTGCCTTCCCTACAGAAACGGTTTATGGACTGGGAGCCGATGCACTTAACCCACAAGCTGTAGAGCAAATATTTAAAGCAAAGGGCAGACCTGCTGATAATCCCCTTATAGTCCATGTATCAAATCAGGATCAATGCAACCAACTTGTGAGCACTTTCACCCCGATTGCTAAAAAACTTGCAGAATGCTTCTGGCCGGGACCCCTGACAATAATTCTCGAAAAAACAGATATGGTGCCTTATATAACTACAGGCAGACTTGACACCGTAGCAATCCGCATGCCTGCCAACCAGATTGCCCAAAAGATTATAGAAGCAGCCTGCAAGCCGATTGCTGCCCCCAGCGCAAACCTTTCAGGTAGACCCAGCCCCACAACTGCATCCCATGTCGAGGAAGACCTGCAAGGCCGAATCGATGCAATTGTGGACGGAGGGGAAGTAGAAATTGGTGTGGAATCCACAGTCGTCGATGCACGCGGAGAGGTCCCGGTGATATTACGCCCGGGAAAGGTATCTGCTGAAGATATAAAGCGATGCACAAACACAGAGGTATGTATTGGATATGCAAAAAAGAACGATATGGAAAACCCTCTTTCACCCGGCATGAAATATACCCATTATTCACCTTCTGCAAAGGTTATACTTGTGCAGGGAAATGCAAAAGATGTATCTGCAAAAATTGCATACCTTGTTGGAGAAACCAATGAAGAGCAGAAAAGGGCAGGATTGTTACTTACAGAAGAGATCCAAAACGACTTCCCGTTGGAAGAAAAATTATCTATAGGCCAGGCAACCAAACCCGAGACAGCAGCAAAACGTATTTTTGCAGGATTAAGAGAGATGGATTCAAAAGGTATGGATTTGATAATTGTAGACGGGTCTTTTACTGAAAAAGGGATTGGAGCTGCAGTCCTTGAGAGACTGCAAAAAGCAGCTGATATGATTATAACCACACCATGGATGTGAACACCTATGAAGGATGAGAAAAAAGAATATCTTGCACACAAGCAGATGTATCAAAGTACCGTTAAAAGAAATAAAAAGATCGGCCTGGCAAACATGTTTGTCCTGGCTACAGGCCTTGCATTAAAATATTTAGGCAGACCGGATATCGGTGAGCATTTTATCTGGCTGGGAATTGTAATCCTTCTGTATACGTTCGGCTCCAACATGTTGGCAAAAAAAGAAATGCAAAAGCACCAGCCAAAATGAGTCAGTCCTCTCTCACCGGGCAGGCGCACATTTCCAGCAGAGCCTCTTCCCCGGTGCGGGAACCACGTCCTATAAGGATGTCCCCACCCTCAACGCGGGTGCGGCCACTTGGACTGTAAAGCCATCTGCCTGCTCTTTTTACAGCCATTATGTGGACTCCTGTCTCCGTGGCAAGCTGCAGTTCTCCAAGAGTGTCACCGACAATCGGAGAACAGTCTTCCACTACAACCCTCGTGATAACTTCATCCGAACCCCTGACAGCAAGAGTAATTATGGGGTGCAGTTCTATATCCCTGAGCACCGTATCAGCAATACCATACGCAGCATCAGAGATGGCTTCAGACGCATTGGCAAGATGTAATAACCCCTTGAGCTCGTCAACATCAGAAACGTGTTTTGCGGTTTCAAGTACCCAGTGCTGGAGATCATATTTCATGACATCCATCTCAGATTCAATGGCACGCACCTCTTCTGCTATGTCATTATTGTCGTAGAGTATTGCAAAATAAGCAAGTCCTACAGACATTTCCGCCATGTTTTTCATGTCTACAATAATATCCACGGCTCTTTCCAGATCTCTTAATAGCCGCTCGTGTGAATTATCCCGCAAAACATACTCTTTGTTGGTGGCAAGTTTGATCAGAAGTGGGACCCCTTCATCATGTCCTCGTGCAAACAGGACATCCCCGGAACGTATGCGGGTTGAATGATCCGGATCGTATATCCAATCATTCTGGCGCCTGATAGCAATAAGCCACATCCCGGTTTCAGTATCCAGTTCAAGATCACCCAGTGTATAGCCACCCATGCTGGAATCATCGCTTACTGTTACCCTCAGGATAGTTTCTTCAGCTTCTCTGAGTGCCATTTTTAGTTCCAGCGGAATACCCATTTGCATCAGGACTATTTGGGCTATATCAGCAGCTGCATTTGCAATTTTTTCAGAAGATGAAGCTACCTGAAGCACACCTGTCATTTCTTCGGCTTCCTCAACACGACGGGTGCTTAACATTGCAGCCATGTTCATGTGATAGTAGTAAGTATCCATCCTCTCTTCCAAGCGGAGGACTTCCTCAGCAATATCCTCATCGTCATAAACCATAGCAGAGTAAGCAAGATCTACCATCAGTTCTGACGTGTCTTTCATTTGAATAAGAAGGTCTTTAAGATTAGTTGGGCTGTATTTGATCTCCTTGGGACACATGATTCATTCTACCTTTGTTAACTAAAACTAATTCGCGAATATAAAAACATAATCATTATTAGTGTCAGACAAACTCCAACAATGCTATAACTCCAAATATGGCAGAGATCCCTACAACATCACCGATAGTTGCAATTATAGGAATAACGGTATCATCCGGATCAAGCCCGAATTTGTGAGATGCAACTGCTACAATCAATGTTACTGCATACACTATGACCAGTTCTACCAGGCATGCCAGTACAGAGATGCTGAAAAGACTTGTAAACTCTATACCGTTGTAAACAATCATACCCACAATCCATACCACTACACTCAGGAAGCAGGAAGCGACAATACCTACAATAAAAGCGGCTATCAGGCTATTGCGTACAACAGGATTCTTATGGATACGTGTGGTACCAAGACCCATATGAAAAGCCGAGGCCAGCCTTGCTCCAAGCATGCTTCCAGTGTCCCCACCTATTTTTATCAATGCGGGTATCAGGAGTAAAAGGATAGGAAATGAGATCAAACTATCCAGATGCGAGTTCATGATCTGACCTGCAAAAAGGCCGATGAAAGAAGTAAGGAAAAGGATCGGAGCACTGCTTTTTACAATACTCCCAATGGTGTAATAACTCATATTGCCAACACCACCTTTGCAGAAAGAAATAGCATGAACATAGACACGATATCACCGATAGTTGCTATAGAGGGTGTGACTACATTATCCGGGTCAAAGCCAAACCTGAACATGCCTATGGCAAAAAATGTTGCTATTACAGAGAGAATCAAACCTGAAGACAAACCTGCCATCACGGCTATTAATGTAAGGGTTAAAGCCCCTGCACTTTCCAGACCCAGTGCAATTGTCATAAAATGACCCAACAAACCCAGTACAAAAGAGAGCAACAAACTGAGCAAAAGAGAACCCCCAATATTGTTGAGCAATTCAGGATTGCGCTCTATTTTCGTGATCAGACCCATATGTATTGCACTGCCCAGGCGGGAGCCCAGGGTAGAGGAGATGTTACCCCTCATTCCAAGCACTGCCGGAGTTATCACTAACAGACCGGGAATTACCTGAAGTTCTTCTGTCATACCGGAAAGAATGAGGCCTGCAACAACACCTCCTACAGTAGCAAGAAGCTCAAAGGGAAGAACTTCCCTGACAATCGAACCGATGCTTGCATAATCCCCGAGATAATAAGCTTCTATATCTTCTTCATATTCATAATCTTCAGGGGCTGAATCCATCAAAACCTAATCAAATGTTACTATTATAAAAAGAATGGCATTCCATACATCAAAAATGATATATACAACTTGTAACATCTAGGGGATGCAAACGCAGGCAGGGGCCCGTGGTCTAGCCGGTCATGACATCGCCTTTACACGGCGAGGATCCTGAGTTCGAATCTCAGCGGGCCCACCAGACTTTTTATCGTCTTCTGATATTGATTTTTCAAGATTGTTAAACTTATTTTCCAGATATTCTACTCTTGTCTCGAGGGCAGATTTGGTAGTTGGTTGTATAACTTCTATTTCACTATCAAAATCTTCGTCCAGCGAGATTATGAATAATGGAGTGCCTTTGTTGTCGATTTTGAAAATATGTGCAGTTTCTCCTGTAAGATGTGCGTATGATTGTGGCAACCTGATCAGTGGGTAAACTATGTTTTTTTCGGGTGATGCTTTGTGATTTTAGATTTTGCGATTAATTTCATCAACTACTCCCTTCCTAATAAGAAATAGTTGTACAACATTTGTATAACTTATTGTTGCCTCATAGTTACAAGAATTTGTAAAAACTAAAATGATATTGACAATGAATACGTCCCCAGGATTTACTTGTTTTCTGCTAAAAAATCAATTTGAATATGAATCTAACATATTCTTAATTAAGATTTAATGACCTACAGGCAAAAAGCAAAAGCACATCTATAGATATGCTTCTTCTGTAAATGTAACAAAATATTCCTGAAAAAAGTAAAAAAGAACTCTGGCAAATCACCAGAGTTTTTAGTCTTCTCTCTGCCTTTTCCTAAAGACAATCACAAATATTGTAAGCAATACCAATACTCCTATTCCAATGAACAGGTTTTGAATATTGTCACCCTCATCTGATTTTGGAACATCGTCAGTCATCTGTCCGGCTGAATCAGATGTGGTATCTTCCTCACTTTCGGATTCAGGAGTTACAATCTCTTCATCCAGGTCTTCTTCTGTACTCTGAGACCTGTTTTGAAGCATCTGTAACTTTAGATAGGCAGGCAGTCCGTCATCAGATTCGGAACCTGAATCATACTTGTAATCTGCAGTCACTGTAAAGGGTGAGAAACCTGGGATATCCCTTACAATGAAGTAGGAATAAGTCCCATCATTTCTGAGAAGTTCAGGTTCGTACGATTGCCATCCAGTAGTATTCTTATGTTTCAGATAGACAGTATCAATTAGCAGAGAACCGCCACCAACATTATTCAGAACCTTGAACTCGATACTTCTGTTCTCACTTCCATTATTTACAAGGGTTTCATTATTGAAACTGATATCCATGTACTGATACACTGAATCTTTCGCGAAATTAAGCTCTGATTCATTGAGTGCAGAAGCATTCAGTACTTCTACCTTTATCTGAATACCTTCGGTTTCATTGCTGGTATTGAATGACACGAAATCGATGCTACATTCAATTCCAGTCTTCTCGGAGGTCTTGTTGCTGGTATTGAAACGTACATAATATTCACCACCAGATTCATTTACTTCTGGAGTTGTGTTGATTACCTGATCGATATCATCTGCATCTTCTGCGGATGAATTTGTTACAGTCCATTCCCATGAAAATACATCAGTTCTGCCAATACTCTCATTGCTGACATGTGCCGAGATATTGTACACATCCATGAAGAAGTCATCCTGATCGATGTGCTGGCTGGTATTCACATTGCAATAAGACAGATGAGCAGAATCATCGGTATTGTTGTTGTACAGCGTTACTCCTGAACCATTCAGTGGTGTACCATCAATGAACCATTCATAACTGGAATACAGTGTA
>NZ_RDSK01000015.1 GCF_003722075.1 Methanohalophilus sp. RSK | reverse complement strand
TGAAAAAACATTAGATGATAGAACTCATAAATGTAATAGATGTGGCCTGGTTTTGGACAGAGACCACAATGCCGCTATCAACATACTGAGATTGGGACTACAATCTCTTGGATAAAACCCATAGAAGTCCACGTACTTTAGTCGTGGGAGTAGTCACACAAAATGAATTTACTTAAAGTTGCTCGGCAATCTGTACTGCATTAAGGGCGGCGCCCTTGAGGATCTGGTCCCCGCAGACAAAGAATTCCAGGCCATGGTCACCGAACACGATGTTCTGCCTGATCCTGCCAACTTCCACATCGTATTTCTGGGTGGCTGTTAGGGGCATCGGGTATACATTGTTCTCGATATCGTCCTTCAACTCAACACCTTCGACCGATGCCAGCAGTTTTTTAGCATCAGCCGGTGAGATTGGCTTTTCAGTTTCGATAACAATGCTTTCTCCGTGGACCCTCAGGGTCGGGATTCTCACACAGGTACAGCTGATCGGGATATCGGGTTCCTCAAATATCTTGTGGGTTTCCCAGACAACTTTCATTTCCTCGCGGGTGTAATCGTTTTCCTGGAAACTGTCGATATGAGGAATTGCGTTGAAAACGATAGGATGGACAAAGGCCTGATGGTTTACCTTTTTATCTTCAAGATAGTTCTTTGTCTCATTGATCAGTTCATTCATCCCGGCAGCTCCAGCACCACTGGTTGCCTGGTAGGTGCTGATGATGACCTTCTTCAGGCCGTATTCTTTATGGAGGGCATACAGGGGAATGGCCGCAATCGCGGTTGTACAGTTGGGGTTTGCAATCAGTTTTGAATCCCCGATGGCATGAGCATTGATCTCAGGAACTATCAGGGGAACGTTGTCATCATATCTGTATGCACTGCTGTTATCAACCACGTAGCATCCTGCATCGGTTGCTTTCTTGGCATTAGCTTTGCTCCACGAGCCGCTTATTGCGAAAAAAGCAATGTCAAGTTCCGAGTAATCTGCCGTGTCTGCATCTTCGATGGTAATTTTTCCAAAAGGAGTCTCCATTACTTTACCGGCACTCCTATGTGATGCGTAGAGTTTCAATTCTTCTACCGGGAACTTCCTGTTACTCAATACTTCGATAATTTCTCTGCCCACCGCTCCGGTAGCACCCATAATTCCTATTTTGTAACTCATTTTCATCGTCCGTTAGTTGTCGGGCAATCAGATACGTCCCGAATTTTTAATATCTTTAACAACAGTGAATTTTTTTGAAAACTATAGTATTCACCAATTAATTTGCAATTCACTCATAAGGATGTTTGCTGCATTATAGTATATCCATAGAATAATAATATTATCATCAGGAACTGCAAAACTCCTGCTGATTAGTTCTGATTCAAATCCTTATCAGCTCATAATCCTTATTTCCAAGTCCGATTTTTTCTCCGTAACTTAACTGGATATCTCCCAAACTGTTCTTCCAGACACCTTTGAACTTGTCTTTGCCGGGTTCTATATTTTCTTCAAGTTTGGATGCAGTAAACCCATGTTGCTCGTTTACGAGGTCCAGGCTTGCCTGGTCGATAGCCACCGGATCTGTGGAGGCCAGGATGCCGATATCCGGTACAAGAGGTATATCACTCCATGGCACGCAATCACAGTCGGGTGTGATGCGGACAAGGAAATTCATATAACCTATTTTATCCTGTCTGCCGGCAACGGTGCCCAGGGCATATTCGGTCATCATTTCCATAAAGTCGGGTATATCGGCATAATTGAAATCAATCGCCTCGACCGGGCATACTGTCATACATTCTCCACAGCCTATACACTTGTCATCATCGATAGTGGATATATTGTCGTTATTAATCTCCATTGCATTGCAGGGGCATACTTCCACACAGGTTGCGCATCCGGTACACTTGTTGACATCAATCTCCGGATGAAGCCCGCCATGCTGCTCCATTTTCCCGGCTACCGAACCTCCGCCCATTGCCAGATTCTTGATCGCCCCTCCAAAACCTGCAAGTTCAT
Source organism: Methanohalophilus sp. RSK (assembly GCF_003722075.1). Classification (GTDB taxonomy): domain Archaea; phylum Halobacteriota; class Methanosarcinia; order Methanosarcinales; family Methanosarcinaceae; genus Methanohalophilus. The sequence continues at coordinate 146,494 of NZ_RDSK01000015.1, read as the reverse complement.
GACCCTTGAAATGAGACATCACGATCATACTCTGGCATTCAAGCAGCTCGGATGCGATTTTAACGCTGTCAAAATGTTGCCCATTGATCGCTACCTGTCGGAAACTGTTGCCCAGCAGTCCGTCTGCTATTATCAGTGGTGCCCGGGTGACCTCATAACCAAAACCGTGCTCAATTGCCGTTGTAAGATGATCCACAGCATTCCTGCGGGATCCTGAGTACAGGGTATTGGTGTCGGTAAGATAGGCCTTTGCACCCGAAGAATGAATCTTATCCACAACCTGCCTGACATTGACCGGACTTATGAAGCCTTCATTGCCCTTTTCCCCGAAATGTATTTTAATGGCAGTGAGTTCTCCTTCATCAATTATTCTGTCAAATCCTGCTTTATCGTAAAGCCTTTTGATTTTCTGAATTGTGTTTTCACAATCTCTACGTACTTTCAGGTCGACAAAAAAGACTTTGCTTTTCATGAGTGATACATCTATGTTCAGCACTAATAAATTTGGTGCAAAAAAAGAATTGAAGCACCCGTATTTAACGGATGCTTTTCGATTTATTTATTCTGTGGTGGCCAGTTTTTTTCCAGCCATCCCGGAAGTCTGCCGGAGTCTGCCGGTCCAATGAGTACCCTTGAACCCACCTTGTCCTCGACATCACCCTGCAGGCGTGCGGACAGGCCGGGCAGGATGACGGTGTTGTAATTTGTCTTTTCCTTAAGGTCAAACTTGGCATTTTCCAGAGTCTTCTTGATCTTGTCTGCGGTCAGCTGTCCACCGGCAACCGCTGCTTCCACACCGATACCCTCGGTATCTGCTACCACTATGTAGCAGTCTATCTTGTTGGAAGCAATATCACTCTCAACTGTGTAGTAGGTGAGAGCAAAGTTTGTGGTAACTATAATTGGTGAATCGGCAGTCGGGGAACCTACTTCCCATACACCCGGATCAACAGTCACAGGTTTTCTTGGGTCCGTGTAAATGGTATCTCTCAGGTGCATTTCAGGCAGCAATGCATAAGGTTCTATGCTATGCATGATCATAATGTCGCCGTACTTTACAGTGAGTACGGAGGCTACCACAGTTTCCCAGTAGGATGCACTGACATCATCATCGTAGGCCATCCATGCAGTCAGGGGAACGGCCATAATTGGATAGGCAATTTCTCCATCCCCGTCTATACCTGCTCTTCTGATCTTCAGGAAATTCTCAAACGTTGTCTTCAGTTCCCTGCCTGTGGGAAATGTTCCCGGGTCAAGCACAAGGTCCTCTATTCCCATTTCTGCAAATGTCTTTGCCATTGACTTGAGCAAGTCCAGGTCATTCGGTGCGAACAGGGTTACTGGCACCTCGTATTCCTTTGCAAGGCCGGCAACTTCTTTCCAGTTCTCCTGGTTGGCTGCATACATTAGTGGCTTTTTGTCTGATGCTACTTCCAGGGCGGCTTTTAATACTGCCGGATCAAAAGAACAGAGTACAAGAGGTAATTCTGTAAGTCCGATTACCTTTTTCACGGTCTCTGCAAAAGTTTCGGGTTTGCCGGATACACACCGTACCGCTACCATATCAAGGGTAAGGAATTCTCCCACATAGAATTTCTTGAAAGTCTGGATGGTATTGATTCTTTCCTCAAGTTCCTTATCGTCCATAGTGTCGGTGACATCGTATGCATAGGCTGTCTTGTTGAAGAAGGTCAATTTATGACGGAAAAGGACATCATCTCCGCCAATGGTGACTGATTTTTCACCAGTACCAATGGTAACTTCCTTGATTTCCGGGGCAAGCAGTTTTTCCAGTTCTTCGAGTTTCTTTGCATACTTGTCTTCCTCTACCATGGGCAGACAGTCTTCGCCACTTTTGGAACGGTCGATAAGATGTGAGGCAAAGGCCATACATGTATCTTCACCACACCTGCCACAGTTTGTTCCCGGCAGGTATTTGTAAGCATCAAGGGGGCTATTAATCTTCATTTTATACCTCCGCAGTGATCCAGTTGGTGATGTCGGGAGTCTTTGCTTCAATATTGCCATAGAGGGTCTGTGTAATCTCTTTGAGCACCTGTACGGATGTTGGGTGCATCATCATGAACATGTCGTTGCCTGCAAGGGCAAGGGACAGTCCAGTAACAATCTCCCAGATGGGTCCCCTGTATTCTCTGGGTCCCCAGTCAGAATCTTCCTTTAGGGGGGATTCCTTCATCCAGGATTCACGTGCACCCCAGGCATTTGTGGTACCGGAGGACATAGGGAAGTTAAGTTCGTCGTCACCCATAAGGGCGGACAATCTAATCCTTTCCATATTACTGTAAGCATAATCCAGACCGTACCCCAGAGCTGCTGTTGTCGGATCCATCACAATGCTGTCACGTGGGACATTACACTGTTTCATGAGTTTACGGTTGAGTTCTTTCTGAGCATTGATCTCAAGCTGAGTCCAGGAAAGGACTGCATGACCGTAATCCGTTGCTGCCTTTGCCACCCTTTCATAATCCAGGTTAAGACTTGCGGATGCAAGCAGGGCACGTTCTCCTTCGGCAACCTCTGCGGCTTTTTCGAGTACTTCAGGGTCTTTCTGTGGATTTCCTGAACCACCGATTACAATAGGCACATCAACTGCCTGTAATACATCCTCTACTACCTTTGCAGCCTCCTTTGCAGGAGTATCATTGATAAGAGGGTCTGTAGAAATCAGGTGAATTGTAACCATATCCGCATTATATTCATTGACAACCTTTTTTGCCCATTCTGCAGGGTCTCCCATAACGTCTTCATAATTGGATTTGACAGACTTTGCCATTGAGATAGGCATGTCAAAAACATCCATTGTGACATAATTACGGTTGGGCATTTCTGCATCAAAATAGAATGGCATTGCCTTTTCACCACCCAGGGTTATTGTATGGCCACGGCTTCCTCCATCTGCTGAAGTTGCACCGAGGGTTACTTCCTGGATAGGTGTATTCCATTCGCTACTTCTGGCAACATCGAATTTAGTCTGCATCAGTTCCTCTATTGCAGGTTCTGCCTGTAATGCCGCAGTTTCTCCTCCGGCTCCAAGACACTGTGCAAAGAGCTGGTCTACAGGATAGCCCAGCATTCTGGCGATGTTTGCCACATGAAGGGAGATCTGGGCGGCTTCATGGCCAAGGGCATAAGCCATAGCCGGGTTCATTCCCCCACCTCCCTGTATATCAAGTTCTATGTCACCTTCGATAGTAACCCCTTCCAGGGATTCCACATCGAGGTCTTTTAAGATACTATTAAGGTCTGAAAGTTTGAGTTTATCTGACATTCCACTTCCACCATCCGATTATTTATTACAATCCAAGTTTTGCTGCGATTCTTTCAACTTCGATAACGGCTTTCGAATCTTCTGGAAGATCATAGAGAGCTTCCCCTGCGAGATCTCTCTCTGCAATCTTTTCATCCGTTGGAACAAGGCCTATTAATTTCAGGCCAAGTTCATTCGCAGTTTTCTGGATCTGTTCTTTATTGTCTTCTGTGACTTTGTTTGCGACCACATGGATATTGCGCACATCTGTTTCCAGCTCATGCACAAGTTCACTGATTCTTTCGGCAGTCCTCATTCCTCTACGGGAACCATCGGTAACCACCAGGAGATCATCGATATTCCTGATAGTCTTCCTGCTGAAATGTTCAAGACCTGCTTCCATGTCCATGATAACCACGTCATAGTTTTCGGTCAGGCGGTCCATGATTCCCCGCAGCAGATTGTTTACATAGCAGTAACAACCTGATCCTTCGGGTCTTCCCATAACCAGCAGGTCATAGTCAGGTAACTCGTTGAGTGTTTCATAGATCTTGGATTCGAAAATCGATTCCTTGTTGATATCGGGTGGCATGTTGTCCCGTTCATTCATCATGTATTCCTTGATGTCACCTATGGTACGGTCTGCCTCACATCCCAGGGTTTCCGGGAGGTTGGTGTCCGGATCGGCATCGATTGCCAGGACAACCTTTTCACTTCTTGTCAGGTGGCGCATGAGAAGAGTCGTTATGGCCGTCTTCCCGGTGCCGCCTTTACCTGTAATCGCAATGATTTTTGTCACAGAGAAACCTCTGTATTACTCGTTCTTCTTAATGATTATCTTATCAACAGATACCTTTGCATTCTTGAGAATGACCTTTACACCGCCACTTCCGGAAGTTGGCATGGCTGGCATATTCATTGGCATTGAGGCAGGCATCTGCATGGCGGGAGCGGCTTGTTGTGGAGTCTCTTGTTCCTCTACAGCCTCTTCCTCTTCTTCCTCCTCCCATCTATTGATGATTGGATGATTCTTTTCCTTCAGGAAGTCCTTGAGGGTTTCCAGGTCCGATACATCCTCTTCAGTTGCGATCTTGTCTGCTATATCGTCCGGGATATCATCAGCTACACGGTCCTTGAGATGTTTTGGCATCCAGACCACGCGTTCCCATCCGCCGTCAGATTGGATGAACTTGGGAGAACGGAAGTAATTGATACCAATTCCCAAAAATCCACTGATCTGTTTGCCTCCTCCTGTCTGGCCGGCCATGGTAGAGAATGGAAGACCGTTAGGTGCAGAGTCGGTGTAATCCCTGTCAACCCATCCGATACCGTCAACCTCGGGTATATAGAAACCTACAACTTCAAAACATCCACAGGAGGTATGTGGGCAGTCAAAGAATGAGTGCAGTTTTATCCGGTCATACTCTCCGCTTGAAAGGGATTTTGCAGTTTCATTGACACCGGTAAACTCACCGGCTTCTTCATCTATTACATCCCCTTTAGGTATTGCGAATTGGGGTCCTTCAGGATCGACCTTGGCAGCTGCCCTACCGTCAAACCAGTTGATGGCTCCGCACAGGGATATCCTATCTGGTGTAATTACACATACATTGGATGGGGCAAAGGACTGACAGAGAGTACATCCGTAAAATGTGTCGACATCTTCATCGTGGAGGTTACGGGTCCTGTCATCCCTTGCCTTGTATTTGGCTTTTGCCTCATCCATGAGTTTTTCAATCTCATCCCTGTCTGTGATGTAAGTGGCTTCTACTTTTTCAATAAATGGAAGTTCGTTCTTGAAAAGCATCATTATTGCCTGAGCAATGGATTCAAAAGAGGTAACACCTTTTTCCACAGCCTCTTTGCTTAAACGAACCCATACATCATAACGCTGGTTCAGGTGCATAAGCCCCTGTATATAATTCTGGAAATCGTGGTTTCTTCTTTCCACAATGGATTCAAGGTCTTCTTCCACAAGTTCACCGGCAATCTTGTAGATCATGGCAAAGGGATATCTTCCTCCCTCTTCCATATCCTGGATGTCCGGACCGATCATGTTAAACTTGCCGTCTACCACGTCATCCATCTCAGCTGCCTTTACAAGTTCAAAACCTATGGATTTGGGACCTGAAAGTTCCACATACATGTCATTTTTTCTGATTCTTTCTCCTTCAAACATTGGAGAAATTTCAAAAGGAAAATCTTCAGCCATTCTTAATATCCTCCCTCTTTAAAATTCAAAGGTTATCAATAAGTTCGTCCAGCGCTTCCAGATGTACTTCGGGTGTAGTATTACCAAAAGACATGGTAGCATTTTGGGTATAATGTCTTCCTATGTTAATTGTTTTCAGGTCTGAAAAATTCTTCAGTCCTGAAAGAACTTGATTAATATAATATTTCTTATGTCCAAGCAGGATTATCAGATCATAACATCCGTTATCATCCAACCCATCCCATTTTGGGTCACAAAGAAAAGTACCAAGGGAATGGATGTTGATATATTTTGCATCCACTCCCTCTTCATCGATAAATCCCTTTATAGAATGCCCGGTAGCAGCTACAGGGATACCTTTCTTTGCTATGGTTTGTGCACAGGCAAGGAGTTTTTCCTCCAGGACATCCGAGCCAACAACGAAAAGAGGCCTTTTAGCTTTTTCGATCATCTTTGCCACAATAGCTGGCTTTGTACCCTTGGCAGATTTAGGCCCATATGTTGTATAGACCTTCAGGTTTTTTGAAACATCAGCCATTTTTAAGCCTCCTTACACAATCTTTCCACGTTGGTGGGTTGGGCCGATACATCCAGTTTACTGGTCGGACCGGATATAATCTTCTTTTTATTCCAGTCGATTTCCCATCCATGTTCCTGTTCAAGTTTCTTAAGGAGTTCTTCCCGTCTTGCAAGTGGCAAGTCTGTTTCACTTCTAACAAAACGGTACCAGTCATCAGGGATTATTCCGAGGTATTTTTCACTGAGTTCGATGTAATGAGTCAGTTTGATCATTCTTCCCATATTGTTGTCACTTGGACGGATACAGTTCTTGGCAAGCATAGGCATCATTTCATCAATGGTTTCTGCGGTTGTTAGCAAGAACTCCGGAGCTGCCGGGATATCCATTGTTTTCCCGTTTCTTGCATCCAGGACCTTCCATTTATCTTCTTCATAGGGTTTGCCTATGAGTGCCCTGCGGTATTTTGAACCGTGAGGGCCAAGAATTACAGGGATTCCAAGCCTGTTGCAGCCAGTTCCAATTGAAGATGCTTTCTGGGAGTATGCTCCCCAAGCTACACCAACAGCTCCAACACGGTTGAGAACATAATCAGCTATTTCTTCATAATTACCCGTTATATTACGTTGAGCAAAGATTGCGGCAACTTTTATGGCAGCAGCTGTGATATGGGAGTTGGAAACACATGAGCCCACGTTGATGAGGTTTCCTTTCTGGAACTTTGCCGGGTATTTCTCGTAAAGGGTCTCTCCGTCATCGTTCTGGTACATACCAAGGTCCATTGCAGAACATCCGGACATCAGGACTATGTAGTTACGGCGTAGCATTTCATCTGCTATCCGATACAGGTCTTTTGTTCCATCAGGATAATTAGAACATCCGACCATTGCAATGATTCCTGGTGTGGTACCCATAACGAGGTTGACACCTTCTTCACGGATTTCAGGGTCACTGATCTGGCCACGTCCGACACGAACTTTGCCTCTTTCTTCCCGGATAACTTTCTGGGATGCCTTTTCAATTACATTGAGGACAGGTATATCCTTTGGACACGCCTGTTCACATCTGCCACAGGCTACACATTTGTCATGGAGTATTTCGAAAGGCCTGAGGTCACCTTCTTCAGCAGCAGTCATGGCATCGCTGATTGGCAGGTTTGTCGGACATTCGAGTTCACATGCAAGGCAATGTACACATCTGGAGGTAAGTTCGTTGAACTCTTCTTCAGTAGGTAGGGATACGACACCCTTTTCCTTGCGAATTTTTGACATTTCCTTTGTAAGTCTGGGGGCAACTTCACCGAGTTTTTCAAAGTCGAGTATCAGGGCACCATCATCCCTTCCGGATTTGAGATCATCAATGATATCCTCTACATCATCTTCGGACCTGTCAGGCAGTCCATACATGATTTTATCATTGGTTGTGATGACAGGCATCATAAGCTCGCGTGCTTCCCTCAATACGTCGGCGCGTACACACTGTTCATCGACAACAATAACGTCAGGAACACCGGAACGTATCATCTTGAGTTCCTTGGCAAGGGTTCCTACAACCTTGGCCTTTGGTACGTCTCCTCCTTCGGTCCTGTATCTTGTCATGTCCAGAGCGGTACAGCACAGACCACAAAGTTCCATATTTTCGGTCAGGTCATTGTCTTCCATATAGTCTATAATGTCGGTAACTCCGGCAACATTATGACCGATAACCAGCAGGACAGGTTTTTCGGAGTCAATTGTTCCCATACCAATTTCAGAGAGAGGTGGTTCTTCGTCTGCTTTTGGCATTTCCAGACAGGAAATCTGTGCGATATCGGAAACTTCCATTCCTACATGATCGAGCATACCACCATGCATTGCTTTGGATTCGAAATCGATTGCCTCTCCTTCCTGTCCCATATGGACACATGCAAGAAGCTGGACCAGTTGTTCCTCCACATAACTCAGGGAGTCTTCCAGATCACCGAGAGTTTCAGGTTTTTTGCCTGTAACCATCTGGACATTGGGAGCAATTATATTTGTTTGTCCAACTTTAAGCGGATAATCTGCCCCGTACTTGTCTATCAGGTGGTGGAGCAGGTGTCTTCCGTGACCGGAGTGAGCTGATGCTCCTGTAATCACACGCAGCATGAATTCCCTGGCGTTATGGCCTTCCATGTTGATACCACAGGCTCCTTCCTTGTTTCCGGTAAGGTCACAGGTACCGAAGGTACAATAACAACACTGGTCACACATCGGTGTGTATACCGGATTGTATCTTTCAAAAAGTTTATAGTCCCAATCTCTCAGTCCGGAGATATTTGGTTTTATAGTGGGCCCTACTTCTCCTTCTTCAGCGGCAGTTTTTTCGATAGCACCTACAATGCTTCCGATGTTGATCTGGACGTTTTCCAGGTCGCTGACAGAGAATGTCCCTGTTTTAAGTTCACTCATCTATGTATTGTCCTCCTGGGTGTCCCATCGCTATAAACGGTATAGCTTTGATGGGAGTGTTAGAGTTTGATAAAAAGTTAATATTTTATACAGTAGTGGACTGTGTCATAAATAATGTAAATCCAGTATATAAGTCTTTCCGGTATTTATCATGATTATAATAGATAATTCTTTTTATTTGTTTGCGCTGTTAATTCAACCTGCTTTCTGATTATGGAAATAGATTTATTTACTTTTGCATATGTGTTTAGGTAGGAGGATATTTTGGATAATCAATGCTGGATATGCGGTAAGAAGGAGCCAGTGATGTATACATGCCGCTACTGTGGGAAAACATTTTGTTCTGATCATCGTCTTCCTGAAAGGCATGGTTGTGAAGGTCTGGGAGATGGAACACGTTTCAGCTCTGCACAAAGTGCAGCTGGAAGTAGTAGTGCCAGAGGCCGCAGTACTTCCGGTACAGACCAAATCGTGAAGGATTTCTTTAAAGAAGCCACCAAAAATGCTGCAAAAGGTGCGGCAGGGAGTGCATTTAACAGGACTAAACGCTCCTTTTATACTAGCCCCTCAATGGCTATAATAATTATATGTATATTTTCATTTTTCCTGGAGCTCCTGTTGGGTCAGCCTTATTATACTTTATTCCAGCTTGAACCGGGTAATATTCTATCTAGGCCCTGGACTTTGATTTCTCATATGTTTCTCCATGCAAGTCCTGGTCACCTGTTCTTCAATATGCTTGTTCTCTATTTCTTTGGCAGGATACTGGAGAGGCGCATTGGCAATTCAATGTTTATTTACCTGTATTTTATTTCCGGGATAGTTGCAGCTTTAGGTTTCATTGCAACAACCTCTACTAGTTACCCGATGGTCGGGGCCAGTGGGGCAATAATGGGTGTTTTTGCAACCCTTGCAATTCTTGAATCAAATTTGCCCGTATATGTATTTTTCTTCCCGATGACTATCAAATCTGCTCTAATACTCTTTGTGATAGTGGACTTATTTTTCATGTACGTGAACATTTCCGGGGATATGATAGCTCATGCAGCCCATTTGAGCGGAGTTTTTGTCGGTATCATTGTGGGCCTCAGACTTAAGAAAAACCTAAAAGTTTCCCGGGGTTCCTTTTACAGGCGGTGGTGATATTGGGCTCCACCAGGCATCTTTCCTTACTGTATCCCAGGCCCCGTGAAGGGGAAGAAATTCCCGTGCAGTTTATTGACATGGAAAAAAAAATTGCAGCCTGGTCGCCTGAAATCAGGAAGACTTTATACTTTGACGCTTTTGAACAGGCCGAAGGATTAAAAAGAATAAGGGAAGTATTTGTTTTAAGGGTGTATAACTGGTACCGTGATGGTCAATCTATTATTGAGTTGACAAACGACGAAAGAATGCAATTTGAGGATATATTCAATAAATTTCTCTTATACAGGGGAGAAATTATGTACAGGAGGAAGAAAGAAGGAAGGAGGTACAAAAACTATTTTGTACTTGTGGATGATTCATATTCCAAAAAGGATGTAAATGAATGGTTGCTTGCTGAAAGATTATAAGGTTTGCAGGTCCTTAGTTGTTAATATAGTCATTATTTGTAATTATGGTTAATTGTTGCTGATGCTGTGGTTGCACATATTTATTATTATAATGTTTATACCTGCGATAAGAGGCAATATGCAGAATGTAAAAACCGGATTTAATTCCATAGTCAAATACCTGAGTACTAAAAAGGAAGTAGGGCGGCGGAGTATTGGACTTCTTGTAGATGGCCCCAATGTCCTGAGAAAAGAATTTGATGTAAATTTAGAAGAAATAAGGGATGTATTGAAAGAGTACGGTAATGTCAAGATAGGACGTGTTTTCCTGAATCAGTATGCTTCTAATAAACTTGTAGAAGCTGTGGAAAACAATGGTTTCGAGCCTGTTATTTGTTCAAGCGATGTGGATGTAAGGCTTGCTGTTGAGGGAATGGATCTTGTTCATAATCCCAATATTGATACTCTTGCACTTGTGACAAGAGATGCTGACTTTAAACCCTTGTTGAATAAAGCAAATGAACACGGGAAAGAAACTATAATCTTTGGTGTAGAACCTGGATTTTCAACTGCCCTTAGAAATTCTTCTGATTATGTTGTAATTTTGAATACAGGAGAGGTTTCAATACCTGAAGAAGAGATGTCTTGAATTTATTCATCATCTCTTTTACAGGATCTAATATCATCGATCATTTCTTCCAGACGTGGTCTTGAAATTCCACGTTTGATTTCTGTACAATTCTTTATTTTTTCCATTAATGCACATAATTCTTCGTGTTCAAGGAAATAACCCATGTCCTTAATTATCCCTTTTAAAGCCTTCAGGCCTGTATGCTTACCGACTATAAGGTTACGGGCCCCACCAACCATTTCCGGGGAAAAGAGTTCGTAAGTCCGCGGCTCTTCCAGAATTGCCATGACGTGTATCCCGGATTCATGTGTGAAGGCGTGTTTGCCCACAATGGCTTTATTCACGGGAGTTGTCAGGCCGGAATAATCTTCAACTTTTCTTGCAAGGCCATTAAGATGTGTGGTATCGTAGTTTTCGATTCCGTATTGGATACGAAGAGCTACAAGTACTTCTTCAAGAGGAGCATTTCCTGCTCTTTCCCCGATACCGTTTACGGTGGTATGGAGCTGCTTTGCCCCTGCTTCGGCTGCTGCTAATGTATTCGCAGTGGCAAGTCCGATATCATTGTGACAATGAATGCATATGGGTGTATGTACCTTTTCTTTTATCTTTTCAACTAGGTATTTGGTAGTTGAAGGATTTAATGTTCCTATGGTATCAGCGATGCTTACATAATCAACATTGTATTTTTCTGCTTCCTGAAATGCATGTTGCAGGGTGGGTATGGGTGTACGCGTTGCATCCTCTGCGGCAAACCTGACCTTTAGCCCATGATCTTTTGCATATTCTACTGCTTCCATCGAGCAACCCAGTACATCGCTGCAGGAGCGGTGGTATTTGTGTTTCAGGTGAAGGTCTGAAAGAGCTATGAAAATACTCACCATATCAACATCACAATCAATAGCATCATCCACGTCCCCTACGATAGAGCGGGCCAGGCAACATGTACTTGCATTCAGCCCCATATTGCTAATTTCCTTAACAGTTTCTTTTTCAGAAGAAGAAACGACAGGGAATCCGGCTTCAATAACCTCGACACCAATTGCATCCAGTTCCCTTGCCAGGTCCATTTTCTCTTCTTTGGTAAATGCAACACCGGGAGTTTGTTCACCGTCCCTGAGGGTCACATCACATATCTCTATATCAAGAGGTTCGATATCAATAAAATCCATCATTTCATTTCTGGAATACTCTTTATTTGGAGCCATGTTATCGCTATCCGATCCTATCTTTACTTTTATATTTAAAGATATGTGTTTGTATCATCGAAGTTTTGATTGTACTTTCTCATAGAAACCACTACGTTCAGTCACTACAAAACGAGCAGGATTTTTTGCTTTTGCAAGACAAACGGTATCATCTTTTTTCATTGTGTAAGTATGCTGTCCGTCGATAACAACAGCAGCTTCCTTTTCCGGGATAGTTATTTCGACCTTTATAGGTCTGTCAGAAGGTACTACCCAGGGACGGGCTGAAAGTTTGAAAGGTGCAAGAGGTACTATAAGGGTGGCGTTGACCCTGGGGTCCAGAATAGGTCCGCCGGCACTCATAGCATAGGCTGTGGAACCTGTGGGGGTTGCGATTACTACTCCATCGGATCTGAATTCTTCTATCATACATTCGTCAACTGTCACCCTAAATGTCAGTATCTTGGCAGGCCTGGCTGTGGTCAGTACAACTTCATTGGTGGCGCAGGGTAGTTCTTCGCCGTTAAGGTTGACTGCAATACGGCAACGTTCGGTATATTCGAATCCTTCCAGCACTTTCTCGATCGTAGGAATTGCCTCGTCAGGCATCACATCCACAAGGAAACCCAGCATGCCCATGTTGATTCCCAGGAGTGGCAGTGGATCCTCCATCCTGGATATGCTGCGCAGAACAGTGCCGTCTCCTCCGATTGAAATCACCAGGTTGACACCTGCTTTTCTCATTTCTTCCACAGGCATTCGTTCTGTTTCAGGAAGATTTAGCATGTCAAAGGACCCTTCATCCAGAAAAATTTTAATTTGTGAAGTGAACCTTTTCACAATAGTCTCAACCATTTCCAGGGCTTGCGGACTATCATATTTAGAGGTTATACCAATTTTATTTGCTTTCATCTTTTCTCCCCACAAAATTGAGTATGTCCCTGTGGGCATGTCCGTTTGATGCTATCATGGAAAGCCTGTTTACAACACTATCCTGAAGGTGTAACTCTGTACCTTTTCCGTTAGTTACCTTGCCATTTGTTTCTTCAAGGATAAGTTTTCCTGCAGCAACATCAATCAGCCTCAGTGAATTTCTGATATCTACAAAAGCATCAAGTTTGCCGCAGGCAACATAGCAGAGTTCCAGGGCCACACTTCCCAGTATTCGAACCCTTCTTACTTTTCTGGAAAGCTCCAGGGTATCTTCTACATTGTTATGGTAACCATAAAGACTGACACTGAAATTTCTTAATAGTTTTATGTTGGATGTATTTATTGGTTCGCCATTTAGATATGCTCCTCCTCCCTTATATGCATGGTATATATCACCTGTGCAGAGGTTTTTAACATATCCAAAGTAGATTGAAGAAAGATCCGCATTGCCAACAGCAATGGAAGTTGAATAAAATGGGATTCCATGGGCTGCATTATATGTGCCGTCAAGAGGGTCAATTACAAAAGTTATTTCAGGTTTTATATCAGGAATGTATTCTCCATATTCTTCACTGAGGATGCGGCAATTGCCATAACTTTTCAACACTTCAAAAATTGCCTTTTCAGCCCTGTCATCGATAAGTCTTGTGCGGGTCCCGTCTGCTCCCATATAGACGGATTTGTATGCTTCCTTTTTTCCGACAAGATCTTTTATGGACTCGTTAGCCTCTTTTGAAGCATGATTGCAAACTTCAAGGAGGCTTTGTATCGATTGCATAAAAAAGATGGGTATTAGATACCCATTGCTTTGTTAGTTTTTGCTACGGACTTTGTTCCGTCCTTTTCAACTTCCATCATAGCACGTATTGCATCGACATTTTCGGGAATTACATCTGATTCCTGATGGATTCCCTGGAAGAAGTATAGTTCTCCTTCATATATGGTGATAGATTCGTTCCATACACAGTTTTCCCACATGTCACACCTTGGGCGGTTCATGTCACGGGCCATTTCCATTACCTCGGCCGTGGAAGTGATACCCTGTCCGACAAAACGCACGCGGGATTGTTTGGCCAGTAAAGCTTCTATTTCTTCTGCCGTACATTCGCTATTTAATTCCATGTTGACAGTGTGCAGGTGCATAAGGGTCGTAGGAAGTTTTACAGCTGTAGTAGCGATATCGATGCCGGGGAGGACGGTTTTGACGTCCGGGCCGTGATGGGAAGGCAGTTTGATGGGATTGGGGACAATAGCATTGATTGGTCCTTTCTTGATCTCCCCGGGGTCAGCACCCCTTCTCATCAGGGTCACTCTTGCCTTGTTTACACCAAACTCGTCATCCAGAGGTTTGATGATCCTGCAGAGGCCGGTCGTATTACAGGATACCACCCGTACAAAATCCCTTCCGCTTGCTTCTTCATAATTGCTTTGTGCATTGAATGAACAACCTGCAAGCTCGTGGTCTTCCCCGCCCTGCCAGATAGCTTTGACACCTGCTTTTTCGTAAATTGGTTTGTTCTTTTCACCAATTCCACCGGGTGTACAGTCTACAACGATATCTGCCCTTTCAAGCATATCGTCAATTGAACCCTCAACTTCAAGGTTTGCCTTTTCCATTCCCTTAATTCTGTCTTCAGGGGCAAACACATCATATCCCTTTTTCTTTGCCATAAAAGCTTCAAAATTAGGGCGGGTCTTTGCCACTCCAATAATTTCCATGTCGTCCTGGACGCTTACAGCGTCTGCAACTCTCTTTCCGATGGTTCCGTAACCGTTTATTGCAACTTTGACTGTCATTTTATGTACCTTCCCTGTAATGTCGGCTATATCTACAGTTAAAGGGATTTGCTACTATTCCCCCGGTTTTGATATTTAATCATTTCCGAGTATTATAAGTTCTCCCTTTGAGAAATTGATTTCCTTTATCGAACCCTGCACATTTTCTCTTTCACCGAATATGCCTGTAAGTTCAATTTCGTCTCCTTCCACAATTACACGTGTAGTTGAGTCCATAACAATATCCCTATTTCCTTCTCCCCTTTCCAGAACAGCTTTTAGTTCACACATAACTTCACCTCATGAGTTTGGCAACTGAATAACCTTTCTCAAGGCCCATGTCCTGTGCAACACTTTCGCATTTTGTCTGCAGAAGGTAAGCGATTGGTCCCATTTTCCTTTCTGAAAGGGTCTCATAGTTTGCCATACCTTTGCTAATAATAAGACTTGCTTTGTCAAAAGCCTCTAGTAATTCTTGTGGTGCCTCATCAAAAGCAACTCCGATTGCATTACAGCCTGTAGTCAAAATCCTGTCAACTTTATCTTCCAGGTTAAGCTGCCTGACGTCTGCCATAGTTACATCGGTAAGGATTGGCTCTCCCCGCACGACAAGTGTTATATTGCCTCCCGCTTTTTTGATAAGGTCAAATACAAATGTATCAAGGATTATTTCGCCGCAATTGTCCGCTACATATACAACATTATCAAGCAATTTGAACATTTCGGATGTGTCGTCAACGTCAAGTCCTTTGTGGAATACGTTCCTGAATGTTTCATCAAAAACATCTTCTCCCACATCAAAACCCATGATACCAAAGTCAAAATAATTCCCTATAACCGCTGCAAGTATTGCTCTTCTGAATGCTTCTTCCAGTGAAGGTCCATTTTGATAGATAAGGCCTTTAGCAACAGGGTATACCTGTTGTGCCGTACTATTGCTAAGTTCCTTTAAGTTATAATATGGATCGTTGTTTTCAATTATTTCATAGGCTTTCCTGTGTACAGCGGTTGATACCACTCCTGCGGCAACACCAGGCCTGTAGGTATTTCGCATCACATCCATACACTCTGTAATTGCCCTGTATATTTTATCTGTGTCGTCTGTTGCAAGTTCTGCTTCATAGTGTACTCTTGAAAGAAGGCAGTAAGTACAGCGTGGGTCCATTTTCATTATTTTTCATCCAGATTTTATGAATATAACTTTTGAATAGTAAAAAGTTATTTTAAAAATTTCCTCTTCCCATTATTTTATATTAAATAAAGTACAATTTAGAGGATTTTAATAGGTAATTATAGCATACATTTAATCTGACTTAGTCAGTAATCCTACTTTTTAATTAATGTTGCTCTGTATATTACGTAACTTCGTATACTATTAGGATAAGGAATCAATAATCACTTTTACTTGTTTTAATGAATAATCCACATTAAATTTTTCTTTTATAATTGCCTGTACCTCAGAAGTTTTCCATTTCTTTTTTTCCCGAAGTATATTCTTCAGTTCGTATTTATGTTCTTCACTGAGTTTTGAAGGTCTTCCACCCCCATATTTGGGAAATAATCCGGGATAACCATCACGATTCCATCTTTTCTGCCATATGTAACCAACCCTTTTTGTAACACCTGTTTTTTTTGCTGATTCTTCCACTGAAAAACCTTTGTATCGATATCTTATGAAGTACAACCTAGTCAAAACCTTTGTAAGGTATTCAATGTATCTTATCCTTTTTTCCAGGCTTTCCATGCTCATCTTTTCTTTAATAGGATACATTTCTTTTTTTGACATGTCTTTTGATTGCGTTTTTAAGTATAAATAGTTATGTTCAATACTAAAAACATTTATATAAAATAAATAATCAGGTTCATAGTAGTTGTTAGCCGGCAGATAGTTTCCTTTAAGGATGCGCCGGTTATCTATAATATGAAAATAAGGTGATTTAATGGGAAAACAGGAAATGTATGATAAACTCAGAGATGCGATTGTCAACCAGGACATCAATGGTGCTGGCCCCCTTGTCCAGGAAGCCCTGGATGCAGGTTTAACTCCTTTCGAGATCATCAACGATGGTCTGTCTGTCGGTATGAAGATCATCGGTGACAAATTCGAAGCCGCCGAAGTCTACCTTCCCCAGATCATGATGTCTGCCAAGGCCATGAAAGCCGCCATGGAAATTCTTGATCCAATCCTTGCAGAGGATGAATCCACTGTATCTGTCGGAACCTGTATCAAGTTCGTCCAGGAAGGCGACATTCATGATATAGGTCACAGGCTTGTTGCAACCATGCTCGGTGCAAACGGTTTCACCGTTATCGACATGGGTGTTGACGTACCCAACGACAAGGTCATCGAAGAAGTAGCAGCCCACAAAGGCGAGAAACTTCTGCTCTCCGGCTCTGCCCTGATGACCACTTCCATGCTCGGCCAGAAAGACGTCATGCGTCTGCTTGAAGAAGAAGGACTGCGTGACTCTGTAAAAGTAATGTTCGGTGGCGCTCCGGTCACAGATTCCTGGATTAAGGAACTCGGTGCTGACGCAACAGCAGAAAATGCAGCAGAAGCAGCAAATGTAGCTCTTGACTTAATGAAATAAAATCTGGAGGATAATTTATGACATTTAACAAATCCGTAACTTGCTATGATTTTTATGACCGTGCCCAGACCGGTGAGAAATGCACCCAGGACGACTGGGATTTAATGACCATCCCAGTGAAGGCAATGGAACTGAAGCAGAAATACAACCTTGACTTTGGCAAGGAATTCGTTCCAACCGACAAGGACCAGATGGAAAGGCTGTTCAAAGCCGGTTTCGAGATGCTTCTTGAGTGTGGTATCTGGTGTACCGACACTCATCGTATCGTCAAATACACCGAGGACGAGATCTGGGATGCAATCAACAATCCGCAAAGGCAATTCCAGCTTGGTACCGGTCGTGACGCAGTTTACATGAAAAAACGTGAAGTAGGCGACAAGAGGAAACCAATTGTCCAGGGTGGTCCAACCGGTTCCCCAATTTCTGAAGATGTCTTCATGCCTGTGCATATGAGTTACGCTCTTGAGAAAGAATGTGACACAATCGTCAACGGTGTAATGACCTCTGCCCGTGGTAAATCCCCGATCCCTGGCAGTCCCTACGAGGTTCTTGCATCAAAATCCGAAACCCGCCAGATCAGGACCGCCGCTTCCATGGCAGGTCGTCCGGGTATGGCAGTTTAGGGCCCTGAATCCTCCCTGTCCGCACAGGGTAACATCGGTGCAGACTGTGTCGGTGGTATGAACTCCAACGACAGCCACGAAGTCTCCCAGTTGAACGAACTCAAGATTGATCTTGACGCAATCGCTGTCATTGCCCACTACAAGGGTAACAGTGACATCATCATGGATGAACAGATGCCAATCTTTGGTGGTTACGCCGGCGGTGTTGAGGAAACAACCATCGTCGATGTTGCAACTCACCTCAACTCCATGGTCATGAGCAGTGCCAGCTGGCATCTTGACGGTCCTGTGCACATCCGCTGGGGATCCACCAACACTCGTGAGACCCTTATGATCGCAGGTTGGGCATGTGCCACCATTTCCGAGTTCACAGACCTTATGTCCGGTAACCAGTACTATCCATGTGCCGGTCCATGCACCGAGATGTGCCTGCTTGAGGCTGCAGCTCAGTCCATGACAGATACCGCATCAGGCCGTGAGATCCTGTCCGGTGTTGCAGCTGCCAAGGGTGTAATCACTGACAAGACAACCGGTATGGAAGCCCGTATGATGGGAGAAGTCGCACGTGCAACCGCTGGTATGGATATCAATACTGTCAACCAGATTCTGGATAAACTCGTAGCAAGCTACGAGAATGACTATGCCAATGCACCTGCAGGCAAGACATTCCAGGAATGCTATGATGTTGCAACCGTTACACCAACTGACGAGTACGTCAAGGTATACGACGGGGCAAAGAAGAAACTCGAAGACTTCGGTCTGGTATTCTAAGACCATTGTTCAAGATCGGTATCATATACCGATCTTGTTTTTTCCCTTTTTTATACATAAACTATTAATAATATACACTTCCAACAGCTATCAGATATAATGGGTTCTTCGCTAAGTGATACGGTTTGGCTTTCTGATAAGAGATTAAATCTCTTGCTTCTTTTAATGGAAGGCCCCAGGAACATCGACCAGATCAAGACATCTCTGAATGTGACTTCCAGGGGGATGATGCCCCAGATTAAAAAACTGAAAGAGAAGTACCTGATAGTTGAAGAGGATGAACAATACTGTCTTTCCACGATTGGGGAATTAATTGTTGAGAAAATGCTTCCTCTCCTGAACACGATAGAGATGGTGAGCAATGATGATACCTATCTGGAAACCCATGACTTAAGTGAACTACCACCAAAATTATTTCGCAGGCTGTATGAACTTGGGAATTACCTTTTGATTGAGCCTGATTTAAATCATACCTTTGAAATCCCCCGGGAATTCACCGAAAACCTGCTCAAGTCCAGAAATATAAAATCGATAATCTCTTTTTACCGACCGGAATATCCTGATATTTATTGTGAATTAATGGAACATGCAGAGAGCATGTCATTGATTATGACGCCACCGGTTTTTGAAAGAATGAAGCAGTCATGTAATTCTAAAATGATCCGCCTTATAGAGGCTCCACATATTCATGTGTATATTTTCCCGGAAAATAGCAGACCTCCAGGCCTTGACACCTCAGAGCGGTTTACTTACATAAGTTTTCTTGATAAAAACGGCCGTTATGATCATAAAGATATAATGAGTTTTGATGAGAGTGCCTTAAAATGGGGAGATGAGCTCTTTGATTATTATTGCTCTTTTTGTGAAAAGATTGAGATATGAGGGATATTGAATGGCTCCACAGGAACTTATTGACACTATTTTTCTTTCCGACAAGAGAGAAAGATTCCTTTTGCTTTTGCTTGACGGTCCCACTGATATTAAGAAGGTAAAAGACCACCTTAATGTAACCTCTTCCTCTATTCTTCCTCAAATCAAAAAATTACGGGAAAAGGGCCTTGTCTCCAAAAATGACGAGGGAATCTATGACCTTACAACTACAGGGCGTTTAATAGTTGAAAACCTGTCACCCCTTGCATGTATGCTTGATGTTTTTGATTCAAAGGAGTATTACTGGGAAACACGTGATATGGATGTAATTCCCCGCTATTTACTGAAAAGCATAGGTCAGTTGGGTGCAGTTGAAGTCATTGAACCCGATCTTGACCACATGTATGATATGCAGCCGCAGTTGCATGCAAATATGCTCAAATCAAATTATATCAAATGTCTGATTTCTTTTTTTCATCCTGATTATGTTGAAGTTTTTAATTCCCTTTCTTCTGCAGGCAAGAATCTGGAATTGCTTTTGACGGCTTCCGTAATGGAAAGAATATTGGCCGAATCGCCTTCAGATATGCAAAAGCTGATCGAGCAGGCAAATGTTGATATAAGGCTTTTCCGGGAAAACGACTACATTCCTTCTTTGACTATTGGTGATGATTTTACTTACTTCTGTTTCTTCAACAAATCACATATGTATGACCACAGGGACATAATAAGTTTCACTGAAGGTTCAATTGAATGGGGGACACAACTATTTGTTTATTATCGTGACCTTTCTGTTCCTGTTTCCTCTGAGATGCTGTCTGAAATCATAAACGGAAGTGAGTGATTTGGCATGGAAAGACCTGTCACTCAGGTTTAAACTGGTTCTTTATATTGTGGTCAGTGTTTTTCTAATCCTGTCGATTTCATCTTCAATAGTAATATCAACGGTTACTTCTCAGGAAGAACAGCTCGCTTATGACCAATCTGCTAAAATGGCACAAAGTTATGCCAACCAATTCAATGCAGATATGAAGTCCAATATGGCTATTGCAAGGGATATAGCCACTACGATGGGGGCTATTCATGATTCTTCTACAAGAGAAGAAGCCAACGATATAATAAGAAGTATACTTGAGGATAATCCTCAGCTTATAGGGACTTATAGTGGCTTTGAACCTGATGCTTTTGACGGAGAGGATGAACGTTACGTTAATACCACAGCTCACGATGGGACGGGAAGGTTTCTTCCCTACTGGAACAGGATAGGGGAGGATATAGATGTTGAACCACTTGTTGATTACAGGACATCAGATTATTACCAGTTACCAAAACGGACAAAACAGGATGTATTAACCGAGCCCTATTTTTATCAGGGTGCTTTGATTGTGAGCTATGTCTCCCCGATAATTGAGAACGATGAATTCATAGGTATAGGCGGGGTGGATGTAGGTCTGGATTACGTAGACAATACGGTTAGTAGTGTAAAGGCGTTTGAGACCGGTTATTTGTTTATGGTAAGTAATACGGGTATTATTGTTTCCCATCCAACAAGGAAGGATTGGATTAGTTCCAAAACACTCAGGGAGTTCGATAATCCCAGAATTAATGATGTTGCAAATGATATTGAAAAGGGCAAGAGTGGTTATGTCGATATTATAGACCCGTCAAACGGGAAAGATGTGATACTTTTTTATGAACCGATTTCGACAGGCAATTATTCAATTCTTCTTTCTGTCCCAAAGGATGAGATGTTTGCAGGGGTAGCTTCCCTGCGGTCGAATCTGTTTACGATCTATACATTTTCTATCATTTTTATGGGATTTATGGCATATCTGATCGCAGCTTCATTTACCAATCGGATAAACGGGATTGTGGATGAGTTCAGGACAATTTCGGATTCAGCTCTGGAAGGTGACCTTGACATCAGGGCAAATACGGATGTAGACATTGATTTCAAGAAGATTCCGGAAGGACTCAATGAGGTGCTTGATACGCTGCAGGATGCAAACCGGTTGCGTGCAGAAATGGAAGCTGTAGTAAACCGCAGCCCGGTCATCGTATTCAAGTGGAATTCCCAGAAAAACTGGCCGGTAGAGTTTGTATCCAGGAATATTTCCCAGTTTGGTTATACTCAGGATGAGTTTATGAAGGGTAACATTACCTATGCGGATATAGTAGTACCTGAAGATCTTGAAAACGTTGAGCAGAATCTCCTTGAAGCAATTAACAGAGGCGATAAGGAATTTAATTATGAATATCGTATAATTACGCGGGATGGAGAGGTCAAGTGGGTTGAGGAGAGAATTTTCATCGGTAACTTCTCTGCAAACCATTCAAATAGATTACAGGGAGTCATTCTGGATATCAATGAGCGTAAAAAAGCTGAAGAGACTTTGAAAAAGATGGAAAAGATTCGAATAAAGGAGATTCATCACAGGATTAAAAATAATTTACAGGTCGTCTCCGGTCTTCTTTACCTTGAATCTCTCAATTTCAAATCGGATGAAGTTATGGAAGCTTTCAAGCAAAGTGAGAACAGGGTACGTTCAATTGCCCTGATCCATGAAAAGCTGTATCATTCCGAAAACCTCACCAGTCTCAATTTATCGGATTATATCGAAGACCTTGTTGAACACCTCATCAACTCCTATAATGTTAATGAGGATACTGTCAAAATTAATCTTAATATCGAGAATCTATATCTGGATATGGATTCTGCCGTGCCTCTGGGCATTATTATAAATGAATTGACCTCAAATGCATTGCAGCACGCTTTTATAGAGGGCGAGAATGGGGAAATTAACATTGACTTTTTTAAGTCTGCAGGTCAATTCATACTGAAGGTTGAAGATTCGGGAGGTGCTTTCCCGGCTGATATCGACTTCAGAAATACCGAATCACTGGGATTACAACTTGTTTCCAATCTCGTAAGCCAGATCGATGGGGATATTGAACTTGATATTAAGGATTACAGGACCTGTTTCAGGATTACTTTTAGGGATAAAGAGGTGTGATATTGAATAATTCAAGAATACTGGTTGTAGAAGATGAGGCTATAGTGGCAATGGTTATAAAACGCCGTTTGCAAGACCTGGGTTATATTGTTTCAGGCATTGCTTCAACAGGAAAGGATGCTATTACCAAGGTAGAAGGGACTTTCCCGGATTTGGTGCTTATGGATATCAGGCTTAAAGGGGACATGGATGGTATTGAAGCAACCAAAATAATCAAAGATAGATTTTCCCTTCCGGTGGTTTATCTTACGGCCCATTCGGATGATGTAACTTTTAAGAAAGCCAAAGAAACAGATCCGGATGGATATATATTGAAACCTTTTACTGAAAAGGACTTAAGTACTACCATCGAAATCGCTCTTCACAAATTCCGGAAAGAGAAAGGGAATTGAGAATATAATAATTTCAGGATGATGGCTTAAAGTTTGAGAAATCTTTATGTTTGTTCATACAAAATAAGTAATTGATGGGCCAACCAATAGCTTATGCCACTGACAGTACACTGCTGGATATTGTAGAGCAGAGAGATAAACCGACCCTTGTAATGGTATTTTTGCCCACATGTCCTCATTGCAGGGCTATTGAGCCTCATTTCAGGGAGTATTCAAAACAGTATGCGGATTCAGTTAATTTTGTGATGGTTAATCCGACGGAAAATCCCGGGATTACAAAAAGATATAATATTAGGGGTACTCCCACATTTCTTTACTTCTGCGATGCAAATCTCATAAAAACAGAAGTTGGAGCCATGCATCCTGCTAATTTGAAAAGAAGTATAGATGAAATGATACATAGTGGCAGTGAATGTGCTAAAAAAACAACATCACTGGATTATGATATATCGCTTTATAAGTAAAAATTAAAAAGAGTGATAATTAAATCTGCTCTTCTTCCTTTTTCTCCTTTTCCAGTAATTCAGTTGCCATCTCACGCAACTTGAATTTCTGGATTTTACCACTTGCTGTCATTGGGTATTCATCCACAATGAATACGTGTTTTGGAACTTTGTACCGTGCAATTTTCTCCATACTGTACTCACGTATGTCTTCCTCGCTCAGGTCAGCTCCTTCCTGAAGCATTACAAAAGCACCTACGATCTCACCGTACCTTTCATCAGGGATACCTACCACCTGTGCATCCCTGACTCCGTCTATGGTGTACAGGAATTCTTCGATCTCTCTTGGGTAGATATTTTCCCCGCCGCGAATGATCATGTCCTTGATACGGCCGGTAATCTTGTAGTATCCATATTCATCAACTGTCCCCAGATCACCACTGTGGAGCCATCCATCCCTGTCGATCGTCCCGGCTGTCTTTTCAGGCATTTTGTAGTAACCTTTCATTATATTGTAACCGCGACAGCATATCTCGCCCTGCTGTCCCGGGCCGAGTTTTTCACCTGTATCCGGGTCAACTATTTTGACTTCGATTAGGGGCATTGCTATACCTACGGTGCTGACCCTCCTTTCAATGGTATCATCGATACTGGTCTGGGTCATTACCGGAGAGGCTTCCGTGAGCCCGTAAGCGATTGTGATCTCATCGCAGTGCATATCCGAAATGACCTTTTTCATGGTTTCTTTGGGACACGGTGATCCTGCCATGATTCCTGTACGCAGGGATGACAGGTCAAACATGTCGAACATTGGATGGTTGAGTTCTGCAATGAACATGGTCGGTACGCCATAAAGGGCCGTACATTTTTCCTTCTGGACTGCTGCGAGTACAAGGAGCGGATCAAATACTTCAAGCATCACCAGCGTTGCTCCGTGGCTCAGGGCCGCAAGTACGCCGAGCACAATCCCAAAACAGTGGAATAGGGGCACAGGCAGGCACAGGCGATCTTGATCTGTGAATTTTTGTTTTTCACCGATGTAATAACCGTTGTTGAGGATATTTTTATGGGTCAGCATTACTCCTTTAGGGAAACCGGTTGTACCGGAGGTGTACTGCATGTTGACCACATCATCAGCGGTAGTGGATGCCTTTATTTGTGCAAGTTCGGCGTCAGAACAATGTTTTCCAAGCAGAAGCAATTCACGGGTATTGTACATGCCCCTGTGTTTTTCCTGTCCTATATAGATTACATGATTTAGCTCAGGGAATTCCTGGCTTGTAAGATTTCCTCTTTGCTGTGTTTTGAGTTCAGGCACAATGTCATAAACAGTCTGAACATAGTCCACATTCCTGAATCCATCGATTATAGCCAGTGCTTTCATATCGGACTGTTTTACCACATAAGCAAGTTCGTGGCTTCGGTATGAGGTATTTACAGTTACAAGGACTGCTCCGATCTTGGAAGCTGCAAACAGGAAAGTCAGCCAGTCGGGTACATTGCGGGCCCATATGCCTATGTGGTCCCCTTTTTTAAGTCCCAGGGCAAGCAAACCTTTTGCCAGGTCATTCACACGCTCATTGAATTGACTGTAATTAAAACGAAGATCCCGGTCCGGATAAACCATAAAGTCCTTTTGAGGATCTTTTTGAACCATCTCTTCGAAGACATCTGTTATAGTCTCGTTTTCAAAACGAATAGTACCAGCCTCCTTTATGTTTACTGTTCCTCTATCAGGTGTTCCTCGAGCCTTGTACGTATCTCAGATGGAATTGCTAAAGACTTCTTTTCCATGAAATCATAATGTACAATTACTGCTTTGCCTTTTGCTTTTAATTCTCCTCTTTGCCAGGCTTCATGCCCGATTGTAAAAGAGGAATTACCAAGGCGGGCAATATAGGTACGTATTTCGACATCCCCGTCAAAATACATCTCTCCCAGGAAGTCGAATTCTGTGCGAGCCATAATAAGCCGCCACTTCTCCGGAGTGAGGTCGAGATCGGGAGTAAATATCCGGAATATGGGATTTCGCCCCATTTCAAACCATTCGGGAATCACGGTATTATTTACATGACGAAGGCCGTCAATATCTCCAAAACGTGGGGTAACTGTTAGTGTGAACATAGGAATTCCTTAGTAAGGTGTGTATACAACTGCCATTATCTTTGCATCTTCATCAACTGCATGCAGGTCGTGGGGAACTACGGAATCGTAGTATATACTGTCACCGGCTTCAAGATTGTAGGTCTCTTTTCCGTAGAGAATCTCGATTTCACCTTCCAGCACATAAATAAATTCTTCTCCCTCATGGGATGAAAGGGGATGTTCTCCTTGTTGTGGATGTACATCAATTATGAAAGGCTCCATATGACGGTCCTGTTTATCAGCTGCCAGTGAGTTGAATTCAAGTGAACTCTCTTTGCAATTGGAACATTTACCAGAGAAGCGGACAACATGTTTTGATTTGCCTGATTTTACAAGCACCGGGCCGTTCTGGGGAGCATCATCAAGAAAGGTGCCAAGTCGGACTCCCAGGGCTCGTGCAATGTTAAAAAGAGGTGTTAGTGAAGGAACAAGAGCTCCGTTTTCCAGTTTGTCTATCAGTTCAACATCGTTGTTACTTGCTTTTGCCAGTTCTTCCTGTGACATCTCCCTGGATTGTCTGAGCTGGCTTATCTTTTCACCGAGGGGGTTTTTTACAGACATTGATGCATTCTCCTTTTATATATTAATGAAAATGACCGCGACACAAATTGACATATATATTTAAATAGATATCTCTGCTGTTTATTTATGCCAGAAAGTTTGATAACTGTAGAGATACTTATTGTTTAACAAATAATTAGAGGAGTGGTCGGATGAAAAAAATAATCATACTTTTAGTTGTGATATCCCTGCTGGGATTGGGCTGTACAACACAGGATACTACGAATCAGGACGAGCAGGTTCCGGTAAATGGTGAGGATAATCAGTCAGATGAAGATATCCAGCCAGATGAAGATGTGGATGGAGAAGATAATGTAAGTGAGGCCGATGAAGCGGAATTGGAGAATTATACTCCGCGGGAATACAGAGTTCTTTTGAGAAACTACAATGCAATTCCCAGATCACTGGATATAAACAGGACAGATACGGTTATCTGGAGAAATCAACAATCCGACCCCAAGAGATTTTTCACAATCAAAAGTGAAGAAGGCCTTTGGGATGACCAAAAATTGGCTTTTGGCAAAACGTTCCGTTATACATTCAATGAAACAGGCCAATTCAAAGCCTATGTTCCTCCCTGGAATGGCATGAATGTGACAATTACGGTTAAATAAAAAAACCATGTCATGTGGAAGACATGGAAACAAGAAAAATAACAGAAGGAACCACCGAAGTGGAGGTTCCTTCTGCTGCTATTGAAGACAAACTGCCTGTGAATTCACCGGTTTTCTATAATTCCCATATGGAACTTAACCGGGATATTACCGTGGCAGCAACTTCTGTTTTTGTTAAGGAACATTTCGATTTTGAAGAAAGGTCTCCCTCAGAGATCGATTATGTGGACGCAATGGCAGCCTCCGGTATCAGGGGGTTGCGCATAGCAAATGAGGTAGGTCTCAGGACGATACTTAATGACTGGGATGCAGAGGCCTGTAAATTTATTGAACAAAATATCGAACTCAATAGCCTTTCCGATATTGCTGAGACCTCCTGCAGAAATGCAAATACCCTCCTCCATGAACAACGATTCAATATCGTGGATCTGGACCCTTTTGGAAGTCCTGCTCCATATCTGGATGCTGCCAGTCGCTCTGCTGTACACCTGCTGGAGGTTACAGCTACAGATACTGCTCCTCTTTGCGGGGCTCACCTGAATTCGGGTATCCGTAAGTATGCGGCTGTTCCTCTTAACAATGAATATCACAGTGAAATGGGACTGAGGATATTGCTGGGTTCAATTGCCCGCCATCTGGCACGTCATGAGAAAGGAATGGAAATATTGCTCTCTCACGCCACGCGTCATTATGTCAGGGCCTATGTAGGGATTAAAAGCGGGGCTAAGAACGCTGATCGGACACTAAAGGAGCTGGGTTATGTCACACATTGTGACAATTGCAGTTACCGTGAATGGAAAAAAGGCTACTCTGTTTTCATGGAACAAACCTGCCCGGAATGTGGGACTGAAATGAAATCAGGAGGTCTTCTCTGGCTTGGTAAGTTACATGACAGTATTTTTTGTTCAAAGGTCATGGAAGAAATTGAAATAAGACCCCTTGGCAAGAAGAAAAAAGCCATCAAAATAATCCAGACCTGCCTGGATGAACTTGATATTCCCTTCTTTTATGATCAGCACAGGCTATGCAAACAGCTTTCTGTGGCAGCTCCACGTATTGAAAAAACCATTGAAGACCTGAGGAGTAAAGGGTATGAGGCCAGCAGGACACATTTCAGTGGTATGTCCTTTAAGACCAATGCCCCTCTCAGTGCGATAAAGCAAATCCTCTCCAATATGTATTGATATATATACAACAAAAAGATATATATAAAGAATAGGCTATTGAGATAGCTCTCACGATATCATCAGGTGATTTTCTAATGTCCCGCGAAGAAGTAGAAAACCTGTTCCTTCAGGAAAAACCAACCCTGGCACTCCTTACTATATGGTCTCTTAGAAAGACGTATGCTTCTGTTATTACAAAGCAAATAAATTCGACTTTTGCACATACTACAAAAATCCTTTCCAAAATGTCCGATATGGGACTTGTGCAGTTCACAGCTGAGGGTAGAATAAAATATGTAGAACTGACTGAATATGGTGTAGATGTAGTAACAACTCTCAGGGCTTTTATTACAACACTCGGAGAGAATCTTCCTGAAAAGTACAGGGAACTGGTAGAAACAGTTGAAGAGGAAGAGAGTGAAGGAACACAACTGAACAGGGAGTCCGAAGAAATATTGGAACGTATTAAAACATTAAGGAATAAGATAGAGGAAATCTATGGACAACTGGTAGAAGCAAACGCCAGTGAAGACCGGATTAAATTGAAACTGGGTCCTTTCAGCAGGGAAATACATATGATAGGGGATACAATTGAGAATTCAGAGGAACCTATACATGATGATGTTCTCATTGCTTATGGTAACACCAAAGATGTCTTCGATAAACTGCTGGGCAGAAAATAAATTTTACTTCTTTTGTGCGGGATTATATGCAAATCGAACTGTTAATAAAAGTATATTCAAATGCAGAACAGACCCTTGATGCAATTGCTGCAAAATTTGCAGATGACCTCAAGGACCTTGACATGAAATTAGGTATAGGTATTTCCAAAAACAAGTGGGTTACCGTAGATGCGGATGGGGATGATGCGGAATTTGCGATTCATTTTCTGAAGGAAAAATATGGTACACCTGTATATGAACCTGTAGCAGGGAAAAAATATCGCGGCTACATACAATCCATAAAAGAAGATAAAATAGTTGTAGATATTGGTAAAAAGATCTCTATCACTGCAAGCGGACTGAAAAATCTGGGTACAGGTAGTCCCGAGCAGGTTGCAACTCGTTTTGGTCTTATTCCATATATGCCTGTTAAAGTGGAAATTCTCAATACAAATGAAGGCGAACAGGTAAGATTTACCGGCCAACAGGCCGATAAATTATGGGAATGGAAGAAAGCTTCCACGGACAGGATTATTGTAAATTCCGTTACACGTTCCCAGCTCAAGTCAGTGCTGAAGAAAACAGGCCACAGCAGGGATATCTATGGTACTGAAAGGTTGGGAATTATGGAGCATTGCGTGATATGCAGGGAAACTACGGATGGGCCGGGTATTGTTGCAGAGATCGGTCCTAAACTCAATGCTGATATGGGTGTAATCCGTTCAGAAAAGTAATCATACCTTGATGAAAAGGCAATGGTTATCCCCTGTTGCATAACACTCTATTTCTTTTATTGAATGTCTCTCACCGGTGATCTTGTATAGGATGCCTTCCAGCATTCCTTCATCAAAAGAGCATATTGGGTGGCCAAGAACAGGCATTGACATACATTCAAAACAATCTTTTACTTTGATAGTAAGAGGATCTGTATCTTCGATCTGTACTTTTCCCAGTTTATAGCATTTCCAGAAGGAGCGTACCTCTTCAAGGCTGTCAAAGAAATCGCCTTGCTCAAAAGTATTTGCAATCTGTTTGCCGATGTCACTTCCTATATGTTTGACTATAGGATTATGATCAATGCCCTGGGCTTCAAAACCTGCCTTGAAAGCGCAGAAAACATTCTGGAAAAAATCAGTTTCGCTGGAAAATGTGCTGGAGAAATTTTCCAGGCTTTGATAGTAGTGAGTATCCAGCGGTTTTTGTGAACAAGCTACGTATTTTGAGGCTAAACTATAATTCTTTTTTCGCCTATCCACTGCGTCTACTGATTCCCGCAATAGGTTTGCTTTTTTAAGATCGTTAAGATGTACTGATACAGTGGATTTGGCTTTCCCCGTAGTTTGGACTATTTCATCGAAGGAACATGACCTCTTGTCCAGTAAATCCATTATCTGTAATTTAACGGCACCGTTAATTGCAATGAAACCATCATTGGTAGCAAAAAGGGCCGTGCGGTTCGTAGCGTTCATCCAGATAACTTATAAGGAGAATAGGGTATATAAATGTTCGCTCCATTCCGAATGAATTTTATAACAAAACATACCTCTCAATGAACTGAATGGAAGAAAATTTTGCAGTTATGGTACCTGCCAGGGATACTGAAAAAGTAAGGTCTAAACTACAATCCGAAGGGTTGCTGGATGGAAACCGAAAATTCATATCTCGCATTGTTGCAGGTGAAAGTTTTGTCGAAATTCCAGTCACGGATTTTGTACGTGGCTATGAAATAAAACGTCAGGAACAACCGGAGTTCTACCGTCAACAAATGAGTCTGAAAGAGAGGCTTGCCGGAATAATGAAACCGGAGGAACTGGAAACAATTCCTTCCGGCTGGCAAATCCTTGGAAACATTATAGTAGTTACCATTCCTGAAAAAATAATCCACAGGGGAGGGGAAATTGCTGAAGAATTACTGAATATGTATCCCTCTTGTGATACTGTCGTAAGGGATTTGGGTATCAATGGCAGTTTACGGCAACCAAAAAGACAGCTTGTGAGTGGCAATACCACTGAAACAATACACAAAGAGAACGGTTGTTACTTCAAACTTGATGTGACATAGGTCATGTATTCCAAAGGCAACCTCAGGGAAAAAAACAGGATGAGTAAATTGGGAACCGGGGAGATTGTTGTTGATATGTTTGCTGGAATTGGTTATTTCAGTCTCCCGATGGCCGTACATTCCCAACCTGAAAAAATATACTCGATTGAACTGAATCCTGTCTCTTTTGGCTACCTCAAAGACAATGTCAGGTTGAATAATGTGCAACATATTGTACAGCCCCTGCATGGGAATTGTGCAGAAATTACACCTCAAGGAGTTGCTGACCGGGTAATTATGGGCTATGTGGGAGGAACAGCGGATTATTTGCCTGCTGCAATTGGGGCATTAAGTAAAAAAGGGGGTATATTGCATTTTCATGAAGCACTGGCTGAAAATTTAATGTTTGATAGACCAATCGGGCAGATTAAAAAGGCAGTGGAAATGCAGGGGAGAAATGTGGAGATTATGGAGTGTCGCAGTATCAAAAAATATTCCCCGGGCGTCTGGCATGTTGTCGTGGACGCACGTATATGGTAAAGGAGATTTATTATGTTTTCTTCAGGGACACTGACATGTCCGAATCAATTATGTAATCGAAATTCAGGATATCGGTCCATCCCTGTTTTTCAAATATTGACTGGAAACAGATGCCTATAAGCAATTTCTTTTGAGACCCCTCATATATCGATTCAAGAGTCGTTTTCAATTCCTCTGGTTCCACTCCGATTTTGGGCATGGCAAGCCCGCCAAGCAGTACGACCGTATCAGCATAATAATCAATTGTATCACCGAGTTGCATCCCCATATCCGTGGGGATTAGTTGTTTTGCTTTTTCGATATCAGTATTGGCTACAAATCCCATTTGCCTGGAACTTTTACGCAGGGAATAAGCGGCAATTTCTGCAAAAGGTGTACAAAACCCGGGAGTTCCAATAAAAATGATTTTTTCCGATTCTTTAGCCAGAGATGCAAAATTCTTAAGCAATGCGCCGATTCCTTCAGATTTTTCAAGTATTTCCACTTAGATCACCAAAATTAAAAGGAGGATTATGCCTCCTTGATTCCAAAGGATTCGAGCAGGATACCGGGATTGATACGTCCTGCGGTGTATGATTTTTTAGATGCAACATCGTTGACGGTAATTCTTGCCGGGGCGAACATGCCTGCATCTACTTTGAAGAAGTCGAATTCTGCTTCCTTGAATGTTGTATAGAAAGGTTTTCCAAAGTCTTTGGACGTTGTGGATGGTGTCTTTTTGACATATTCCTCAAGATCATCCTGTCCGTAGTCTACTGTGTAGTAGGTTTCCCCACAGTAGATTACGCAGTCATTGGTTGAACCCATGCATTTTGTATCGTCACCAACAATAGGTGCTATTGGTGCCACACCGAAACCACTCTTAATTGTGTTGATATCGAATCCTACGGATTCCATTTTGTGGATACCTGTCTCCACAATACGGGCAGAGATCTGGACAGAACCTGCAATGGATGCAGTAGGTGCCACTGCAATATAGACATTTTCCGGATCAACACTGCAGTGTTTGGCGATATATTCTACTACTTCCTCATCCGGCAGTTTGCTGGATTCCATTACAAGTACAGCAGCTTCGGCATCATCCTTGTAATCGATTTCCTGATAAAGTTCCTTTGGCTTGAGTCCAAGGGCACGTGCAGGACCTGAACCCATTCCAAAATACTTGCCAACGGAAATTCTCCAGCCCGCATACTGGGAACCCATGCAAGCGACTGTGGGATGATCGGTTACGACCTGAATTGCAGGTACCGGGAGTCCATCAAGGTTGAATTTAGTGTAAGTAATCTCGGCAAGATCGGCAAGACAGAGGCGTGAAAGATACATACCTGCGTCATAGCCACCCTGGGCATTGATTCCACAATCAATTATTGTAGCGCCATTTTCGAGCTGTTTGGATTCGACATTGATCTCATCTTCCCAGTCCAGCATTTCATCAATTATTGCAAGTCCCTTTTCATTAACACTAATCACATTATCACCAGTAGATATTTTCACGAATTAACCATATACTTTTAGATTACTTTATTGTAAATCTAACAAGTACAAATGATACAGTTAGAACGATACATATTCGTTTCGGTTTTATGGATGAATGATTGCTTATTTATGGTGTAATTCCCAATCTCAAATTATACTTAATTTTACTGAAATTCCATATTAGAAATGTTGGTTAAAATTCTACTTTTATAGTGAAATGGTTGTAACTTAGTTTTCAAAAAACGTTGTCGATTTCAATGCCATGATCGCTTTGTTTACATCTGTCATTTTGAATCGCTTTTTGAATTATTGAAGTGTTTACTATTTTTATGTAGGTTGAAAAACCGTAGCCCGATAGGTTATATAAATTTGCTTTTTAAGTTCATTGTAGCAGCAGCCTATGATATGACAGCTGCTGTACAGTTAGAAATAGGTGATTTAATGGGAAAACAGGAAATGTATGATAAACTCAGAGATGCGATTGTCAACCAGGACATCAATGGTGCTGGCCCCCTTGTCCAGGAAGCCCTGGATGCAGGTTTAACTCCTTTCGAGATCATCAACGATGGTCTGTCTGTCGGTATGAAGATCATCGGTGACAAATTCGAAGCCGCCGAAGTCTACCTTCCCCAGATCATGATGTCTGCCAAGGCCATGAAAGCCGCCATGGAAATTCTTGATCCAATCCTTGCAGAGGATGAATCCACTGTATCTGTCGGAACCTGTATCAAGTTCGTCCAGGAAGGCGACATTCATGATATAGGTCACAGGCTTGTTGCAACCATGCTCGGTGCAAACGGTTTCACCGTTATCGACATGGGTGTTGACGTACCCAACGACAAGGTCATCGAAGAAGTAGCAGCCCACAAAGGCGAGAAACTTCTGCTCTCCGGCTCTGCCCTGATGACCACTTCCATGCTCGGCCAGAAAGACGTCATGCGTCTGCTTGAAGAAGAAGGACTGCGTGACTCTGTAAAAGTAATGTTCGGTGGCGCTCCGGTCACAGATTCCTGGATTAAGGAACTCGGTGCTGACGCAACAGCAGAAAATGCAGCAGAAGCAGCAAATGTAGCTCTTGACTTAATGAAATAAAATCTGGAGGATAATTTATGACATTTAACAAATCCGTAACTTGCTATGATTTTTATGACCGTGCCCAGACCGGTGAGAAATGCACCCAGGACGACTGGGATTTAATGACCATCCCAGTGAAGGCAATGGAACTGAAGCAGAAATACAACCTTGACTTTGGCAAGGAATTCGTTCCAACCGACAAGGACCAGATGGAAAGGCTGTTCAAAGCCGGTTTCGAGATGCTTCTTGAGTGTGGTATCTGGTGTACCGACACTCATCGTATCGTCAAATACACCGAGGACGAGATCTGGGATGCAATCAACAATCCGCAAAGGCAATTCCAGCTTGGTACCGGTCGTGACGCAGTTTACATGAAAAAACGTGAAGTAGGCGACAAGAGGAAACCAATTGTCCAGGGTGGTCCAACCGGTTCCCCAATTTCTGAAGATGTCTTCATGCCTGTGCATATGAGTTACGCTCTTGAGAAAGAATGTGACACAATCGTCAACGGTGTAATGACCTCTGCCCGTGGTAAATCCCCGATCCCTGGCAGTCCCTACGAGGTTCTTGCATCAAAATCCGAAACCCGCCAGATCAGGACCGCCGCTTCCATGGCAGGTCGTCCGGGTATGGCAGTTTAGGGCCCTGAATCCTCCCTGTCCGCACAGGGTAACATCGGTGCAGACTGTGTCGGTGGTATGAACTCCAACGACAGCCACGAAGTCTCCCAGTTGAACGAACTCAAGATTGATCTTGACGCAATCGCTGTCATTGCCCACTACAAGGGTAACAGTGACATCATCATGGATGAACAGATGCCAATCTTTGGTGGTTACGCCGGCGGTGTTGAGGAAACAACCATCGTCGATGTTGCAACTCACCTCAACTCCATGGTCATGAGCAGTGCCAGCTGGCATCTTGACGGTCCTGTGCACATCCGCTGGGGATCCACCAACACTCGTGAGACCCTTATGATCGCAGGTTGGGCATGTGCCACCATTTCCGAGTTCACAGACCTTATGTCCGGTAACCAGTACTATCCATGTGCCGGTCCATGCACCGAGATGTGCCTGCTTGAGGCTGCAGCTCAGTCCATGACAGATACCGCATCAGGCCGTGAGATCCTGTCCGGTGTTGCAGCTGCCAAGGGTGTAATCACTGACAAGACAACCGGTATGGAAGCCCGTATGATGGGAGAAGTCGCACGTGCAACCGCTGGTATGGATATCAATACTGTCAACCAGATTCTGGATAAACTCGTAGCAAGCTACGAGAATGACTATGCCAATGCACCTGCAGGCAAGACATTCCAGGAATGCTATGATGTTGCAACCGTTACACCAACTGACGAGTACGTCAAGGTATACGACGGGGCAAAGAAGAAACTCGAAGACTTCGGTCTGGTATTCTGAGTGTGAAAGAGCCATTTTATGGCTCTTTTTTTTCGTAGAGATATAAAAAAATAGGAGGCATCCAAATGGGTACTTGGACTATAATTAACGGTGTCATTTACCTGGTATGTTTCGCCATGATCGGCTGGATGTTGCTTGATGCAATGAAGGTAGCGAAAAAATAATGGGGGAATATTGAATGACCGATGAAATAACTAATGATCCTCTTGATGAATCTGCCAGTCTTGTGCAGACACTAAGACCTTATCATGTATGGGCACTTGGTGTCGGGATTGTGCTGGTGGGTGAATATATGGGATGGAACTTTACAGTTGCCAAAGGTGGTATATTGGGTTCCCTTTTGGCATTACTTGTTGCCGGTACAATGTATCTGATGGTTTCTCTATGTGCAAGTGAACTTGGTGCATCTACCAGACTTGCCGGAGGACCTTATGACTGGGCAAGATTATTTGTAGGTCCAGGTGCAGCGGCACTGGTGGGACTTGCTGTTTATATGGAATACATCGCTCTGGAAGCCGCAGATTCCATTGTTGTGGCATCAATTGGAGAATCAGTATTCCCGGAGATACAGGTATTCCCGGTTACACTTTTAGTGATTACTTTCTTGACATTTATGAATTACAGAGGTATTGTAGCGGCGCTTAATCTTAATTTTGCACTGACATTTACAGCATTCATTGCAATTCTTGTATTCTTTGCCATGAGTGTTACAGGTTTTGGAGGCGTATGGAACCCGGGTAACTTAATATCCGGTGCTATTCCAAACGGCTTTATAGGCATCTTTGCTGCCTTACAATTTGGTCCCTGGTTCTATCTGGGTATAGAAGGTGCGGCCATGAGTGCTGAAGAATGTAAGCATCCTTCCAGGGCAGTGCCGCTGGGTCAACAGGCAGGGATGATCACTCTTTTGCTTGCAGCCGGTATGACACTGTATGTATGTTCTGGCCTTATACCCACAGACCAGCTTGGTGTATCTGTCTATCCACTTTATGAGGCAGCCACTAACAGCGGTATACAGTTGCTTGTAGTATTTCTTGCAATAGGTACTCTCTTTACATGTCTTGCAAGTGCCAACGGTACTATCTGTGACTCGTCCAGATCATGGTATGCCCTATCAAGGGACCAATTCCTGACACCATGGTTCTCTGCTGTACATCCAAAATATAACACACCTTACAGGGCTGTTATATTCACGATGCCAATTGCGATTGCATTTGCATTCAGTGGTTTTCTGGATCAGGTTATCACATTCTCGATAACGTCCGGACTTGTTTGCTATGTGATGATTCCATTTTCCCTGATTCGTTTCAGGAAGATGTTCCCGCAACACAGCAACAAAGTGCGTCCGTTCGTTGGTCCGTTGCAACCCTGGCTTGCATACTTCACAATATTCCTGGCACTTGTGATTATGTCAACCCTGCAATGGGGATACAGGTATAATCTGATATTCGGACTGTTGTTCTATGCGATTGCGTATTTCTATTTCAATTGGAGATACCGCAGTCTGGAAGTTAGCCATGACTGGGGCGAAGAGATGGGATGGCCCGACCCTGTGAGGACATAAGGAGGTGTTGACCTTGGAAATTAAACAAACAGAGGAAAATGTTGATACTGTAAGGTATATGAGCAAGCTGCGGCAGGATGCTCTTGTTGTGGTGGCTTTGATGGGTATTTTGTTCTTCTCAGAATCGTTCATCTTCTATACCATAATTACCACTGTATGGAACAGCACACCTGAACTTTCGGGTATGTTTCCGTTTTATGTCTTGTTCTTGCTGTTGGTATTGGGTATCGGAACTGCTGCATGTCTAAGGGTATATAGTTCTATCAAGGAACATATGTACACATTCAGGTATTATAACTAAGGAGGAGTAAGTATGGCAGTTACTAGCAGGGGAAAGGAAAGAAGTCTCTTCATGCAGATATTTGACATCTTGTTTATCTTCATTGTGGCAGGTATCTGTGTTGTATTGCCCGTTATCCTGCAGGGTACCGTCCTTGTGGGATGGGGAGAATCAGGAGGCATGAAATTTATCTGGGACCCGGTGTCTTATTTCAGCCTGGTTGCTGTAATTCTGGTGTTCTTTGCAGTGGTGCTTTTCCACTCGGTTAAGAATTACAGGTTCTGAAGTTGTCAGCAGTGCTGGCAACTTATTTTTTAATTATGGGTAGGTGATACGATGACTGATAATATCAACCGTATAAAAGACGAAAATAATCCAACGGAGACTGAAAAGAAACATGTACCGGTAATCGAAGGGCCTTCAATGATGACTGCAGGGGGTACCTATGAAGTAACGGTTTCTGTAGGAATTGAACCACATGTAATGGAAGAGGACCACTACATTGAATGGATAGACCTCTATCTTGCAGAGCAGAAGATAGGCAGAGTGGATCTGGGGTCATCTGCAGAAAAAGCAGAGGCCACATTTAATGTGACTCCTCATGAGGAGCTAATTGGTGCAAAAGAATTTGAGGTCTGTCATATAAGGGGTGTAAATGTATGTGGAGATTGTGGTCTGACTTCTGTGATTACAGATTTTAAAGCAATTGAAAGTTGTAATGTCCATGGCCTCTGGGAATCTTCCATGGAAGTGGAAGTTATGTCCTCAAAACAAAAACCAGGCAAAAAATGCAGCTGGAAAGTTTGATAATCTATATTTGGAATTAAGATACCGGTCTTGCCGGTACTTTTTTTTATTTTATTGCAACAAAAACAAATGGCTATTTAAAAATTTACTTCATATATTTTTTCTATAAATCAGTAAACAGAGGAATAATCATGAAATCCGGGGGCATATTGGTAGTTGAGGATGAAATGATCGTTGCACTGGGCATAAAACTCAAACTGGAAGAGATGGGTTATACTGTTTGTGGAATTGTGGCAGATGGGCAAACTGCTATAAATATGGCATCACATTTGAAACCTGATTTGATTTTAATGGATATTGTTCTCAAAGGCAATATAGACGGAATTGAAGCTGCCAAAGTAATCAAACAGAAATTGGCTCCTCATTTTATTTTCCTTACCGGTATATCTGACAAAGCCATTTTGAAGCGTGTCCATGAACTGAAACCAGTGGGAACTATAATGAAACCCTTTGATGACTCACAGCTGCGCAATATGATAGAAGAGGCTTTGTCTGGAAATAAATCCTCTTCTGAGGCTTTGAATTTTTCTGATTCTTGTGCTTTGTCAGGATGAAGAATAATCAAACCCTGTATGCAAAATTGTTATATTTTTTGTGATCATATACCTATGTCCTGATACGTGCTCATAAAATATTGAGTGTCTTAAATGAAACCAAAATCCGATCAGAGTAGATATATTATCCTTGGCAGTATTGATGGAATACTGGCAGTCCTTGGTGTTGTCATTGGTGCTTCGAATGTCTCTTCTAACCCTGATCTCATAACAAATGCTGCTCTGGGGGGCGCGATTGCTCTTGCGATGACCAATGGGCTTGGTTCTTACCTTGCAGAAAGTGCGGTAGAGTACGGCCATCTTGCTGATCTTGAAAAACCCCTCTTGCGCAATCTTGGATCTACAAGTCTTGAAAAAGAAACACGCAACAAAATACTGTATGATACTCTGGCCCATGGCGGTTCCAGTCTCATTGGTTCTCTTGTGCCGATATTGCCGTTTGTATTTCTGGAAAATTATGCACTGGAGGTCTCAGTTGGATTCAGTATAATCGTTTTGGCTGCTCTTGGAATATTTTCCGGCAAAATAGCCCGGCAAAACCTGATACTACATTCTGTCAGAATGGTTGGACTTGGTATACTTGTTGTAATTGTTGTGACCGCTTTTGGACTTACATAAGATGGATGGTGGTAAAATGAAGGACATAACTTATCGTAATATTCTGGTGCCAATTGATGAAACGAAACTTTCCAAAAAGGTAATTGATAACGCATTGCATATCGCATCTGTGGAAAATGGGTGTATTATCATAATTTATGTTGAGGATCCAAGCAACTTGAAATCATTCCCGGATGAGTTTCATGAAAAACTTGTCAATTTGATTATAAAAAGTATAGAAGCCAATCTGGAGTATGCGGCAAAGCAAGCTGAACTATATGGCATAGAAGTCCATACCCGGGTTGTTAGAGGCAGAAACCCAGGTCGTGAAATAATCAATATTGCAAAAGATAACAAGGTTGATCTTACTGTAATGGGGACAGAATCATTGCGTAGCGACCCATTTGGAAGTCTCACAAGATGGTTGATTGCTGCCGATATCGGCCCGGTTCTTGTTATTACTGCAGGTGACTGAAAAATTTTAATCGGGTAAGTTTTATATTCTCTATTAACCAGATTGCGCTGATCCCAAAAATGCAGCAATATACTTTACCTCTTTTTATAGTAGGTCTGATCCTTATTACAAAGGGTGCTGACTGGTTTACCGAGTCTGCGGTTTCTATATCCCAAAAAAGTGGCATTCCTAAAATGATTATAGGAGCGACTATTGTTAGTTTCGCAACGACTGCACCGGAATTTGCTGTTTCTGCATATGCTGCCTATCTGGGCCATACAGGTCTGACAGTTGGTAACGCTGTAGGTTCTGCTATATGCAATGCTGGCCTGATCCTCGGAGGAGTAATAGTCTTACGCTCGATTCCTGTAGAGGATTCCTCTTTTTTGAAAAGGGGTGCATTTATGATTGTATCGGCTTTGCTGCTGGTTGTAGTATCCATTGATGGCATGCTCACACCTGTTGATGGTATACTTTTACTGATAGTTTTTGTTGCTTTTCTCTATTACAATTACAGACTTCAATCGCTGCTCTTTGGGACAAATGAAGAAGTTAATGAAGAACTTGGCGAAGTATCCGATTCTATTTCAAAAGATGTGGTTTTTTTTGTTCTTGGTGCTGCTCTTGTGGTGGGTGGCAGTCGTATCCTGATTGATTCCGGTACTGACATTGCTATGTGGCTTGGTGTTCCCGAGATGATAATCGGATTGACCCTTGTAGCATTTGGGACATCTCTTCCTGAACTGATAACTGCTATTTCAGCTACTCGTAAGGGACATAATGACCTGGCCGTTGGTAACATACTTGGGGCAAATACGATGGACATAACACTTATATTGGGTGCTTCTTCCCTTATCAATGAACTTCCGATACAGGACCAATCCCTATACTATGATTTTCCTGCAATGTTGTTAATTATGGGAATGATCGTATTTTTTGGATTGACAGGTCGCAAGCTTGCACGCTGGGAGGGAGCTATTATCTTAGCCACTTATATTGCATACGTAGGAGGTCTTTTCTTTTTCTATATGCAATAAATAAGCAATTGCTTAAATAATAAAATTCACATCAATAGTACTAAATGATACTGCCAACTGCCCAATCCATAAAGCAGCAAAGGATAGAGCTAGGACTTACACAGAGCGGCCTGGCAAAAAGAGCCGGTGTCAGCCAGCCCCTTATAGCAAGGATAGAGGCGGGTGATGTTGATCCGAGGTTATCTACATTGAGAAAAATATTTGATGCTTTTGACCAATCTGAAAAAGAAAAGATATGTGTCAGGAACATCATGCATACCCTTGTGGTTTTTGTATCTTCCGATGAGTCGGTGGATCATGCAGCCAGTATAATGCAGGAGCATGGTTATTCTCAGGTCCCTGTGATCGATAACGGTGTGCCTGTAGGCAGTATTTCAGAGGACATGTTTGTCAAGTCAATGGCTGAGAACAAGGCCGCCATGATATCTAAAATGAAAGTAGGGGACATGATGGGTGAATCTTTTCCGGCAGTTTCCCCCGAGGCTGATATTGGTATTGTATCTACACTGCTGGAACGCTATCCTGCAGTCCTTGTGCTTGAAAAAGGAGTTGCTATCGGATTTATCACCAAGCACGACATAATTAAGTTGCTACACGGTTAATATTGTTTATTCTGACTGTTTAACTACAGTTAAATATTAGCGCTACATTAGGTGTGGATTAGTTAAAAAAGCTATTAGAGGAAAGTCTATGGACCTTGAAGATAATTTATTAATGATGCCGGGCCCGGTGCCAGTACCACCCAGGGTTCTCAGGGCAATGTCCAAACCGATGGTCAATCATCGTGGAGCACAATTTTCTGAAATATACGATGACTGTCGCCGAATTCTTGCTGACGTTTTCAAGACAGAAAATGACATTTTTGTGTTAAGTGGTTCAGGCACTGCTTCTATGGAAGCTGCTGTGGGTTGTATCGCAGATAAAGATGACAGGATAATCTCCATTGAGAATGGTAAATTCGGGGAGCGTTTCAAAGATCTTGCTTCCAGATACGGTTCTGTCGTTCCCCTGGAATTTGAATGGGGTTCTCCAGTGGACCTGGATATGCTTGAAGCACAACTTCAGGAAGGAGCAAAAGCCGTTACCATGGTTCACAACGAAACATCAGCAGGTATCCTGAATCCTGCAAAACAGGTTGGCAAACTGGCAAAGAAATATGGGGCCCTGTTTATAATGGACGGTGTTACCTCCCTGGGCGGAGATAATGTATTTGTTGATGATTGGGGAGTTGATGTAGCAGTGGTTGGTTCCCAGAAATGTATTGGTGCACCACCAGGCCTTTCAATGCTTTCTGTAAGTGAAGCTGCATTTGACGCAATGGAAAAAGAAAACCTTCCCTATTATCTTGATCTCAAAGCCTGCAAAAAGAGTGCTGACAAGGAAAAAACACAAACTCCTTACACACCTGCGATCCCCCTATTCTACGCCCTGCAGGAATCCCTTCATATAATTGAAGAAGAGGGAATGGATGCCAGGATAGCAAGGCACCATAAGGGTGCAGCTGCTGTGCGTGCGGCGATGGATGCAATGGGTATCGAGATGTTCCCGCAGCTCAATGAATACAGTGCATATTCCAACACTGTGTCGGCAATGAAGGCCCCGGCGGGTATGGACAGTGAAGTCCTGAAGAAGGAAATGATGAAATCCGGGATTACAATTGCAGGCGGACAGGCCCATCTTAAGGGCAAGATTTTCCGTATTGGAAGTATGGCCAATGTAAGTTACCGGGATATTCTCAGTACTCTCCAGCAAATTGAGGTAGTATTCAAGAAAAGGGGAGTGGTTTCAGAACTGGGGCCTGCAACAGAAGCTGCAATTGAAGTATTGTGTAAATGAGATATTATGAAAACCATAGGTATTGTAGACACGACGTTTGCACGTTTTGATATGGGTAGTGCTGCTGTGGATGAGATCAAGCAGCATGTTTCAGCCCGTATAATTCGGATCACAGTTCCGGGTATAAAGGACCTGCCGGTGGCTTCTAAAAAGCTTATCGAGGAGCAGGGCTGTGAAATAGTCATGGCTCTGGGAATGCCGGGTGCTGCGGATAAAGATAAAGTTTGTGCCCATGAGGCTTCCACGGGTATCATCCAGGCCCAGCTCATGACAAATACGCATATTATTGAGGTTTTTGTTCATGAGGATGAAGGCAAGGATGAGAAGGAGCTTGCTTTTCTCATGGAGAACCGGGCCCGTGAGCATGCTCGTAATGTCGTGGATCTTCTCTTTAAGCCTGAGAAACTTGTAAAACAGGCAGGTACAGGTCAGAGGCAGGGTTTTGAGGATGTAGGAAGCCTGCGTGGATGAGAGTTTGATTTTATAATTTATAAGTATGATTAGGAAGCAAAATCTGCATTGGAGAACAATATAATGACAATTAGACTGGGATTTGTGGTAGCGGAATTTAACAGGGATTTGACCTACCAGATGGAATTGCTTGGTATAGAACATGCGAAGTTCCTGGGTGCGGAAGTGACAGACACCGTTCTTGTGCCGGGTGTTTACGATATGCCGCTTGCAATCAAGAAACTTTGTGAAAAGGATGATATCGATGCAGTTGTAACCATTGGTTCGGTGATAGAAGGTGCAACCGGTCACGATGAGATCGTGGTCCAGCATGCTTCAAGAAAGATTACCGACCTTTCTCTGGAATACAACAAGCCTGTAACTCTGGGCATTGCAGGTCCCGGTATGAGTCGTATGGAGGCTCACCAGAGGGTCGATTATGCCAAGAGGGCTGTAGAGGCTGCGGTAAAACTTATCAGACGTCTCTAAATAAACTCATAGGGGCTATTAATGGCATCTTCAAGATTGGCCCGAGTGGCTGAATCCCCAACTATCCGTATAGCCAATATAGCAAATAAGCTCAAGCATGATGGCATTGATGTAATTAGTTTCAGTCTGGGTGAGCCTGATTTTGACACGCCCAAACACATCAGTGATGCTGCATGCAAGGCGCTTTATAGCGGAGAAACCCATTATTCGCCATCTCCGGGTATCAAACCGCTGCGCGAAGCTATAGCCAAAAAACTACAAACAGAGAAC
The DNA here is from genome assembly GCF_003722075.1 of Methanohalophilus sp. RSK. Taxonomy (GTDB): domain Archaea; phylum Halobacteriota; class Methanosarcinia; order Methanosarcinales; family Methanosarcinaceae; genus Methanohalophilus. The sequence goes on along the minus strand of NZ_RDSK01000015.1, from coordinate 103,276 downwards.
AATTTGGATTTGGATGCATCCAATGTGATGGTTACACCGGGAGCCAAACAGGCAATCTTTGAAATTATGATGTCTGTACTTGATGATGGCGATGAGGCTATCCTGTTCGATCCTGCCTGGGTTTCCTATGAACCATGCATTAAATTTGCAGGAGCAAACCCTAAATGGGTGCCTACAGATCCGGAAAATGGTTTTCTTCCTTATGATATTGGCGATCACATTACAGATAAAACTCGTCTGATAGTTGTCAATTCCCCCTGCAATCCTACAGGTGGTGTTTTTGGCAAGGACAAATTAAAGGAAATCGCCGACCTTGCTATTGATCATAATCTGCTGGTTCTCTCTGATGAGATCTATGAGAAGATACTTTATGATGAAAAACACCTCAGCATCGGTGCTATGGAAGGGATGCAGGACCGTACCATAACTGTAAATGGCTTTTCCAAATCCTATGCTATGACCGGCTGGAGACTCGGCTATGTCGCTGCTCATGAAAAGTTCATCCATGATTTCCAGAAGATCCAGTCCCATTCTGTCAGCAGTGCAACAACGTTTGCTCAATATGGTGCCATTGAGGCACTGGAAGGTGACCAGCAACCTGTTGAGGACATGGTAGCCGAATTCAGGAAACGCCGTGATGTCCTTGTAGATGGATTGAATGATATAGGTATACATTGTAGCCGTCCAAAGGGTGCATTCTATACATTTGCGGATGTAAGCGAGTACGGCAATGGTGAAGAAATCGCTGAGAAATTGCTTTCAGATGCTCACGTTGCTGCGACTCCAGGTTCGGCTTTTGGCCCAAGTGGTAACAATTTCGTGAGGCTTTCATACGCCATTTCACAGGAAAGGATAAGAGAAGCTCTTGAAAGGATTGAGAATTGCCTTTTATAATTCTGTTCTTTTCCTTTCCAGAATTCTTTTTATAATTCCACCACTGCTGCAAAGGGGGCATTGATGGGGTTTTCCGAGGCGTACTACCCTTGTATTGAATCCTCTTTTTTGGAGTTTGTCTTCAAGTTCTTTTTCATCGAATACCTGGTCGTGCCCCAGTACAATGATATCCGGTTGTACTTCTTCGAGGGGTTTGAACATATCTTCTTCGCTTCCCAGAAGGGCATGGTCCACAACCTTTAAAGCTTTAACCATTTCAAGCCGTTGCTTTTCAGGAACTATGGGTTTGGGTTTATGTTCAATTGTTGAGTCCCGCGCAACAAGGACATATAATTCACTGCCATACTTCCGGGCCTGGTCCAGATAGTAGAGATGACCCGGGTGTAGTATATCAAAGGTTCCTGTTGCAAGTATGCGTGTCAATTAATCACCTGATTTATTGTCCGCTAATGAATAGGAATTACCTTTAATAACTTTATGGAAAAAGCCGCTTTGACCGAAAAATAGTGATTTTGACTAGAAATTCATATTTCTGAACGAATAATGTGTTTAGACTTTTCATAGCCATTCCCTTTTACATCTATATTCTTGGACTATAATCTCCCCAAAAATGGATTTTCTTAATTATCATACAAACATAGAGTAAAAAATAAGTGTTACATGAAATTCTTTTTATAGTATTATGGTAGTGTTCAAATGGGGTATTTAATTTGAAAGGTATTGGGATATTTGGTGTTATCTTATTGCTTATTGTAGCTTTAGTAACTGCAGGATGTATATCTGGAGATTATTCTACCAAATCAAACGAAAAATCAGTTCCAAATGAGAATTTTACAATTCCTACTGAAGTCCTAAGTGAAAATCAGATTTTCGAAAAAGTCGATTATGATATTAGTTCAGTTAGAAGTCTCTATTGGTTGCAAAGTAATTATGAAACTGTGACCGTAAAACCTGAAAATTTTAAAAAAACTGCTGCAAATGGATTAGTCAATCTGAAATTATTGGATGAGGAGATTGAAATCGAAATCCATGAAGTACCCATTCCAGAAGGGTCTAAAAAGATGGTTGTAGATAATGGACCCACAATCTATGTATCAGATCCACCAAGAGTATCTATATTTGAAGGAAAAGTTGTTGGTGCAACAAACAGTAACGCTTGGTTTCTAGTAACTATGGATACGATTAATGGAAAAATCAGTATTGATAAAAACGTCTATCACATCCACCCTACCAAACAAGTATATGGGGGAGACGGGATTCATGTTATTTATCGTTCTGAATATCAAACAGGTGAGTTAAATTTTACAGTAGTACCAGAAAAAACTAAAGTGGAAGAGGGAGAGAACTTCATAATTTACTTGACATTAACAAATGATGGAAATAATACAATTAATGTTTGGAAAATGCATGAACAAATATCTTATAACATTGCTTTTATGTCACTAGAACATGACCACTACGTACCATATGAGTGTGGTGTTTACTCCAGAGAACCATTGACAAACAATGATATTGTAGAACTCGCTCCAGGTAGGTCCATAAATGATACATTTATCTCAAAATGTTGGTCTTTGAAGAAAGGAAAATACATTCTTAGTGCTGAATACCACACGTCCACGGGTGAACGGATTTCAGATCCTTATTGGCTAGGAAAGATTCAATCTAATAACGTGACAATAGTTGTGGAATAAAAAGTTTTGATTTTGAATCGGATTTACAAAACACCTCTGTGGCTGTCCATTTTGAGACATGACCGAATAATACTGTTTTTGTCCTAAAAATCATACCATTGACCGAAAAGTACTCATTTTTCGGACAAAGCGGGAAAAAGCCCGGATACTTTTGGTTCAATATAATTCTTTTTTAAAATTATTGTAGCACTGCTTTAAAGTATTCAGGTTTGCCGGCACATACAATACATCAAAGTCAAACAAATCAGCGAACTCATCGACCTTTTGGTGGAAATCCTCTTCGTAATTAATTCCTGTGTCAACCTTTGCAACGTGTTTGTAACCAACTTCATTAAAGACATATCTCGATGTTTCAATGTCGTTTTTATCTTTGCCAAAACCTGAACAGACGAGCATATCTCTCCAGTTGGCTGCCCACATGGGTGTCAGGAAAAAAGCCCCTTCCCCTTTGAAACTCTTGAGAGTGTCGAGATATTCCTGTCTGCCTCCAAGCACGGCACCTATACAATCATCGATAGTTTCCCCGTTGTTTTCTCTTAGTATTCCCACCGGACAGGAATGGTCGGCAAAATCTTCTTCTATGTCTGAGAGTACATTGCCACACAACCCGTAAAAAAGCAATATACCGTCAGATATGGGTGTCAATCTCTTGGTATTTGTGTATACCTCGTCCTTGAGTTTTTTTGGGATTGCATGCAGGGCAAATTCAAGTATCTGGATAACTATATTGAAATGATTATCAGGCAATGGATTATTCAGCAAATTCACCATGGTTTTTGTTTCAACGTCCACTCCTGCTTTGCTGAGTTTGTCCCTGATACCATAAGATTCATCATTTTCGATTATGATCACATTATCTACTGAATTGTCCTTTTCCATGAGATATGCTATCTCATCTTCGAACATTCTGCAGGCTATTATTGTTAGGGTTGGCAGGTTAAATCACCTGTATAAAAGAGAAAACGGAAGGGATTTTAAGATTGCGCCTTTTGGCCTTATCTTTTGATGCATCCCCTGTAACATTTGTCGAGGTGTTCTTCTGGCATTGGCTTGGTAGCAAGGCTTACTACCACGGCGGTAATGGCTGCAATTGGTGTGGCGACAAGGATTGGATCCACAACCGTCCAGGTGCCTGTGAGCAGGGTTTCCGTTCCAAAAATGGCCTGTGATATTCCCAGAGGAGCGGCTTCTTTTGCATGGACAAAGGTCAGCCAGAAAAGGCTGCTGAATGTTCCTGCGAGAAGACTTGCAATTGCTCCTTCCCTGGTCATACGCGGCCAGAACAGTGCTCCTGCATAGGCGGGCAGGAAGGCAGCCGCGCACAGGCCGAAGAAAATAGCTGTACCACGGGCAATAATGCTGATCGGCAGCATGTAGGCAAGGATAACACTCAGTATGATTGTAACAGCGATTCCCAGTCTGGTTACTGATATGGTCTTTCCGGATTTACCGCCCTTGAGGAATTCTTTATAAAAATCATGACCAATAGCAGTTCCCATTGTGTGATATTGGGAACTGAGAGTTGACATAGCAGCTGCCAGCAGGGTTACCATGAAAATTGCAACGAAAAGATCAGGTGTGGCACTGTTTATGTACTCCGGGATGATGCGGTCCATATTACCTCCTGCCACATCCAATGCAATCTGGCCTTGCGTATCGAGGAAATACACATTGGAAAGGGCACCCACGATATAGGCAACTCCTGCCATCATGAGGATAAAAGGCCCGCCGGCAAATACTGCTCTGTTGAGGGATTTCTTGCTATCTACTGTCATGAATCGCACGGCCAGCTGGGGCTGTGCCAGTACGCCGATTCCCACGCCGAGTATAATTGTAGATACCATTGTCCACCATATAGGTGTGCCAAACGCAGGCATTGATGTCCATCCAGTATGTCCGCCTGCCGCTAAACCTGCCGGCACCATGGACGACATGTCGGTGAGAGCCTGGTGGGCTTCCGTGATTCCACCGAGGTTAACATAGGTTAATATGAGCAGTACAGTCATGCCCCCAAGCATCAGGGTTCCCTGCATGGCGTCTGTGTACATGACTGCCAGCAAACCTCCTGTGATCACATAGGCTGCAACAATAATAGTGAGGATAAATACGGCCACGTCATAATTGACTCCCAGGGAGGTTTCCATGAAACGGGCTCCTCCGATGAGTACGATCCCTGCATAAAGGGGCATGAATACACCGATCAAAGCACCTGAAAAACCCTGTATGAATTTCGAATTGAAACGTTTGCCCAGCAGTTCGGGGAATGTGACAGCTCCCAGGTTCACACCTATACGTCGTGTGCGTGATCCGAAAAGGACAAAGGCTACAAAGATCCCAACCACAATATTCATGAAGACGAGCCACAGTGTTCCCATGCCTAATGTTGCGGAAACTCCCCCGAAACCAACGATTGCGGATGTACTGATAAATGCCGCTCCGTAGGACAGGGCCAGAATATAGGGGTGCACACTCCTTCCTGCAAGCATGTAATCGTCAACTTCTTTTGTGCGTTTATAGGCAATCCATCCGCAATAGAAGACTATCATCAGATAGACCAGAACGATTACGCCGAGAACTACCGGGTTTACAGGCAATCCTCTTCCTCCTCTTCATTCCATTTTGCAATTCCGTATGCCATGCAGGCGATGGCACTTATTATGCACAGAACATATGCACTCCATATGTAGGGGTCCTCTATGCCTAACATTTTTACACCTCTTTTATACTGGGGAGTGTTAGCAAGTAACATACTTGAACTTTTCGAAATGAACAGAGTAAACAGGGATTTAACCCGACTTTGACAGTTACCGTGGATTCATGGAAGAGGAAGACAAAAAACTACATTTATGCCAATTTTGATGCGGTGAATACTCTGTTTTTAAGGTCAAAATTGGCAATTCATGACGATTTAAGTGAATTTATTGAGACTGTCAAATCGAATTTCCTGGCAAAAAAGTAAAAAATTGAACAAAAGAGAAGACATTCTCTTTAGAAAAGAGGATAAACTGTCAAACTTGGGTTACCGGGAGACTGTCGGAAAAGTGGTGAAATCGAAACATTTCAAGCAATGACTGAAAGTAAAACGCTATGCCGTGTTGCACTGTATTTAATGGATATGTTATAATTTTCTTGAATGTGGACATTTCCGACAATCTCTAATATATAGTTATAAGGTATATTCCGAAAAGGTAATAAGTAAAGTTATACTTTTTAAAAGAGACTAGCAAAATATTTTCTGTAGAGGGATCGCAAAATGAATTTTTTTGAATGGTGTAATATTTCATTAACGATCTGGGGATTTCAAAATGAAAACGTCTCTGATTGAAACTATACTAATGTCAGATAAAAGAAAAGATGTACTCCTTTTACTTTATAATAATGGAACTGAAGATATTGATGAAATAAAAGATATACTTGGTTATGATTCAAGTGGATTAACACCTCAAATAAAAAAATTATTAGATTGGGATTTGATAATTCAAGACCATCACAATTATAAACTATCTGATATGGGCTATTTGATCGTTGAAAAAATGCAAAAATTATTAGACATTGCAAAAGTATTCGAGGAAAATCATGATTATTGGGAAAGTCGAGACCTTAGCGAAATACCAGAACACATGCTAAAAAGGGTTGGAGAACTAGGTCATTGCTATTTAATAGAACCAGACAGACATCATTTATTCGAACATCACCCTCATTTTATAGAAAAATCACTTGAATCGAAATACCTCATGATGGCCAGTTCTTCTTTTAATCCACAGACCATTTCTGTTCTCTGTGAAGCTGCAGATAAAAGTACTGATATTTCCTATATTATAACAAAACCTGTACTTGAAAGATCAATGAAAGATTGCAAAATAGACCTCGATAATTTTTTTTCATATAATAATACTAACTTATACTTAAGGACAATTGAAAGGGATATTGAACCTATAACGGTAGCAGTTTCGGACATATTTGTATCGCTATGGCTCTTCGATAAAAACCACCGGTTTAATCGCATCACTTTGATAAGTTATGACAATAGTGCTATAGCATGGGGAGAGGATTTATTTAAATATTATCTTAATAACTCAAAACCAATCACATACAAAGACATATAATATATCAGGTTACTATTAACTACTTTCCATAAAAGATATCTAATTTGTAGATTAGGTATTCTATCCGACTTTGACAGTCAAAAGTAATAATAGTGTTCTTAGCTTTGCTGTATTCGGTAAAAATGCAACAAAAACTAAGGACGTATGAGATTATTCCTAACAAGAATATGTGCTTTCCCATCGGAAACGTCTTGGCTGTAAACCAACTTTACGAAATCCTCGATATTGCTTCAGTTTTTGGTAAACACAAAAAGAATGGGATTGACATCAACAACCTGCTCAAAGCCCTTGTAAGTTAAAACTGACGGATAATTTCAGCATAAGTAAAGCTCACGAATGAATCAATCGTGAGGAAGTCCTTGGTATTTTTACTCTTCCTGAATTCAGTGAACGAAATCTGTACAGGGTAATTGCAGAAGGAACAACTTGATTCCAGAGCTAGAAAGGTGATTACAGGCAGAGAAGGATTTTTCTGCCTTTAATTAAGCAGGAATTTGACACTAAAACAGGCTCTTTCTAAATACAGAAAGATGGATTCAATTGAGAAAACCATCAACTCACTGAAGAATGAAATTGAGATCAAACCATTGCGAGTGTGGACGGATGCTAGCGTTTATGGAGCTGTGATTCTTGGGTTCATTGCGCAATTGTTCATATCGCTGATGCGATACGAGTACGATGAACTCAAGTCCAAATCTACAAAATTCATTAAAAATAGCTTATTGAATTTGACAGTTACCGTGGATTACATGAAAAATAAGGCAAAAAGGTACATTTACGCTAATTTTGATGCCATAAATACACTGATTTTAAGGCAAAAAGGGATGAAATCGTAGAAATTAACGTGAAATAGTTAAGACTGTCAAATGGGTTTTCCTGACAAAAAAGTGAAATTTTTAGGTTGGAAGAGGAGACGATTTCTTTAGCAAGGAGTGGATACTGTCAAACCCGGGATATTAACCTCTTTGATTATGTGAACCCAGTTAATATATGAACCCAGTTAAAATAAATCTATGTTATTATAAAATCAATTCACGGTTATACTATATATTATATTTTAATGAATATAAAACTAGGTGATGAGATGCAGTTTGAATTATCTCACTCATCATTAAATAAGGTAGTAATATTAAAGGAGGAATAGTGTGAACAAAAATTACATGCTAGAAAAATTAATTGACGTGGTTGTTAAGGGTGATAAATACACTGCACCTGATATTGCAAATGAAGCATTAGGAGAAGGTATAGACCCTTATGAAGCCATCGTAAATGGTTTGTCAAAAGGGATGTCTATACTCGGCAACAAATATGATAATGGAGAAGCTTATGTTCCGGACCTTCTCCTGGGAACCGATGCTATGTATGCAGGAATGGATGTATTAAATCCTTATCTAAAAGTAGAAGACACAAATCAGTCTGATACAGTTGTTTTGGGCGTTATTGAAGGAGATATTCATGATATTGGTAAAAGTTTGGTTAAAACAATGGTATCTATATCAGATTTCAATGTAATTGATCTTGGCGCCGATGTTTCACCTGAAGATTTTGTTGAAACAGCAAAAGAATATGGTGCAAAGGCCATCTCTATAAGTTCTTTAATGACAACCACTATGAGTGGCATGGAGACAGTTATCGACATCCTCCATGAAAAGGACTTGAGAGATTCAGTAAAAGTCATTGTTGGTGGTGCGCCGGTTACTGAAAAATTTGCAAACAAAATTGGTGCTGATTCGACACAGCCTGATGCAAGTAAAGCTGCAAGTTGGCTCGCATCCAACATTAAATAAAATGGACGTATTCAACAGGAGGATACATATATGAAAGAAATGACTTCTAAAGAAAGGATTTTATTTACTTTGAAAGGTAAAGCAGTGGATAAAGCACCTGTTGGAGGATGGACATCTGCAGGTGTAGTAGACTTTATGGACGTATCTGGTGCTGAAAGACCAAAAGCAGATAGCGATGCTAAAACAATGGCTGATCTTGCAAAATCAGCACATAATGATGCTGAATTTGACGCTGTAAGGGTACCTTATGACATTGCTATAGTTTCGGAAGTGATGGGTTGTGAGATTGACCCAGGAAATAAGGCCAGTCAACCATCAATAAAAACCCATCCATTTAGTGAATCAATGGACAGTCTAAGTTTACCAAAGAATTTGCTTGAAAAAGGAAGAATCCCAGTTCTTTTGAAAGCAATTGAAATCCTGAAAGAGGAAGTTGGAGACGAAGTAGCAGTTATTGCAGGTTGTGAAGGTCCTACAACTCTCGCATCCAATCTCTCCAATGTTAATTCATTCATGAGGTGGATACGTACCGACCGTGATAGAGTTGAAATGATAATGGATATAAGTGCAGATGCATGTCTGGAAGTTGCAAACGCTTGCTTTGACCATGGTGCAGATGCCTTTGTTTTCGCAGATCCTGTAGCATCACCCGATTTAGTGTCTCCTGAAGACTTTGAAGCTCTTTTGAAACCGAGGTTATCTAAGATTGCCAAAAATCTAAACGGATATAGTGCTCTGCATATTTGTGGAAAAACCGATTTAGTAATACCACATATGGTAGAATGTGGATTTACCTGCATAAGTATTGAAGAAAAGGTTAAAGATACTAAAACTGCAGTGGAAATTGCACATGAAAATAACACTTTGGTAATTGGTAATGTTTCATCATCTCAAACATTATTCAGTGGAACACCTGAAGAAGTAAAAAAAGAGGCTACTGAAAGCCTAAATAATGGTATCGATTTGCTAAATGCTGGTTGTGGGGTAGCACCAAAAACGCCACTTGAAAATTTAAAAGCAATGGCAGAAGCAAGGGATGAATATTTCGAAAATAAGGATGTTAATGTTAAAAGGGGGCATAGAAATGGCAAATGATTCAACCTGGGCAGATCCTGCACCATTGGGATTTGCCGGCTTAGCAAGTATTACATTAATGTTCTCTTTAATAATGTTGGGCAAGATTCCTACTTCCGAAGTACCCTTGTTAGTGGCAGTGGGAGTTACAGGAGGCCTAGCTCAATTTACAACTGGTATAATCTTATTTAAAAAAGGAAATGTACCAGCCGGCAATCTATTTGCTACATTTGGAACGTTATTTATGATCGCACCTGGTTTGATGGTATTTTTACATGGGATAGGTGTTACTGATGGAATCAGTACAATGCTAGGATCTTTCAATGTGTTATTAGGAGTTTTCCTTTTAATATGGGTGATACCTCTCCTGAGGGCACCTTGGGTTGAATTTTTGATTGGTCCGATCGGTGGTGTGACATTAATTACTGCTGGTTTAGGGCATCTCACAACAGGTGCTTTATCAGCAAGATTAACTACTATAGGTGGTTATTTGTTTATAGTGCTTACCTTATGGGGATTATGGATGATGGCACATCATCTAGGAAAAGCAACCGATTTCCATATACCTATAGGTTCTCCTATACTTGGGAAAAAATATTAAATTAGTTATTTAATTATGTCATTACCCTGCATACCTATACAGGGTAATGCATACTATTTTTGAGCTTATTTCAAAAATTTAAATATTGAGCTCATTTCAAAAGTATAGATACTACCTAGTACAATAATTATATGAGAGAAATATATGGAGTTCATAGAACTCTCTGATGAACAATGGAAATACATCAAACCGTTTTTGCCACAGCAGCCAATAACTGGAAGAAAAGAGATCTAACGACCTTAATGTCATCAATGGAATTCTCTTTGTTCTGATTACAGGTTGTAGGTGAGAGGATATGCCATCTATTTACGGCTCCCATGTAAATGCATGGAGAAGGCTTGAAAGATGTCAGAGGAATATAGCAATAAGATAATGGAATCCCTTCGGGATTCAGCTTACCAGAAGGGTAAATTCTCTATGGATATTGTATTTTGATAGCAGTTTTATTGAAACAAAAAAGGTAAAATTCCGAATACAACGGCCACAAAAAAAGGAATGGAATAAAGATACATGTTTGTATAAGTTGTAAAGGCTTTACTTTGACAATCCAAATAGCCTCGGGAAAAGAACATTACAGAAATCACTTTGTTGAGTTCATGGAAATATAAAGATCAAACTGAAAAAAGACCAAGAACCAGACAGTTAGAAGTACTTGCAGATTCTTCTTATGATGAGATAAACATCAGGAAATATCAGAGACACAGAGCGATATAAAATAACATTTCTATTAATAAATATCAGGAATCGGAGATATACTAAGAGGGGAAGATCTACAAGACTTGAATATGAGTCATAAAGGAGAAGTGGGACAATAGAACGATTCATTGCATGATTGAAAATGGGATACAGGAAAATAGCAAGTAGATATGAAAGACAAAACGTTGCTTTCAAAGGACTACTGGACATTACATTTTTCTAATATCCTAAGGAACGTTTTAACAGAATTTATAAAAATTGGTTTAATATTTAACAAACATATAACCCCTGCTTTATAAAAATACTATTTCTTACAGCTAGCAATCCAACTAAGTTGACCCACTCCCATTCTTTCATAATTTTGATCGACGGCCAACCGTGCAAGTTTAACAGCGGGGTAAGGGTCATGTGCGAAATCATCACACATATCTTCTCTTTTAATTGCTTTAACTTCTAATACATCGGTTGTTAATGTAAAATACCCCACCAAGTGTTTTTCATAATAACAAACGTAAGTTCTACTTACTAATTGTTCTTGATTGTTTTTTGCATCGTTTTTAAAAAAATCGTTCAACTCTTCTTCAGTTGAATTAAAAAAAGAAACATCGTGTTTTTTAGATAAAGGATAAACGATAAGGGAATAGGGATCGATTTTAGGCATGTATCAGAACCTAATTCTCTTATACATTTTTCTGGCGTTTTTCACTAACTCCTTTTGTTGTGTAGTTGCGGGTTTTTTTTCGTTTTCCCAGAATTCTTTAGCATCCTCACCTTCTAACCGTAATCCTAACTCAATAGGCTTTGCCACTATTCTTCCTCCTCTTTTATGTGCAATATGTGTCACAGTATGAAAAATGTAAGACGGGCGTGTATCACACATTCCTATACCATTATCTTACACTTATTTTATTTGAATATTCCTATTATTCATCTTCAATAAGACAAACGTATCCATTCCTTTCTACAAACTTTAACTTCTGTCCCTTCTTCCATCCTTTCAAATCTGCAATAGACTTGGGTACTGTCAGGCTTAACCTATTTTTTGATTCTTGAAGTCTTGGCATAATTACAACTTATCCTTTATGTTAAGGTATATGATAGATAATACTTTAAACTTAATGGTTCAATGGATAATACAGTATTACATTATCACTATTACATTAAGAGATAATCAGCCATTATTCCGATCATTTCTCTATCTCCTGCTTTGTTTATGGTACTCTTTCATCAAGTACCCGATTGAAGCTACTGAAAGTTTCATCGTTAAAACATACAAATACTATCCTGTCAAAAACAGGCCTGTCGTTCAGAAAACTGATAACTTCATCTATGGCGATCTCAGCTGCCCACTGTATAGGAAAATGGTAGACTCCGGTACTTATTGAAGGGAAAGCGATAGTTTTGATTCCTTTTTCTGCTGCCAATTCAAGACAATTCCTGTAACATCTTGTCAGCATTTTGTCCTCGTCATTGTTTCCGCCGTGCCAGACAGGTCCCACTGTGTGTATGACCCATTTTGCCGGCAGGTCATAGCCTTGCGTGATTTTCGCTTCACCTGTTGCACAACCGTTCAGTGTCCTGCACTCTTCCAGCAGTTTAGGTCCTGCAGCTTTGTGTATTGCTCCATCAACCCCTCCTCCGCCCAGCAGGGAATTATTGGCTGCATTAACAATGGCATCAACTTCCTGTTCTGTGATGTCACCTTTAATTATCTTGATTATCTGTTTATCCATAATCTGTGGTCTTTTTTACTGGTTAATAATTGTTGTCACTTCAGAACAGGAAATAATCAATCAGTAAGACTGAAGTGAAGAGTAATATTCCCAGTATGGCAAGTGGAATGGTATAATTCGATACTACGGTTTTCACATCATCTCCCGTGGTTCTCTGGATCAGCCAGAAAAATGGATCTGTAACGTAGGAAAACACCATGGTGCCAGCTGATATCATTAATATCAGGGGAATGGTTGCCACCTCTGAAACATAGGGGCTGTAGGCGAGTATGGATGATGTTATTATTGCGGTGACAGCCCTGGATCCCTGTGCAGTCTGGATTATCGCGGCGAAAATAAACGGGATGAAAAGAGCAGGTACTAGGTGTCCGATAAGATTATAGGTATTTTCTGCAAATGAACTAGCAGCAATTACTCCTCCAAGTGCCCCCGCACCGCATAGGTCAAGTAATATAATACCTGCATTGCGGCTGCCTTTCTCAAAAACGGTATCCAGATTTTCTTTTTTTACCAGTAACAGGGAGAAACTGGCTGCAAGAATAATGGCAAGATTGACATCTGCCAGCAGGGAAGCTCCCGGCAAAAAATAGCCAATTGTCAGGAAAAAAATGGGCAGTATTAATGGAATCCATCCAATAGGTGACTCCTTTGCTGACAATTCTCTTTCTTTCCATGTGTCTTTGTGGCTGCCTCTTTTTGAAATAAGCAGGTATCCAAAAATAAAGAGAATTATGGATATGGTGATTGCAGCCAGGTTGAAACCAGCATCAACATTAAAATTAAGATTTCTTGTAATACTGTATATGACAGGAAGCGGATACAGAAGGACAAAAGAAAGTGTACTTGCGACCGCGGTTGCATAATAACATTTCTTCCTGATCTCGGAGTTTACTTTCAGGTTTTCAACAAGGGGTATCATTACCACATAAGCTGTCAGGCAGCACATGAGGGGTATGGATAACAGGTAACCTGCAATCGCTGATGTAAGGGTGGGTCGTGAGGATATTTTTTGCATATCCGGCACAATCCGCTGAGCAAAATTTTCCTGTCTTATTACCAGGGCAATCAATGACCCTGAAAAAATAGGAATTGCTAGGAGTGCAAAAACCCTGCCTGCGCCCTGTGTAGCCATTGCGATTGCATTTTGCTGCATCCCGCTGAAAATACCATAAAAAAGGGCTGCACCTGTCAGGACAAGGAAAGGGGGTAATCTAATCTTCCAGAGAAGAATTGTTATTAATACTATAGTTATCGTGAAAATCAGGATAGCTTGCACATTTTTCACCGTTTTTGGTTAATTCACATTCTGTATATCATCTCCAGTTATATTTTCTGTATATTTTAAACCAATGTTTTCAAAAATACCTTTAATACGAAACAGCAATATTAATCGCAAAAGAATAGTTTTAATTATAAAAAAATCTAATTTGATTTCCTCTTAAAACAATCACATCAAAGGTGCTTTTGCCATGGTTAAAATCTCAGTAATAGGAGCAGGGAATGTTGGTGCAACTACTGTGCAGAGACTTGCCGAAATGGAATTCGGTAACATTGTCCTTGTGGATATAGTTGAAGGTTTACCTCAGGGAAAAGCCCTGGACCTTATGCAGGCAGGAGCTATAGTAGGATATGATACCAAAATCAAAGGCAGTAATGACTATGCGGACATTGTTGATTCAGATATTGTTATCATAACTGCCGGGGCTGCAAGAAAACCCGGAATGAGCCGGGCTGATCTGATAAATATCAATACTAAGATCATGAAAGATGTTTGTGAGAATGTCAGAGAATATGCACCTCATTGTATTGTTATTGCTGTTACCAATCCTCTTGATGTAATGACTTATGTGGCCCTGGAAGTCACTGGTTTTGAATCAAATCGTGTATTTGGAATGAGTGGAATACTTGATACAGGACGTTTTGCCAGTTTTATTGCCGATGAACTTGCCTGCTCCAAAAGAGATGTTGAAGCAATGGTGATAGGTGGTCATGGGGACCAGATGCTTCCCCTTCCCCAGCATTCTTCAGTATTCGGGACGCCTCTGCCAGAATTGCTTGGAGAAGATGTCATTGCAGGGCTTGTAGAACGTACAATCCATGGTGGTGCTGAAATAGTTGCTCTTCTCAAACAGGGTAGCGCCTTTTATGCACCCTCTGCTGCCATAGTCCAGATGGTTGAATCAATTCTGAGAGATGAAAAGAGAATCTTACCTGTTTCTGCTTATCTGGAGGGGGAATATGGCCAGAAAGGAATATATTTCGGTGTACCTGCAAAAATTGGTTGTGGGGGTGTTGAAGGTATAATAGAGCTGGAACTGACTGAAGAACAGAAACAGGTACTAAAAGAATCTTCCGCAAGCATAAAGGAAAGGATCGACAATCTGGACATCTGATATCTCGCAGTTTGGAGAATTTTTTGTAGTAGAAAACGGCACAGACAAGTCAAAAAGTAAACTCTTATGGAGGCAATTGCCTATAAGGTTGGTTTTAATAATGCGAGAGATTAAAACTACCTCTTCAAAGCCATTTTATAGTTTTTTGGCTTTGCAGAGATTCTCGTCATCCTTTGCAACACGGCCATATTTATTGCAGTAATACGAAGGATTCTTAATAAGTTTTTTAAATTCCTTTGTATTTCCAGGAACACATCTTTTTTGCCATCTTTATCCTCCTTAAAAGAATAATACACAAATCAAACTATAATAATAGTTTGGGCTGTATTATTATTTTAAATTATCTTGCAGTTCAGAAATCCCATAAATGTGCTGCATTTTTGTACAGTACCCTGTCAACATCCTTTGTCGAAAAGGTTCCGTCTTCCTGTAGTTTAACTATGTTCTGGAGTTGTTCCTGCAGGTTTCCCCAGGGTTCATCTGAACCAAAAAGGACTTTTCCTTCTGGCTGGCTGGTTATTATATCCTCAGTAGTCGTGTCATGATTTTTATACATGTATCTGTATGCTTCGTGGTTTGACATTGCAGTATCCAGATAGAGATTATCAAGATCATTGAGTGCATTTATAATTTCAGGGATACCATCTCCCAGATGTGCAAGCTGAAAATTAATATCCGTATATTGTTCCACTTTATCCAGCAATTTATAAGGATCTTTATTACACGCCATAGGGATGTGTAAAAGGAGGTTCATGTAGTTTTCATTCATATAACTCAGGATTGAATCACCAGGCATATTTCCATAGATTCCATAATACTTTATCCCTGCAGGAGGTTTTTCGTATTCATCTTCATATTTTGCAATATTTTCGGCACTATCATTTGCAGCTATAAACGGTATAAAAGCGACCCGGTCATCATCAATTGCCCATATTTCATCGTTTGCTCTGGTGTAATCTATCTTCCAACCAGAGTATGGTTCATCAGGGTCTGGAGATTTGTTTTTGAGATGGTAGAAAAGACCTTTCCAGAAATGTCCGAAAGTGTTTGATGGTTCTGGTTGTGCAAAAAGAACACAGTTTTCAACATTGTTCTTATCCATGTTCTCCTGCAGCCTCTGTATGTTATTACTTATTCTGGTGGTAGGCCTTAGCGCCATTGTCATAAAGATTGAATTTGTTCCGTAATGGCAATGTGCATCATTGATCCGAGATTTTCCACATTTTTTCATGAAGAACTGTTTTTATTTATGCTGCATATACATACTCGACACAAAGATTTGCTTGCTGCTGTCTTTTCTGAAGCCTTTGTCGAATTGATGAGGCTTGTACATAATGTATCGTCTATGCTGGAGTACAGAAGAATTAGATTATATGAAAATGGCATAGATGCGAGTTTTTCACATTATTTACTTGCGGATGTCGGCAAATTTTGGGTGTGGTTTATAATAGGCATAAAGTTTATCAATGGTAAATCATTATAGATATTTATAACGATTAAACATCACAATATATGTGACTAATAGATAAACGGGGGTTAGTAAATGGAAATTTACCAAAATGAATCTATACAGGAGAAAAGTGATCTTACCAGACAAGCAAACCGTAGCATTACCATTAATGAAATGGTTTTCATGATGGTTATTCTGGCATTTGGATTGTTTTCTCTGTACAGGTTGATCGCTTATGCCAACCTCATCGGCTGATTATTAAAGGGCAATTCACTGAATTGCCTTATTTTCCTCCTCTCCTATTCCTTTCCTTCCACTTTATGGTTCATTTTACTCAGAAAATAATAAATGGCTTCAGGTCCAATAGGACACAAGGAGAAGACTTCTAAATGATAGCGGCATTTGTTACGGTTTTTGTGGTAATTATTTTATCTCTTTTTATCAATCGTATAGCCACTATTGCGTTAACCCTAACCGGTCTTTCCCGCGAAGTCTCACGTTTCCAGGCAAGATCTGCACTTACAGGTGCGGGTTTTACAACCACGGAATCCGAAAAAATGATGAATCATCCTGTAAGGCGCAGGATACTGATGTTGCTTATGCTTGTGGGGAATGCAGGAATAATAACCCTGATGGCTTCTGTAGTCCTTGTCTTTCTGAATCCTGCTTCTGATACATTGCTAAGTTATGTCATTGTCATTACACTTGGTATGCTAACAATTTTAATCCTTACCCGTAGCAAAAACACTGATAGATTCCTCAGCCGTGTTATCACTTTTTCTCTTACCAGATGGACCGATATCCAGACATCGGATTCTGCAAGCCTGATTTACCTGGGTGGGGATTATCAGGTTTCAGAACTGGAAGTTGGCTCTGAAGATTGGCTAGCCGGTAAAGTCCTAAATGAGTTGAACCTTGTGGATGAGGGAGTACTTATTCTTGGTATCCAGAAACCCGGCGGTAAATACATTGGAGCCCCTGTAGCGTCCACGCGTATTGAAGTTAATGATGTACTTCTTCTATACGGCAGAGGAGAATCTTTGCGTTCCCTGGACAGAAGACGTAAAGGGCTTCGCGGAGCGGTTGCACACGCCGAAGCAGTGGCACAGCAGAGGGACGTGGTGGAAGAACAGGAAACAGGCAGTAAACAAAGTGAGTCTGCGGATATTTGATTATTTTTCTTCGATATACTTTCCTATTTTTTGCTTTCAGTATAGGCTCGTTGTAAAATACCACTAAATATATCCAGTTTTTAGTAAAACCAATTTATGGGATTGCCTTGCTTACCGACAACCTTTATATACTTGCCGTTGTTATGGACCATGCCTCTTTTTGTTTAAAGAAACATTTAGAACAAGTACATCTAATTGATCATCATTATCCCCAAAGATGCCTATACAGGCACCTATTCTGTGTCAGGCAATTTTTCAGGATACTGTGATAGCAGAATATAAAAGGAATTTTACCATGGAATCATTAACTTTTAAAGATTTGAATTTATCGAAAAATATTGAACGTGCAGTTGAAGATATGGGTTTTGAGGAACCCACCCCTATTCAATCTCAATCTATCCCCTATCTTATGGAAGGTAAGGATGTAATAGGACAGGCGCAGACCGGTACCGGTAAAACTGCTGCCTTCGGTATACCTGCTCTTGAAATGCTGGATGTCAAGAGTAAGAAGGTTCAGGTATTGGTCCTCTGTCCAACCAGGGAGCTGGCAAATCAGGTTGCTGAGGAGATGAGCAACCTTGCCAAGTACCAGAATACCAAAATGTTACCTGTTTACGGTGGTCAACCAATAGACAGGCAGATTAAGGCCTTGAGAAGAGGGGTACACATTGTAATTGGTACTCCCGGGCGAGTTATGGACCATATCCAGAGAAAGACACTGAAGTTTGATGGTGTGAAAATGCTGGTGCTTGATGAAGCTGATGAAATGCTTGATATGGGTTTCAGGGAGGACATTGAATTTATTCTCAGTCGCGTGCCCGGCCAGAAACAAACAGTTCTATTTTCTGCCACGATGCCCAAGCCAATTATTAAACTCACAAAGAAATACCTGCAAAATCCCCAGATGGTAAAGACGGTTCATAAGAAACTAACGGTCCCCCAGATTGAACAATTCTATTTCGAAGTCAAAAACAATGCAAAGACCGAAATTTTGTGCCGTTTGATAGATATTTACAATTTCAAGTCCTCTCTTGTTTTCTGTAATACCAAGAAAAACGTCGATAAGCAGGTTGAAACTCTCAAGGCACGAGGTTATCTTGTAGATGGACTGCATGGTGATATGAGGCAAGCGCAAAGGGAACGTGTCATGTCTAATTTCAGGAAAGGAGAAATTGAGACACTCGTTGCAACTGATGTTGCTGCCCGTGGTATCGATGTGGAGAACATCGAGGCTGTTTTCAACTATGACATTCCCCAAGATGAAGAATCATATGTCCACAGGATAGGCAGAACCGGTAGGGCAGGCAAAGAAGGAATTGCAATAACCTTTGCTTCCGGTAAGGACACCCGTAAGATCAAAAATATACAGAAACACACAAAGGCAAAGATTATAAGGAAAAATGTTCCTTCCCAGAGTGATGTTGAAGATATCAGGGCGGAAAAGCTGTCACAAAACGTCAAGAAGATAATCGATGATGGGCATATTGGCAAATATGAGCACTGGGTCGAAAATTTACTGGAGGAAGATTATGCTTCAGTGGATATCGCAGCTGCACTTGTGAAAATATTGTTAGCGGAAGATAAGAAATAATCCTCTTGCAGGGAGGTTTATTTTTCTCCCATTCCTATTCAAAAAGTATATATACCATAACATCGTAGTATGTTTGCTTTTAAGAGATCAAGGCTACTGAGATAAATATTAGGTTTATACGTTTTTACTATTTTCCTATGTTTTCCAACTAGTTAATTATCTGTTTTAAGCCTCATTAGAAAGGACGTGTAATATTTGTTTAACAATATGGATTCAAGTGCACCAGTAGAAGCTGGCGAAAGTTATGAAGTGACCATCGAAGATATCGCAAGAGAAGGAGACGGCATTGCAAGAGTTAGCGGCTTTGTCATCTTTGTTCCAAACACAGAAGTCGGCGATGAAGTCACTGTTAAAGTCACCAAAGTAATGCGTAAATTCGCATTCGGTGAAGTAGTTTAAATCTTCTGATTTTGAAAAAAACGATTTGGGAAATACCCAAATCCCTATTTTATTTCTATTTTGTAGTTTGGTATTTGAATACCGGTTAAATTAACTTAAATTCTATAGGTCTCCTCGTGAAGTTAGTGGAAACTTTGGTTGGATTTAGTTAACACTCAATTTATTATAGCAATTATTCTTCACAAAGCAGGAAATAGGACGAGAAATTATCTATGTTCAGAATTCACGGAAAGTGATTTTTATCATGCAAAAGAAGGTTATATTGAAAAGTTTTATCAAAAAGTCTGATTTTCAAAATTTTCCCGGAGATTGACTTAATTTCCGGGATGAATGGCAGGAATGTTTTTCCTGTATGAGAAAAGCCGACTGTTAAGAATTATAGGTGTGGCTGCCAGTGCAATTATTATCAATGCCCATGTGCAGAATCCGATTGCTGCATATACTGGATACTGGAACAGTTCCCCGAACGTAGTCAAATCTATTATGAGACCCACATCTTCCAGGGTATGAATCATTTTGATACCTGTGTGTGTGAACATTTGCCAGAAGAATATAGATGCTGCTGACAATATTCCCGTTTTTGATGTAAGATAAAATGCTGGATGGCTTCTAAAAATGCCCGTTTTGGAGAGTTTGTTTTTTCGAATCATGATTTTCCATAGGTACTTAGTATAGCACACATCAGGATTCGCATCTATATAAAAAAATCCGGATTTATTAATTATGAACAATATTATTCATGAATATTTCTGTGGATAAAGCATAATTTAGACACCATGTTATAGTAAGTATATTTTGAAATCAATAAAAATCTTATAAAAACATATATATACTCTAAGTTGGATTTGCTTCTTAAAATTATGAAAATAGATGTGTCATTTGTGTAAACACCACTTTGTTAAGGAATAGGTTATTTTTACCTAGAATGATATGTCAAAAAAGTTCACAGTGAAGATGTCTTATGACTAAAAAAGAACAGGGCTTGATGCTTGGATGGAGAGAATGGGTTGCACTACCCGAATTAGGACTGTATGCCATAAAAGCGAAAGTAGATACAGGCGCCAGAACATCTGCATTGCATGCGTTTGATATCGAGCTTTACAGAGAGAATAATATTGATATGGTTCGATTTCTGGTTCATCCCATTCAAAAAAACTTAAATTTCTATATTGAATGCAAAGTTCCACTTAAGGATAGACGTCAGGTGACCGATTCTGGTGGTCATAGGGAGATGCGTTATGTCATCGAAACACCTGTTGTTTTTGAAAATTATATGTACCCCATTGAACTAACGCTTACTGGCCGGGATACTATGCGTTTCAAGATGTTACTGGGGCGTAATGCACTTAAGAAAAGAGCAATGGTAAATCCGACTGCATCATTTATGTGTGGGAAACTGGATAAAAAAACATTATACGAACTATATGGGATAAGACCCGAGGTAAACGAATGAAAATTGCTTTATTGTCAAGGAATAAGAAACTTTACTCAACTCGTCGATTAATTGAAGCAGCAGAAGAGAATGGGCATACAATTCAGGTTATAGATGTATTGCGTGCTTACATGAATATTACTTCTCACAAACCTTCCATTCACTATAAAGGCGAGGAATTGAACGATTTTGATGCGGTAATTCCCCGTATAGGTGCATCTGTTACATTCTATGGTGCTGCAGTTTTGCGACAATTTGAGATGATGGGTGTTTTTCCTTTGAATGAATCAGTTGCACTTACCCGTTCCAGGGACAAACTACGCTCTTTACAGTTACTCTCCCGCAGGGGTATAGGTTTGCCTGTGACTGTGTATGCAAGCAAACCCGATGATGTAAAAGACATGGTAAAAATGGTTGGTGGCGCTCCACTTGTTGTTAAGATTCTTGAAGGTACACAGGGTATAGGTGTAGTGCTTGCAGAAACACAAAAAGCTGCAGAAAGTATTATTGAAGGATTTATGGGTGTAAATGCAAATATCCTGGTCCAGGAATACATAAAGGAATCCAAGGGTGCCGACATACGCTGTTTTGTTGTTGGGGGTAAAGTTGTGGCATCCATGAAAAGACAAGGTCCCAAAGATGAATTCCGTTCAAACATTCACAGAGGAGGAACAGCAACTACTATCAGAATCACACCTGAAGAACGGTCAACTGCTGTGCGTGCTGCAAAAATAATGGGGCTTAATGTTGCAGGTGTTGATCTTTTACGTTCCAATCATGGACCTGTGGTGATGGAAGTAAACTCCAGTCCCGGTTTGGAAGGTATAGAATCCAGTACTGGCAAAGATATTGCAGGTATGATAATTGATTATATTGAGAAAAACAGTAAATTTGGTAAGACACGAACCAGAGGAAAAGGTTAATCGATGCAACCACCAATAACAATCGCAGGGAATACGGTTCAACCGGGAACAAGAAAATCCATTGAATTACCGATTCCCAGCTTTTATACTCATACATCGGCTTCAATGCCAGTTCATATTATACATGGACGCAAACCCGGGCCCTGTCTACTCGTCTGTGCTGCTATTCACGGGGATGAGATTAACGGTGTAGAAATTATTCGTCGTGTCCTTGCACATAAAACGATCAATAACCTCAAAGGCACTCTTATTACTATACCAATTGTAAATGTTTTTGGTTTTGTCTCCCAGTCTCGTTATTTACCGGATAGGCGAGATCTGAACCGCTCTTTTCCGGGTTCTAAGAAAGGTTCAATGGCATCCCGATTGGCAAATATCCTGATGGAAGAAATAGTAGAACATTGCAGCCATATAATTGATCTTCATACAGGAGCTGTTGCCCGGGATAATTTACCCCAGATACGTGCGTGCCTGGTAGATGATACAGAAACAGAAGCTTTAGCCCGTGCGTTTGGCGTACCGGTCATAATTAATACTGAACTGCGTGATGGGTCATTGCGTGAAGCTGCTCGTGAGAAAAATATACCATTTTTATTATATGAAGCAGGTGAGGCACTTCGTTTTGATGAGGTCGCAATTCGGGCAGGTGTCAGGGGTATACTTGGAGTTATGCATCATTTAGGTATGAGGACAAAGGCCAGAAAAAAGAAAGGTTATGAGACTGTGATATCTAAATCGACCCAATGGATCAGATCTCCTACAAGCGGAATATTGCGTTCGATTTCTCCTCTGGGAACATTGGTCAGAAAAGGAGATTTACTGGCTTATGTAGGTGACCCTCTGGGTGAGGTTGAGACAAAAGTTATGAGTTCATTTTGTGGGATTGTAATCGGAAAGACAAATCTGCCCCTGGTTCATGAAGGGGATGCTATATATCATATTGCCAGGTATCCAGAAGCTGAAGAGGTTTCTAATTACATAGAATCATATCATGATGAACTTGATCCTCTAAACGATGAAATAGCAGATAAGAGCAATTCCCTGGCATGATTGCTCGGCTTTTAAAATCTATTTTTTATTCAGGAATGAAGATGTTTACCGTTTTAATGGCAAATCCACGAAAATTAAATTAAGTATATCAATATTTTACACAGGTAGATTTTAACTTTTTTTCTTAATGTATATTCGATTGAACTGAGCAGATTTCATTCTTGTAATTTATTATACAACCTGAACAGATTAAAGGTCAATTAAATTATTATAAGAGTCATTGTATATACTTATTAAAAAGTATCCACTCAATTTCTTAACAGAGGATTTCTGTATGTCTTTCCAGAAAAATTATAGTGAAAAAAGATTCACAACTGATGTTTTTGATTTATGGGAAGACAATGTCGCAATCCTATCTGCGAATGGAATTATTTCTTACGCAAATAAAAGCTGGAAACAGTTCTCTGCGAATAATTATCCGAATCCTGAAGAATACAATGAAGGTACAAATTACCTGAAGGTATGCGATGAAGCAAAAGGTGAGGATTCAAACGGGGTTTCTGTTGCAGCAGAAGGAATAAGGGATGTAATAAGCGGGAAAATAGATGCATTTAAAGTTGAATATCCATGCCACAGTCCCGATGAAAAACGCTGGTTTTTATTGAAAGCCACGCCGCTTTCAAAGACCTATCCGATAAGTGTTCTTCTGCAGCATATAGATATAACGGGAATAAAAGAATCTGAAATTGTATCTCAAAGAAAGTTTGCTATCGAAGATACAATTTCGTCAGTATCATCTTTATTCATAGCACCGGATAATATTGATAGTGCAATCGTGAAGTCCCTTGGAAAAATTGGAAATTTGTGTGGTGCCAGCAGAGCGTACCTGTTTTTGTTCCATGATCATGGAAAGGTGATGGACAATACACACGAATGGTGTATGGAAGGCGTAGATCCCCAGAAAGAGCACCTTCAGGAATTGCCTGTTGATATGTTTCCCTGGTGGATGCAGAGACTCAGGAAAGGTGAATACATCCATATCACCGATGTTTCTTCATTACCAATTGAAGCTTCTGCAGAACGTGAAATCCTTGAAATGCAGCACATCAAATCTCTCATAGTATTACCTGTATATGTTGATGGGAAAATATCGGGCTTTATCGGGATGGATAATGTAATAGGTACGGGAAAATGGAATGAAGAGGACGTCTCCATGCTTCAGGTGGTATCTACTGTAATCGGTCAGGGCCTGAAAAGTGAACGTGCTGAAAAAGAACTGCGCAAAAAGGCTGATTTTGAACACCTCATTAGTGAGATATCGTCGGATTTTGTGACATTGAGTGTGGATGAAGTTGATACGGGGATCGAGCGTGCTCTGGGTTCTATTGGGGCTTTCACCGGGGCTGACCGTGCTTATGTGTTCCTCTTCAGGGGAGGATATGAGCGTATGGCAAACACCCCACGAATGGTGCAATGAGGGTATTGAGCCACAGTTAGACAACCTTCAGGATATTCAGCTGAGTGAAGAATTGCCGTGGCTTGCTGAATATATACTCAACCGTGAGATATTTTACGTACATGATGTTGCATCCCTGCCCCAACAGGCACAACTAGAACGTGAACATTTTGAATCACAAAACATTCGATCCCTTATCACTGTACCTATGATTCAGGAAGGCCAGCTTATTGGTTTCCTGGGTTTTGATGCTGTGCATGAGTATCGAATATGGACCGATACTGACAGGGACCTGTTGAAGCTGGTTGGCCAAAACATTACCCATTTGCTTAAAAGCAAAAGTGACAAAGAAACGTTGATCAAATCAGAAAAGAAGCTTCAGGAGAGGGAGGCTCTTTATCGGGCTGTAACTGAAAATAGTCACGATGCTATATTTATTCAAAAAGATAACAAGCTGCTTTTTGTGAATGATACTGTCTGTAAGCTCGTTGGATATACAAAAGATGAATTATACGAAATGAGTGACTGGGATCTCATTCACCCGGATGATAGGGAAAGATTGCAAAACTACGCACTAAGAAGAGCATCGGGTAAAGATGTCCCTTCTACATATGAGGTTAAAGTATTTACAAAAAGTGGGGATACTTTGTATGTAGAGTTCGCGATGACTTCTATTAATTACAAAGGGGAATATGCAGCTCTTTGCAGTGCAAGGGATGTCACAGAGCGCAAAAAAATGGAAGAGGAAATTAAAGACAAATTGAATCAGATTGAGTTGATCAATGCAAATGTCCCCAATGTTATCTGGAAATCTGACATCGATAAAAATGGTAACTTTATAAATACATATATTTCCGAAGCTGTAGATAAATTATTGGCTCTTCCTCCAAATACGATTAATAACCAGTGGGACAAATATTTCAGTTACATCAAACCCCAATATATGGATGGTGTAATGGATGCCTTCACACAGGCAATTGCCCGTCCCGGCGAAACGATATCTCGGGAATATGAAGTAAAAAAAGCAGACGGAACAGATGCATGGTTTTATTCCTCTGGAAAGGTATTCAATCATAATGGTAGGTTGCAGGTCTATGGCAATACCATCGATATAACCGAGAGAAAAAAAGTTGAAAAGGCTCTTATCCAATCGAAGGTCCTTGCTGAAGAAGCAAGCAAGACCAAATCAGAATTCCTCGCAAACATGAGCCACGAACTCCGCACCCCTCTTAATTCAATTATCGGTTTTTCACAGGTACTTTCAGATGAAAAATTTGGGGATCTTAATGAAAGGCAATCCAAATACATATTTAATGTTCTCAAAGGAGGAAACCATCTTCTGGAGCTGATCAATAATATCCTTGATATTTCAAAACTGGAATCTGGAAATATGGATTATATGCCTGAAGTCCTCAATGTTCCAGATACGATCGAGGATACTATTGTACTGGTGCAGCCGATGGCAGAAAAGAAATCTATTAACCTGGAACATACTCTTGAACCTGAAAATTTAGAAATAAACGCAGATAGGATGAAGTTCAAAGAGATCATGTATAATCTGCTGAGCAATGCAATAAAATTCACACCGCAAAAGGGTGAAGTCAAGGTCAACTTAAAAGTTATCGATGACCAAATCCATGTATCTGTTTCAGATAATGGTACTGGCATTCCAAAAGAAAAGCATGAAGAAATATTTGATCCATTCCGCCAGGCAGATTCATCAAGCACCAGAACCTATGGTGGAACCGGTCTGGGCCTTGCCCTTGTTAAAAAATACGTAGAAATGCATGGTGGGGATATCTGGCTGGACAGTGAAGTTGGTAAGGGTAGTACTTTTACTTTCACAATTCCGATTGGTGAATAATTTTTAGAAAATTAATTTCGATTTCTATTATTGCTTTAAGATTATAAAATTGAATGGATTCTTATGCCCGCAGTTTGCACGGCATAAATCTAGGGTAGGTTTACTGAAAAATCAGGGCGAATAAGTGTTTTCCTGAATGGATAAATCAGTACAACTAATACTGAAATTAAATAGAGAAATATTTATTGCCGGGATTGGTTTAATTCCCGGGATGAATGGCAGGAATATTTTTCCTGTATGAGAAAAACCGACTATTGAATATTATTGGGGTGGATGCCAGTGCAATTATTATCATTGCCCATGCACAGAGTCCTATTGCTGCGTATATCGGATACTGGAACATTTCACCGAACATGGCCGGCTCAATTATGATACCAGCAGATCCCAGGGTCTGAACCATTTTTGCACCTGTATTTGTAAATATGTGCCAGAAGAATATGGATGCTACTGACAATATTCCTGCATTTGCTGTAAGATAACATGCTGGGTGGCTTTTAAATGTGCCCTTTCCGGAGATTTTGCTTTTTTGGCTCATGATTTTCCACAGATACTTCCTATATGATACACTAGGATTCGCATCTATATAAAAAAATCCGGATTTATTAATTATGAACAATATTATTCATGAACAATTTAGTAAAATAACAATATATCTCTTGTTATTGTTGTTCTTTATCAGTTCAAGTTGGATTAATATTAAACTTTAAGTTAATTGCTATTATATGTTAATAATGGATATTTGTTCTACTGTTATCTGAAGTGTGCAGTTTAGATATAAATAAAAATGCTAGTTGCTTGAATTGATTGTATTGCTCCCTTATTTTATCATAAACTACATTGCAAACATAAGGCCAAAAAATTATTATTTTCCATTCCATAAATATGGAGTGTGTCAATGAGAATCATTAATAATAATTTCGGCTAATCATATGTTCCGATTCTAATTTCAACACGTTTGCAGTTGTAATTATTGCAGGTTCTCTATATGACGGAAAATTCCTAAATAGATGCTAAACCCACCCATATATGGGAGTTGAGGGTAGATTATGCAGATATACAAAAATAGGGTGGATGCCGGGCTCAAACTGGCTGGCGAATTAAGTGAGTATGCAAACAGGAAGGACGTTATTTTGCTTGCTCTTCCCAGGGGTGGAGTGCCGGTTGCATATGAAATTTCAAAACAACTGAAAATACCTATGGACATTTTTCTGATTCGGAAACTGGGTGTTCCCGGGAATGAAGAACTGGCAATGGGAGCTATCGATTCCGAGGATGTCCGTGTACTGAATCAAGATATAATCAGGTATTTTGGTATCTCAGACAGAATGATTGCCAAAGTTGCGGCTGATGAACGTAGAGAGCTACATAGAAGAGAACGGCTATACCGGGGAGATCGCAAACGTCCGGAAATAAAGGATCGTACTGTGATTCTGATAGATGATGGTTTGGCTACGGGTGCCACTATGCTAGCTGCAATTAAAGCATTGCGTTCCAAAAACCCATCAAATATAGTAATTGCTGTCCCGGTTGCCTCCTTAGATACATGCAGGGTTTTTGAAAAGGAAGTTGACAATATAATCTGTGGTGCCACTCCGGAACCTTTCTATGGTGTAGGTGCCTGGTATGAGGACTTCAGGCAGGTAAGCGATGAGGAAGTCTGTGACATGCTGGAAAAAAGTATGTCATTACAAAAGCAAGGGGAGGACTAAATATGGTTGTTACTGAAATTCAGGAAACTGTACGTATCCAGATGGATTCTATTATCCTTGAGGGTGATTTGGAAGTCCCTGAAGGTGCTGAGGGATTAGTTATATTTGCTCATGGCAGTGGAAGTAGTCGACATAGTATACGTAACAAAACCGTTGCAAAAACGCTGCGGCAGAATAAAATGGGTACTCTTCTCTTTGATCTATTAACTCCAAAGGAAGAAGAAATCGACAATGTCACCGCACACTTGAGATTTGATATAGATCTTCTTTCTGAACGTCTTATAGGAACCACTGATTGGGTCCTCCAAAACCCGGCTACCAAAAATTTGAATATCGGTTATTTTGGAGCCAGTACAGGTGCTGCAGCTGCCCTTAGTGCAGCCAGTAAACGTTCAGATAAAATTGGTGCTGTGGTTTCCAGGGGAGGCAGACCTGATCTGGCAGAACAGGCCCTTCCGGGTGTAAAAGCGCCTACCCTTCTGATAGTTGGAGGGAAAGATTATCAGGTTATAGACATGAATCGTGAGGCATTAAAAATGTTAAACTGCAAGAAAGAACTCCAGATCATCCCAGGTGCCACCCATCTTTTTGAAGAACAAGGAGCACTGGAAGAGGTAGCAAAGATCGCAGGAAATTGGTTTCTTGAATATTTAATCACAGACTAATTGAATTTCCTTCGGTTGCAGGTCATAAGAGTACTTTTTGCTTGACCTGCAACTTTCCTTTACATGTTTTGATATTAGAAAATTGTAGATATGGAATAATTATCAACTGTCCAATAACATACTGATAAAAGTTACCCGTAATTTATTTAATTTAGGGACAACATCCTATAATTAAGAGAGTGGATGGGGGGTTACGAAAAAAACTCTCCTATAAGTCAAGCCAACCGTTGATAAGGAACGGTTGAAAGGAGTGGTGGTACAAAAGTGGGAACATTATAGCAGCGATGTTCCCACTACTTCATATTTTACTCTAAATATCTACTAATCATTCAGTTAATATTCTTCTAAAAGTCAGGGCCTAAGCTGTTTTTGTGTTTTGTGTGTAAGAAAATTACAGTATTGCACTTATTATGGTACATTGATGTCTGGTAGGAAAAAAGTGTAGTATGAAAAACACGATCCAATATAAAACTTAACTGGGAGATTATTTCTCCCAGTAAGGAGTAAATCCATATTTTGCATAGACATCCGTCAGCCATTTGCGCTCATTGGACAAAGGCCAATTATCTTTATTGAATCCTTCTGACTCTTCAAGCAGAGATCTGTCGTGATGAAATACAAACCTGTGCTCGCCTTCTTTCAGAGACAACGCTTCCCAGGGAACTGCAAATAACTTGTCTTTGAAGGAAAGGGCTGCATAGGCAACCGTACCGAAGTCCAGGTCAATCATCAGTTCTTTTATATGGCCAATGTCTTCACCGTTTAAATCTTCTACTTTGTCTTTTTCGATTGTACTTGCTGACAAAAATTTAGGTGCACTTCCATTCATTTTACCCACTCCTATTAAATGAAGGCATGTTGACAGGATATTCTGATTTCTTATACCTGCGGTTAAACCAGAATGAAACAAATTCTTTCACCACAGCTACAAATCAGCCCCCATACCTTCCGTACATTCTTCTTTTTTGATGGTTGTTAAAAGTATCGCCTATATGGGCCATCTAAAGCTATTTCTGTTAGTAAACACAAATTTATACAGGATCTTTTAAGGTGGGGGGCCATGGAGTCATTTCGGAAACTGGTGGAACTTTATGAAAAATTAGATAATTCTACATCTCATAAGAAAATAATTGAACTGCTGGCAGAGCATTTTCAAAACATTGACCCTGCAGAGGTGAAAATAACTGCATATCTAGCACTGGGTACAATCGGTCCCCGTTTTGAAAAAATTGATTTGGGAATTGGAGATAAATATGGTATAAAGGCAATCTCCCAGGCCTATGATGTGGATAAGGAAAAAGTAGAGATAGCATTTGAGAATCAAGGAGATCTGGGGGATGTGGCTTCTGATCTTAATGATAGACAGCGAAGTTCACTTACACTCAAGTATGTCTTTCAGCATTTTGTGCAGATAAGGGACGTTTCGGGAAAGGGCAGTCAAAAAAGAAAGATAAATCTACTCGCAGAAGTCCTGTCACAGGCCAGGCCTTTGGAATCCAGATATATTATGCGTATTGCACAGGGAAATCTGAGGCTGGGTTTTGGTGAGAAATTTCTTCTGGAATCTCTGGCTCTGGCCTTTACAGGTAGCCGGAATAATACAGTCAAAGTGGAAGATACATACAATATATGTACTGATATCGGTCAGCTTGGCGAGTCTCTGGCAAAGCACGGGATGAGTTCGTTGGGAAAGTTTTCCATTAAAATTGGCAGGCCTGTCCAGATGATGCTAGCCAGCAGGGTAGATACTATGGAGGAGCTGAATGAGAAATTCTCCGCAACCATGGCAGCAGAGGAAAAATATGATGGAGAAAGGGTTCAGATACATGTGGACGGGAATAATATAAAGGCATTCTCAAGGCGGCTAACTGATATTTCTGCACAGTTTCCTGATGTCATCGAGGCTGTTCGTGAAAGTGTAAAAGCTGAAAAAATTGTCTTAGATGGAGAACTAGTTGCTTATAGGCAAGGGGAGTTCCTTCCTTTTCAGGAGCTTATGCAGCGCAGGCGAAAGTATCATGTCAAGGAATATGTGGAAAAAATACCTGTTACCGTTTTTTTCTTTGATGTTATATATCTCGATGGTAATTCCCTGATGAACAGGTCTTATCCTGAAAGAAGACAAGTTTTGGAAGAAAATCTCGTAGAAACAGAAAAAGTAAAACTTGCAGGTCGGGTTGTGAGTGCAGATTTCTCCCGGATACAGCGTTTTTTCGATTCTTGTGTAGAGAAGGGAATGGAAGGCATAATTATTAAGTCAGTAAAGGCTAAATCCACTTACAGGCCGGGAAAAAGACTGAAGAAAATCTGGATAAAGCAATTTCCCAATACGAAAAAAGCCATGAACGCATGCTTTTGCCAAAAGCAATGGATTTGGCTGAAGAAATTATATCCTATATGGAAGAAAACGCTACCCTAAAAAAAATAGATTACGCTGGATCTCTGCGGCGGATGAAGGAAACGATCGGGGATATTGATATACTGGTTGTTGCTTTGGATCCTGAAGAAGTCATGGATGCCTTTGTTAATTTTGAAGATATGGACGAGGTTGAATCCCGGGGTAAGACACGCAGTACAATAATACTGCAAAACGGCGGTCATGTAGATTTGAGAGTGGTTCCTGAAAGCAGTTATGGAGCAGCATTACAGTATTTTACCCAATGCTCTCAATATCTATAATATGTTTGTTAATTAAAAGTTTAATGATTTTATGCTGTTTTTGTTGGACATGTTCAGAATTTTGGTAAAAATAATTTTTATATCTTGA
The DNA here is from genome assembly GCF_003722075.1 of Methanohalophilus sp. RSK. Lineage (GTDB taxonomy): Archaea > Halobacteriota > Methanosarcinia > Methanosarcinales > Methanosarcinaceae > Methanohalophilus. The sequence continues at coordinate 71,883 of NZ_RDSK01000015.1, read as the reverse complement.
CTTCCACATATCTATGCTATAGTAATGTATTGGGGTGTGGTCGGTGTGCGGTTAATAAACCTTAAAAAAGTATCATTGAAACGAATTCCTCGTATAAATGAAAAATGGATACAGGAGCAAATATCTTCCGATCCTTCAATGCTGGGCCTTGGAGATTTGATTCTAAAAGATATAGAACGCAATCATCGAGGTGCTGGCAGGCTTGATCTATTGCTTCAGGACCTGATTCTTTAAAAAGATATGAAGTTGAAATTCAATTAGGTAAAACAGATGAATCTCACATAATGAGGACTATCGAGTATTGGGACAATGAAAGAAAGAAATATCCACAATATGATCATTGTGCTGTGATTATAGCTGAAGATATTACAAGTCGCTTTTTTAATGTAATCCAGCTCTTTAACGGAAACATACCTATCATTGCCATCCAGATGAATGCTTATGAAGTGGAAAATACTGCCGGCCTTGCTCTGACTTTCACAAAGATACTGGATGAATTTGAGCTTGGCCTTATCGATGAAGATGAAGAAGTAACTGAAGTTGTAGATAGATATTATTGGGAAAATAAAGGATCTAAAGAAACAGTGGAACTGGCAGATAGTTTACTTCGCTTAATCAAAGAGATTGATCCAACCTTTGAACTCAAATACAACAAATACTATATTGGTTTGGCAAAAGATGGTTCGGCAGACAATTTTGTAAGTTTTAAAGCAAGGAAAAGTTACCTGGTTATGCGATTAAAACTTGAAGACTCAGAAGATATCCAAAACGAGCTTCTTGAATCAGGCTTAGACCTTATGGATTACAGCCGTAGGCGTGGGCTTCAGAGAATCCGGTTGGTAAAAAAGGATCTTGTAGATAATGAAGAAACAATCAGGAAATTAATGCAGATGTCCTACGACTATGTTCATTTATGATACAAAGTTACCCTTGCCTGGCAAAATTGCACTCCAAGGTGTTGATATCTCTTCTTTGGAGGTATCATTGTTCTTTGTATTCCTTCATAAGTTCGATATAAACTGCAGCATTTTCTTCAATCATCCTTATGTCTTTATCGTTTGCTTCCCTTCTAATCCTTCCCGGAATTCCTGTAATTACATTTGCAGGCCCGAACCTTTTTCCGGGTGCTACCAGTGCATTGGCACCAACAATTGAATTATCGCCTATTTCCGCACCTTCAAGTATAGTTGAATTCATACCTATCAGCACATTATTTCCGATTTTACAACTATGTAACACCGCTCCGTGCCCAATACTGACATAATCACCAATCTTGACCATTCGGGACGTGTCATTGTGGATCACCACATTATCCTGGATACTGGTCCCTTTTCCTATATTTATTTCATTCACATCCGCACGTATTGTGGCATTAAACCAGATACTTGAGTCCCTGTCAACCCTGACATTTCCTATAACTTCCGCAGAGTCTGCAACAAATACACTGTCATGCAGCGCAGGCTCCTTTCCCCTGAAATTCCGTATCATTATCTCACGCCATGATTTTTTACAGGTATAGCCAGATGGAAAGTACTCCCTTTTCCAACTTCACTTTCCACATCGATTTGTCCACCATGCATTTCTACATATTTTTTAACAAGGGCAAGTCCCAGACCGGTTCCGCCATAAGATCTGGTTTCATATTGATCTAACTGATGGAATGGCAGGAAAATTGCTTTAATTTTATCTTTAGGTATCCCCCTGCCATTGTCCTTTATGGATATGTGCAGCCAACCGCTGTTTTCATTGACAACAACTTCAACATATCCTCCCGGATTTGTGAACTTTATGCTATTGTTGAGTAAATTATATAGCATTTGCTTAAATTTTTGTTCATCCACTGTAAGAAGTTTCGTATCACTTTTATTTTCGATGTGTATTGCTATAGATTTTTCATCCGCAAATGGATACAGTATTTCAAGAAGTTCATCAAAAACTGCGTTGATATCTACATTTGTATATTTTAGTTCTACAAATTTGGATTCGATTCTTGAAAGGTCGAGTATCGAATTTATTATTTGGAGGAGATGTTTACTACTACGAAATATATTGTTAAGATAGTGATCCTGTTTATCATTAAGTCTTCCTGCTTTTTCAGTTTTCATGACCTGGGAAAAACCTATGATTGAATTCAGGGGAGTTCTCAGCTCATGGCTCATTGTTGCAAGAAATTCACTTTTAGCCCTGTTTGCCGATTCGGCTACAAATTTTGCTTCAATGAGTTCTTCTTCTATTTTCTTCTTTTCAGTTATGTCAATAAATGAACCCATATAAGAAACAGGCTTGCCTTTTTCATTACTGATTACCGTTCTGGATACCTGTACGGGGAATGTGGTACCGTCCTTTCTAATTGCGCTTTTTTCCTAAATAGAGCCCTTGTTTTCCGGTATGTTTTGCAGGCAGCTTAAAATGGTTTCTTCTGCCCAGAACTTTCCAACATGGTTGCCAATAATTTCTTGCTTATCGTTATATCCCCACATTTGCATGCATGCATTGTTAACATAGGTAATATTTCCATCCAGATCTGCTATGGCAATTCCATTTATGCTGGATTCGATTGCCTGGTTTTTCACCAGAAGGTCCTTTCTTGATTCTTCAAAACAGCAAGTCATTTTGTTAAGTTCTTCTTTTTGCCAATTTTCAGTAATCAGGTCTCCAATATGGGTGGCAATAAAATCCATGAATTCCCTGGTCTGTTCTGTTATATGAGGACACTTTTTTGAAACAACGATTAATGATGCGATTAGTTTATCGTCATTTAAAATTGGCAGGTTCCCAACAGCCTTCAATCCCTCGGATGTGAATTGCGGCTGCCATTTCGAATCCCTGTAGTTTAAATACGTATTCACTCCCCAATTCAATTTTTTCCGAAGAGGGAAGTCTTTTCCAATAGTCCTGACAAAGGAAACAAATTCACTTGAAACGCTTCCGGAATAAGTCACTAGTTCCAGGTTTTCGTTTTCATTATTTACAGTATATATTCCGGCTGCATCGATGTCATCAAAAATCAGAATATTTTCAAGAATGGATAATACTGCTTTTTCAAAATTATAATTGTATTTCCCCATATCATATACAATCTTTTTTAGCAACAACAAGTTGTTGATATTTCCCGCATCTGTCATTGTCCCCCTTCCCTGAAAATAAGTATGTTCACTATCTTCATTCTTATTTCTACTAATATATATTTTTCTACAAAGTATAAGTATTTACTGCTTGTAGGTTTTATATTTCGTTTGCTTTTTTAGATCACACGCTCCTTGTCCGTTTAATATTTAACGTCCAACGAAGTAATTATGATGGGAATTAGACGGGAAATAATTATGCAGGAAATAAAACCACTTGTTTTTGGGCTTGCGCTTGCAGCCCTTGCTGCACTGTTAATGCTTTTACTTGGTATATCGGGAAATTTAGGTATATACACCGGAGCTGTTGAGATGATGTCCCGGTGGCACATGTTTTTTTCACTTAATGTCACGGGTATCATTGCAGGCATGCTGGAAGCTGCGACCATCTCTTTCATTTTCGGTTATTTATTTGCAACAATATACAACAGGTTAATTTAAGGAATAATAGACAGAAGGAGGACTAAATTTGTCAAGGAATATGTTGATATTACTATTGTTTGTTGGAGTTGTATTAATTTTTGTTGGAATGATGAATCTCCTTTATACTCCACCCTCCTACCAGCAATACGGAGGGCAACAATCGGGAAATATGTATCCGGGTGATTTGGAAACGTCTCCGTCATCGCCATCGAATTCTGACATTATCAACGAATTTGATAGTAACGGTGAAATGATATATTATACGGGTTTTAATGAAAACGGGCAAAGAATACCATTTCAGGGTGGTCCTCACTGGTTAAGCGTACATGGTGGTAGCTGTGTAAGTTGCCACGGTGTTGACGGAAAAGGTGGTGTGCCGATAATGATGGGTACTGCAGTGCCTCCTGATATTACCTATGAAGCCTTGACTGCTGAGGCACATCATGAAGATGAACATGAAGTTCATCCCATTTATACTGATGAAACCATCAAGACGGCTATTAAACAAGGAATTGAGCCTTCAGGAGAGAGGCTGGATTATACGATGCCGCGATGGGACATGTCAGAAAAGGATCTCAATGACCTGATTGAATATTTGAAAACCCTGTAATTGACCAAAAGGTATACTGAAGGATGTTGCCTGCGGGTTTCAGACAATATCCTTCAATGCATTTGCAGCAGTATATACGCTTCCTATTCCTGAAATATAGTTGGCTATTCTTACTGCCTGCATCACTTCCTCTTTTGTCGCTCCGGCATTGATTGCCTGTGTTGCAAGGTTTCTGACTCCGTTCTCAGCTCCTTTTGATGCATCAAGTGCCATTGCAATCAGGAATTTGTACTGTAGGGGTATGCCTTCTTCGGAAAATGTCAATTCACCGCTTTGCACGATTAAACCAAACAGGTCTGGATCTGCTTTTTTTATAGTATTGAGGGGATCATCTGTCATTTTGATTGCTCCTGCTAGTTTTGAATGTAAATACTGTAATACGGATTGATTAATTCAAAGAATACACTTTATAGTGCACCACATCCACACCCTCGTCCGGTGAGGGTTGATATCCGGTACTTTATCTCCTTCATCTCGTCTTCAGACATCTTTTCCAGTTCTTCTCCATGGACTTGCTTGATGTGGTCAAGCATCTTTTTTTCCACTTCTTCTTGTTTGGTGCCTGTGGCCATGAAATTACATTTGAAACCCAGGTCCCTGCATTTGACTATTTTCATTCCTGTACTCTCCTCTATTTTTTAAAAGCACCAATTACCCTATAAATCATTTTCAATACATTAGACTAAAAACCTTCCCCCTATGATTGTAATTGGCAACACATTTCTTACCGATAATGCATAAATACTCACAGATTAATCTTATTTTAGGGTTTAATGAGGAGTTTCTAATGGAAGTATCTGATCCTGAAAAAACAATGTCTCACCTGCTTACAGGCCAATTACTTGGAGTGTTGGCTACACAGAATGATGGCCAGCCCTATACCAATCTTGTGGCATTTGCTGCAGTGAAAATTTCAAGTATCTTCTTTTTGTTACACCGAAATTTACGAGGAAATATTCAAATTTGAGTTCTTCCCGGGAAGCGTCCTTACTGATCGATAATCGATCCAATACGGTATCTGACTTTAAGGAAGCCACTGTTGTGAATGCAATGGGAAAGGTGGAAGAAATAGAAAAAGACCCTGAAATGGTCAATCTTTATCTGACCAAACATCCCTATCTTATCAGTTTCCTTAAGAACCCTTCATCTGCACTGATGAAATTCCAAGGCGAAAAATATATTGTGGCTACAAGTGTCCAGAATGTTGTGGAGATCGATATGCTATGACAAATCTTGTAATTCCTATGAAAGGAATCCGGCAAGAGCATATGGCTATTATCGGAGGCAAAGCTTATTCTTTGCACATGCTTCTTGAAAATGGCTTTCGTGTTCCTGCCTACTTTTGTGTCACAACAGAAGCATATAACAAATTTTTGGATTGCAGTGGCCTGAAGGGTAAGCTACACAGGCATTAAATAATTGTATATTCTATATTGTATTTTTAATTTCTGAAATCAAATTTTAATTGTTACCTAATATTTCGCAGGGACCAATGTCGACAAAAAAGACAGGAAAAAGAGCAGATTATTCAGCTTATCTGATAGGGTTATGCAAAAAGCGGATGAATAACACATCCAGTCGACATAATAATATTATTATTTTTGTTTTAATAGCTCTTTTTATTATTACGTGGTCAATTTTTCTTCATTACTATCCTCCAAAATTGATAGTATCAACTTTGGGTATTAGCAATACGTATCTGGCTATTTTCCTGTTGTCTTTAATTGGCGGAGTTTCCACATTTACTTCCACTACATTTTATACTGTTCTTATAACAATAGCTTTGTCTGAAGTAAATCCAGTCTGGTTGGGGCTGATTGCAAGTCTGGGTCTCACTCTGGGTGACTTGCTATTCTATTACATGGGCAGGAAAGGGAAACAATGTGTACCGGGAAAATATGAAACAAAAGTAATCAATCTGGCTGTAAAAATGGAACAAATCAATGATAAACTGATTATTCTTCTTATATTTTTATATTCTTTGACTCCTCTGCCCAGCGACATTTTAGCGATAGGCCTTGCATTTGGTGGATTCCCGGTGAAAAAATTGATTCCACCTCTTTTTGTGGGTAATTTCGTACTTATAGTGCTACTTGTAGAATTTTCCAGATTGGGTTATGGTATACTGTAATTTCTCTGGATTATATTGGTTTAAAAATTTTAATAGCACATGTTTTTTAAGGCACTCCATCTATTTCTATCCATTTATTATATATAGAAATCTATCAACCAATTTTGGTAAGGGGGAGTTTAGCAGCATGACTCTCACCTTGTATTCAGCCTGAAACGGGGGTTTGGCTGATATGGAGTGGTGGTACGATGAGAGTAATGGATTGAAATCCTTGCTCTCATTTCTCCTGTGTTTTTCTGTATATTTTGTATTATTATCCTGCAAAGTCCTGGAAGAAGAAAGCCCCTTAGTTCCTGCCGTCACCACCAGATACTATGAAAATATAAGGGGAGAGTTGAGGACAAAGCAGGCAAAGGGAATAGAAGGAGTAGGTTGTTTCTAACAGCCTGTAGTGGATATTTATAGGAAAATCCTGAAGATAATTATAGGAGCGTTCAGGTAAAATATTAAGTAAAGAAGTATGATTAATTTCTATGTCTGATCGTATTTTAGTAGATGGTTCCACTGGAGAAGGGGGTGGACAGATAATAAGAACATCTGTGGCTCTTTCTGCAGTCACCGGGATACCTGTGAAAATAATCAATATTCGTGCACAAAGAAAAGTTCCGGGTCTGCGAGCCCAGCATGTGGCCGCAATTATGGCGGTTGCACAGTTGTGTAATGCAGAAGTGAGGGGAGTTTCGGTAAACTCAACGGAAATTGAGTTCATGCCGGGTCCAATAATATCCGATCACATAAAAATAGAAATTCCTACAGCAGGTTCAATCGGCCTTGTCCTGCAGGCCCTTCTGATTCCGATGACCCTGGCAGACCAAGCAATGCAGGTCTCTATTCATGGAGGTGCCACCTCTGGGAAATGGAGTCCCCCTCTTGCTTATATACAGCATGTGCTCTGTCCATTTCTTTCAAGGATGGGTTTTAATGTGACTATCCGGATTCTCAGGGAGGGTTACTATCCTCGTGGAGGAGCTCAGGTCTTGGTCAAGGTAGCACCACCGAAATATGGCATTAAAGCTATTGATCTTTATGAAAGAGGAAAACTGCTGGAGATAAAAGGAATTGCCCATTCATCATCGGACCTCGAAAGGGCAGATGTATCTGTAAGGGAAGTTGATTCTATACAGGATTATCTTGTGCAGAGATATGATGTACCAATAAATATTGATGCCCAATATTCGCCCTCTTATTCCACCGGGTCAGGAGTAATCCTCTGGGCTGTTTTTGAAAATTCCGTTGTCGGGATGGATAGTCTCGGGAAGCGTGGTGTCAGGGCTGAGGACGTAGGAATTGATGCTGCAGAAAATCTTTCACGGTGCATTGATACAGGTGCAACAGTTGATGAATTTATGTGTGATCAAGTGATCCCCTATATGGCACTGGCCAATGGTCAATCGCGCTTTAAAACAACATCTGTAACCAGTCATGCCAGAACAAATATGGATATTGTGAACAGATTCCTGAAGGTCAAATTTTCTGTATTGAAAGAGCAAGATTTATGGGTAGTGCTGGTGCAGCCATTAACTAGTTGAAAGTAAAATGTATTGATTAAAATAGAAAGGCGTAAATTAGTGTAACAGGTGGTTGTTTGAATGTTACGATTGTATAATACTTTAACAAGGAAAAAGGAAGTTTTCAAGCCTTTAAAAGAGGATGAAGTTACAATATATGCCTGTGGTCCGACGGTGTACAATATTCCGCATATAGGCAATTATCGAACCTTTTTGATGACCGATAATCTGGTACGTATCCTGGAGTATTTGGGCTATTCTGTGAATCTTGTAATGAACATAACGGATATCGACGATAAGACGATCCGGGATTCAAAGAAAGCGGGCATATCCCTGAAAGAATTTACAGAAAAATATACGGAAGAATTTTTCTGCGGACTTGATATGCTAAACATAAAAATAGCCTCTGCTTATCCCCGGGCCACTGAAAATGTGGATGGAATGATAGAGCTGGCACAAATGCTGATGGAAAAAGGGCTTGCCTATGAAAAAGAGGGCTCGGTGTATTACAGGATTTCGGCTTTCCCGGAGTATGGTAAGCTTTCAAAACTGGATTTCAATTCAATTAAGATGGGAGCATCGGTTGATGTCGATGAATACGACAAGGATAATCCCCGTGATTTTGTTTTGCTGAAAGCATCCACACAGGAAGAGATTGAAAGGGGTATTTACTATGAAAGTCCCTGGGGTAAGATCAGGCCCGGATGGCATACGGAATGCTCGGTAATGTCAATGAATCATTTTGGACCTTCCCTTGATATTCATACAGGTGGAGTGGACCTGATATTTCCCCATCATGAAAATGAAATTGCCCAGTCCGAAGGGGCTACAGGAAAACCCTTTGTGAGGTACTGGATACACGGGGAACACCTGATAGTTGACGGCGAGAAAATGAGTAAGTCAAAGGGCAATGTTTTCACTCTCCCCGAACTGGTTGACAAATATGGTGGGGAAGTTGTGCGCTTTATGTTTATGTCCGTGCATTACAGGAAGAAACTGGATTTTTCCGACTCCTTTGCCCGGAATGCACAAAATAGCTATTTCAAGCTCAGGGAAACACTGGAAAATCTGGAGTTCGCTATAAAGAGTGCAGATGATAATGAATATCCTACTGATCAGGAAATGATAGGTCTGCCTGGCAATCTTGAAGATGACTTCAGGAATGCTCTGGAAGATGATATGAACATCCCGAAAGCAATTGCAGTTTATCATGAACTATCCCGTATTTCCAACCAGTACCTTGAAGCCGGCAGAAATAAGGATGTACTTGAAAACCTTCTTTCCCTCTACAGGAAGTTTGCAGATACCTTTGGCCTTTTTGCACAAGAAGGAGAGGAAGTGCCAGAAGAGATCATGGAGCTTGTAAAGATCCGTGAGCAGGCCCGAAATGACAGGGATTGGGAAACAGCAGATGCTTTAAGGGATAAAATTGTGCAAAAGGGATTTGTTGTGCAGGATACCTGTGAGGGGCCTAATGTAAAGAGACAAAAGTGCTTATAAAAAGATTATTTGCACTTCTGTCTTGAATTGGGAAATTGAATCAATAATATATCACTCCCACATCATTTCCCTCCTTGTGTACAACCGGATACTGGGCTTTTGGAACCATAACGGTTATACCTGACCCACTCAGGTAAATTTCCTCAATACTCGATCCATCTTTGAATAGAACTTCTATATTGTTGCCGGTAATAGTGACATTATCAACCCGGGTACCCCATTCCACCACAACGTTGATGGAGTCACCATTTATGTACAGATCGATGTTTTCCTCGTCATACTGGACGGTTTCCTTGATATTTTCCCCTTCTATTTCTACAACACCTGATTGGACTATTGAACGATTTGTGTCATCTGCACATCCACTGGTAAGTAGTATTGCAGAAAGGAAGAAAGTAGCAACAATTGATTTTGTGAACTTCATTGTTACCTGTTAACCAATTCAATTATTTAACCGTTTTCAGATACCGGTGCTATCCCCCTTCCCTGTAATCATAATAAATTCATTTCACGATTTCATATCCCGCATTCTTCCATCGTTATTTAGTAATTGATCCAGTAACGATTTAAATTTTTCATTCGGCTTATGTGCAGAAATTCCCAGTATGGTTGAATCAGGATTGGCATTATGGAGAAACTCTTTTACATCTCTGATTTTTTCATCTTTTGCAGATTCTGTTTTGTTCAAACAGATAATATTGGCCTCTTTAATCCTGTCGATAACAAATTTGGGCAATTTACCAATATCAGTGATGAAAGTTTTAGGATCTACAATGTTTACAACAGGAGCAAAAGACATATCCGGAATATTCATCGGTTCAAGGCTTGCCTTTATCTGGGAGGAGGATGCACTTGATAGAAGTTCGATAATCACAAAATCAGGATTTGATCCACTGGTTGCAGTTTTCAAGGTACTTTCCAGATTGAACCTGAGGCTGCAGGGAACGCAGGCATTTATCACTTCTTTTGTGATTATATTTGTGTTTTTGATATCACTATAACTGACTTCTCCTTCCTCGGTAAATATTATAACAACTTTTTTACCCTCCTCTGCAAGACTTTTTGCAATTTCCTTTATTGTGGTAGTTTTCCCGCTTCCCGGAAAACCATTTATGATTATTATCTTCATACATCCCCGACTCCCTTTTATTCTTATGAATGGCAGGTCAAATCATAATTTTTTATCATGTAATTGGTTTACTTGGTCAGACACAGAAGTACTGCGAGATCTTCCCGGGCTTGAAGGGAATGAGGCGCGTTTGCAGGCATGAAAATGAATGTACCCTCTTTCATTTCGATTTCATTTCCAAATAAACGGAAGACACCCTTTCCTTTCAGGACCTGAACCACACCTGTTTTTGTAGATGTATGTTCATCAATATCCGTCCCACCTGCAAGACACATCAGTGTGTAATTGTAGTTGTCTGATTTTGCCAGTACTGTACTGAAGATTCCCTCTGTGGGAAATTGCATCAATTCGTTCAAATCTTTTGAAAAACCTTTGTCCATTGTTTCACCACTTATTATCACAATTTATATTTTAGGCAATTACAAACTTATTTCTGTATTTTTATTATTTTTCCCGAGGTACCATTTAATCAATAAACCGATACTTATTATAATCAGGACAAATACAAAGAAACCTACTACATAATGGTATCCATAACCATAGTACCCTATTCCGTTCATTTAGCCACCCCTGAGATACTATATTAAATATACTCTGACAACATGTATTAATTTTGCCTTAATGTCTATGGTCCCTAGGCGGGGTTTATGAATATTATTTAGAAATGAGTAAAAGGTCAAAATAATGACAGACGATATAATGAAATCTATGTTAGATAAAATGGCAAAGGATGGTTTGTTAAAATACAATCCTGAAACGGATACCTACGATGTAACTGAACTGGGTAATCAGGTATTCAATAATCAGGAAGAATCTTCTTCCTGAGACAAACATAATAAATACTTATAAAATTAATCTGTAGCCTCTTCTTTGAGGCCCAACAAATATATGTTTAGTTGTACCTATTATTATCTGGATGGGAAACACAAATCGGGGAGTTGTGAATTTCTGAATCGGCATTCGGTCACCCATTGTTATTATAAAAACAGATGGAAGGTTTTCCCTGGCTTCAAATATAGTTGATTGACTTACTGGTTGACTTTAATTCATGCCGATTGTGAATCCTATCTGATCAGTAGTGGGGTATTATACATGGAAAAGATAAAGAAGATGGGTCTTTTAGGCGCAACTGCATTGATTGGTGCAGGATTGGCAGCTATGTCCGAAGAGCGAATAAGGGAATTTGTAAATACAAGGGTTAAGGAAGGTGCCATCAGCAAGGAAGAAGGGAAGGTACTTGTCGAGGACCTTGTTAGCGAGACCAGGAAACAGAGGTTGAATCTGGAGAAGAATGTAGTGGAAAGGCTGCACAACACGCTTCAGACAGCCGATAAGGAACTGGCGGATTATGCGGATTCCATCGATGAAATGAAAATTCGGGAACTTGAGGGAGAACTTGAAAAAATGAAAAGCCTTAGAAAAGGCGATAAATAATTGCTGTATTGAATGATTTGATTATTCACCATTTTACTGGTGAATAAATCATTTCTTTCTCTTTTAATGTGACTGTTTTTCTTGCGTTATATATTTTAAATATTTCATTCTGCAATCATTTTTACTTACAACCTAGCATTTGAATCAGGGATTGAAATTTTGTTATGAACTAAGGCTAAATCAATATATTTTTGCCATGTATTAGTACATGCGGAAATAAATAGTAGCGGTTTCATGAAATCATTGCATTCAGAAAACAACCACAATATTTCTCGTGACATTTAGATGGTTGGTTTATACAAAGATACTACAGGTTACTGTTAGATAAAAATAATAAATAAGGTTCATTCAAACAAAAAAGGAGAGTGCTGGAATTGGTTTCATCTACTATTATCCTTTTTTTGTCTTGTGGCATTTGCAGCCATTCACAGTTTTTTGGCCAGCCTGCCATTCAAACGCCGACTAGTGAGAGTTCTGGGTTCCCGGCAGAAATGCTGTATATGCCGGCATATAGCCTCATTGCAGTTATTACGATTTTGCCACTTGTCTATCTGCTTTACAAAAACCCGGGCCCTTTTTTACACATAGTACCTTCTCCCTGAAGGTGGCTGATGGTAGGTGTACAACTGGCTACCGCCCAGCCGATATGGGCCGGCCTGATTGTCCCGAGATAAAGTACAAAGATATCAAGTATCCCTACTATTATAGCTATTATGAATGCTGTCCTGCGTTTATTTTCTTCAGACATTTCGATGTTCCTTTTAAGAATTTATAGGTGCAGTCATTAATAACAATATTACATTTGTCTAAAATAATAGTTTAATGCCATTTAATTATAAATTCGTTCTGATTTGTATGCGATATTATTACTGTTTTTATGATATTTTTGTATGTATTTATGTACAATGCTTTAGCTAGATGCTTTTAATCATCATTAAGGTTAGAAATCTGAGCAAAACATGTATATACAGCAAAAAACCATTCTTAATAGATGAGCGGGTAATTACCTTTTTTAGTACCCCCACTCCCCAGCCCGCTCATACCACCCCATTATTAAGCAGGCTTGATTAATACGAATGTAGTTGCGTATTACATATATACTCTTTGTTTTGAAATGTTAAACCAGCTTTAAAATTTCATGCTTTGGGTTAAGGTAATATCTGGATAATATACGTTGATTTGTTATTGTGGAACAAAATGAATGTATGACTACCAGGCATCTCGGGCATAGATGTAGAATTTCCCATAATAGAAGATCTGGGGTTGACAATAGTAAAAAAATATGGGATGCTCCAGCCTTCTGAGAACAAAAGATATATGCGCTATATCCAGGACATTCAGCCAAATAAGGCAACTGCTGATAATGAAATCATGAACTCCCAACCGGTGAGGGAAATATTCATAATAGACCCCGAGTCACGCATCCGTTATATGGCCTTTTATCCACTTTCCAATGGCAGAAACCTTGATGAAATAAAACGTATCCTGCAGGCAATCCAGAAAACAGATTCGGAAAAAGTAGATACTCCTGTTAACTGGAATCCCGGTGATGACGTCATAATACCGACTCCTCTTTCCTATGACGATGCAAAAAAGCGCATGGAAGATAAGGAATTGAAATGTTCTGACTGGTACATTTGTCTTAAGGAAGATAAAAGCTGAATTTTGAGAAGTATGATCCTGAAGTTCAGTGTGGAAGTTATAGGTAGATTGTAAAAACGCACCTTTAATTATGAAGCTGGCAGCGGTCAGACATGAACTCGATTCACTTGCAAGCAGGACAAGTGAACTCGAAGATAATAATACTCTGCTGATTGTTAAGACTGAAGAGGGATAACAAAATTCAGAACCATTCGTTCTTTTCATTATATCCCATATAAAAACATCTATTATAGTATAGTGATGGGTAAGGTATCTGTACGCAGATAGAAAAGACATGTGTCGCCCACTTACCACCCAAATCGGTTTACCATGCCAAAATTGTCTTTTGGACTTACCCATCACAATAAATTAAATAATAACTACCAAGCCATAAAAAAATCATAAAGTATTTATTGTATTTGCTTTCCTCTTTGTGCCTCGTTTTTCCAAAAACTGCTTGCAAAAGAAATATATGCATAAATGCACATATATACAACGAATGCTTCACGAAAAAGCTAAATTCTTCAAAGCATTGGGGGACCAAACGCGTCTTGCAATAATAGGATGCCTGTTAAAACATGATCACTGTGCATGTGATTTTGCGGCAATTACGGGCAAGGATCAAACCACTGTATCCCGGCATCTCAGGATACTTTGTGAAGCGGGTCTCCTGAAGTATGAAAAAGAGGGTAGATACGTAATTTACAGCATAATGGATGATAATATGAAAGATAAACTTGAAAATTGCGGAATTGAAAAATTTGATTCATGTTGCTCTGACAATACAGCAGATGCGGATTCCACGAAAAAAGTTGTAAAGGATACATACGGAAAAATTGCATTGGATGTTGTACAGGGTTGTGGATGTTGCTCTGACAATACAGCAGATGCAGATTCCACGAAAAAAGTTGTAAAGGATACATACGGAAAAATTGCATTGGATGTTGTACAGGGTTGTGAATGTTGCGGGGACCTCACAAAGGAAGAGATATCAACATCCATTGGCTATTCATCTGAAGACACACAATCATTCTCTGCAGCGAATCTGGGGCTTGGATGTGGAAATCCCACGGCATTCGGTGAGGTAAAAGAAGGCGATATCGTTCTTGACCTTGGCTCCGGAGGAGGATTTGATACTTTTATCGCTGCAAGGAAGGTGGGCAAGACCGGGAAAGTCATTGGTGTGGATATGACAGAAGATATGGTTGCAAAAGCAAGAAAGAATGCTGAAAAGTATGAATTCGATAATGTCGAGTTCAGGCAGGGGGATATCGAGTTTTTACCTGTTGATACGGGTTCTATTGATGTCATTATAAGCAACTGTGTAATCAATCTTGCACCTAACAAATCCAAAGTATTCAGGGAAGCATACCGTGTTCTCAAAAATGATGGGAGGATGTATGTTTCAGATATTGTTCTTCTGAATGACCTGACCCCCGAGCAAAGGAATGATGAAGATCTTATATGTGCCTGTATAGGGGGTGCATTGCTCAAAGATGACTACCTGGGAATAATAAAAGATGCTGGATTCCAGGTCCGGATAATGGATCAAGACAAAGAGATTGGTGAGAATCAGTACTCAGGCTACCCTGTTATGAGTCTCAAACTAAAGGCTTTCAAAGCAGATGCCGGTCTGGATTGATTGCGATATCTGATGTGAGTTGTTTTAGCGAAATTGAATGCCTCAATTGAATGCACTCTTCATGTGTTGCGTTTTGAGGCAAATATTACTTCCTATTTGTTTATGATTCACCTTTTGCTATTTCTTCATCCCAGTACTGATTAGCACCTGCCATAAACTCGTCATCACTGATTAGTTCGGCATGAATACTTTTAATTATATCTTCTGAATCCTGACCTTCGTTGACCATTTCTTTTCCGGCCTCTCGCAGTGCATCATAAAATTCGTTGATTCTTTTTTTGACACTTTCGTCTGGACAGTCTTCTAATATTCCTCCACTATTTCGGTAGACTTCCAGTACGGGATTCTGAGACGCCATATATGCCTTGAATAAGTCAAAATTGTGTTCTCCGGGAAATCCTGAATTGGCAATCATAAAAAAACGGGGATAGTGCATTCTTTCTTCATGATAACAGCTTCCATCTTCATTTTTGTGAATATGTGGAGTTGCGGTAGGCAGCAGTCTTTCGTTGAATTTCTTTAGTATTGAGGTCATAAACAATCCATAGACAGGAGTGGCCATTCCTACATGATCCGATTCAAAAAAAAGATCTATGAGCTCGGACATGTCGTCATTGATTACGCATTTTCCGGGAGTTTTAGTCCAGCAACTAAAACAACCACAACAATGATTGATATTATGCTCTGCCAGGAATATCTCTTCTGTCTGAGCACCCGCTTGCCTGGCCCCCTCCAACAAAGGATCAATAATTCGATGGGTATTGCTTTTTCTTTCTCTGGGACTACCATTGAAAACAGTTATTTTCATATTAATTCTCCTATTTTGGATTTTGTAGAGTAACTATCCTCTATTTTTTTATTGAAGCATAATCTTATAAAAGGGGGTGTATTCCATGTGTTGGCTTGCACTAAAAATTCAATTTCTGTTTCATTGATGATTCATATGAGGATCTCTAGGTTCATTCTGAAATCAATGAATTCATGGGAGTGGCCAGACAACGCCAACCAAAGCAATAATATAAAAAGACCCTCCAAAATGTGTATCAGAGATCTCATAAGGGAATTAATATGATCAAAAAGGATATTATTCTGGGAAGACTGGATGAGATGCTTGCGGAATTGAAAAAGAACTATAAGGTTAAGGAAATAGGCCTTTTTGGGTCGGTGGTGAGGAATGAATACAAAACCGGCAGCGATATTGACTTCCTTGTTGAGTTTGAGAAAGGGGCGGATATTTTTGATCTCGCAGCTCTTGGAATTTTTCTTGAAGACGAGTTCGGGTCAAAGGTAGATATCATCTCGAAACGTGCTGTAAGGGATGAATTGAAAAGCAGGATTTTTTCAGAAGTGGTTTATGCGCATGCATGAGGTGGTTTTCATGCGTGAGTACAGGTCGAATTCTTTGCAGAGATCGATGACCGTACCTCACCACAGTGCAGGGCCCTGCATGGCACGGTTTTTGATGCAGATTCGGTTGAAGCAAGCAGAATGAGACCACCACTGCATCACAACTGTCGCAGTGACCTGTTGCCTGTGCCTGTCAGTCGTTCTGTTGATACGGACAGAAACCTATGCGCTAAGGCTTAAACTTACAGGGGCCAGAAAGGTTACTGAGGAAGTTAATCGATGGTTGAATAAACGTGCTCAATACAGGAATAAACAGCATACATGGAGTGCTATATAGCTCCTGAAGACAAGAGAACTGGCTCAATACCTTGTTGGTAAACGCAAAACCGTTGATTTCATGTCTCCTGTCTATGAAATTGAAAGACAGGACAACATGGAAATCAGGCAGTTGATTCTTGATATTTCCTATGTTGAGTGGAAAAAATTGGGGTTCTCAAAGGGTACTCTACATGATTTGAAGCGTAGAGCCAGAGTTGATAAACCGTTTAGTTTGAATAAACATGTACAGGAGAGGCTCAATCAATGGGAGCAACTTGTTAGAAAGGTGGACACTGATGAATGAAACGAAGGAAATTCAATTACTAAGCAATTCGATAAACCTAATTACTAACTATAATTAACATTCATAGTATTATTTTATCGGATAGAATCAATATATTTTTTTTCATTAATATACATTTTTATAGGGCTTAAAATTAAAAGATGGTCACTATCTTGATAATCATACATTTTTTTATACATATGTGTATTAAGTTTTGTATATTCATATATTTTTACTTTTTTGTTTAATTGAGTGCTTGGTCTTTCAAATGAGAATTTTATAGATGGACTAATTCCAAATTTCGATAATGGTTTCCTATTTGTGATATCGTGCACATAACTTTTGAGATCATCTATAGAAGTTTGTTTTTTATTACTGGAGAGATAAATTGTATAGTTAGCATGAGAATAAATATTGTTTTCAATAGGTTTTTTTGTTGATTGAGTCACATATATACAATCCACCATCCTAGGAAAATTTATATCAATTTTTTTTGCCATTATCCTAGCATACTTTAGAATTCTCAACTTAATGATTGTCTCATAAAAATTAAATTTATTATTCACCTCTTTATTGTTACCATTTAAATTATTGTACATTTGATCCATTATGATATTCATATTTTGGTTTAATTTATTTACATAACTTTTATTTAATTCAAATCCTATATAATTTCTCTTCATTAAATTTGACTGTATTAACACAGACCCTGAACCTGCAAAAGGATCAAGTATAACATCCCCTTCATCTGATGTCAATTCTAACATTCTCTCAATCATTTCTAAGGGGAAAGGACAGAAATGGTTTATACAACCGTTGCTCCAAGATCCTTGATTAGGAATTGGAAAATCCCATATTTCTTCAGGTGCTTTACCTCTAGGGTTGTATCTTTCAGGATATTTTATCCACCATTCTTTCAAATTTTCAGGTCGATGTTCACGCCCCCGATTCAAATGATATTTATATTCTTTTGATTTAGAGAATAACAAAATGTATTCATATCTTTTTTTAGTCTGCCCCTTTTGGCTCCATGGTACTGTTTTGACTTTGTCCCAAATTATTATATCCTGAAACAACCAACCTATCTTTCTCATCTCTTCAGCGAAATGGAATGGTAAAGGGCATACTTCTCCATTCTTTTTGAATGTATCTAATACAACCCATAAACTTCCTGTATCTTTTGTAATATTATATACATGAGTAAATATGCGATTTAAATCATTGAGATAATCTGTATATGATTGTCCTTTTCCAATTTGCTCATCTACTCCATAATCTTTCAAATCAAAATAGGGAGGGGAAGTTATTGTTACATCAATAATTTTTTCCTGCACAACCTTAAAAAGGTACCGTGCATCTATATTATATACTTTATTAATAAGGTTGCTTTCCATAACTTTCATTGTGCATTACTAATTAATTTCTCTATATTAATCTTTTTGAGTATCTCATAAGAAACAGATATTATATTTTTTGCTTCATAGAGAAATTTATAAATGAATCCTCTTCATAACATATAGTATGTCTTCCCTAAAAGACCTATATCTAAAACCAGCTTATTCATCTGAAGATGATGATGTTTTAAATGACTTTTACATACCTTGTTTAAGCAATTCTATTGAATATAGTAGAATAACAGGATATTTTTCTTCAATGGCCCTTGCGGTATCTGCTAAAGGTATGGCTGAATTTATACGCAACCAAGGAAAAATGAAATTGATAACTGGGTTGTTGTCCAACCAACAAGATGTAATAGTAGCTGAAGATATCTATAGAGATCCAAGTGTAGTTGTTGATGAAATAAATTCTCTTTTGCATGAAGAGTCAATAGAAAATTTATTTTCAAAAGAAATATATAAAATATTCGGATGGCTACTATACAAAAATTTGATTGAAATAAAGATTGCAATACCAAAACAAAATACTATATCTGAATTCAAAAGCTTATTTCATCAAAAAATCGGTATAATGTCAGATAAGGATTCCAACAAAATCTCGTTTAGTGGCTCTATTAATGAAACCGGAAAAGGATGGATTGGCAACATAGAAGAATTTAAAGTTTTTAGAAACTGGAATAATTATGAAAGAGTATATTTTAAGCAAGATTTGATTCATTTTGAGCGAATATGGAATGGTTTTTCAGAAAGTATTGAAGTTATGCCCTTACCGTTAGCTATTAAGAATAAAATAATTGAAAAAGCGCCAAATGATGTTTCTGAAATAAACTTAGAAACACTTAATAAGAATTACAGTCCTTGTATCTCGAAATTAGCTAAAAAAACTATTTCTTTGAGGCCTTACCAAAAAAAAGCAATTGATCAATGGGAGATAAATAATTTCCAACTTATTGCCGAGATGGCAACAGGTACAGGCAAAACAATACTTGGAATTGCAGCAATTATTAAGCTAATTAATATCGAGAAAAAAATGATTACTTTTATAGTAGCTCCTACAAATGAAATATGCAATCAATGGTATGAAAAAATAAATAATTTCGTATATTTTGATAAAATACTTCTAATGGATAAATATAATTGGGATTTTTTACTTAGTAGTTCATTACACGATTATAGTAAAAATCGTTTAAACAAATTGATTATAATATCTACATATAATAAACTTGAAAAAATAATAGAAAGATTCAGTGGCTATAATGTTGATAATTTATTTTTTATTGCGGATGAGATGCATTCATTAGGTTCAAAAAGTCGCATTGTTACAGTTGAAGATAAAAAATTTATGAGCATGGCAAATTATAGATTGGGACTTAGTGCTACCCCTGAAAGGATGTATGATGAAGAAACAAATGAATTACTTTTTTCTTTTTTTGGAAAAGAACAATATACTTATGATATAGGATGTGCTATAAAAGATGAAGTGCTTTGTCCCTATAATTATTACCTGCAAGTAGTAGAAATGAACCACCAAGAATTTAATGAATATACAAATCTTACAAAAAAAATAAGTACTACATCTTTTGTGGATACTGACAATAAAGAAGATATTATGCAATCATTGCTTAATAAACGTGCAAAAATTATTAAAAAATCAAAAAATAAGTTGATGAATTTTAAATCACTTATTGATAGGCTTCTCCGCGAAGAAAATTTGGAATATACTTTTATTTTTTGCTTAGATAAATACCAACTTGGTGAAATAAAGAAAAAATTAGATGAAATTTCAACAACATACTCACAGATAACAGGAAATGAACCATCTTCCGAAAGATCCTCTATTATTGATAGCTTTGAACGAGGTGATATAAATATTATTATTTCCATGAAAGTTTTAGATGAAGGAATTGATATTCCCAAAGCAAAAAATGCTATAATTCTTTCAAGTTCAATGAATCCAAGAGAATATGTACAAAGAAGAGGGCGAGTTTTGAGAAAATCACAAGAGAAAGATAAAAAGGCAAATATTTATGACTTCATCGTGATTCCACCATTTGGCAATCAAATTAATCCTACATTATATGATATGGAGAAAAAAATTGCTCTAAAAGAAATAAATCGGTGTTTTGAATTTGTAAAATATTCAAATAATCCACTATCAGTTTTTAACGATTCAAAATTAAAAACAATAATCAAATATTACGATTTAGAGTATCTATATACAGATTTATTTAGATAAAGTCTCCACGAGTTCATCAGCTATATCTTCAATTATGTATAAATTATCTTTATTATTTTCTGTAAATAAATTATACAAATATTCTGTACCACCATTGGCTAACTCTTGACAAGTATGGACAACTGTTTGTCCATCAAATATTTCACTCATATTTTTATTCACAGAATACGCAATTGTAATCATGTCTACGATATCACTTTCATTTAGTGTACTCAATTGACCTATATGATTTGCTTTTTGTATTTTTTTTTGTATTCCAAAATAAAAACCAATTTTCATATTAAAAACAAATAATGTTTTCATATCTACATTATTAAATATACCAGATAAAAATTTATATTTATCTTTTGTAGATTGTTCGATTTTAATGTCACGAGGAGGATCTTCTAATTGTATCATTTCACTCTCTCCATGATCGTATTGTCCACGTTATCTTTCTGCAATTTATAAACTACATTAGATTGTTTTACTATTTTATCCATTATATTCTCTTCTGGAATTGTAAATATTATTACTTGCCTTTCATGAGATATTTCTAGAATAACATCAAATACATCATTAACAACCTCTTTTTGTAAATCTGAAAATGGTGCATCAATGATTAACGGAAAATCAAATCCATAATAATCAGAAAGTGAAGTAATAAAAGAAAGTGCTAAGACCTTTGTTTCTCCAGTTGACAAAAATTTAATCATATCCACACCTTCAGGAGTTATTGCCTTTATTCTGAAGTGTGAATCAATTTGTATGTCATAATCTATATATTTGTAATTTTCCCAAAACAAATTTTTGAAATTTGCTTTCGTCTTTGTCACTAGATCTTGGCGAACATCATCTAACATTTCATCATATAGTTCACCACACGTCTCTTTCAACTCACCTGCATATTTTAGTTTACTATTAAGAACATTTGAATATCCTGTTTTTGAAGAGAGCTTTTTGAATTCGTTTTCTAAAACAAGAATTCTCTGTCTACAGGAATGTAAATCCATCTCTTTCTGCTTGTTAGAAGCTTCAAGTTTACCAATTTCATCCCTATATGCCCTTTTTTCAGCTTGTAATTTAGGGACATCATTAGCTTTTATGTCCATAAGTTCTTGAGAAATATTCTCATAGTTATTCATGGTGTCTGTTAATTCATTTTCCAATGCAACTTTTTGGTCAAACAAATTTTTAAATTGTTTATATTTATTTATGTATTTGTCTTCATTAAAATACAGTTGAAGATTTAATTTATACAAATCATCTACTTTATTTGTATTCACATCTTTGTATAATTCATCTAATATTTCTTCCATTTGATAGTTTAATTCACAGCCACAAATACATCTCTTCTTCTCTTTTATTTTCTCTATTGTTTGTGGATTTACTGGTGGAGGGAACATTCCTTTATCTTCCATCGAAGACAATTCATTCTTCAAATCATTAATAGCCGACTTAATAAATCCATTGGATAATTCAGTCAAAAAATACTTCACAATTTCCTTTTTTTGTTCTTCAATCCCACTTTCAATTATTTTTTGCTGATTTTGAATACTCTTTTCCTGTTGAAGCAAGCTATTTATGTGTTTTTCATCAGTATGTAACAATTTAGAGTTGATATCTTCAACTTTCGATTTATATGCTTCAATAAGCTTTGTATTTTTCTCTATATCTTGATCGAGCTGCTTATCTAATTTATTAAATTCTTCTATGTCCTTACCAATCTTACTTAATTTATCGTCAGTTTTGTTGTTTTTCGCAATTTGCTTCCGATATTTAGTTTCTATATCAGCAAGTAATTTTTTAATTTTAACCAAATCACTTATTTTAGAAGAAGATTCTATTGTATCTTTTAGATAATATTTATTTTGTTCACCAAAAAAATCATCTAGATCTTCTCCTTTAAATAAAAACAATTCTTTTATAGAATTAGGCAATATCTTTTCAACTTCTATTTTAGGATACTCACAAGGAACAAATTTCTTAGATATGTTGTCTTTCTTAATATATGTAAGGCCCGTTAAATCCCTTTTCAAGTAACCTTTGGCAGAATTTTCGAGACTAATATTGACAAACACATTTTCATCACGATGGCGAATATTTTTGATATTATCATTAAGTATATCGTAATTAGGCAATTCACCATATAAGCACCAAAGCAGACTTTTTAAGATATTCGATTTACCAAATCGATTATTTCCTAATATTATGTTTAAGTCTGGATTATTATCTGATAATGAAAAATCGATATTTACATTTCTGTAAGGCCTGAAATTATTAACTTCTATTGTAGATATTCTGCGACTCATAATTTCCCTCTAAGAGACCTTTCTATTAATTTATCAAACAACTCAATTAATTCATTATCACTAGCATTTATTGAAGTATTATTTAACATATTTTTAATAATTTCTTTTTCCGAATCATTTAGGGTTTTTTTATTATTTATGTAATCTATTATGAATGACATTTTGAGAAACCACCCCTTGTTGAATCAGAAATAATGTTATAAAAATATTGTTATATGTTTAAAAGGTAAATAATAGAATATAGGAATAATACCAACGTATATTAACATTTTATAAAAGGGATTAAATCTGAGTATTGAATATTTTTGTAAACACTCATTTTTCATTAAACCCAAAAACACTTCCAAAAATATCTTTAAAAATTAGAAACATATAATTATTTTAAAAATCGAACCTCCCTTTTATTAGAAGGTTGCATTTTTCCAACCTACCTATAACCCAAAAAAGCGATGCGAGGGGAGGGATTCGAACCCTCGAATTCCTTCGAAACCGGATCTTAAGTCCGGCGCCTTTGACCGGGCTGGGCAACCCTCGCAGGAAGATGTGTAGAATTAGCCTTTGCCGGTTGGTTGGATGAATGGGCTTTATAAAGCCATTCGGAATCCATAATTAGAGTTAAGTTACTTAAACCTTATTATGGTAAGCATGAAAATACAATTCCTTGGTAGCGGTGTGGCAATCCCTCGGCCCGGCAGGGTGCAGTCCGGGATTGCAGTTGAGACTGAGAACGGCGGTTTATTACTTTTTGACTGCGGGGCCGGGGTGCTGCAGCGCCTCTTTGAGAGCGGGCGTGATCCCCGGGATGTTGATGCAATCATCCTGACCCACCTGCACCTGGATCATGTGGCCGATGTCCTGCCCCTGCTCAAGAGCCGCTGGTTGTGCGAGAAAAGCGATTGTGTCATCTACGGGCCCCCGGGCACCCGGGACTGGCTGGACGGCCTGATCGGGCTGTATCCCTATCTACAGGGCAGGTTTGACCTCTCCGTCACCGAACTCAAACCCGGCCGGCAAATCGCACTTGAAGGTAGTGACTGCCGGCTCAGCTGTGCTGCAGGAGTGCACAGTGTACCCTCCCTGGGTTACAGGCTCGAAGATGGAGGGAAAATAATGGTATATGCCGGGGACACCGAACCCTGTGACTCCCTCATGGAACTGGCACAGGGGGCCGATGTTCTCATTCACGAATGTTCGTTTCCTCCGGGTTTTGACGTCGACTGCCACACCACACCGGACATGCTGGGCCCCTATATAGAAAAACTTGATGCAGGCAAACTCTACCTGACCCATCTCTACCCGCAAATGCAGGGCCATGAACAGGAATCACTGGAATACCTGCGCAGCCGATTCAAAGGTGAGGTGTATATCGCCTCGGACCTGCTGGAAATCGATCCCTGAGATCAGACCTGCAGCATCTCGATATCCAGTTTGCCCGACTTCTCATCCAGTTCGATAAGCGCAGCAGAAGCCTCCGAAGCCATACCGGTATTCACGACAGTTGTACCTGCCACTTCCATGACTCCCTTATCCTCATGGATATGGCCACAGACTATCAGGTCCACCTTGCCCAGCATATCGGCTACAGCCTTACAACCCACATTGCCGGCTTCGATGCGATCCAGCGTGCAGTAAGGGGGTGAATGGGACAGCAGCACCAGGTAATCGCCCTTCTGTCTTCCTTCAGCAGCCAGTTTGTCCAGGGTTGCTGCAATTTCCTCCTCCTCAATTTCGTAGGGAGTTTTGAAGGGTGTGGGGTTGGATCCGCCCATCCCTATGAAAGCCACATTCCCCATGGTCCACAAACGCTCATGGAGATTTATGGCCTTTGACTCATCCAGAATGCTGCAAATACTTTGCAGGTCGCAGTTGCCCGGAATGGCCAGGGTTGGTTTGTCAAACATTCCCATCATCTCCAGGGCCTGCTCATCCGGCCCGAAGTTGGTAATATCTCCTGCAACCAGTATCAAATCCACATCCCCTGCCCTCTCAAGTATGGCAGGGATGCGTGTAAAATTCCCGTGTGCATCGGACATTGCAAGTATACGCATCATTTTATGCTCCTTAGAAGTTCTTATCGCCGCCGAGGATGCCGCTCAAGCCGCCGCCTTCGCCCCTGTTACTCTGGGAACCAAGGCCTGTGGCAGCCGCAATCCTGTCAGCCAGTCTGGAGAATGGCAGGCTCTGCAGGTACACCGTACCGGGGCCTGATACTGTAGCAAGGACCACTCCTTCTCCCCCGAACAAGGCATTCTTAAAGCCCCCTACAAACTTTATGTCATAGTTCACAGATTCAGAAAAAGCCACAAGACAGCCGGTATCCACACGCATGGTCTCTCCTGCATCCAGTTCTTTTTTGATTATTGTTCCACCGGCATGCACAAAAGCCAGGCCGTCCCCTTCCAGTCTTTGGAGAATGAAACCTTCTCCCCCGAACAGGCCTGCACCTATCCTCTTGGAAAATGCAATACCCACCTCTATACCGTTGGCCGCACACAGGAAAGCATCTTTCTGGCACAGGAAACTTCCACCTACTTCTGAAAGGTCTATAGGAATAATTTTGCCCGGGTATGGTGCACCAAATGCGACCCTTTCCTTACCGTCTCCGTCATTGGTAAAGGAAGTGATAAAGAAACTCTCACCGGTAACCATTCTCTTGAGTCCCTTGAAAAGTCCGCCGCCTGTTGATGTTTGCATTTTGATGTCCTGGCCCATATACATCATGGCTCCGGCCTCTGCCCTCACACTTTCGGAAGGGTCGAGTTCGATCTCCACAAGCTGCATGTCATTCCCAATGATATCATAATCAATTTCGTCTGCCATCTGTGTGACTCCTGTAGGATTTACAATAATTCAATCTTCCTTTAAATTTATAAACTTGCTGAATTAACAGTACGCATAATCAACTTTAAATAGTACTGAACATTTTATCGGCATCAGAAATTGAAAGGATAACATATCATGAAACACTTTCTCATTATTGCCCATAAGGCCCATACAGCCGATGATTTTTCCCTGAATGACCTGCCTGGTTCTGCCGGCAGGATGGATATACTGTGCAGGTGCGTAAATTCAGCCCTTTTTCTCTCCCATGACCTGCGCCGGGACGTACAGATCCACCTCTTGCTTCTCGGAGAACCCGACCCCGGCAGGGTTATCAAATTCGACGGTGAGACCGTACGTTACCTGAATCCGGATGAACGAAGCAGCGGTTCCCTTATCAAAAAAGCCCTCGATAAGGATTCCTCTGACTTTGAGATCCGCTCTACTCCCGGTGTCACTGTGCGTGATGCAAACCTGTCCACTCTCCTTTCCGAATTCAAGCAGCAGGGTTGCTCCCTGTATTATCTGCTTGAAGACGGCAAGGAAATCCGGGAAGAAAAACTGCCTGGGGGGGATATGGTCTTTATTCTGGGTGATCACAACGGTGTTACTGAAGAAGAAGAGGCAGAGATAGAAAAAGCCGGTGCAATAAAACTTAATATAGGCCCGATATCCCTCCATTCAGATCATTGCATTACAATTTTGCACAACGAACTTGACCGCAGGGAAAAAGAATATTAACCTTTTTGCTATTGGAAGTGAATACATGACCATAATGCAAACAGCAGCACGAATCATTGAGGAAGGCCCAATATGCGACAATTGTATGGGCAGGCAATTTGCCCGCTTGCTTACTGGCCTGACAAATGCTGAAAGAGGACAGGCTATCAAATTATCCCTCTCTTTAGAAGCTGCACGCCTGATGAAAGAAGAAGGCTATAAGGATTTACTTGAAAAACTCGCCCCTTCCAACTCCTACGCATGTAAGTCACTGAATGCTTCCTGCGAAGAAGAGGAATGCTGGGTATGCATTGGGCTTTTTGACAATCTGGATGAATGGGTGGACAGAGCTATAAAGGCTCTTGAAGGAATCGAGTATTCCACTTTTGTTGTGGGTACAAAGGTTAGTGGACTGCTGGCTGAGAATGAAGAGATCCTCTGGGCTGAATGCGGAGCAGATTATGCCGAGCAGTTGAAAACCGAACTTAACAGGGAGATCGGAAAGCGCCTGGCAGCCCGCAGCGGTAAGGAAGTAAACCTCAAAATGCCCGATGTTGTTGTTATGCTTGACATAGCAGAAGAAAATATCATACTGGAAATCCGCTCGGTTTATGTTGAAGGTCGCTATCGCAAACTTGTGCGCGGGATACCCCAGACCCGATGGCCCTGCCGCAAATGCAAGGGCAGGGGATGTCAGAGCTGTGATAATACAGGAAAACAATATCCAGAATCCGTGGATGAATTGGTTAGTGAACCTGTAATTGAAGCATTTGGCAGTGATGATACTAAATTCCATGGTGCCGGAAGGGAAGACATAGATGCCTTAATGCTTGGTGCAGGTCGCCCCTTTGTAGTTGAAGCTCTAAATCCGGGCAGGCGTGACTACAATCTTTCAGATCTGGAAGAACAGATAAACAGTAAAGCTGACGGGAAAATTGAAGTTGAAGGGCTCAAATTTGCGGACAAGGCCAGAGTTCAGACTCTGAAGAACTCTACGGCGGATAAAGTTTATAAGCTTAAAGTTACATTCAGTGCCCCTGTTACGGAAGACGCCATCAGGTCTGCTCTTGAGGACCTCAAGGGTAATCTTATCGAACAGCGCACACCGCAAAGGGTGTCGCATCGAAGGGCTGATCTTGTAAGGAAACGTCAGGTGCATTCGATAGAACTCCTCGAATATCATCAGGATCATGCAATAATCAGGGTTGACTGTGAAGGCGGGCTTTATGTGAAAGAGCTTATATCCAGTGACGAGGGACGCACGACCCCGAGCCTCGCCGGTCTGCTTGGAATTGATGCAGTGGTTGAAGAACTTGATGTGGTCGATGTGAAGATCTAATTAACCGGATTATAATTTATATATCATCAACGGAGGAACATTATGCCAAAATCAAATGGTGAAAGATACTGTACAAGATACAAGCTTAAAAAGTCAATCAGGGAAAGAGGCCTCTCTCCTGTGAGCAGGGCCATCCAGAGTTTCAGTGAAGGACAGAGAGTTCATATCGATATTGATCCCAGTGTCCAGAAAGGAATGCCAAATCCCAGATATCAGGGTAAAACCGGTAAGGTACTCTCTCAGCGCGGGCGTGCCTATATCCTTGAGGTACGTGAAGGAAATGCTAACAAGCAGGTCATCGTCCTGCCACAGCACCTTAAACCCCAGAAATACTGATTTCTGGTTAGAAATATAAATTTCGGAGGCTTGCAGAAATAGCTATATCTGCCTTGCCTCTGATAGTTTAGTCTGTTGCAATATTCCTGCCTTAAAGGCAGGTCTACTTAAGGCAGAAAGGATGAGTGCTTTCCAATGATAGTTAAAAAAGTTCTTGATGAAGAATTACTTACGTTACCCGAGGTCAGGGCAATTCTCCACCAGATTCTGGAAGAACGTGTCAATAATGAAGAAGAGCTTGGATATGAGCTGCGCAAAGCCATAAACCATGCAGACATGTTCTCAAGGACAAGTGCTGAACAAGCACGCGAGTTTGTCAACAAATTGCTTGAAGTGGAGAAAATGAAACCGGAGATTGCAATTCGGATAGTGGACACAATGCCACTTTCTAGGGATGAACTCCGTACGCTTTATGCCAAAGAGAGATATACTCTCACAGATGAAGAGCTTGACACCATCCTTGAACTCGTAATGGATTATATGGAATAAATTTATATTCCATATACGACTTTTTCTTTTAGATAATATCAATAGTCTTACGTGCACCGTGGAGGATATAATGAATACAAAGGGGAAAAAAACTGAAAGAGAAGAGTACGCATGGGTTCTGGATTATCTTCCTTATGGAAATCCTAATGACCCGCGTCCCACATACCAGAAAATACCTTTAGTCCAGGCAGTGGGTGATTCGAAATTCGTACTCATGGAACTTGTCCCCAAGGATAAAGTTACTCCTCAGATACAGTCCAGAGTTTATATTGGAGAGGGTGACAGGGAAGTAATTGATCATGTCAAGCATCGGATTCATTACAATGATCTTACAAGTGGTGCACAACTTGAACTTCCATTTGTACTGGAGCAATCGGTAATACATCATGAAGAACGTTTTGTAAAGTTCTTCAATGAAGCTCATCCCATAACCACTCGCCAGCACATGCTAGAGCTTTTACCCGGTATTGGCAAAAAACTCATGTGGGCAATAATCGATGAACGCAAAAAAGGTGAATTCAAAAGTCTTGAAGAACTCCATGAACGTGTGGGTGGAGTACATACGCCTCAAAAGGCTATTGTCAATCGTATCATGGAAGAACTGAAAGATGACAACATCAAGTACAGACTCTTCACAAGGCCACATCGCCGCCCCCACAATGAATAAAGGGTGTAGGTGTGGTATACTCTATTCTTAGAAAATATGGGATCAGGGGTGGTTCCCTTGACCAGCATTTTTTGGTAAATGAACCGATCCTTGCTTCAATAACAGAAGCTGCAGACCTGCAAGGGGATGATATCGTTCTTGAGATAGGTGGCGGGATCGGAAATCTGACCGAGCGTCTGGTCTCCAGAGCGGGCAGGGTTATTGTGATTGAACGAGACCCTCGTCTGGTGGCAGTGTTGCAGGATAGGTTCCACGAAGTATCCAATATTGATATAATTGAAGGGGATGCAATGAAAGTTGAATTGCCTGCCTTCAATAAAGTGGTAGCAAATTTACCTTATTCAATCTCTTCTCCCATAACTTTCCGCCTTCTAAACCATGGCTTTGAAAAAGGAATTTTAATGTATCAGTACGAGTTTGCCAGAAGAATGGTAGAAGTTCCGGGCTCAAAGAATTATGGTCGGCTTTCAGTAGACACACAGTATTTTGCTGATGTGAGACTCCTTCGCAAAATTTCTCCCTCTGCTTTTACTCCCGCTCCAAAAGTCTGGTCCGCAGTAGTCGAAGTGGTACCCCGGCCACCGGCTTTTGAGGTGAAGGATGAGCAACTCTTTTTCAGGGTTGTTGAGGCTGCATTTGGCCAGAGGCGCAAGAAAATGAAAAATGCTCTTACTAAATTCAATCCGCACCTGGCAGACCAGGAAGCTATTCTTCGTTTAATTCCTGAAGATTTCCTGGGAAAACGTGCTGAGCAGCTTTTTCCTGAAGATTTTGCAACCATATCCAATATTATCTATGAAGCAAGGGATAACTAATGGCTCCCATTTCATATCGCAATGCTTTTGTTAGCATTGAAAAAGAAGTGTACGAACCTGCAGAAGATTCTTTTTTGCTTGCAGATGTTGCGATAGACCGTATCAGTGATGGCATGAATGTGCTGGAAATAGGTGTGGGAAGTGGTTTTGTTTCTGCAGTGGTTGCCGCTAATAAGAATGTAGAACCTATAGGTTGTGACATAAACTCTGATGCTCTTGAATGCGCCTATAAGAACGGCATACAGGTTTTCCGCAGTAATCTTTTCGAAGGGCTCAGGAAAAAAGCATATTTTGATGTCATACTGTTCAATCCACCCTACCTCCCTACTTCTGAAGACGAAAAATTAGAGGGTTGGCTCAATTATGCTTTTGATGGAGGGGTTGAGGGAAGGGATACTATAGCAACCTTTTTTGCTGAAGTATCTGCCTACCTCAAACCTGGTGGGAGTATTCTGTTATTCATTTCTTCCCTTACAGGTAAAGGGGAAGTATTTGATATCATGGAGCGAGAGGGGTTCAGTGGCTATGTGGTAGCTGAAACCCGGGCGTTTTTTGAAAAATTGATGGTTATTGAATGTACACACAACCGCTGAAATACAGGTGCATTTTCAGTATTTCATTATGCTTAAAAGGAAAAACCACCTTTTGTTACTTGAAAGCAAAACGAAAGGTTTATCGTTGTGCAGATTGACGGTATTGTTGCTTACGTAATATAAAATTTTTAATCTCAAATCAAATACAATATTTTTTCATTTCAAAATTGTCAGAGGGTCATAAATGAAACACAGTCTTGGTATAGATGCCGGTGGAACATATACAGATGCCGTAATCCTGCGGGATTCGGATGGGAAGATTATTGATCATGGAAAGGCTCGTACGACCTATCCTGATTTGCTGGATGGAATTCAGGAAGTACTTGACGGCCTGGATCAGTCATTTCTGGAAAAAGTATCTCTGGTATCGGTCTCTACTACTCTTGCAACCAACACTATTCTGGAAGGTACAGGTTATCCGGTAGCTCTTATCATGATAGGGGAAGAGGTTCCAAACGATTCATCCATAAAATATTCAATATCTGTACAGGGCGGTCATTCTTCCGGAGGGAACGAAAAGTATCCCCTTGACATGGATCTTATAAAAGAATTTGTAGGAGAAGTTCAGGATAAGGTCTCGTCATTTGCAGTTTCATCCTATTTTAGTGTAAGAAACCCGGATCATGAATTGAAGGCAAGGGAAGTTATAGATGAAATGACCGGTATGCCTGTGATCTGTGGCCATGAACTTTCCCAGTCCCTGGGAGCATATGAAAGAGGGGTTACAGCCTATCTAAACGCCCAGCTTTTGCCCATATCGACCCGGTTTATGGAAACAGTTGCATCTGAGATAGATCGAAGGGGAATAGATGCAAAACTTATGATGCTCAAATGTGATGGTTCCATAGTGGGTATGAAAGAAGCTCTCAAACACCCGATCGAATCAATATTTACCGGTCCTGCAGCAAGCCTTGTTGGTGCTTCATATCTTGCCAAAAGCAAAGATTGCCTGGTCATTGATGTCGGTGGTACAAGTACCGATGTAGCGATGGTTATTGATAATCTCCCTGAAATAACAGATGAAGGGGCAACTGTCGGGGGTTGGCCAACCAAGGTGGAAGCCATCAGAATGGAAACCTCTGCAATGGGTGGAGACAGTCATGTGTGGGTCAAGAATCATAATGTTTTCATAGGCCCACGCCGGGTCGTTCCTCTCTGTGTGGCTGCCAGTAAATATCCGGAAATCACTACAAAACTCAAGAAAGGGCAGAGTATACTGAAAAGCCAGCTAGGGGAAAACATCCAGCCCACAAAATTCTTCATCAGAACCAAACAGGAACCCATTGAACTTACAGAGCGCGAGGAAGACCTTCTTTCGCGCATCAAAGATGTACCCCTGACAGTGAATGACATCTACTGGGACAGTAAAGCATTGCCATCGCCTATGGTCATGGCAAGCCTGATCCAGAAACGTCTGGTACAGGCCATAGGTTTTACTCCAACTGACGCTCTTCATGTTCTTGGGGAATATGATGAATGGGACAGTGAAGCTTCCAGAGTCGGTGCAAAGGCACTTGGATACTTCGCAGATCTAAATGCTGATGAAATTGCCGGTAAAGTTAAAGATGAAGTTGCAATGAACATGGCACAGAACCTTCTTTCCTATGTCTTTAATGATCTCGAGGATTCACAGATTAATAAAGTTGTCCGTGGCAATCATTATGGCGGATTCCATGTGGATGTTCCTGTGGTACTGCTTGGAGGTCCTGTACAGGCCTATGTAAATGATATGCAAAAGTTAGTAGACGCGGAAATAATTCTGCCTGAATATGCCGAGGTTGGTAATGCGGTAGGAGCCCTTGCAGGTAAGGGAATAAAACGTATCGAAGTGCTGATTCGCCCGAATTTTGGTGAATCCAAATATAATCTGCGTCCTTCTTCTGTATCATTATTCTATCCCGGTGGAAATGAAACTTTCAAATCCCATGAAGAAGCGGTACAGGCTGCCCGGGAGATCGGTCATAGATTGGTAATGGAGTACATGCATGAAGCCGAACTGGACGAAGGTGAAATAACTATAGATGTTGACCGCAAGGATGTTCAGGTGCATGGGGTCGGTATTCCAATGGAAACAAGGTTTACTTTCCTGGGTGTCGGGGACATCAAAATGGGGAAGAAGGATATAAGGATATAATTTTCCTTTTTTCTTCCCTTGATCAATTTTAAATAAAAGGTAGCTTTATTTCCATCTATGCTGGAATTTAGAAAACAAGAGCCTTACAGTCTGCGTACCCGGCCCGATATTGTAGAATCTGAATATGATTTTCGACAAAATCTGGACATTTCGGATGTAAATGGTGTATTGTTCAATGTTCTGGCTTCCCGTAATTCATCCACTCTTGCAGAATATGATGCAGTCTGGTGGAGGGAAAACAGGGTCTGTTTTCTGGAATATAAAGATTCAACTGCTGCCTATCGGCGTATGAATGCAAAAAGGGCACAACAGGTTCAGGATACATCCAGAAACCTTGCTCGTACATATGGTTTCCTGGAATTCAATTATTCACTTGTAGTTAAAGGACTGGAGGCAAAGACTACAAAGGGAAGTGTTGCAGTAATCCCCCTTGAAGATTTGTCTTCATACAGCCCGGAATTTACTTCTGCTCATGTTGAACTCGATTTTATTGACAAGTTGGCGGATAAATACAGCAGGGAACAAAATCCCGTTGAATTAGAGCGGGATACAATTATTGCTGATATTAGTAAACTTAAAGAAATGTTTGAACAGCAACTCTGATAGAAGGAGATATTTTTCATGACTGTAACAGGATATGGGCAAGCTTTGGGTGCAGGTACCATCCTCAATGCAATTTCTACCTGTAAAGGTGCGGCTTTTGGATTGGACATCAAGACATTTGCCAGGGTTGACTTATCACAGGGCGATGGTCCTATAGAAGGCATCATTGAAGAAAATGGGGATATGGATACCACTCTGATCGAGAATGCAGTTGGTATAACTCTTGACCTGTTTAATTTGAAAATGCAGGGCACGGTACAAACAAGAAGTGAAATACCTCATGCTAGCGGACTAAAAAGTAGTAGTGCTGCGGCTAATGCTGTTATTATTGCTACTCTGGATGCCATAAAAGAATCAATGGAGCCTCTGGAGATGGTAAAATTAGGTGTCCAAGCAGCTAAAAAATCCGGAGTGACAATCACAGGGGCTTTCGATGATGCCTGTGCGTCTTTCTTTGGTGGTGTGGTAGTAACTGATAACAAAGAGAACATTCTTTTCAACCGCATCAAGAAAAACAGTGATGTACTTGTTTTTGTTCCTCCTCAAAAGGCATATAGTTCGGAGACTGACGTAACAGGATCAAAATTAATTGGACCCTGGATAGACATGGCTTATGACCTTGTTATCCACCGGGAATTTGAGAAAGCAATGACATTAAATGGTTTTCTTTATTGTGGTGCTTTGGGTTTTGATACCAAACCAATGATGGTAGCCCTTGAAAGTGGTATCGAAGGTGTCACTCTTTCTGGTACCGGACCTGCATATGTGGCAATGGGGGATAGCTCCGATCTGGACAAACTTGCAAAGGCCTGGGGGAAGCGTATTACGGGCGGAAATGTGATAAGGACGAAGATCAATAATGAAGGAGCAATTTAAACCGGGCAATTGTTGGTTTTTATGACAATCGAAAATGTAAGACAGGAGATAGAGAATATTGATAGGGAACTGGTGGAACTCATTGCAAAAAGAATTGAATTTGCAGATAATATCTTAAAGTACAAACACCAGGCCAATCTTCCTATCAATGACGACACGCAAAATGATGTGGTAATAGATAGAGCTGTTTCTATTGCTACTGAAAAAGGTTTAGATTCCACTTTGGTAAAACAGATTTTCAATCTCCTTATACAGATGAATATAGAAAGGCAACATGAATTAAGCGGCGAAGGTAATCTTCCCTAAAATGAGGTATAAAAATGGTAGATATTGCAATAGTTATGGGATCTGAATCTGATAGGGCAATTTCGAATCGTGTAACCAATGTATTGGACAACACAGATTACAATTATGATGTACAGGTAATTTCTGCCCATCGCAATCCCGATGAACTGGATGAATATGTAGGTAATGATGAGGCTTTCGTTTACATTGCTATAGCCGGCCTTTCAGCCGCACTTCCCGGCGTGATAGCATCAAAGACTGGCAAACCTGTTATCGGAGTGCCTGTGGGTGCCAAGCTTGGGGGACTGGATGCATTATTGTCTACAGCACAGATGCCACCGGGTGTACCGGTTGCAACTGTCGGTATTGATAACGGTGCAAATGCTGCTCATATGGCAATCCGTATCCTGAAACTCAAAGGAGAATGAATTCTCATTCTTCTTCTATACAAATATGAAAACAACAGTAGTCGTCCCCATTTCCCATTGTTTTATCTACGATAACTTCGCCGTCGGTGACTCCGTTAACCATCTTTGAGAAAACTCCGGCAGTGAGGTTGCACATTATGGGGTTTATTTTACTTTCTTCTCCCCAGGGGCACTTGTGTGCTTTTATGATTGAACATCCATTTTTGTCACTGCCACCGTCCACAAAATAACTGGCCCCCAGTTGATTCATGGCCCCACAGCAAATTTGGGCCACATCTTGTGAATCTGTAGTTTCCCTCTCAGAACCAGTGCATGAATTACGCACAATATTTTCTACCATATCAACCATTTGACGAATAATTATTTTCTTCTGTTCAGGTGGCACACTACTAAGTAGGGAGGGAATAATTGAGGTCAAAACTTTTCGAATGCGGTTTTGCATTTTAAGATGTTCTTTTTCAGCCACCAGCTCATCATGGAGACTTTTGATGCGCAACAATGATTTAATACGGGTTAGAAGTTCCACCCGGTTTACAGGTTTTGTAAGAAAATCATCTGCACCAACTTCAATACCTTTAATGTGGTCCTCTTTCTCAGAGAGTGCAGTTACCATAATAATCGGTATATGGCGTGTAGTTTCCGATTCTTTTAAAGTTTCAGCAACATCATAGCCACTCATTCCCGGCATCATAATGTCCAGAAGAATAAGGTCTATGTCTTTTTCTTTCACTTTTTGAAGGCATTCTTCTCCACTTTCAGCCAGGGTAAGTTCGTATAAGTGGGAGAGGTATGCTTCCATTAAATCCAGATTCTGTGTTTCGTCATCCACTATGAGTATATTAGGTGTGATTTCGCTTTCCATATTTCCTGTGTCCTGGTTGGGATACTTGATTAATAAGTCTTTTTAGCAAAAAGCGCTATCAATTGTCTTTCTTGCCTTTTATGTCTATGCCTTTTGATGTAATATCAAACGGAACGGGGTCAAGGGAAATGGCTGTATTTCTCATCTTTGGTATGAAAATAAAACGTTCCATTTTCCCTGTGTAGGGATTTTCCTTAACCAATAACTTGATGTTTCCAAAAGTCGAGTAATCTGCAACCTCATGGGTCATTTGGTGCGCAGCTTCATCCATCACAAAAAGCGTTGTAACATCCTTTTGTGAAAGTAAAAGATTCAATGTGTCAAACTGGTCACGAAATTCACGTGGTGTTAAACCAACTGCGAAAACTCCGATATTGTCCATTACTATTACTTCGGCATCATAAGGTATCAGTTCAGACATGTTTATGAGGTCAATCTGTTTAAAACTCAATCCATCTATCATTTCAGCAGCCTTAGTTACGCTCCGACTTCTCATTTCCAGTATTTTTACAACTTCAAGTAAACCACTTTTTATATATTCCTTGAAAGCAAAACCAAACATCTTTGCCTGTTCGATAATGTCTTCTTCAGTCTCTTCTGTTGCCATTATCACAGATTTTTTTCCATCTTCACATGCCTGGTTTATTGCGTGCATTGCGAAAATAGTTTTACCTGATCCGGGAGCACCGGTGATAAGAATTCCTTTTTTCCCCGGATATCCCTCACCAATCTTTTTGTCAAGACCCTGAATTCCTGTAGATAGCCTTTCCATTGGTACACCGCTGGTTAATATACAAGTCTTTATATATAGAGTGTTTCTTCCCTTTAACTAAAGCCCTGCACTTTATGTTTATTGTAATTATGTTATGTGTCTGGAAATGAATAAATATAATTGTCACATATGTCAGGCATTTTTTCCCGAAAAGGACAGGTTGGACGGTTAAATATATTTATCAGGAATGAGTTTATTTCACTAAACAGGCGAGAAGTCCCCCCTCCGTAAGGTGGGGGATGAAAGCCGTGCTGTAATAATATAATAGGATAAATTATTTATAGCGTTCTACACAAAACAACGGTTATTTATCACGTTTCATCGAATTTCTCACCTATAAAGCAGAACGTATAGGTAAACATAATATGCCATTATATAGACGTGATATGACATGTGATTGTGGTAACGTTATTGATAGAGATAGAAACAGTGCTATCAATATCATGATACGTTACCTATCACAAAATGCCACTTGGACAGGCTATGAGCATTTTGCTCATAATCTACGACAAACAGGGTTATCGACATTTGATGTATCCCAAATACATCCAATGAATGACATAACAACTCGTAGGAATCTCCATGCGTAAGTGTGGAGTAGTTCAATATTGATTTAAACGTGAGTAAACTATGACGGAAGAAATGGCTTCTAAAGATGAGGAATTGGGAGAATCATTTGACACCACCAGTTCCATCGAAGTGCCTAAACTATTGATCGACCAGATCATTGGTCAGGATCATGCGGTGGAGGTTGTCAGAAAAGCTGCAAGTCAGAGGAGACATGTTATGATGATCGGTACTCCTGGTACCGGTAAATCCATGCTTGCAAAGGCAATGGCTGAATTGCTTCCAAAGGAGGAACTGCAGGATATCCTTGCATATCCCAATGTTGAAGACAACAACAATCCACGTATCCGTACCGTTCCTGCCGGAAAGGGCAGGGAGATTGTTATGGCTCATAAAATGGAGGCCAGAAAGAAATCCCAATCAAGGAACATGTTGATGATGTTCCTTATTTTTGGTATTGTGATGTATTCTTTTTATGTGGGTCAACTTCTCTGGGGTATCATTGCAGCTATAATGATGCTAATTCTTAGCAGGCAATTTATGCCAAAAGAAGAAATGATGATCCCAAAGATGCTGGTTTCAAACTATGAACGGGACAATGCTCCCTATATTGATGCCACCGGTACCCATGCAGGCGCTCTCCTTGGGGATGTCAGGCATGACCCATTCCAGTCAGGAGGACTGGAAACCCCGTCTCATGACAGGGTAGAGAGTGGGGATATTCACAAGTCCCACAAAGGCGTACTCTTCATTGATGAGATCAACACTCTCAGGATCGAATCCCAGCAGAGCCTGCTTACGGCAATCCAGGAGAAAGAATATCCGATTACAGGTCAGTCAGAGCGCAGTTCAGGTGCCCTTGTGAAAACAGAACCGGTTCCATGTGACTTTATAATGGTAGCTGCAGGTAACCTGGATGCTGTGGAAAAAATGCATCCTGCACTCAGGTCACGTATAAAGGGTTATGGATATGAGCTCTACATGCGTGACTCCATGGAAGACAATGCTAATAACCGCAAGCATCTTGTTCGGTTCGTGGCACAGGAAGTTAAGCGGGACGGCCATATACCCGACTTTGATCAGTCCGCAGTTGATGAAGTCATTCAGGAAGCTCGCAGGCGGGCCGGAAGAAAAGGCCATCTAACTTTGAAATTGCGTGATCTTGGAGGTCTTGTGAGAGTAGCAGGGGATATTGCACATGCTGAGGGTACAAAGATCACCTCTGCAAAACATGTACTTGCAGCCAAGAAAATGGCACGCTCCATAGAACAACAGCTTGCTGACAGTTATCTGGAAAGGAGAAAAGATTACCAGTTGTTTTCCAAGAAGGGTTCTGCTGTAGGTAAGGTCAATGGCCTTGCTGTGATGGGTGGAGATTCTGGAATAGTCTTGCCTATAATGGCAGAAGTAACCCCTCCGCAATCACATGCTGAAGGTAAAGTAATTGCCACCGGTATGCTCAAGGATATTGCCAAGGAAGCGGTCCTCAATGTGTCAGCTGTGATCAAAAAGGTTACAGGCAAGAATATAATGAATCGGGATATTCACATCCAGTTTGTCGGTACCTATGAAGGAGTTGAGGGAGACAGTGCTTCTGTGTCCATTGCAACGGCCGTAATTTCGGCACTTGAAGGTATACCTATTGATCAGAGTGTTGCGATGACAGGTTCCCTTTCTGTAAGGGGCGATGTATTACCGGTGGGTGGTGTAACCTACAAGATTGAAGCCGCAGCCCAGAGTGGAATTAAAAAAATTATTATACCCTGGACCAATAAGGATGATGTATTGATTGAAGAATCTTACAAGGATCAGGTTGAAATAATTCCTGTCAAAACAATATCCGAAGTTATAGAGCACAGTCTTGTGGGCACCAAAAAGGAAGGAATCCGGGAAAAACTCAAGGAGTTGACAGATATGAAAGTTGATCTGGAAATTCCCGAATCCGTGCCAGGTTAAACAATATTTAAAGGGAATCCAGTAAATGAGAGAATCAGAATTTCATGATGTGAGGTGGGTAGAGGGTGAATCAACTTCTATCCTTCTCGACAACGGGAAAATAGAGGACATAAACACAAATTATGGAAATGGTTGTGGGGTACGTGCCCTTTGTGACGGTTCGTGGGGTTATACTTCATCTGAAGGGGTCGATGGTATTGATGCTGCAATAAAAACAGCTAGAGAGTTGGCTTCTGATGTGAATAAGCACAGTCCAGGAGAAAAAGTTACTCTTGCATCTTACTGTGAACCCAATGTCGACAATTTGCCGTCTATAAAGGAAAATCCCCGGGATGTTCCGGTTGAAGAAAAGGTTGAGTTGTTAAAAGACCTTTCCAATAATGCTTCATGCAAGGGAATCAGCAGTACATCCGCATCATACTCTGAATCTACCTTAAAGGTTCATTATACAAATTCTGAAGGTGCGGATTGCGAATATGAACTTACCAGAGTAGGATTTGCAATTTCAGCTATTGCTTCAGACGGTGCATCCTATCAGGTAGGAAGAGAAAGCAACTTTGACGTATGTGGTTATGAAATGTTCCGTGATCCTGGAATTCTGGAAAAGGCACAATCTGCCGGAAAAACAGCTGTGGATTTGCTGGGTGCCCGTCAGGCAAAAGGAGGCAAAGGTCCTGTAATTCTTGACCCGGAACTTGCCGGGGTATTTGCCCATGAAGCCGTTGGGCATGCTTCAGAAGCCGATCTGGTGCTGGAAGGAAGTTCAATTCTGGCAGATAGAATCGGTGAAGAAATCGCTTCACCACTTGTCAATATCATAGATGACCCTACCCTTCATAAATTCGGTTACTATCCCTTTGATGCAGAAGGAATGCAATCTCATAAAACAGATATTATTAAGGATGGAGTATTGAACTCCTATCTGCATTCCAGAGAAACCGCAGGTAAACTTGGTGGTACATCAGGTAACAGTCGCAGTCAGGGGTACTCTGCACCTGTTGTCAGAATGAGTAATACATATGTTGACAACGGAAATTCAAATCTTGATGAAATGCTGGAAGAACTGGGTGACGGAATATACCTTGCGGGTACCCGTGGAGGACAGGTTAATACAGGTGAAGGAATCTTCCAGTTCAATGCAGAAAAAGGTTATATTGTGGAAAACGGGGAAATCGGAGACCTTGTGCGTGATGTCTCCCTGTCTGGTAATACTCTGGAAATCCTGAAAAATGTTTTACTGGTAGGAAATGATCTTAAAATGCATTCGGGTAGATGTGGAAAAAGCGGTCAGGCAGTTCCGGTATCAGATGGCTCTCCCCATCTTCTTATTTCAGATGCCCTTGTGGGAGGTGTCCAGTAATGCAGAATTACGATATTAGCAACAAAGTCCTTGAATTTGCCAATAAATATGGAGCAGATGAGGCTGAGGTCTTCCTCTCAGCAAATCAAGTGACTTCTGCAAGTGTCCGTCGCAACCTTATTGAAAGTGCCAGGAATCAACAAAGCCAGGGATTGGGGGTAAGGGTTGTTAAAGATGGTGCAGTGGGATTTGCAAGTACTAACATTTTCAATCGGCTTGAGGAAACTGTGAAAAGTGCGATTGCAATGGCCAAGATACGCGATTCAGATGGAGATTGGAAAAACCTGCCTTCCAATGGTAAATATCCTGAAATAAATGGCATTTTCAGTAAGAAAGTCAATGAACTTGAGCTTGAAGATTGCATCTCCCTGACAAAGGAAATGATTGATGGTGTTTGTTCGTTTAGCGATATAATAGCTCCTTCAGGTTCTTTTTCTCGTATGATTTCCAACCAGCTTATCATGAACACTAATGGTGTTGAAGTTGAGGAAAAGGGCACTGCAGTATCGGGTTTTATTGATGTGATCACAACGTCCGATATCCCATCTACAGCATACGATTTCCGTATATCCCGGGATATGGATATTGATTTTTATGGGATCGGGAAAGAAGCCGCAAACCTGGCCAATTCCTGCAAAAATGGTGTTTCTGTGGAAAGTGGACAGAAGGATGTCGTATTTCATCCCTTTGCCTTTTCGGACATAATGGAATCTTCATTCTTATCTTCAATAGAAGCGGATAATATACAGAAAGGCAGATCCAGCCTAACGGGAAAATTGAACACGGATATTGCAGCCCGAGGTCTTACAGTAACGGATGACGGTATCCTGAATGGAGGTATTGCATCTTCGGTTTCTGATGATGAGGGCACTCCTTCACAATCCACCGGGATAATCAAAGATGGCTTACTCAAGTCTTACATCTATGACTCCTATACTGCTGGTAAGGAAGAACGGTCCAGTACCGGCAATGCTGTCAGAGGCTCATATACTTCCACGCCAGGGGTTGGCACCCGCAACGTTGTCTTTGACCATCCAGCATCTGACATAATTTCTGAGATTAAAGAGGGAGTATTTGTTACAAATGTAATCGGTGCACATACTGCAAACCCGATATCCGGGGATTTTTCAGTGGAAGGCCGCAATGCTTTTGTGATCAAGGATGGCCAGATAGAAAAACCGATCAAGTCACTTATGGTGTCCGGCAATATTTTTGAGTTGCTCAGGAATGTGAAAGGTGCCGGAGATGATGTCCGGATGGTTGGTAGTATTATTACCCCTTCAATATGGGTATCTGATATGAATGTAATAGGCTGACTGCTGATTTTAATCAGTAATCATTATATATAACCCTCTCTAACTATGTATATACAATAATCAAATACCAAAGGTTTTTCAAATCTTACTTGATAAATACTGTTCAGATGGAACTATAATAACCAGGTGTCAATATGACAGATGAGGGGATAAGGACAAAAATTCTTGTAGTCGATGATGAGCCTGATAATGTCGAATTACTTACGGCTTATCTTTTGAATGATTATGACATTATTCCTGCTTACAGTGGTAGTGAAGGACTGGACATACTAAAATCCTGTGAGGATGACCTGCCGGATCTTATACTCATGGACATAATGCTCAAAGATGGGATGGATGGCGTAGAAGCTGCCCATTTCATAAAAATCAATTATGATATTCCTTTAGTCTATATTACGGCTTATGCCGATGACAATATAATGCGAAGGGCCAAACTCACGGAGCCTTTTGGTTATATCCTCAAGCCATTTGAAGAGTCCG
Source organism: Methanohalophilus sp. RSK (assembly GCF_003722075.1). Lineage (GTDB taxonomy): Archaea > Halobacteriota > Methanosarcinia > Methanosarcinales > Methanosarcinaceae > Methanohalophilus. Next base: position 29,450 of record NZ_RDSK01000015.1, on the reverse strand, counting down.
AATTGCGTACCAACATAGAAATTGCATTATACAAATATGAAATGGAACGCAGGCTCAAAGAAAGTAAGAAATGGCTTACTGCTGTGCTCAATAGTATCGGGGATGCAGTAATTGCAACAGATGAAGAAGGCCTGGTCAAATTCATTAACCCATTTGCAGAGGCTCTAACCGGTTGGGATCAGGATGAAGCAATTGGTTTGCCTTTGTCAGAAGTTTTTGTAGTTGAGAATGAAGTTCCTGGTGAAAAGGCAGATGACCCGATCCAGAAAGTCATGAAGGAAGGTATGTTTTACGGCCTTGGAAGTCATACAGTGCTTGTTACTAAAAACAAAACCCAGATTCCTGTAGATGTAATTGGTTCTCCCATTCGTAATGAAGCAGGTAAACTACTGGGTACTTTGGTGTTGTTCTACGATATCTCTGATCGCAAACGTGTTGAGAGTATGATCTATGACCAGAATAGTCGCAAAGACATATGATCTTATATAAATGAAGGAGTTCTACCCTTTATACCAATTTTCTTCTTACAATAAACGCTATTATCAGAATCCATGCAGGAAGCATTTTGTCCATTATTTTTTCTGAACCCAATGCATTCTTCTCTGCTTCTTCTGATACAGTATTGATGCTTTCATTTATGTCTGTTTTTTGTGTATTCAAGTTATTAGATTCAGCAATCTCATTTTCATTTTTGGCATTTGATTTTAATATCTTTTTGCTTCCTGCAATTACAAATGGTGAATTGAGATATTTATCGGTAGCAGTTTTGAAATGTACATAATTACCAACCTGATCGATATATTCTGTTGGCAGTGCAATCCATTGACCATCTTCAAAGACTTCCAGACGAATGTTCTCTATGTCGATATCCTCTTGTGTGATCCAATATTTTTCCACCTTGAAAGTTACTGAAGAATTCCTGACGTGATTTTCAAATCCACTACTGCCTGCCCAAATATTGAGATTCATGTATACTGTATCACTTGGTGGCTTGTTTGTTAGTGTGGAAGTGTTTTTCAGAATTTCGATGATTAATTTGACCTGGCCGTTATTTCTAGATGATATAAGTTCAATACGGCCAACAGGATTTCCTTTTTCTTCGAAATTATATATGATGGGCATTTCGGCTTTGACTGATCTTATGGAAAAATCCTTGAATTTTATGTTTTCATAATCCCCACCGGTTGCAGAACCTCCGCCTCCTCCACTACTTCCTTTTTCGTTATTGGGATCACCTGGCTTGTCCTGACCTACGTAGATGGTAGAATTATTCCAGGCTGTATTGCCAGAAGCATCAGCAGCCTAAATATTTACGGTATTGATTCCAGAATTTGCGACTAGTGTGCCGGTATAGTTGCCGTCTGTATCCAATGTAAGTTCTATAGGAGAAGACATCGAACCGTTGTAGGCATTGACATTCAGGATTCCAATGTTATCACTTGTGTTGACCTTTATTATTACAGGATCGCCAACAAAAGGAGTAGTATCATCAATGCTTACATTCCTGATAACGGGTGTTTTATTATCTCCTGCAATATAAAAAGTATCGTTATACCAAACAGTGTTACCGGAGGTATCGGTAGCTGAGACATTTACTGTATTGAGATCTGCTTTTGCGATTAGTGTACCGATATAGTTGCTGTTGGCATCCAATGTAAGTTCTACAGGAGAAGATATTGAACCGTTGTAAGCGGTGACATTCATTATACCGATGTTGTCGCTGACATTGACTTTCAAGGCAATGTCTTCTTCAATGTCAAGGATGTAATTATCCAGAATTACCGAAGCGATAGCAGGGGGAGTGACATCTTTTCCTTCATAGGAAGTACTGTTATCCCAGCGAGTGTTGGAGGCATTATCTGTCACAGAAATATTTACACTGTGCTGGCCATACTCAGCATTGAAGGTAGCAGTATAGTTTCCGGAGGTGGTGTTGTAATCCAGGGGTATTGACGGTGATATTCCGTCCATAAAGGCGGTGACATTTTCTATGCCACTCTCTGCATCAGTGGCGTTGACATTCAAGGTGACCGTTTCATCAATAGCCGGGGTATAATTGTTCAGGGATGCGGAGTAAATCACAGGAAAAATGGTGTCTTCATTTGTGGTTGCAGTATCATTCTGCCAGGTTGTGTTGATGTTACCATTCACATCAACCGTTTGGGTGGCGATTTCGTAGGTGGTGCTTGGGTACAGGCCAGTAGCATTGTAGAATTCATTGGATATATTTTCCTTTAATTCACCATCAAGATATATCATGGTGTGATTGAAATCAGTATCATCCGGATTTGTCCAGGTCCAGTTGATCCATGTAATACCATCTGCAGTCTCACTAAGGTTGCTGACACTTTTCGGAGCTGTACTATCAATAATTGCGGAAAAAACTAGTGAAAATGCTTGAGGGCCTTGATTGACACTCGTACCATTGACACGTACCCTATAGGTGCCTTTTTCAGGGGATTTTATCAGAACTTGTTCAACATTGTTGATTTGGTCTGCTCCTTCACCACCATTTCCATACAGGACAGTACCATTGGGAGTCATAATAGTAAAATCGAGATTATTCACAAGTGCCGAAGCTGCACCAATGGCGCCTGGATAATCTGTCCACACAAGAGTTGCCTTAAGGGGTGTCTGGTTTGATCTGACATATTGTTCTGTCTGCCATGTTTCACCGGTATTCAGGGATATATTGTCATAATATGTCACCTCAGCAGGTGCTGGTGGAAAAAGAGACGCAGTGAGATTGATCCGTCCCCATCCCTGTGTTGTTCGATTGTAACCAAGATCATCAGCGCCATTGATCAAGGTTGCCTTGATCAATGCAGCAGAGGGGTTTATGGACAGATTTTCCGTATCATTGTAATATTGCCTGACAAGGGCAGCTGTGCCGGCAGCAAGAGGAGTTGCCATGCTGGTACCACCCATGTAGGCATAATTTTCATCCAATATGGATTTATAGACGGCTTCGCTTGAACGGGTGGAAATAATCCAGGTTCCAGGGGCCACAAGGTCGGGCTTGATCCTTCCATCGGCTGTGGGTCCCCGGCTACTGAAATAAGCTATTTCATCTGGATCATCCCCTCCTGGACCTTTTTCAGGCCTCAGATTTTCCGTGGCACCAATTGCGAGAATATTTTTGGCAGTGGCAGGCGAACCTATAGTGTAGTTTCCATTTTCACCATCATTTCCAGCGGCAAACAATATCAACATGTCTGTATGGTTCCACATGAATTCATCTGCAACTTCTGAGTCAGTCGTATAGGAGTTGTCTGGACTTCCCCAGCTGTTACTGTGAATTCTTGCGTCTTTGGTATAGGCAAAACTGAGTAGTTCAAATAGACTTATGTCTTGATGGAGGCCACCGTTTCCATCTCCAAATGCCTGAAAAACCAAATTTGCTGCAGGGGCTGTACCGCTATATTTTCCTCCGGACAGGGAACCATTGCCCAGTGCTGAACCTGCAACATGGGTACCATGACCATGGGTATCTGAGGCATTTTCATCTCCCCACGAGGAGATATTGATGATACGTCCCTCTATATCATCATGCATTGACTCATTGTTATACCCGGTGTCCAATCCGGTGTCTGCGATTCCTATTATCTGTCCTGATCCGTTCAGGCTATAGTTTTGGTGAATGGGTGTTACATTCATTATTTTGGAGGCCACATTGTTTAATAGGACAGGTTTATGGTTCTTTTCTATCCATTCAACATTTTCTAAAGCAGCAATAGAATCAATGAGTGAGGAATTAATATTTATTTGCAAAAATCTGGAATTATCGGATAGTACAATTTCTCCCATTTTTTTGATCTTATCCGTTGTATTTAGGGAGTTATATGTTCTGTAAAATTTGATATTGAGCGTGATATTTCCCTTTGTATTCCTTAATCCGGGTTCAATTTTATATTCAGGCTTTACTTCACCCATCCATTTGAAATAGGGAAGTGCTTTTATGCGACTGGTTTTTGTATCATTAAGATAGAGAACATAAGCATTTTCAGGGATATAACCATAAATTTCACTGACATTTTGGATTTCATCTTGCCATTCTGGTTGTATGATTCCCTTAAATTGAACTATATAATATCCTTTTTCAAAAGAGGTGACTGATTGAGTCTGGAGAGAAGAACTTGCTTCATCTGTATTTATATGGGAATTCCTGAGCAATATCCAGTCACTATGATTCTGCATATGCTCTGGATTTTGCCCCGCACTCGCCAATGGAATCAATAAAAAGATAATACCTATTAAAAACAATAATCGAAAATTCATGTGGCACATTGTATATTTCCAATATTATTTATTAGTTGTTATTTTGATTATTATGCCACACACATGCGCATCCACATATGGGTAATTCCTGCATCATAATGGATTTCCCCATATTCGCAGAAGCCAGATTTTCTGTAAAAATCCATAGCCTGGATCTGGGAACTTAGGTGAATCTCAATTGCGCCTTCATGTTTTCCTTTATTGATCAATTCTTTCATTACCAATCTCCCAAATCCCCCGCCTCTGGAATTGGAAAGTACACATACCCTGCCTATGTAATATTTATCATTTTTTCCAAAAAGCCTGCCGGTTGCAACTGGTATATTGTTTTCAAAAAGTGTTATGTGTGTGGCGATCGGATCAATCTCATCGATTTCAAGTTCTTCAGGGACATCCTGTTCACCGATGAATACTTCTTTGCGTACCTGATAAACTTCATCAAAACCATCAAGCCCCTTTGTCCAGCGTATTTCGACCAATTCTATTCTCCTCAGGTATGTTTTATTTGAAGGTATACCAGAACTATGATTGCTGCAACCAAACCTGCAGGTATTCCCAGAAAAAGAGAAAAATAAATCGTATCTGCAAAAAATTCAGTTACCATAACCCCTATTGCCAAAAATACCAGAATGGATGTGAGGATATTCCTGATTATTTTTATTGGATAATTGATACCAATTCCCCCTCATTTGATTTTCTGTATTATATAGAAAGAATCTGGTATGAGATTGATGCAATAAATATCACAGTAGAAAGATAAATGATTATCCGGTTGTCCGGATAATCCAAATCAATGGGTCGTGGAAGGGCTGATCTAATTTCCATGTGCAATATCAGAGGTTCTCAGAAGCCCATTTGGCTCCTTCTTTCAATATCTGCTGATTGAGGGGTATGAGTTTCTGCTTTGCTGCAAAAGTCTCCTCAATGGCTTCCATATAGTCCTCAACATCAAGACCTGTTACCCCAAGCTGCATCAATACACCTATTATGGCAGTATTGGCAGCCCTTTCAGAGCCACCCTCCTTTGCAATCTGGGTGGCGGGCACCTTGATAGCCCTCACACCGTCAGGTGCCTCAAAGTTACCTATGGTGGCATCATAAAGGATGACTCCGCCCTGTTTGACATCAGAGGCAAATTTTTCCAGCGACGGCAGGTTCATGGCCACCAGGATATCCGATTCATACACTATAGGGGAGCCGATTTCCTCTCCTGAAATAACCACTGAACAGTTGGATGTACCTCCTCTCTGCTCAGGACCGTAGGATGGATACCAGGAAGTGAATCGTTTGGCACGACATCCTGCACGGGTCAGGATCAGGCCCATACTGAGTACACCCTGCCCTCCAAACCCTGCAATTTTGGCAAGTACACGTGTAAATTCAGGATCTTCCAAAGCATCAGGGGATGCGGAATCGTCGATTTTGTAAATATGATCGATACTTTCCTTTGAAAAGTCACTTTCTGGAGATGGAAGGGGCTCCCTTTCTTCAGCCAGATCCCTGAGGTTACCCAGAGGGAATTCTTTCTCCATTTCTTCATTAATGAATTTAGTACTCTGCTCGGCATTTTGTTTCAGGTTTGTCGGACAGGCAGCAAGTACTTCCACAAATGCATAACCTCTGCCTTCCTTCTGGATCTTAAGAGCCCTTTTGACTGCTTTTTTGGCCTTGCGGATATGGGGGATGTCTGACACCGATACTCTTTCAATAAAGACAGGCCCCTCCAAGTTATTGAGCAATTCGCACATATGCAGGGGATATCCTGCAAATCGGGGATTCCTTCCTGTGGGACATGTTACTGTTTTTTCGCCGATGAGTGTGGTAGGTGCCATCTGTCCGCCGGTCATTCCGTATACGGTATTGTTGACGAAGAAAACCGCCATCTTTTCCCCGCGGTTGGCAGCCTGGATTGTTTCGTTCATGCCTATAGAGGCCAGGTCACCGTCACCCTGATAGGAAATAACAACTGCATCTCCTTCCGATCTGGATATGCCAGTTCCTACTGCAGGTGCCCTGCCATGGGCTACCTGGAGATTGCCACAATTGAAATAGTAATAGGCGAAAACAGCACATCCCACAGGGCTGATCATAACTGAGCGTTTCTGTATCTCAAGATCGTCTATGGCTTCAGCAATAAGTTTGTGGAGGATGCCATGCCCACAACCCGGGCAGTAATGAGTGGCATTCGGAGCAGCTCCACCCTTGCGTGTGAATTCATCGTAGAGGGAATCCGGTTTCTTTATAACTTTTTCTTCCATTTTTATTCCTCCTTGCCTGCGACTTCCTTTATTTTGCCCAGTACCTGGTCCATTGTAATGAGATTGCCACCCATACGGTTCACCAATTCCACAGGTTTCCTGCAGCCAGTTGCCAGTTTTATGTCATCCAGAAGTTGGCCATTACTCATTTCCACTGAAATGAAACTGACATCCTTTCCGGCAAGTGCAGCCAGTTCTTTTTCAGGGAACGGGAAAAGTGTAATTGGTCTGAAAAGCCCTGCCTTGATACCTTCCTTGCGGGCAAGTTCAACAGCAGAACGACAGATCCGGCTGCTAATTCCATAGGATACAAGGACGATCTCGGCATCATCCATCATGTATTCATCGACATCAACTTCCTTTTCCTTTATCGTCTCGTATTTTTCCTGCAGCTCATAATTGAATTCTTCCAATTCGCCAAAGTCAAGGAAAATCGAAGTTACAAGGTTCTGGTAGGTCTCCTTATTGCCACAAACAGCCCAGGAAGTATCAATCTCCGGTCTGACTGCTTTTTCAGGGAATTTCAGTGGTTCGACCATCTGCCCGAGTACACCGTCGGCCAATACCACTACAGGATTGCGGTATTTTGTAGACAGCTCAAAAGCCATGATGGTCAAATCACACATTTCCTGGACTGAATTGGGTGCAACCACGATATTGCGATAATTTCCATGTCCTCCACCTTTTACTACTTGGTTGTAATCGCCCTGTTCCGGGCCGATGTTCCCCAGACCGGGTCCGGCTCTCATGATATCAACGATTACACAGGGAAGCTGTGCACCTGCAAGATAGGATACACCCTCCTGTTTAAGGCTGATTCCCGGGCCTGAGGATGCGGTCATAACCCTGTGCCCAGCAGAAGCCGCTCCAAATACCATATTTATTGCAGCTTCCTCTGATTCTGCCTGCACGAATTTGCGCCCTACCTGGGGAAATGTCCGGGATGCTTCATGGAGAATTTCACTTGCAGGGGTTATGGGGTAACCAAAATAGCAGTCACATCCTCCGTAGAGTGCCCCTATTATCACTGCATCATTACCTTTTGTAAGTTGTGTAGCCATATCTTAACACCTCTTTTTAGCAGGGATATGTATTTCTATTGCAAGAGGCTCCGGACATGTGTAATAACAATTAGCACAGCCGGTGCAACCTTCTCCTTTGTACTGGGCATAATGGTAACCTCTTCTGTTGAGTTCATCACTCATTTCCAGCACGTTTTTTGGACAGGCAGTAATGCATCTGGCACAGCCTTTGCATTCAATAATATTGATTAGAGGATATGGTTCTGCTTTTTCTTCCTTCATAAAATCAACTCTTGATGCCTTCTTATGATCTGAAGAGTAGAAAAGGAAAAAGAAATATAAATCAATTGTCTCCCTTTTCGTCATCGTGTTGTCTGATTTCCACCCGGCGAATCTTGCCACTTATTGTCTTGGGAAGTTCGGGTACAAATTCCACGATTCTCGGATACTTGTAGGGTGCGGTAACCTTCTTTACATGGTCCTGCAACTCTTTCTTGAGCTGCTCACTTGCTTCATAGTCTTTAGTAAGTACAATGGTGGCTTTTACAACCTGCCCACGTACAGGATGGGGGGATGCAGTGATTGCACATTCCAGGACTGCAGGATGCTGCATAAGTGCACTTTCAACTTCAAATGGTCCGATCTTGTAGCCGGAGCTCTTGATGATGTCATCTGCTCGTCCTACAAACCACATATATCCGTCTTCATCTTTCCATGCCATGTCACCGGTGTGGTAATACCCGTCATGCCATGCAGCCTCTGTCTTTTCAGGATCTGCACGATAACCTGCAAACAAACCTGCGGGCCTTTCCTTTGATGTATCGATTACAATTTCTCCTTCTTCTCCAACATCGGCAAGTTTTCCGTCAGGACGCATCAACTGGATATTATAGATGGGTGAGGGCTTCCCCATAGAGCCGGGTTTTGGTTCCAGCCATGGATAGGTTGCAATGGCTACAACAGTTTCTGTCTGGCCGAATCCTTCCATTAGTTTGAGATCGGTATATTCCAGGAATTTTTCATACACCTCGGGATTCAGCGGCTCTCCTGCAACCACACAGTAATTGAGACTGCTAAAATCATACTGGCTCAGATCTTCCTTTATCAGGAAGCGATATACTGTAGGTGGTGCACAGAATGTTGTAACACCATAATAGCTGGCTTTTTCCAGCATATTCCTGGCATCGAATCGTTCATAATCATAAGCAAAGACAGCTGAGCCGCAAATCCATTGACCGTAGAGCTTGCCCCAGGCACATTTTGCCCAGCCGGAATCTGCTACTGTAAGATGCAGACCATTGTCCATTACATTCTGCCAGTAGCCGGCTGTGAGTATGTGGGCCAGGGGATATGTAAAATCATGTTGTACCATTTTCGGGAAACCGGTCGTGCCGGATGAGAAATACATCAGGGATATGTCATTGTTCTGTGTTGCTTCCTCTTCTTTTGGACGTACAAATTCAGCGGGTGATTTTTCCAGTTCTTCTGTAAAGTTACTCCAGCCGGGACGATTGTGGTTAATTACAAATTTGTGCTTGAGCACATCTTTGAAATCCTTGTGTGCCTCATCTATGTAATCCAAAAGTCCCTCATCAGCATCACTGACGACCATTTGTATGTCTGCTCTTTCAATGCGGTATTTGAGATCCCTGGTTGTTAACATATGGGTTCCGGGAAGAGCGATGGCACCAATTCTGTGCAATCCCAATATACATATCCAGAATTCATATCTTCCCTTTAAGGTAAGCTTTACCACATCACCCTTTTTTATTCCATATTTAACGAAAAGGTTGGCAGCTTTTTCACTGTAATATTTCAGATCAGCAAAAGTGAATATCTTTTCTTCACCATCATCGTTACACCAGACAAGAGCCTTTTTTTCAGGCTGTTCCTTAGCATACACATCAACAACATCATATACGAAATTAAAGCTTTCAGGGATATTGATCTTGAAATTAGTGTAAAAGTCATCGTATGATTCAAAATCTGTTTTTGCCAGGAAATTATTTATAAGTGAGGTCATTCTTGCACCCGTTTTGTTTATTTTGGAATTTAGAAGATTATTGCAAGGAATTTTGCAGCTTTGTCTCCGACTGCCTGCATTGAATGATTGTAATTTGAATCGAAGTATATTGAGTCACCTTCGTTGAGAATTATTTCATTATCATGGATGATAACTTTCAGGGACCCTTCAAGTACATAATCAAATTCCTGTCCGGGATGGGAATTGGGGGTGGAATCCTGGTTGGATTGGGGTTCAACGGTAACTACAAATGGTTCTGCCTTTTTGTGAATGAAATTTGGAGCCAGTCCTTCGTATTGGTACTGTTTTCTTCTTTCTACACTTACTCCTTCATCTTTACGGGTAATGGTGAAAATATGCATCCTTGGATCTTCACCGGTAAGTAGCACCGTCATATCAACTTCGAGCAATCGTGCAATTTCAAAGAGGATACTAGCAGGGATGTCAAGCTCCCCTGATTCGTATTTATTATATTCTTCTAATGCGATATCAAGGGAGGAGGCTATTTCCTCTGCACTTATACCGGATAACCCACGCAATTCTTTGACACGTGATGAAATTTCTTTTATTTTTTCCTGCATTTTGAGCCTACCTTTTAAACTGTCATGTTTATCCATGATTTGAGTTTTAATCCTTTTAACAACAATATTTAAATATATTTGTGAATTGTGGAAGCGTGATTCATGCTAACAGGTAACAGTAATAGCACTTATTGCATATCCAAAATGTAACAAACTAAAAACTAAATCTGGATTATTCATCAACCAGCATCGGCCAGATGAGCAGGAAGAGAATAAAACTTAATAGAAATACAAAAATCGACCCTGCAACAATATCAACATCTGCAAATGTGTCCGGATTTCCATTATTGATTGAAATGGCAACTCCCGCAAAAAATGTTGTTGTAATTATGGAGCTTGCAAGAGCCAGGATTCTGTTTTTATTCTGCTTTTTCTTATCCATAATTACTCAACTCTCTTCCTTTTCATTAACAGGGAATTTGTCATCACAGAGACCGAACTCAGGGCCATGAATGCTGCCGCCATCGCCGGTGTTATTAGTGTTTGTCCAAATACAGGGAATAGCACACCTGCAGCAATTGGTATACCAAGTGTATTGTAACCAAATGCCCAGAAAAGGTTTTGTTTGATCTTTTTCATTGTCAGTTTACTCAAATTCAGGGCCTTTAAAATATCCTTCACATCATTCTTGATAAGGACGATATCTGCAGACTCAATGGCGACATCCACTCCGGCACCCATAGCAATTCCAACATCAGCCTGAGTAAGGGCCGGTGCATCATTGATGCCATCTCCAACCATTCCTACTCTTTTACCCTGGCTTTGCAGTTTTTCAACTTCTGCAGCCTTATCTGCAGGTAGCACTTCTGCAAGGACCGTGTCAATTCCTGCCTGCCTTGCAATTGCGTGTGCAGTTTTGCTGTTATCACCTGTTATCATGGCAACTTCAAGCCCCTCTTTCTGCAGTCGGGATATTACTGATGGTGCCTCCTCTTTCAATACATCGGCAACGGCCAGGACACCGGCAATTGTACCATCGAGGGCAACCATTATTGCTGTTTTTCCTTCATCTTCAAACTTATTCGAATAGCGGGACACATCTCCCACATCGATTGCTTTTTCTTCCATGAGACGTTTGGTGCCGATAATTACAGAATGGTCCTCCCATTCTCCTGCAACCCCTTTGCCGGATAATGATTCAAAACCGGATATATTTTTTAGCTGGAGTTTTCTGGAACTAGCTCCTTCCACAACCGCTTCAGCCAGTGGATGCTCGGAAAGTTTTTCAACCGAAGCTGCTGCCTGGAGCAGATAGTTTTCTTCGTAATTGCCTGTTGTTGCAACATCTGTAAGGAAGGGTTTACCGATTGTCAGAGTACCGGTTTTATCAAACACGATTGTGTCTATTTTTGGAGTAGTCTCCAGACTTTCCCCGTCACGTATGAGAATTCCATTTTCAGCGCCCATTCCGGTACCTACAATTATGGCAACCGGTGTGGCAAGCCCCAATGCACAGGGACATGAAATTACAAGCACAGTGATGGCAGCCAGCAGGGCAAAGAGGAAAGGACTGGCAACACCGGTAAGTTCAGCAACATTAAATGTTCCGTAGCCTATGAAGAACCAGAAGAAAAATGCTATCAATGCAATGGACATCACAATGGCAATAAAGTATCCTGCTACAATATCTGCAAGGCGCTGAATGGGTGCCTTTGACGTCTGGGCTCTTTCTACCATTTTTATGATCTGTGACAGGGCGGTATCAGCACCGACCTTTGTCGCTTTGAACCTGAATGAGCCGGTCTTATTTATCGTTGCACCGATTACTGTGTCTCCTGTGCTTTTTTCAACAGGGATGCTTTCTCCCGTGATCATAGATTCATCAACAGCAGAATCCCCTTCTATGACTTCACCGTCAACCGGTATCTTTTCCCCGGGTTTTATAACGATGACGTCTCCGGGTTTTACTTCTTCGACAGGAATGTCTTTTTCTTCCCCATCCACGATTATCCGGGCAGTTTTTGCTCTAAGTCCCATGAGTTTACGTATCGCTTCTGATGTCTTACCCCGGCTTTTGGCTTCCAGGTAACGTCCGAAAAGGATGAATGTAATAAGCATGGCAGCCGAATCGAAGTACGTATGTTCATATCCTGCACCCAGATTCAGGAAGGCTGCTGCAGTACTTGCAATATAAGCGGCGCCGGTACCCGAGGCTACCAGCAAGTTCATATCGGCAGATCCGTGCTGCAATCCCCGAAAGGCTCCGGTGAAAAACTGTCTGCCGGGAAAAGCCAAAGTGAGGGTTGCCAGGGTGAATTGAACAATATTGTTGGCAAGAATATCAGGCACATAAGGGTCAATCCTCAGCAAATCCTGCATGGCACCAAGCGTCAGGGGCAATGTCAGAGCAAAAGCTATCAAAACATTTTTTTGTTGCTCAATTCTTTCCTGTTCTCGTTTATCTTTCAGATTATTTTGTGTATCATCCGGTATTGAAGCGCCGTAACCTGCGTTTTCTATGACTTTGATAAGACCTTCCAGATTGATTATGGAACTATCGAAAACTACATCCGCTTTTTCCAGGGACAGGTTTACATTTGCTTCAAATACGCCGGGTTGGTTTTTAAGCGCTTTTTCTACATTGGATACACAGGAGGTGCAGCTCATCCCGGTAATATCCAGAGTCAGACGATCACTGCGAATTCCGTACCCCAGGGACTCGATCCGCTCACGTATGTCATTTAATTCCAGCTTATTAACATCATATGTTATAGAAGCTTTTTCCGATGCAAAATTAACAGAGACTTCCCTAACTCCATCTACTTTTGCAAGGCCTGTTTCGATACGTTTGGCACAGGCAGTGCAGGACATACCTGAAATATTCAATGTCAGGCTCCTTTCAGTATCCCGGGTTGATATTTCTTCAATGTTTACAGGACAGGTTCCTTCACATGCATTCTCTTCCTGGTCTTCGACAGAATATCCGGCCTGACTAATAGTCTCCTTCATGGTTTCAATACTGGTGGATGAAGGATCATAATCCACCTTAGCAATACCACTTCCAAGGTCCACCTCTACAGATTTCACTCCTTCAAGGCTATCAAGGGCATCGCGGACACTTTTTGTGCAGTGTCCGCAACTCATACCGCTTACATGTAAAAGAATCCCGGTCATGGTTGTATTATGCCTCGTAACCCGCATCCCTTACAGCTTTTTTCAGCTCTTCTACATTTATATCAGGTTCATATTCCACGTGAACTTCACCTTTTTCAAGGTCGACTTCAGCTCTGGATACAGAGGAAATATTTTGTAAAGCCTTCTCAACTGCCATCTTGCAATGGCCACATGCCATTCCTTTCACTTTAATATCTATCTTTTCCATAAAATATCACCTGTTTGGTTTCGTCCAACAATTTAATATATTTGCCTCACAAATATAGTTAACGCCGTGAAGTAGAGATTAAGATGATTTATATGGATCAAATAATTGCTAAAATTGAAGAACTGAAGACAAAAATGAATGCTGTTATTCTGGCCCATAATTACCAGCGATGTGAAATACAGCAACTGGCAGATTATACGGGTGATTCACTTGGACTGAGCCGTCAGGCAGTGGAACATGACTGTGATGTCATTGTCTTTTGCGGAGTGGATTTCATGGCGGAAAGTGCAGCCATCCTTTCCCCGGATAAGCAGGTACTACTGCCTGCAAAGGATGCTCATTGTCCTATGGCAGCAATGGTTGATGTGCCATCCCTCAGACAAGCAAAAACAAACAACCCCGATGCTGCAGTTGTATGTTATGTTAATTCCTCAGCGGCTGTAAAGGCAGAAAGCGATATATGTTGTACTTCCTCAAATGCTGTCAATGTGGTAAATTCCCTTGAAGAAGATAAAGTGATATTTGTGCCGGATAAGAACCTGGCACATTATGTCTCCCTTCACACAGAAAAACAAATAATCCCCTGGGAAGGTTATTGTCCGGTTCATCACCAGATAATGCCAGAAGAAATTATACTGGCAAAACAGGAGCATCCGGATGCTGAATTCCTGGCTCATCCGGAATGCAGGCCTGAAGTTGTTGAAATGGCAGATGCCGTACTCAGTACCTCGGGAATTATTGAAAGGGCGGGCAAACCAGATGTAAACGAGTTTATTATCGGGACGGAAAATGGTATTCTCTGCAGGCTCAAGGAGCAACATCCCGATAAAACGTTCTATTTTGGGTCTCCCTTTGCCTCATGTGCCAACATGAAAATGATTACACCTTCCATTTTGCTGGATTCAATGGAAAAAATGCAATATGAAGTGACTGTAGAAGAAAGTATAAGAGAAAAGGCAAAAGAAGCCCTTGACCGGATGCTTGAAGTTTAATCTGTATTCTTATATTAAAATGGCATCAGGCGTTTTTCAAGGGCTGTGAATCCCACATCTATAATGAGGGGAATCAAAATTGCCGGGATTGCTCCTGCAAATATTTTTTCATTGTTGAAACTGATCAGCCCTTCAAATATCAACTCTCCAAGCCCACAAGGGCTGTATCAGTTACTGAAGGAATTATTTATAATTTGCTACATTTGTAACTCATTTCATTTTAGGAAAAGGTTATATGTCACAACTGACCAACATATTTATTATGTCATTGAAAGCGCTCTTTTTAAACTGTACACTGAAGAAATCACCTGAAATATCGCATACAAGAGCCCTTATAGATAAAGCAGTTGAACTGTTTCAGGATATTGGTGTAGATAGTGAGGTAATACGCATTGTAGACCACAATATAGCTTTTGGGGTTTCCTCGGATGAAGGAGGCGATGATGAGTGGCCAGAGATTCTTGAAAAAATAAAAGCCTGTGATATACTCATCATTGGATCTCCCATATGGTTTGGAGTAAGATCTGCAGTGGCACAGATGGTACTTGAAAGATTGGACGGATCTTATGCAGATGCTGACCCCGAGACCGGGCAATATCCACTTTATGGTAAGGTAGCCGGAGTTATTGTGACGGGCAATGAGGATGGAGCACACAATGTTTCTGCAAATACACTTTTCAATTTGACCCACCTTGGTTGTACAATTCCCCCGAATGCTGATTGTTACTGGGTGGGTGATGCAGGTCCGGGTCCAAGCTATATTGATGCAGGAGGAGACAAACACCTCTACACAAACAGGACTGTCAGGTATATGGTAAACAATCTTGCTTATATGGCAAAACTTCTGAAGGATAATCCTATTCCTACAAAACTAAAAGAACTGGATGAAGCTGCAAAAAAGGTAAGTGACTGATCTAAAAAGAGTGAATATGTGATGCTTATTGCATCACATTGCACTTTTGCCAATCTGTGCGATTGTTTCATCAATATCTTTCTGCAGTTCATCCGGGATTCCGGATATACCTACATCAAGGAAACCACGCACTATCATTCCTACAGCCTCTTCTTCAGAAAGACCACGCGCCATAAGGTATTCTACCTGTTCCCTTGCAATCCTGCCAACTGCTGCTTCGTGTGTCAGTTCAATATCATCCACGTTTGCTTCAAGGATGGGGATTGCCCTCTGTGTTCCCTTATTGTTCAGGACAAGTCCGTGACATTCTAAATGACCCTTTGACTGGACTTCATTCCCTATCATTTCTCCTCTTGCAATAACAGTCCCACCAGTTGTGATCGTTCTGGAGACAAGCTCTGCTTTTGTGTTGGGTGCATCAAATATAACACGGCTACCAAGATCCAATTCAGAACCGGGATGTCCCACAGCAATGGTATTAAACCTGGCAAATGCTCCCTTGCCTGTAAGGTGCGCTGTCGGATAACTCTGAATGGATTTGACTGCTTTGAGCGTAACATAATTGTTAATGAAGGTGGCACCTTCTTCCAGATGAATTACTGTTCTGGGACGTACACCAATTTGCTCTGCCCAATTATGGATCATGGTAAAGTTTAGAGTACCACCCTTCTTAACATACATTTCCGAAATGCCCAGATGCATAGCTTTGTCCACATCGCTACCTGTGGAGCAGCCGGTAATCACATCCAATCTGGCATTTTCTTCTACTATTACAATATTGTGAACTGTCTGAGAGACGTCTTTTGAACCCATTAGCAGACAGGTTTGGATGGGTAATTTTGTTTTCACTCCTTTAGGAGCTCTTATAAAATAACCATTGGCGTTTTCCAGATAACTGGTCGCAGTGTATTTATCTGCATCCACAGGCACCAAATTCCAGGAATAATCTTTCAGCCAATCATGTTTTTGCATTGCGAAGTGAAGAGGCATCAATTCAATTTCTTTATCGGAAACTGAGGAATGGGATATGGCATTATCAACCATTACCAGACTGCCGCCTCTCCCTTCCCCGCTGGGAATAACCCCTACATTGAGCAGAGTTCTCTGTGATTTTTCATCGAGTTCTTTCAGGTTATCAGTGTATTTAGTTTCCTTTGGAGCAATTGCATACTCATCCAGATCGAATTTCTCTCCGTATGCAGCTTCCTTTTGTAGTGCTGCTTCTGCCCTTTTTTTCAGGCTTTCTTCAGTTTGCATGTAATACACTCCTCATAACCGTTTTCTTTGATTTCCTGAAGCATCTCCCTTGGATTACCCTCGCACATTATTGTTCCGTTGCAAAGGACATAAGCACGATCTGCTTCTATGTAATCCAGAATTTGGCCGGTATGTGTAATTATTAAAGCGGACTTGCCATGGCCTTTACGGTCACCCGGACAGGTATCACCATGAACCAGATTATTTATTGTGTTTCCAATGATGTCAATGCTCATAAGGTCTACACCAGATTCCGGCTCATCAAACAAATAGATACATGGTCTCTGGGCAGCAAGTTGTAATAATTCGGACCTTTTGATTTCTCCACCTGAAAATCCCACATTAATATCTCTTTCCATAAAACGCATCATATCAAGGGACTCAGCTGTGTGTTCCATATCTCTGTCCCCTGCTATAAGTTTCACGAGATTTTTCAGTTTTACTCCTGTCATATTCGGAGGGCGCTGGGTCATAATCCCAATTCCTCTTGTTGCCCTTTCATCAATAGACATATGAGTAATATCCTCACCTTTGAATAGTATCTGGCCACTTACTATCTTGTAACCACTAAAACCCATCAATGTCATCAAAAGAGCAGATTTACCTGCACCGTTAGGGCCCAGAATAACATTTGTATAACCCTTTTCCACTTTGAGGTTGACATTTTTTAGCAGCTCTTTTCCACCAACCTCAACAGTAAGGTCCTTTACTTCTAACATGTAATCCTCCGCTTATTATTCATAATGACTATTTTCAGCTAGATGATGCTATTAACCACTTACATCTATCCTGATGTTTAAAAAATTATTTGTTATGGCTGGATAGGAAGCTTAAACAGAATGAATTGTTTAAGAGACTGTCGGAAAAGTGGTGAAATCGAAACATTTCAAGCAATGGCTGAAAGTAAAACGTTATGCTGTGGTGCACTGTATTTAATGGATATGTTATAATTTTCTTGAATATGGGCTTTTCCGACAATCTCGGCCCCAGATAATTTACCCTCATAACTTCCTTATCCATTTGTTCTTAATCGTTATTAAAAGTATCGCAGTTTGTTCAATTATGGATTTTTATAACCCACAGGAACACATAATACTTTCCGGAATCATATAACCAACAAATTGAAAATAGTAGTGGGGTTACAATGAGCGATAACAAATACATACGATGGTTTGAAGAGATTACGATTGATGATGTGTCCCTGGTGGGAGGGAAAAATGCATCGCTGGGTGAAATGTACAGGGAACTTACGGATAAGGATATTCGGATTCCAAACGGTTTTGCAATTACTGCTGAGGCCTACTGGCATGTTCTGGACTCAGCAGGTGTGCTGGGAGATTTACGAAAGATTCTGGATGAATTGGACACGAAGAATCTCAGCAACCTTGCTGTCATCGGCAAAAAGGCACGACACATAATCCTGGATGCACCGATCCCTGATGACCTCTGGAATGAAATTAAAACTGCATACGACAAACTGTGTGAACAGTATGGTGTCGACACCGATGTTGCAGTACGCAGTTCAGCCACTGCTGAAGACCTCCCGAATGCATCTTTTGCAGGCCAGCAGGAAACTTATCTCAATATCCATGGCTACCACGCCCTGAATGATGCATGCAGCCGCTGTTTTGCCTCGTTGTTCACCGACCGGGCCATTTCCTACAGGATAAATAACAAATTCGATCATTTCGATGTGGGCCTGTCGATTGGCATAATGAAAATGGTGCGTTCCGATCTTGCATCCAGCGGAGTGATGTTCACCATCGATACAGAAACTGGCTTTGAGGATGTTGTCTTTATCACCGGCTCATATGGTTTAGGTGAGAATATCGTACAGGGACTGGTAAATCCGGATGAGTTCTACGTATTCAAACCAACCCTCAAGGAAGGTTATAGGCCCATTATCCGCAAAAAGGTTGGCAGCAAAGAGATTAAGATGATCTACGGCCGCGGTGATTCCAGGGTACTGACGCGTAATGTGGAAGTGCCCGAAATTGACAGAAAAAACTTCTGCATCAGCAATGAGGAGATACTACAGCTTGCCAGGTATGCTGTCACGATTGAGAAACACTATTCTGGCAAATCGAATAAGACAATGCCTATGGATATAGAGTGGGCAAAGGACGGTGAGACAGGGGAAATATTCATCGTTCAGGCAAGGCCGGAGACCGTACAATCCCAGAAACGGAAGGATGTGCTTGAAACCTATTACATGGATGAAAAAGGCAAGTGCTTGTCACAGGCAGAAGTGTTGGAGACAGGATATCTTCTGGAAAGGCGCATGTTATCAAAGATGTCTCTGGTTTATCTTCCTTCAAACGCGGGGAAATTCTGGTGGCAGATACGACCACTCCGGATTGGGAACCTGTGATGAAAAATGCGGCAGCTATTATTACCAACAAAGGAGGCAGGACATGTCATGCAGCTATTGTCAGTCGTGAGCTTGACATACCCGCGGTTGTGGGGGCGGATGGCAGTACAGAAATCCTTGAAACCGGTAGGCAAATCACTGTAAGCTGCGCTGAAGGGGATACAGGCAGGGTCTATGAAGGCCAACTTACATTCCATAAGGAAACCACAGAGCTGGAAGATGTTAGCAAGACCCAAACAGAAATAATGATGAATCTGGGAAATCCTGAAGAGGCTTTTGCACTGTCCCGGGTACCCAATGATGGAATCGGGCTGGCCCGGCTTGAGTTTATCATAAACAGCTATATTGGGATTCATCCGATGGCCCTGGTTCATACAGAAAAGGTCAAAGACCAAGATGCAGTCGATCGGATTGAAAAATTGACACAGGGGTATTCGGATAAAAGTGAATACTTTGTGGACAGGCTGGCTGAAGGTGTCGCGACAATCACAGCTGCATTTTACCCAAAACCTGTAGTTGTGCGCATGAGTGATTTCAAATCCAATGAATATGCAACCCTGTTGGGTGGGGAAGATTTTGAGATAAAGGAAAGTAATCCTATGCTTGGTTTCCGGGGAGCTTCGCGTTATTATGACGAAAGGTACAGGGAAGGATTTGCCCTTGAATGCAGGGCTATGAAAAAGGTTAGGGATGAAATGGGGCTTACGAACCTTATTCTGATGATTCCTTTCTGCAGACGTGTAGAGGAAGCCCGCAAAGTTATCGAAGAAATGGACAAACACGGCCTGAAAAGGGGTGAAAATGACCTGCAGGTATATGTGATGTGTGAAATTCCCAGTAATGCACTCCTGATCGATGAATTCAGCAAATACTTCGATGGTTTTTCTATCGGGTCCAATGATCTGACACAACTCACACTGGGTGTTGATCGGGATTCAGAGATCCTGGCTTCAACCTTTGATGAGAGGGATGAAGCCGTAAAAAAGATTGTATCTATGGCAATAAAAGGTGCAAAACGAAACAATAAGCATAGTGGGATCTGTGGTCAGGCGCCAAGTGATTTCCCGGATTTTGCTGAGTTTCTGGTGCAAGAAGGTATTGATTCCATTTCTCTGAACCCGGATTCGATACTCAAAATATATCTCAAGGTGATGGAAACCGAGAAAAGTATTGGGAAGTGAAAACATTTCAGCAACCTTTTCCGGGGTTGCTATCATTACTTTTCAGGTCAGATATGATTTTTCCTGTAGTCAGAAGTGTATCGTGAAAGTCGTACCTTCATCCGTGTTCAGGTCTATTGTACCGTCTATCTGGGAAACAAGATTGGTTACAAGTTGCAGTCCAAGAGATTCTGTATTCTTGTCATATTTTATCTTAACTTGGCTAATCTTATCTTTTGTCAACTGACTTCATCATTTTGAATACTTTTGTAAATACAGATTATCCAGTCATATACCATTTTATTAACTTTTTACAAAAAGTAATTATTAAAAAGATCCTCTTTTGCGAAGATACTTCTCAATCTCTATTAGGAAGAACACCGAGCTGGAAACAACTATTACCATAAGCCAATCCATTGTCTGGATAGGGGCGGTAGAGAATATTTGGTTTATAGAGGATATGTAAGTGATCATTGTCTGTAGTACTATGACAATAGCTATGCCCAAAAGCATTATCTTGTTTGAAAATATGTCCCTGAAAACATAATGGTACATGGACTTTGAGTTGAAAAGGTAGAATATCTGGAAGAACACTATGGTGTTCAAAGCAACAGTGCGTGCAGCATCAAGGTTTCCACCGTTTTCCAGTTTCATAAAGAAGTTGAAATAAGCTCCTGCAACGATGAGTAGTGAGACAAATAGTACTCTATTTTTAATTAGCTGAGTTAGTATTGGTTCTTTTGGTGGTCTTGGTGGTTTTTTTAGGAGACCTTTTTCTTTTGGCTCAATTGTTATGGGAACACCCAGACCGATAGCTGTGACAGTGTTAAGCCACAGAATCTGTAGAGGCACCAAAGGCAGTGTAATTCCCAGAATCACAGCAAACACTATGGACAGGGCCTGTCCTCCGTTTGTGGGTAGTGTCCAAATAAGAATCTTCTGTATCTTGCTATAGACATCCCTGCCTTCTTCAATAGCAGCTACAATGGAGGAGAAATTGTCATCTGCCAACACCATATTGGAAGCCTCTTTAGCGGCTTCGGTGCCAGTAATACCCATTGAGATACCTATATCAGCAGTCTTCAGGGCCGGAGCATCATTTATACCGTCCCCGGTTACTGCGACAATCTCCCCCATCTTTTTAAGAACTTTGACAATTCTCAGTTTATCCTCTGGGGATGTCCGTGCAAAAACAGAAACTGATTTGAGCTTTTCTTTTAGATGCTCATCTGACATGGATTCGATATCTTTTCCAGAAAGGGGTCCTTCTGTTTCAATACCTATTTTTCTGGCTATAGCATAAGCAGTCTTTAGGTGGTCTCCTGTGATCATCGTTACTCGGATGCCTGCAGTTTTGCACTTTTCGATTGCTTCGGCGACTCCCTCTCTGGGGGGATCCATCATACCCTGAAGACCGGTGAATACAAGATCTTTTATATCTTCTGTTTCTATATTTTCCATATCTTCAGGCATTTCCTTGTATGCCATTCCAAGCACCCTTAAAGCGCCTGAAGCCATTTGTTCAGAAACATGATTGATGCTTTTTTTATCTAATGGCTCTACATCTTCACCATTAAATTGCAACTCACACAGACTCAATATCTTTTCTGGAGAACCTTTTACGTAAACGATCTTTGAGCCATCCTCCTTCTCATGCAGGGTTGCCATGATATTTTTTCCCGGCTCGAATGGTATTACGTCCTTTCTGGATAGATAAAAATTTCCAGCCTTCATACCCGAGATTAACAGTGCTCCTTCTGTAGGGTCACCA
Organism: Methanohalophilus sp. RSK; assembly: GCF_003722075.1. Taxonomy (GTDB): domain Archaea; phylum Halobacteriota; class Methanosarcinia; order Methanosarcinales; family Methanosarcinaceae; genus Methanohalophilus. Next base: position 7,502 of record NZ_RDSK01000015.1, on the reverse strand, counting down.
TCGATATTATCAACTTCCTTGAAGGAAGCATCATTACACAGCACCCCTGATCTTAGTGTTTCCACAAGGGCTTTATTTTTCAAAGGATCAATTTTTGTTCCATCCAGCAGGAAATCTCCTTCTGGAACATAACCCGTACCCGTAAGTTCATATAATTTACCCGAAGAATAAATTTGGGTTACAGTCATTTGATTTTTAGTAAGTGTACCAGTTTTGTCTGTACAGATCACAGTTGCACTACCAAGCGTCTCGACAGAAGGCATCGTTCGGATGATGGTATTCATTGATGCCATCCTGTTAATTCCTATGGCCATGGATATGGTAATAACAGCCGGCAACCCTTCAGGTATTGCAGCTACAGCAAGGCTTACTGAAGCCATGAAAATTTCAACAGTTTCAAATCCTCTGAACAGGCCAAAAACGAATGTCAGGGCGGCTATGATAAGTATGGCCACAGACAGTATGACACTCATATGTTCCAGCTTACGCAGAAGGGGTGTGGAAATTTCCTTACTTTCCCTGATGAATTCAGATATGCGGCCAATTTGGCTCTTATTCCCAGTGGCGACTACGATTCCCCTACCTTGTCCCTGATTTATCAAAGTTCCTGCAAAGCATACGTTATTCTGGTCACTTAAAGAATCGCATTTTGTATCGATTGCATCCGATTTTTTTTCCACAGGTATTGACTCGCCCGTAAGTATAGATTCATCGGCTCGGAGGTTCTTTGTGTAGAACATTCTCATGTCAGCTGGGACTTTGTCTCCTGATTCCAGCAGTACCACATCACCTACAACCAGTTCCCTGCTCTGAATCATTTTACTAACTCTGTTTCTCATGACTCTTGCTTCAGGCACAAGCAGCTTTGCTAAGGATGCAAGAGCATCCCTTGCTTTTCCTTCCTGTATAAACCCTATTATGGCATTTGCAAGAATTACTAACAGGATAACAATGGTATCTATGTATTTATCCAGAAAAAAAACGGTAATTGCCGCAGCGATTAGCAAATATATCAAAGGGCTTGAAAATTGTTTGAGGAAACGGTATATATTCCCGTGCTCTTTCTTGGTAGCTACTTCATTGTAACCGTCTCTTGCAAGTCTTACTTCTGCTTCTTCTTCACTCAAACCATCAGGATGACTATTGAATAAATTAAACACATCTTCTGAAGAGATGCTGCACCAATTTTCCTCCACCATGAAAGAAACTGATTGCTGAAAATATAAATAACTTATTACTGTTTTTTATATTTATTTTGCTAATTATTCATTTTAATAAGTTTGTATCTGAAAGAAATTTCTAATTAACTCTTTTTCTCACTCAAACTAAACATTAAGATTTGTATTGAAGTAAGATAGATTTATTTATATGAGTACTTTCAGTAATTTCACTCTGAAACAGGAATATGGCTCTCTTTATAACTGTAGGTGACAAACTGATTGACTGTAACCATTTCGTACCATCGTGGAATTGACCTACCGTATTATGGGAAATGATTCAAGGATTGATCTGTAAGAAGAGGGGGAGGAGTGGTGTATCGGGATAAGGGAGTATTTTAAAGTAGCTGCAAAAGGATTTGCAACAACGATTCAAAGAGCAGTAAGAGGAAAGCCGCTGGATATCAGGCAAATAACTGTACAATGACAGGGTTAGTTTACAGAGAATGCCATGTGAGATTTTGTATGCGTTGACTGGAGAAACAGAAGGGCAAAATTTACAGATATTTTAGAAGATTAACGTTAATCGAAATGTTCAGCAGAATATCTCTGATCTTTTCTCTTAACCATTCATATTACAGATGATAATGTTCTTTTTACTGAATGCAGACGATATCATCGGTCCAAATGTATTTCCAAGAATATCCACCACTTCTTCCAATTATGTGGGTTGCCCGTAAATCTGAAAATTGAGAAATAAAGAGAATTGTATAATTGGAATATTAGGAATGCGTAAAAAATTTTAGTAGCCCGGCACGGATTCGAACCGAGGTTGCAGGATCCAGAGTCCCACATGATTGACCACTACACTACCGGGCTGCTACGAAAACGTATCCTACATTGGATATTTAGTATATAAAATTATCGGGATTTATATCTCATCCGGGTCTTTATTTAATATAGCAGTAGACCACCAGTTGGCCATATCTATAAGATCTTTGCTGAACTGGCTCGATAAACGGTATTCCTTATTCTTGTTGGATATGAGTCCCGCACCAAGTAATTTGTTGCGCATGGCATAGAAAGATGCGCGGCCAACGTCCAGCTCTTTCATTATTGATTCCCATTCACTTGTTTTAACCGCATTGCCACTCTTTTGGCGCTCTTCAATTATAGTCAGAAACTGCTGTCCACGCCGTGCGGTAGCATCTTCCTGAAAAAGCCTGCGCATGAGGCTATAGTAAGGATCTCTGGAATGTGTGATTCTGGATCCGGAATCAGAACGTATTATTAGGGTGGTGGATGTACGTGGAGCATCCTTTATTGCTACCATGAATACTCATTCATGTAGATGGTTTTTCTCGCGCGGTAATGGCATTCTGTATCAAGTCTACATACTCTTCTTTTAGTGAGTATGTTGTGGGTGTCTTATATGACTCCTTATGGGATCTCAGAATACCCAACTTTGAATGTATATAACCAACCATGGAGGCCACTACACTTCTGGATGCGTCGAACTGCTTGTTGATCTTTTCGTGAAGATCATCAACTGTAAACTGTTTTACGTTGAGAAGAATAGATAGTATATGGGTACGCAGTCCGCTCACGTCAAGTTCGACGAACTTTTTGAGACGGTTTTTTATTTTAGATCTAATAGCTTTCATAGAATTACCCCTATCTATGTATTAATTCATATATATACAATCAAACTATTTATATGTTTGTAAAGTAATGTTGTTTCTGCAACCTTAATAGAGGCCTAATATAATGAAAGTATCTTTTGATAAATCAACCTTGCGCTATTCACTACCAAATAAGCTATTGTGCATAGATGATAATAGATTAATTCCTCCTTTTGAAGAAGAGGAAAATGAAATGGGTGTATGCAGTGAATGTGAAGGTCCGTTGTTTTCCTTCACTTATCACAATTTTCAGGATTATACGGCAGTAGTATGTCGCTGTGGGGATTGTTCTCTTTTAAGGATAATTCTTTTTGATCCTGCATGGGAATGGGTTGGAGAGTACCCGGTGTCAATTATCGATGATGCCTTACAAAACAGTGTCAATTTAACTGAAAAGAAATCTATGTCAGATATAGGGAACATTGCAGCAGTAAAACTGGAAACTGTGTTTTCGCCCAGGGAAATTGAAGCTATGATTCAAAAATCAAAAGGTGAAAAATATGTTCGCCAGTATCTCTATAATGCAAGGAAAAAATATTCACTATTCAATGAATTGTTTGGTTATTCTCTGGAGATTTAAATCTCACTTTTTGTTGACTCGTTCTTGACAAAACATTTTTCTTTTTAGTTAGTTGATAAATTTATGCGAATGTTGGGTTGATCTACATTAAAATTATTCTAAGACTGTCTGGTAACTAAAATGTACTTAATTTTATACTATGTAACATATTCAAATGACCAAAATATCACTTCCGCGAGTAATAATTGTCAGTTACATACATGAATTTTGAACTATGTACACTCAATATATTTATTACAAATTCAGTTACTATGTTTAATATGTTTTCTTTTGAGTGAATATCAATTTTATCATTATGTATGTCTTGTAAAGTGAGTTGTGATTTAGTGAGTTTGGCATATTAAATGCTGTATAGATAGTTCCGGATATATTACATACAATATATGAATGGAACATTGTTTTTTGATAAATATGCGTTTCTTCTATTTTTTTGCGCACTACATGGGGCGGTAGTAGAGTGTACTTGCAATATTCACATAGTATATGTAATACCTGAGCTTACTGAATCACTGTATAATATTAGGCAGCCAACTCCATTCACATAGCATATATGAATTTGTTAAATTTGTGTGCTTACGCCTGATGGATCTTTCTTGAATCGAACACTTGAATAGTTCTATTTTGGGATTTGTGCACTTAGTCGGGTATTGTGGAAAAGCGACTATGCTTTATAGTGCATTTTCTGCATGTTGGGTGTATATAGGTGGCGAGTGATAAAACTATATATTCAAACAGCCTTATAATTTAATTATTTACTATTTTTTGTCTGCATTCTGCACTTCTTTATTCCAAGGTGGGATTGGAAGTGGAGGATGCGCTATGTTTTTTATGTATTTTTCGATTCTCTACTTATAGGAGTGGTGACTCAATAAAGCATATATAAATATACTACTATAATATTTATCTAACCGTATATTCTCTCACTTTTCAGAATGCATCGCAAATACTGTTTTCAAAGTGAGAATTGCAGGTTCTAGTATTTACAGTATTTCCATCTAATATAATAATTGTATATATTTTTGTATATATGTAATTTTATCTATTATATGGTGAATTGTTGTTATATTTTAATATATAGATATCTTATTATCTACTTTATTTAGTATAATAAACTAAGTTTGTTTCTAAAAATATATTTTAAAAAATGTACTTAATGGGATGGATTACTTATAAGATACTTTGTCCCAAAGCATCTTACTAAATAACCAATAAAAAAAAGTTACAAAACCTTACTGAGGAAAGATTTTGTCCTTTCATGGCGGGTATTTGTGAAAAGATCTTCAGGGCTGCCTTCTTCCACTATCAGGCCGTCGTCCATGAAGAAGACCCGGTCAGCTACCTCTCTTGCAAATCCCATTTCGTGTGTGACGACAACCATGGTCATCCCTTCCCTTGCAAGTTCCCGGATGACAGCCAGTACTTCCCCTACCATTTCAGGATCCAGTGCAGAAGTGGGTTCATCAAATAGCATCACTTTCGGATGCATGGCAAGAGCTCTTGCAATTGCAACTCTCTGTTTCTGGCCGCCTGAAAGGGAGGCTGGATAGGCATCTGCTTTGTCCTTTAATCCAACTTTCGTGAGGAGTTCCATCGCACGGATATTTGCTTTCTCTTCATTCATCCCTCTCACAATAATAGGAGAAAGTGAGACATTTTTCAGCACTGTCATATGAGGAAATAAATTAAAGTGCTGGAATACCATTCCTACTTCCTCACGAATGCTATTTATATCAGTTGAGGGGGCAGTAATTAACTCCCCGTCGATCCATACTTCTCCCGAGGCAGGTCTTTTAAATTGGCAATGAAAGCAGAAGAAATAAAGTTAAAATAGAAATCAATTCAAAGTGGAAGCCACTTTTCGTTTATACCTGATATCCATTACTCCATGGCTGCAACTGATCGACTCACTATCTGGATCAACACTTGCAGGCAGAGTTACGTGTTGTGTCTCAGTGCGGCCGGCCTCCGGGAAATGGATGGCAATGTCCACTTCATTGTGGCGTGAAGCAATTGAAACAAGGTCTTCGTCAACTTTAACGTCTACTGTTACGTACACTTCATCGTCAGTCTTAAAAGTCTCAACCATAGGACTTTGGTCTTTTACAAAAACATCCTCTGGTGTTTCCTCTGCTGGCGGTGATTGTTCATTGAATTGATCATTATTCATGGGGTTATGAGCAATGGAAAAACCATATACGAAAGGCTTATTGTCATTAGCTTCCCTCATCTTTTCAAAAACATACTGAAGAAGGTCTTCGATGTCTTCGAAAGAATTATTTTCATCTCTATTGTTGTCATCATTTTTGCGATCATTCATGTTCTCTACCTCCCCGTTGTAGTAAAAAAAGATTGTTCGAACATATGCGAACATAGTATATAAACCATTCCCTAGAACGATTGAATAATTATATCTGGCAGAAAACCAATGAGATTATGGGGACTATAAATGAGTTTGAAATCTATGGAAAAAGCGACATTTGCTGCCGGATGCTTCTGGGGAGTTGAGGCAGCATTTAGGGAAGTTGAAGGCGTTATTAGCACACGGGTCGGGTACACAGGTGGGAGTACACCCAATCCCTCTTATAAGGAAGTTTGTACCGGGCGTACAGGCCACGCTGAAGCTGTTGAGATTACTTATGATCCACAAATTATAAGTTATGAAGAAATGCTGAAGATTTTCTGGAATATTCATGATCCTACAACATCTAATCGGCAGGGGTCGGATATTGGAACACAATATCGCTCTGCTATATTCTATCATGACAAAAAACAAAAGGAAACTGCTCTGAGTTGCTTTCATAAGTTACAGGAATCAGGCAAATTCAAGACTATAGTTACAGAAATCGAGCCTGTTTCTGAATTTTATCCTGCAGAAGATTATCATCAGCAATATTTCGAAAAAATGGGGATATGTAGTTCCGGAAAATGTGGCTGGAAATAAGTATGATCTGCGACCATTTAGACAATGAACAAGAATTAATCACCAATCTAAAGAAGAAGGCAAACCGGTTTACTCCTTCAGATTTTATGAAAATAAGATCCCTGATGTTGCAAAGTACTGAAAACCTCCCTCCAAAATACAGGCAGATATATGGTGAGGATTTATTCAGGCATCTTTATGAAACCATAGAGGAGATAAAAAGATACAATGCAACCCCTCAACTCTCAACTTTTGACAGGGAAGATTGCCTGGAACTAATTCAGCGTATAGATTTAATGCAGGAAGAAGATAATGAAAAAAACAGGTTGTTCGCAGATCTGGCCAAATTAACTTCGATATATCTCATATTTGTTGCGGGTAAATCCCTCCATCCTTTAAACATGGAATTCCCCGGAGGTCGCAAAATTGCAAAAAATGATAATGAATATTATTGTCCCGCGAAAAACAAACAAAAAGATGTGGAAATTGCATTATGCAAATTTTGCATATGCAAAGATATGGATGAAATGGGAGAGTGAAGATCACTCAGATATTTGCTTCATCAACAAGCCTTTTGAAGAAAGCATCAGAAGCTCCCTGTCCGTCCAGAGGTCCACAGAACTTGATTAATTCCCAACCTTCATTGCCCATTTCATTTAATTCGTCTTTTGTTTTACTCCAGTCATCAGTTCTTATTGGTTTTATATCATATTCCCAGCAAGGCATGTATTAACCACCTTTTTATTGTGTATCTAAAAGTTGCAACTGCATCATATATAACACTTATCAAAAATTATTTTTTATGATTAAGCAAGTAAACTTTAGTACAACTGGCCAACCTATAATATATTCATTTCGGAAATTGTATTTTATTGTTTCTTAAGTTCTTTTAGTTTTGTATTCTATTCAATCCAAATATTATTTACTTTTAGTTTCTTTGAATTTATACATTTATCATGATAGAGTAAGAATACCACCGTTTTCAAACGGTGGATGAATTACACCCTCTATTGTTGTTACCATCTATGTATTTCTTGATCGTTTCAGCAGATACTTGACCTTGTGTTCCTATGTAGTAACTTGGAGACCACAAATGCTTTCCCCAAAATTCTTTATTTCGCAGTTCGGGGAATTTTTGAAATGCTCTTTTTGTAGTAACGCCT
>NZ_RDSK01000014.1 GCF_003722075.1 Methanohalophilus sp. RSK | reverse complement strand
ACCGAACTGCCATTGCGTGAGTCAGACAGAATTGTTATCTCCTGTCTCCATTGATATGAAGGTGATTATGTTTCCACACACGTATTGTGCGGGAACTCATGAATATCGCTTTTGATATATATACCTTCTGATCCGGACAAGCCGAATCAAATCATACGACAAACCGGCGAGGTTCGCGCATGAAACAGGCCACCAATCCTGTGCAATTCACAGGACATATAGATACGCATTAAACGTATATAAGCATTTGTATTATTGAATTCCACTGAACAAACAGGCATCAAGCAGCTGCAAACATTGAATGCTACATCTGCACCCATTCATTGAGCGGGACTCCTACATATGTTCACTCATATTAATAGTTATCGTACAAACAAATATTGAAATGAAATGTTGAGAACGGCAAAAAACAAAGCATCTGTAAATGGAATGCATAAATAGCATGAAGAACCTGTCAAATTGGCATATTTCAAAACACAAAACGAAGATCCTGCAAAAATAAAAATTACAAGATCAAAGCCAGGGAAATATGTATTGAAACGATGTGGCAGCATGGAAAAAGAATCAAAAGACATACGAAAACTCGACACTGATGTTGACAAAATGCGCATCAGACGCAAAGACAGTGAGCACCTGAAAGTAAAAGAAAATGTATTTGATGAAGCCACCCTCAAGGCTCTTTATGACCTGGCAAGAAAAGGCGTGATAGAAAGTCTCGGCGGATCAATTAGCACCGGCAAGGAAGCAAATGTATTCCTTGCAGAAGGCAAAGACAAAAGCATAGCCCTCAAAATATACCGCATATCTTCAAGCACCTTTAATTCCATGGATGAATATATACGAGGAGACCCACGTTTTAGCAATATACGTCACAAGAAAAAAGATATCATATTTGCATGGACAAAAAAAGAGTACCGCAATCTTATGCGTGCCAGAGAATGCGGCATAGCTGCCCCCAGGCCAATAGATACCCACAAAAACATACTTGCCATGGAATTTATCGGAGAAGGAGACAAACCCTACCCTCTTCTAAAGGAAGTAAAACTTAGTGAACCATCTGCACAAACAATTTTTGGGACTATTATACATTACCTCGAAATCCTTTATAATGAAGCCAAACTAGTACATGGAGACCTTAGCGAATACAATATTTTGCTAGATCCATCTACCCTTGAACCATACCTCATAGACATGGGACAATCTGTAACACTGGAGCATCCATCGGCAAATGACTTTCTAAAACGAGATATCAGAAACCTTGCCCGTCACTTCAAGAAATACGGCATACAACCCGACGAAGAAGAACTTTTAAGGATTATTACCGAAAAACAAAGAAACAAGTAATCACAGGTTGAAAATCATGACACATTTAAAAATACCAAAAGATAGAATTGGTGCAATCATCGGGCCAAAAGGCCAGACTAAAAAATTCATAGAAGAAAAATCATCTTCTCAACTCAACATCGACAGTGAAAATGGGAGTGTGGAAATCATACAGGGAGATGACCCCGTAGGAACCCTCAGAGCCATCGAAACAATCAAAGCCATTGGAAGAGGATTTAACCCTGAAAAAACAATACCAATGCTGGACGATGATCTGCTGATGTTGGAGGTTATTGATCTTTCAAAATACGCATCCACCAATAAAGAAATGACCCGCTTAAAGGGTAGGATTATAGGCAAAGGAGGCAAAACTCGCGAAATTGCTGAGAACCTCATCGGAGTGAAAATCTCGATCTATGGAAAAACAGTCAGTTTCATAGGATATCCGGAGCAAATCCAGATTATGAGAACTGCAATTGAAATGCTCATAGAAGGAGCAAATCATGGACCCGTGTACAGTTTCCTCGAAAAAAAACACAAAGAATTGATGCAAGCTCAGCTGGATTCCTATTAATCAGACAAAATTAGCCACAGGAGACAAGAATGGAACCAAAGGACCTTATCCAAACCGCAAAGGACATGGGAGAATTTTCCACCCTTTTAAAAGCAGCCAAAGCACTTGGCCTTACGGAAAAGTACTCCACAGAAGGGCCTTACACCATTTTTGCGCCAGTTGAAAGTGCTTTTGAGCCCATTCCCGATTCAGTGATAGACGATGCCTTCGAAGATCCTGATTATCTAAGAGATATTATTAGTTACCATATCGTAGAAGGAAAATACAGCAGTGAAGACCTCCACAAGCAGGATGCATTAACTACAATCGGAGGAAACAAATTGAGGTTGCGGGAAAACGATGGGAAAATATTTGTGGAAAACACACCAATCCTCAAACCGGACATCGAATGCAGCAATGGAGTCATACACTCCATAGGAGACATACTTGTACCCTGAATATTACGCTCTTTTGCATCAACTTTTTTAGTCGTGGATAAAATGCTAATCCGGGCACACCATATATTTTGCATCCAGGGCTTCATCGGGAAAGGTTATTCTGAGCAATTTATAGAGAATATGGAAAACATTATTGAAAAACTGGATAACAGTGACCCTTTAATAGAGATCACAAATGCCCCGGATTGTATTTGCACTGCCTGCCCTAGACTTAAAGTAAGTGATTCACAAAGCGGAAATGATAAAATAAGTCTTCTTGGTTGTGAAGTCGAGTCGGAAGTCAAAATACTTGACAGAAAAGTAGCCGATTCTCTTGGAATTGGTTTTGGAAAGCATTACCCATACAGCGAGCTTCTCAAAAAACTGAAATATATCGATGAAGAAAAATTCGATTATATTTGTTCTGGATGCCAGTGGTACAGTCTCGGCTATTGCAAAAAAAGAATTATTGGCATATAATGCAAAATGTACCTTTAAGCGTTAAAGCCAAACATTTGTTTTATATACCTAATATCCCCATTTTCTTTATGGAGTGAAATTGATCCAAGGAGGATAAAATGGCAGAAATAATTCAATTCAACAACCTTACAGTGTGGGACATCGGAGCGGCCCTGGTAGTACTGGTTGCAGGCTATATTATTGCCCGCATCCTGACAGGAATGTTTAAAGACAGTATCTCCAGAACAAAATTACCTTCACTTGTGATTGATTTTCTGGCACGGTTTTTCAGCATTCTCCTCTACGTTATTGTAATCCTTGCCACATTGTCCACATTGAATTTTGATGTCGGGCCTGTAGTTCTGGGATTATCAGCTGTGATTGGATTGATTCTTGGATTCGGAATGCAGGATACACTCACAAATCTGGGTGCCGGAATATGGATTGCTGCACTGAGGCCCATAGATAAAAATGAATACGTAGAAATAAATGGTATTACAGGAACTGTTTCAGGTGTGGGGATTATGGCTACCGAACTCCTTACACCCGATAACAAATTCATTACCGTTCCTAATAAGCTTGTTTGGGGAAACCCGATCATCAATGCAACACGCCTGCCCACCAGAAGAGTAAGTGTTGATGTAGGAATAAGTTACAGTTCCAATATAGACAGGGCCATTGAAATTGCCATTGAGACAATGAAATCCCACAGTAAGGTACTATCAGACCCTGCCCCCGCAGTAATGACAACCGAACTTGCAGATTCCTCTGTAAACCTGCAACTTCGTGCCTGGACCAAAACGGAAGACCTGTGGGATGTGAAAAAAGAACTCACCGTAAATATATTTAAAGCGTACAGAGAACTTGGAATAGAGATTCCATTCCCACAGCTGGATGTCCATCTTGAAAAAGAGTAATGACATCCAATATCTTTTTTTATTACTTTTTTACACCCCAAGTTTAACAGTATCCACTCCTTTCTGAAGGCCGAGCCGATGAAATTGCTCAAGGATGATTACCTGGGCCTGGCCTACAGCATCAACATACTTGCACGATTGATACCCCTCACCCCATTTTTACTCTACATAGCCTTGATATTGTGGATATTGTGAGACAAACTTCAATTTTCCATGAAGAGATCATGTAAAATCCGAACATTAATAACTGAAAGCCCATATTTAGAAGGTAATTCAATTATGATTTTCCGAGGAGATACGATTCATGGAAATAACAGTCGGAAAACAGAGTGTTGCAATAATTATTTTTTTATATCTCCTTTTTATGTTGGCAATCGGTTTTTATTACTACAAAAAACCGAAAATCTCTCTGACTATATTCATGGCGGAAGGAAGCTGAACAAATGGGTAACAGCTCTGAGTTCCCAGGCATCGGATATGAGTGGGTGACTGCTTTTGGGGCTGCCGGCTATGCATACCTGTCAGGAATGGAAGCGGGCTGGATAGGGCTTGGATTTGGAGTCGGAACGTATCTTAACTGGAAATTAATTGCTAAAAGGATCCGTAGATATACAAAGGAAGCAGGAGATGCCCTGGCGATTCCGGCATATTTTGAGAATCGTTTCCGGGATGAAAGCAAACTTTTACGAACTATATCGGCCCTTTTTATCCTTATTTTTTCCCTGTTCTCCAGGAAAATGACAAAAAATGCAGCACTTGGAGGAATAATCTAGGGCGGTTTAATGGTCATCCTGTGGAAACATCAGTCCGGAGGAATCTTTGACCTCTATGAGATCGTACCCGGATTCATCCTTTCCAGTTTTGTCATCTGGTTGATAACCCGAATGGACAAAGAGCCAGCATTGGAAATACAGGAAGAGTTCGATAGAGTTCAGCAATCGGTCTGAATTTTTTATGAATTCTTATTTGTAATTCAGTCGGCAGAAACTGCCGCATCCCTGCATACTATCTCTGCCTGCTCCAATATATTTCGGGTTGCCATTTTTTGTTTGTCCGGAGGATAACCATATCTTTTGAGTAATCGCTTTATGTTTACCCGCATTTTAGCCTGCACGTTTTTGCGCAGGGTCCAGTCAATGGTGGCATTCTGGCGGATTACTACCAATCCGGTAGAAATTGGTAGTTTTTGGTACTTTCAGGAATTGATGTATTGCTTCAAAATTACAAAACTTATCCATTGCAACATTGGACTGCCTGAGGAGACGCTTCAAGCACCAGTTCGGTGGCTTCCCGGATATTCTCCAGGGCATCTGCCTTTGTGTCACCTTCACTTATAGCCGATGGGAGTTCCAGACAGCGTGCCGTGTACCCACCCTCTTCTGCGACCTCAAGAACAACTGTATATTCCATAGTTAATCATCCGTGTTTCTGGTATATTAAATTTGATTGCACTGATTTGACTGGAGGTAAGGCATCGGGATTTAATTCACCCTGTTACACCTGAATACCTGTACATCAATTTGTTGCGGACCTTTATTTGCTCAATATACCCCAGTTCTGAGAGATATTGCATATCGCGTCTTGCGGTGTCGTAGGCAACATTGTATTTGCCCATTATTTCAGCAATGGAGAACAGCCTGTCGGATTCTTCAAACAGGGTTTTGAGGATGTCGGCCTGCCGGAGGTTTAAGTTTTCAGCGGATTCAATCAGCTGCATGGCTGCGGCCTGCTCCTCCTTTTTGCGGACAATGTATTCCTCGAGGTCTTCCAGGGCTTTTTCGATTGCCGAGAGGTTGTAGTTTATGAAATATGTCAGATCGTTCTCATCGGTTTCGGTGTAGAGATAGGCGCGGGCATATTTCGTCTTGGAGTGAAGCAGTATCCGGGAGATGGGCATGTATTCAAAGAGCCAGTAGCCCCGGCTGAGCATGTACCAGTAGAAGACGGAGCGTGCACACCTGCCGTTACCGTCGATGAAGGGATGGGTGTAGCCGATGAGGAAGTGCAGCATGATCCCTTTGATGAGAGGATGGATGAATTCGTCTTCGTCGCTGCTGGCAAATTCACAGAATTCCTGCATGAGTGCCGGGATTTTGCGGTAGTCCGGCGGAGTGTGGTAGATTTTACTACTGTCCTGCGGATCGGCTACCACTATGTCGTTATTGTCCCGGAATTTGCCCTCATCCGCCGGGTTTTCCATGGTATCCCGGATGATCTCCCTGTGGATTTCAAGCAGGGTGTCCACGTCAATCGTCCTGCTTTTCATGTCGGCGATCCTGCGGATGGTGCGATAGCCGTTGACGATCATCTTTTCGGAGTAATCCCGAGGCCGGCGCTTTTGCCTCAGCATCTGCTTGGCGGCTTCCCGGGTGGTGGCCGCACCCTCCAGCTGGCTGGAGGCGATGGCCTCTTCCATGAGGGAGTTGACAATGTAGCGCCTGCGATCCGCAGCACTGACACCGCACGGCCTGCCTTCCAGATTACCGGCTCCCCGGGTGTCCAGCAGGTGCAGCCTGCGCAGGGTTTCATTGGATTGCACGTACTGGAAGTCCCATTCCCCGAATTCGATATGTCGTGCCTGCATCGACCTGCTGCTTTTGATCACGGCCCAGAGTTTTTCCGCCTCCACGGGCAGTTTCCTGCGGCGCAGCTCCTCCCAGTGCAGGTAATCCCGGTTATATTTTGTAACAATCTCCTGTATCCCGGGATCAACAAACAGCGAATACGCATCAGGATACTTCTCAATCACCGCCCACATATCCGGGGCCTTCTGTGGAACCTTCATAACTACCAATCCGTTAGTTTCTGGTAGTTTTTGGTATTTATTGAAATAAATAGATTACTACCAATTTGGTAGGAATTGGTAGTTTTTGGTAATGAATGGATTGCTAGAGTAGAGGATGAAATTTGTAATTAAAGAAAGCCAAGTTCACCTTCTACGAGGCCTATATTTAGCCCATACCTGATCCATATCAATTTCTTTTAATCTTTCATTAATAAAGTGAATTGCGTTTTGTGAATAACGCCCAAACTTAGATTTCCCAATTTTAATTTCTTTAAAATATTTAGGGTCTTCTTTCAAACCAAGACATTTAACCAGTGCAGTGAGCTTTGGAGAAGTTAAACCCACTTTTTCAGCTAATTTCTTATGTCCTAAATTGTAATAATCTAATTCATTTACACGTCTGGTTGCTATAGCAGTAGCATCTGGAGTACCTTCAGGTACTAAATGAATTGGAAGCCCATCTTTCTTAGTTAGCTTCAGTGATACATTGTGTTCTGTATCCCCTGATGCAAATTTTACTGATGCAACATTCGGAAATATAGTTTCCCATGGTTCATCATCCTTTACTTTTTCTGTAATTTCAATCAATTTTTGGTCACTTGGTTGTAGAGTATTCCCATTCAGGGTACTTTCAAATATTGCTAAACTTCTCAATTTATTAATTGCTTCAGCCTTACGCCTTTTATTTGGCATTAATAACTTTTTGATTTCTTTTATTTCATTTTCAAATAAAAGTTCAATTTCCAGCGGTGGAGTAGTAGAAAGAGGTAGAACCCTTTTGGGCAACTCTTTTCCAATATCTTTATTGAAAATATTTTGAAGGATATTACAATATAAAGTAAAACCAGCTTGAGATTGCAAATAAAGATGTTGTTCTGAAATATCTAAAATATAATGCTGTGCAGCATCCCTAAAACCATTTATGGTCTGAATAACTAAAGCTTGTTCCTCATCTATGATCTTATATCCTATTGCTGAACGTACGCATTGATCAAAACCAATAGTTTCATTTCTTCCTTTTTTAGAAATATTTCCACCCTTATGAATAATAGCAGCTTTTAAGAGTAGCTCAAATGAATGATCAAATAAAATTAAAAAAGATTCAATGCGACCCGTATTCCAAGGTCTATTAAAAATTTCAATGCTTATAATCAAGGATTCTTCTGCTTTTGCAAGCAATAACTTTACTTCTTTCTTTATTATATTTCCCCCATAACCAATTTAGAAAAGGGAATTTTTACTTTGAGCTAAATATTTATTCCAACAGAATGTTTTTCATAGAATTACTTGCATTTGAGAATGAAATTATCTTTATTACTTTTATTTTACAAATTCAAAGTACCAATATAACCACTAAAATTTGTCATCTTTTCATCATCAAGAAATTTAACAGAATATTTTTCATTAGAAACATAAATATGAACTTTATATTGCTGGCAATCAAATGTTATGTCACCAGCTGAATTTTGAGTTATTGTATTGTAATCTCCATGATAATTCAAATTTTCATGAGGACCTTCGCCAATTATTATAATTTTTGGATTTAAACAATCCAATAATTCTTTAGGCATTTTACCACTTTTTCTACTATGATGGGGAGCAAACAATATATCAACTTGTGGCAATTTTAATATATCCTTTATTTTATCCATGAAAGTAAATTCTAAGTCCCCCATCCAAATCATTGTTACACCCTTATCCAATTTATAACTTATAATTGGAGAAATATTATTTGGGCTACCTCCATTCTTAACAATATCTAAAGCATCTTTGTAAAACTTATTATTTGTATTTGGCCATAGAATATTAATGCCTGAAGACCCCCTAACATCATCACTTACATTCATCCATTTCCGAGAACAATCTTTAAAAATATTAAAAACTTTATCAGAATCTCTCAATTCACAATATATTTTGAAACTAGGAGTGATAATGTCTTTGATTGCTTCATTCTTGACACAATAAAAATTAAAAATATTTATCTCATCATCAAGGTAATGTAACCCACCAATGTGGTCTTCATCTGGATGAGTGGAAATAAAGCGAGTGATATTTTTGTCTTTAGACATTATTTTAATTTCACTAATTATTTTATCTTTATTTTCATCATTTAAAGAGCAGTCTATAATCGAAAAATTATCAGAATTATGCTTTATGTAAAACATATCCCCAGCACCGACAGAAAATGATTTTATTAAACTCATATAATCACTTTTTTGTATTAATGCGGTTTGTAATATAAATTGTTTGTTTTTTATAAGAAAATAAGAAGGTAATTAGCATAATTAGTGCTAAAAGAAGAAATCTTGAATGCTTTATTATTGGACAGCTGTATTCAACTAATGAATATAGCTTAAGAAAAACTAAAAGAATAAATAATGAACTAATTGTTCTATACATGTTGTTTACTTCTGACAACAATTCAACTTTAGGGTCTTTTTGAGAGACTTTGACATAGTCATCATATGTAGCAAATTTCAAAAATTTTGCTTTAATTAAAATGGGCTCAGCCACCAATGACCCGAATCTGCTTACTACTAATCCAATGAAATAATAAACAAAGAAACCAACAACAATATCATCTTGCAAAAATGAATATGGAGTTATTTTTTCAGACATTACTGCAAATATAATTCCCGGAAATAAGTAATTAAATAAGTTATAAGACGATAATTTATCTATAAAGGTCTTCATGAATTTCTCCAATATAAGTTATATAAATAGTCAATTCATCAAATAGATATAAAATTTATTTTTTTATACACTTATGGGTTTATGTGGCGATAATTTGCTTATTCTAACTTATATACCATAAAAAGTAACTTTTAAAGATATTCAAGATGTATTCATACTTTAACCTCAAACTGGAATCCTAATTTTACCAGACATTAGTCTAGGAAGCAATAAATCGCGGGTTTGAGAAAGTACTTTGCTTTCTACAGAGTTACAAAGTATTTTCTTGAAAATGGAATCATTCTGATCATCGAATTTTACCATGACATCTGCTGGTGGCATAACTATCTTTATTCCAGAGAATTGTTTTGTATTGAGGTTAAGTGTCGCCGAACCACCACTAGCCCACAAATGTAACTTTTCGTATAGTTCTCTCATAGCAAAATAAAGATAGTAAGGACTCACACTCGAAACTGGAATGATAGAGTTGATCTGCTGATTTGTATATGCTTCCTCATTTGTCAAGCAAACTAAACCAACAGTTGCAATGCAACTTACACAAACTGAATTTGCAGGGACCTTTTTCTTGTAAATTGCTTCTGCACCTTTTTTAGATAATTTATCTTCAGTATCAATAGGGAATATTTTATTCCTCATATCTGGAATTTTAATAAATGAAATAGTTCCGTCTTCATAGTAATCATGTATTTTCTTTGATGGTGTTTTTCCACATATTATATTACCAAAATTTTTTAGCTCCTTTACTTCCCACCCTCGCGGAATCCTCCCCAGCTCCGACTCCACCATCTCACCGCCGCTGGATTTGTAGGGCTGCCCGTTCTCATCCGGGAATTCGAAATCGATGAACCATTGCTTGAAGATGGCCTGTGCGATCTGCTCGAGGGTGGCGTTCATCCGGCGGTTGAGTTCGATCTTGTCGTCCAAGGACCTTAAAATATCAACGATTGCATTTTGCTCATCAAAATTTGGGAAAGGTATTTTTATTCCTTTTAATGAGGTAGTAGGTCTTGCAATGGCAGGAACACCTGTTTGAGATTTATTCAACAACAAAAGATGTTGACCTCTCTTGGATTTCAAAAAATAATACACAAAATAAGGATTTACAATATTTTCATCACATGATAGTTTCATTTGACTTTGTGAAACCACATAACGAGAATAATTTGAGTTTTCTGGAATGATACCAACCTGTCCAAGTGTACCTCGATGAGTGATTACAATATCTTTTGGGAAGGCATTACTAGCCTTTAATTCGTCTGCCTTCGTTTCGCTTAAATAAACAAAGTCTTCTTCTTTAAATTTGAAATCTTCTAAATTTGTACCTCGAATTACAGGTATACCTGATGGAATAAAATTATCTTTTGTAATATTTGAACCAAAGGGACCCATTGCAATAGCATATTTTTTATTTGATTTAATCTGATTAATTCTTACTACATCCCAACCTTCAGGAATAGTACCAACATCAGTTTTTTTGAGATTTATTTTTCGTTGTAAGTGAGATTCTTGTTTCATCACTCAAACACCTCATCGAAAGATGTATATTCAGGAGCAAGAGTATCATCTAGCATTGTATCTGCTTCAAAATCACTTTTTTGCTTTTTTCCATTTTCATCTAAATATTGAATTTGTAATAATGATTTTACAAAAAAAGAGCCATATTCATCTTCAAATACAGATTTACAAGAATTAAGTATTTGGAAATCAGTTACATCATATTGTTTGTCATCCAAGATAATATTATCAAATTCCGAAAGCTGGACTCTTAAGAAATCATTGAAATATTCGCCATGAGCAAAAATAATAATTTTTGCATAATTTATATTGCCCATAAAATAAGTATCTGTTAATTTATCAATTACTTCTGTACAAGTATTGCAATGTTCAAAATGTTTGTCAAATTTGTCAATAAATTCTTGTTCACACATTCTGAAGTCATCATCATTACTAACAAATATAATTAAATCATAATTATTAATATATGGATAATGCAATAAAGATTCCCAGATAAGTACATCTTTAAATCCAGCATCCTTGTATAGTTTCTTACCATTACGTGCTTCTTTAAAAGGATGATTTCTTTCCAAAGCTCTTCTAATTATGTTTTTAAAAACAATTTCTAACTTAGCCTCTGGAAAATCAACTATACTTATATTCTTCTCATCTAAAAAATCCCCAGCACAATTAGAGATATAGGAATTCATATCAGATATTGAAACTTGTGGCACATTACTTTCCTGAATATAGCATGCTTCATGAATTTTAGATAGACGATCTTTAATAGTTTCTAGTTCACGCATACTCTTCTGAAACTCTTTGACATCTTCATGGTAAGCTTCAACTTTTTGTTTTTTTAATTCTTCAATTACAATACTCGATACTCCCAAATGTACACTATCGGAAAGTTCATTTTCCGAAATAAATTCCTCCAATTTTTCATAGTCAAGACTAAAATCGAAAGAATCATAAATAACTTTACCATTCTTAGTAGATCTCAGACAGTTTGTATCAAAAAAAACAAATGTATTCCAATTAAGAGACATACCCAATCCCCTTCAAATTCTCCTTAATCCGCTCTTCCAGCTCCCGGGACTCCCTGAACTGCTCCGCCAATTGAGTCGTCAGCCGCTCCATCTTCTCCTCGAAGGGCTCATCGTCCTCTTCCTCCTCGGCAAAGCCCACATAACGGCCCGGGGTCAGGATGTGGTCGTGCTTTGCGATCTCCTCGAGGTTTGCGGACTTGGAAAAGCCGGGGACATCCTCATACGTAAATCCGACATCCTCACCGCGCCAGGCATGGTAGGTGTCGGCGATCTGCTTAATCTCCTCATCCGTGAGTTCCCGGTGGGTGCGATCCCGCAAGAAACCCATCTCCCGGGCATCGATGAACAGCACCTCACCCCGGCGGTCCCGGAACTTGTTATTCTGCTTGTCGCGGGTCACAAACCACAGGCAGGCCGGGATGCCCGTATTGTAGAACAACTGGCCCGGCAGGGCTATCATGCAATCCACCAGGTCCTCTTCCACAATACTTTTGCGAATCTTACCCTCGCCTGCAGTATTTGAGGACATCGAACCATTGGCCAGCACAAACCCCGCAATGCCTGTAGGGGAGAGATGGTGGATGTAATGCTGCACCCAGGCAAAATTCGCATTGCCCTTCGGCGGCCTGCCAAACTGCCACCTGCTGTCATCGGCCAGCTGGTCGCCCTTCCAGTCCGAATCATTAAACGGCGGATTGGACAGGATGAAATCCGCCTTCAGGTCCCTGTGCCGGTCATCATGGAAGGAATCGCCCCACTGGATATTACCATCTATGCCCCTGATGGCCAGGTTCATCTTGCACAACCGCCAGGTCGTCTGGTTGGACTCCTGCCCGTACACCGCGATATCATCAACCCTGCCACCGTGGGCCTCAATGAACTTCTCGCTCTGCACAAACATCCCGCCCGAGCCACAGCACGGATCGTACACCCTGCCGTGGTACGGCTCGATCATCTCGGTCAGCACCCTCACAATGCTGCGCGGGGTATAGAACTGGCCGCCACGCTTGCCTTCTGCATCCGCAAACCTGCCCAGGAAATACTCGTAAACCCTGCCCAGCACATCCCTGCTGCGGTTTTCCCGATCTCCCAGTCCTATCGTACCGATCAGGTCGATCAACTCCCCGAGCCGCTGCTTATCCAGCGCCTCCCGGGCATAATTCTTCGGCAGCACACCTTTCAGGGTGGAATTATCCCTCTCAATCGCAGCCATCGCATCATCGACAAGCCTGCCGATATTCGGTCTCTTGGCATTGTTCTGCAGGTACTCCCAGCGGGCTTCCGGCGGCACCCAGAAAATATTCTCGGCCAGGTACTCATCCTGATCCTCAGGATCGGCCCACTCGTCCTCTTTGAGTTCAGTGTACTTCTCCTCGAAAGCATCGGAAATATACTTCAGGAAAATCAAGCCCAATACGACATGCTTATACTCCGCAGCATCCATATTATTCCGGAGTTTATCTGCAGTCTGCCACAACTTTTCCTCAAAATTGATATTCTCACCCGTTGATTCCCTGGCCATTGTGATCTCTCATTAATTGTGATAATACATAGGGGAAATAATACAATGCATATAATTTTATTGCATTAGTTATTCCAAAAACAACAAACCGTTAAACCCCTGCAATAGCAACCCGGGTTAACAAACACAGAAAAACTCCTGTAAAAATAATAAAAATAAATTCAGCGGGCATACAGGTAGCCCACCTTGCTAAATAAAAAATCATAATCCGATAAAATCAGCCAAGCACATGAGTGGACAATACTTTCTGCAACTCATAGATATCCACTTTTTTGTTGAAGGTCTTTTCAATCGGCCGTGGATCACTACCAATCCATATCTTAAGTTCTGCATCCAGATCGAAATGCCCTGCAGTTTCAATGCTGTATTTTGATATCTTGTCATAGGGAATGGACAGATAACTTCTTTTCTTACCCGTAACTCCCTGCACATCAACGACAATTAACCGTTTATTTGTGAAAATGAAAGTGTCACGAATAACAACAAATCCAATCTCTATTGTTTCCCCGTCACACATAAGTTGTCCATAATCCGATTCCAATTTCTCAGGTTCAACAACACCTGCATTACCAAAAATACCAGAAAGTCCCATACAATCATTACTCCATTCTTTACTTAATTACTAAACGGTAATAATAAAAATACTACTACAGATATAAACATATCTAATAATTTCAAAGGGCCCTGCCGTCAAATCGAAATCAGTCCAAAGAACACGACGAGGAACTCAGCAGGAATCATTTTTGCTCCAGAATTAATAGTGCTTCTAAACAATAACCCCGACAAGTATAAAGATCTTATTAAGAATTCGAAAAAAGCAAATAAGAAAATCCACCTCTTTTGACCATTCAAAGGGGGTAGGATTGGTACTGCAGGTTTAAAGCCGTCGGGGGGATTCGAACCCCCGGCCTGCTGATTACGAATCAGCCGCTATACCACTAAGCCACGACGGCACACAGAGGCGTATCCAGATACGGATATTAGGATTTAACCATTTCGCTATCTTGTCTGTATATCAATCAATCCGCACATCGATACATATATTGTACTGATGCGGGGCATACGAACGGACCGAGCGAGTAGCCAGCACTTCAAATTCCCTACTTGCTTTTTTTGCGGCCTCTTCGATCAGGCAAAGAGAGGGACCAAAAAGATCATCTTCGTGTGCCATTGCATAATAATGGATTATACCTCCGGGTTTGGTCAGGGCCACGGCCTCATTGACAAAATCACAGGCATTATGGGGCAGGTTCATGATTACATGGTCTGCTACCTGACCCAGCATCCCCGGAAGATCACAGGCGTCTGCCACGAAGGCTTCAACATTACCCAGGCGGTTGAGTTCGATGTTTTTTTGCAGGTACTCAACTGCCTGCGGATTTTTATCTATCGCATACACATAACCACATTTTTTGGCCGCCGGGATACTGTATGGACCCACACCTGCAAACATATCCACAACAACATCATCCGGTTTCAGCTGCAAAACCACCCGTTGGCGTTCCGTGGAAAGCCTGGGAGTAAAATAAACCTTCGCGACATCCACCAGATACCTGCATCCATGATCCCGGTGCACCGTCTCAGTCCTGTCTTCTCCGGCAACCAGCCAGAACCTGCGTACCCGAAATTCCCCTGTGATCCCTGATTCCTCCTGTAAAACCACACGCAGACTCTTTCGAAATTCCAGAAGAGCCCGGGCAACTTTTTCAGGTTCCTCTTCATCGCCGTCAAGAATCGCAATATCCCCCACAATTTCAAAAGAGGGAGAAAAACCAAGTAAACCTTCGGGAGTGATCTGTTTCTTATTGGGTTGCAGGTCATGCTTGACCAGATCTGCCGCATGGGGAAGATTTGAACAGACGCCTTCCGGACACTCATCCATAACAGGCACATACAGACATTCATCATCCGCAGACAGCCTGTATGAATTATCCAGTAAATCCATCTCCGCCAGTGCCTGCCTGACAGGTTCCCCAAATCGTTTTTTCACTTTCACACACAAACGTTCCATCAAATCACCCCAGGGCAAACCAGGTACCAAATCCCATCAGGAAAACCCCACAACATGCAAGGACACTCCTATATACGGTTCCCGAAAAGAAACTTCTCGTCTTGCTAAGAGATGTGGAAACAAAGGAAAACCATCCAAGATCAGCCAGCCAGTGACCGACTACAAACATCACAGCAGCAAATATGCCTATCTCCATTCCCCGGAGCACAAGTGCACTTCCTGCAGCCAGCCACCATATCCAGAAATAAGGATTGGAAGCCGAAGTTAGTATACCTGCAGAAACAGGGTTTGCCAGGACTCCACCGGATAATCCTGGATCGATAGATGTATTCCGGGACTGTATTATCGTAAGTAAACCAAATCCAACAAGTACCATACCCCCTACAAAGGATATAACGGACATTTCCGCATCCCCTATAAGCGATGTAAGGCCCAGCACAATGAGAATACAAATTAAAAGTTCAATCAAAGCATGGCCAAGGATAACTTCAGGCCCTGCCCTCCATCCTTTTTTCAAAGACCTTTCAATGGTGGCAAAAAGCATTGGACCGGGCACAAGCGCTCCTGTAAGACCTATTACAAATCCCACAAACAGCATGTCCAGTATTGCAAGCATGTATAGGGAAGAAAAGAAGTTGAAGGATATTAAAATTATCCTTCCAAACTTTAGAGGATAATCTCGATATCGAGTTCCTCTGCAAGTTCCTTGTAACGGTTACGGATAGTAACCTCTGTCACACCTGCCACGTCTGCAACCTCACGCTGTGTGCGGCGTTCCCCGCACAGGATAGAGGCAATGTAGATAGCCGCAGCAGCAACACCTGTAGGCCCACGCCCACTTGTTAATTCTTTCTCCGATGCCTGCCGCAGGATTTCTACACCGCGGGATTGCACCTCGCCTTTCAGGCTGAGACCCGAACAGAACCTGGGCACGTAATCTATCGGGGAAGTAGGCATGAGTTTGAGGGACAATTCCCTTGAAATGAAACGGTATGTCCTACCAATCTCTTTCCTGCTGACCCTGGATACTTCTCCGATCTCATCCAGTGTCCTTGGAACACTGCACTGCCTGCATGCCGCATACAGAGCAGCTGCGGCAACACCTTCAATACTACGACCACGAATCAGGTTCTTGTCAACCGCTTTTCTGTAAACAACAGCTGCTGTTTCACGAACCGTCCTGGGAAGACCAAGTGCGGAGGCCATCCGGTCAAGTTCTGAAAGAGCAAATGCCAGGTTTCGTTCAGTTGCATTACTTACACGGATACGCCTCTGCCATTTCCTCAAACGATACAGTTGGGCACGATTCTTGGATGATATGGACTTTCCATAAGAATCACGGTTCCTCCAATCAATCATTGTGGAGAGACCTTTATCATGTATCGTGTAGGTCATCGGCGCACCCACACGGGAGCGCTTCATCCTCTGGTCATGGTCAAAAGCCCGCCATTCAGGCCCTTCATCTACAAAATCAGCATCGACTACTAAACCACAATCCGCACATACAAGTTCTGCACGTTCGTAATCCTGTTCAAGATTGCGGCTACCACACTCAGGGCACTCAAGTGCCTTATTCTCTACATCAGTATTCTTTTCCTTCTCACGACGCGCTTTTATCATAGCACGCATTTTTTCTCGTTCGGAAGTGTCTGAATACCTTACCCTTTCAACTTCTACCATGTATTGGACCTCTGATTAAAATCACGGAATAAAAACGCAAACATTAGTTATTTGACATACACCTTTTCTCGAATCCAGCTTTTTGCCTTCGAATCCGGTACGTCACTAAAAATCCTGACTACGACATAAGGCCGGGAAGCGGGCCCTATTATATCGGAAACTTTGCCAATTCTTGCAACCTTCTTGTCCAGAACTGCCGACCCTTTCCGGGGCAATTCCTTTATATTGCATGAAGACATGCTTTCGGAGCCTTTCACTATAAGTTTCCTGCCACCTATCAGGTGGGACACTACTCCAAGCCTTTTCATATGCATTTTCCATTATATAAGGTAATTAGGAAGTATAAATAGATTAAATTTATTATATATAAATATATCGCAATACCTTTAATAGGAATCTATGCCATTCCCGGGCACAAAATAAGGATTTAAACAAAATTAATACCCCGGGAATTATTTCATTTTTGCTTCAAAATATGATGCATCGTTAAACCTTAATATAAAATGAACTATTGTGTCATCTACTAACAAACAGGACCCTACATATAATCAGGAATCTACATTTCCATGGGAGGAAAGTTAGTGGCAGATAAAAAATTCGTTTATCTTTTTGGAAATAATAAAACCGAAGGAAAAAACAGCATGAAAGATTTGCTGGGTGGTAAAGGCGCAAACCTTGCCGAAATGGCAAACCTGGGTATTCCGGTACCTCCAGGTTTTACAATTACCACCGAAGTGTGCGTGCTCTATACAAGAGACAATCAATATCCACCCGGAATGCTTGATGAGGTGGATCGGGCTTTACAAAAACTCGAAAAAGCAAATAACAAACAATTTGGTGATCCGGACAATCCCCTCCTCCTTTCTGTCCGCTCCGGAGCACGGGTTTCAATGCCTGGAATGATGGATACTGTTCTCAATCTCGGCCTAAACGACAAAACTGTCACAGGACTTGCAAAAAAGACATCTAACGAGCGTTTTGCTTATGATAGTTACAGAAGATTCCTGACAATGTTCGCAGATGTTGTACTTGGAATATCTACTGAAAATTTTGAAAAGGTAATAGAATCCCGGAAAAAAGAGCTGGATGTAGAACTGGATACCGAACTGGACACGGATTCTCTCAAATACCTGGTCGAAAAATTCAAAGCAATAATAAAGGACAATACAGGGAAAGAGTTTCCACAGGATCCCAGAAAGCAGCTCCAGATGGCTATCGATGCTGTATTCAATTCCTGGAACAACCAGAGGGCCATAAAATACCGCCGCCTGAATAATATACCTGACAATTGGGGTACTGCTGTAAACGTACAGAGCATGGTCTATGGAAACATGGGTGACAAGTCCGGGACCGGTGTGGCATTCACACGTGACCCTGCTACCGGTGAAAAATGCTTCTTCGGCGAGTTCCTCACAAATGCCCAGGGAGAAGACGTAGTTGCAGGAATACGCACCCCACAACCCATAGAAGCACTTCAGGACAGCATGCCTGAGGTCTATGATAAACTGGTGGACATCTACAGGAAACTGGAGAATCACTTCCGGGATATGCAGGACATAGAGTTTACCATTCAGGAAGGTAACCTTTACATGCTTCAGACAAGAACCGGGAAGCGAACTGCAAAAGCAGCTATCAGAATAGCCGTGGAAATGGAAAAAGAAGGCCTCATTGATAAAGAAATTGCAGTATCACGTATCGAAGCTTCACAGATCGATAAAGTCCTCCATCCAATGATAGATCCCGATGCAAACCTCGATGTGATTGCTACAGGATTACCGGCATCCCCAGGTGCAGCAGTCGGAAAGGTTGTATTCACAGCAGAGGAAGCCGAAGAAAAATCCAAGGAAGGAAAACAGACTATTCTTGTACGTACCGAAACCTCACCGGAGGACATCGGAGGAATGGCAGCTTCTGAAGGTGTACTCACTGTTCGCGGCGGAATGACATCCCACGCAGCAGTTGTTGCCAGAGGAATGGGTAAACCATGTGTTGCCGGTTGTGGCGAGATTACAATCAACATCGACAAAAAAGAATTCACCAACGGGAACGTTACTGTCAAAGAAGGAGACTATGTAACTATCGACGGCAGCACAGGGGAAATCATACTGGGAGAAGTCAAACTAATTTCTCCCGAACTGAGTGGTGAACTCGATACCATCCTGGGATGGGCTGACAATATCAGATCCATAAATGTCAGATCCAATGCCGATACCCCCCATGATGCAACAGTCGCAAGGGAATTCGGAGCTGAAGGGATTGGCCTTTGCCGTACAGAGCATATGTTTTTTGGCGAGGAAAGAATCCCTGTTGTTCGTGAAATGATAATGGCAGAAAGCATTCAGGAAAGGAAAAAGGCACTTGAAAAATTGCTTCCTATGCAAAAGGAAGACTTTACCGGAATATTCCGTGCAATGGAAGGTCATCCTGTCACAATTAGGTTACTTGATCCGCCACTTCACGAATTCCTGCCCAACTATGAGGAACTCACGGAAAAATTACGCGAACTGAAAAATAAGGGTGCCAAACAATCAGAGATCGCTGAAGTAAACAGACTGATAGATGGAGTAGAATCACTCAAAGAAGTCAATCCGATGCTTGGCCACCGTGGATGCCGCCTTGGCATTACTTATCCGGAAGTGTACCAGATGCAGGTCAAAGCTATTATTGAAGCAGCATGTGACCTGAAAAAGGAAGGACTTGAAATTGTGCCGGAAATAATGATACCACTGGTCAGCCATGTCAATGAACTCAAGGTAATCAAGGAAACAGTGAAATCGGCTGCACAGGAAGTAATGGATTGTAACGGTTCAACCATTGATTATCTGGTTGGAACCATGATCGAATTGCCAAGAGCAGCCCTTACTGCAGACCGTATCGCTGAAGAGGCCGAATTCTTCTCCTTTGGTACCAATGACCTGACCCAGACAACCTTCGGTTTCAGCAGGGATGATGCAGGTAAGTTCCTCCCATCCTATATAGAGAACAATATACTGGAGCAGGACCCTTTCGCAGTACTTGATCAGGAAGGGGTCGGAGAGCTTGTCAAGATCGGTATTGAGAAGGGCAGAAACACAAATAGTAAACTCAAGATTGGTATTTGTGGAGAACACGGTGGAGAACCGGCTTCTGTAAAATACGGCCATAATGTGGGACTCAACTATGTAAGTTGTTCACCCTTCCGCGTTCCCATTGCAAGACTGGCAGCAGCCCAGGCCGTGATCGAGAACAAAAATAAATAAAACAAAAAAGAAGAGATCAGAGGGGTAATGCTCCAAAGTTCTCCTCATATCTTTTTTTCATAGCACCCCATGTTGGCAGATTGGTCTGGCATCCAACACATTCCACTTCAAATGAAGCAACTGTTGAACCTATTTTGCCACATACCTCAAAGGGTAGGCCTTTGCTGAAAGCCAAAAGGAATCCCGCTCTGTAACCATCTCCCGCCCCGGTGGGATCCACAGTTTTTACGGCCACGACAGGAATATCGATCTTTTTATTCTTATGATAAATCTTACTTCCACTGGAATCACAGGTAACTACAATAGTTGAAATGGATTGCTTCAGATCATCAAAAGACCTCCCCGTCATCTCTTTTACACGCTTGACCTCATGGATATTGGCAAAGAGAATATCCGTATTATCCAGTATCGTAATCAGATGCTCTTTTGAGTAAGTAACCAGGTCCTGACCCGGATCAAAAGAAACAAACTCTGATTTCTGGGCCACCCGGGCACTGAAACTTGCCTCAGAGGGTGCCAGATGGACAAAATCCAGCGCTGGAGTTTCCATACCCAGCAACTTTGAAGATGAACCCCAGTAAAAGTAGGATGATTGATTATGATTCGGGTCAGTATAGACAAAAGCTTTGGTACTTTCCTCACCTTCTATATGATAAAGGAGAGAAAGATCAACACCCAGATTCACCAGATGTTGCTCATAGCCACTTGTGGAAAAATCATCCCCTACAGCAGCAACCAGGCGGGAGTTACCGCCCAACTGCGCCATTGCTGCGGCAATGTTGGCAGCACCTCCTCCGAAAAGCACTTCGTAGTTTGTTATCGGATAGGATTCATTGGGTGAAGCGATATGTTCTACTTCAAAAAGATAATCCAATGCCGCATGTCCTACAACATCTATGGGTCCCGACATTAGACCTCCCACTTCATCTGACAAATTCTTCGACATCTATTACAGTAAGAGGTACATCCCTCAAGGTCCTTCCGATGACCGATTTGGCAATACGGGAAGCATGTTCGTCACTTTCAGCATCAAAAACTTTCATTTCCAGGATAAGACCGACAATACCGGTATTTGCTGCTATGAAAACACTACTAAAAGGTTCATTACAGGCAGGACAGAAGGTAGAACCCACATCAACTTCAACAAAATCAAGTTGGGGATTGAGCCTCTTTCCGGCTTCAGCAATTGCTACACCAATGGCATCATCTGCGCTTTTCACATCCCTTACCAACCAGGCGGCTTCAAGGGTTACATGATAACTCGGCATACTTTTCGTCTCCAGGTTTAAAACTTCTACATTCTCTCAAATTAAAACATCGCCATCAAAACTAATAAGCACAAATAGTATATTAAGCAATAAACTCAGTCATATTCGTTTCACTTATATTAATTCTCTGCTTAAACCGAATTTGAATTAGGAATTACAGATCATATTGTAAATAACACATCATCATCTACAGCAAAAATCCCAAGCCTTGCACCGGCATCCAGCCAGGCATGCCCATAGCTGAAACATACAAGGGCATTTACAGGATCCTCAATCTTAATAAAATGAAGACCGTCATTATAATAGGATTGAGCCATATCCAGGTAATCATCTGCTACTTTCATCAAATGGGAATTGGCCCTTGGAGCAGGTTGTGCAAGCTCCAGGGCCTTTTTAAGCAATTTTTCATACCGTCCAACTTTCTCATTCAAATCCGCTGCCATTTATAACACCTTATTTACTTTCAGAGCCAAACAGCTTATTGAAAAGACCACCACTATCTTTCTTAGGATTGCGGCTTGGTTGTCTTTTAGGTGGCGGAGATTGGGATTTTTTTTCTTCTACAGGTTTAGTTACAGGTTTTGTTTTGGACTCTTTTTTGGTTTTGGGAGATACTTTACGCGAGGATTTATTGAGAATTTTCACGGATTCCCCACCATGCTTGGATTTCCTGACACGTATGTCCACAAGAATCGGGCGTTCAATATCATTGCTCACCAGCATCGCAATTCCGGGTGGCAGGCGTAACAATTCTTCTTCTACATAGGAATTTACACCCTCCAGACCTTTACTGATAGATTTAAGGTCATTGGGGTTGGTAACTTTCAATATAATCTGGCTTCCACACTGTGAAAGTACATTTTTATCAACCCTTGCAGGCCTCTGGGAGATGACCAGCATCCCCAAACCAAACTTTCGCCCTTCTGAGGCTATTGTTCGGAGAATTTCGGAACTGGAACTCTTGCTATATCCTCTTTCAGGAGCAAAATTATGAGCTTCTTCCACAACCAGCATTCCCGGAGGAATTGTGCCAAGTTTGCGAGCTTCAAAAAGAGTATCACAGAGCTGGGCCACAATCATTGTCTGTATATGGGGAGGAACCCCTTTCAGGTCAATGATCGAGGCCTTTCCATCCTGCATTAACTCTTCAACCGGAGTTGGTTGGGGGGAAAGTATATCCAGCTGGTTAATATCTTCAAGTAAATTAATTACATTCCAGCGGGCTTTGCTTTCATTATTGCTGACTTCCCTGATTATATCATCAAGGAAATAGGTTTCCACATCAGCACGTAACCTGTGTACAGCTTCATAGAGAATACCGGAATGGGTACTGTTAAAATTGTCAGGGAATAAAGTCATCAGTTCACTGGGAGTGAGATTTACTCCATTTAACCTGAAAAGATGATCTGCGTTTGGATTTATTGACTTGTCGGCAGGAGTGTAAACCTGTATCATGGAGCCGTATCCTTTAGATTTTATACCGTATTTTTTTAGGTCACCGTCATTACCACTGGCTGATTCTTTAAGGGAAGAATATTCACTATGAGGATCAATTATCAACATAGGCACATCATGATCAAGTAATTCTTCAAGAATTACTCCGGCCGTGTAAGACTTACCACTACCGGTTTTTGCAAGGATGCTACAATGTTTCTGCACAAGACTGTTCACATTAAGGTGTACAGGAATACCGGTGCCTTCAAGCAATCCGATATACATATCATCTCCCACAAGACCAAGTGTATCTCTAATAAGTGTATCATCTGCCAGATAGACCTGATCCCCCGGACTGAACGGACTCATAGGTGCTCTTAAAAGCCCACGATCATCCCGGCTTCCTATTATTGTGGCAGAGGCCACTATACGGTCATCATTTCGATCTTTCCTCTGCCCTTTTTTGGCTTCTTCCAGAGAATATTTTTCACTGGAGCGCACAATTGACATTACCTGTGCAAGTATCCAGCCATCTGTCTCATGCCATATTTTGACATAATGGCCTCTCAGAACTGCCGTACTGTCCGATACCAGGAACTTGAAATTAAGAGTTCCTGTTTCCCCGAATATGACTCCTACTGAACCACGTACCATATTACACTCTCACCAGTAAACATTTTTACTCAAAATACTTCAAATTAATTTTCTTCCCCTTCTTCAAGGATAGATTCAGGTGCATCCGCAAGTTTAACAAGGGCCTCTGCCTCGACAAAATGCAGATCTGCAGGAATAACTACAATATGCAGGGGAGAGCCAAAATCGTAACTTTCGAGATATTCAGCAAAATCTGCCTTTACAATAGGTTTTTCAGAACCTGCGTTTGCAATACCTACAGCTATTGAACCTTTTATGAGATTTTGCCCTCTTTTTTCATCTATCTTAAGCAAAAGTTCAATACCCTGATTGACCGTCATGTAACCCTTATTCATATCAATATCAAGAAATACAGCCGTATGCAGACCCAACTGCCTGTTACGCAAAATAGTATCATAGGGTGTTTCAGAAATAATGGTATTTCCCCGGCTGCTCGTGTATGGATGAGGAATGGTTGCCGCTTTGCCAAACCTGTAATTCTGGAGACCGGTCAGACCACAAATAGCGGAGACTATGGAAGCGCCGTGGATCAAACGGGTTTCAATACCCAACTCCATTGCTCTGAGCCGGATATCTACATGAGTAGTGGATACCATCGTGTCCCCACCTGTTAGAAAAGCTATATCCATCTCTTTTGCTTCTTCCAGCCACCAGGGATCTTGCTCTACTTCCTGCCTGTCAAGAACGTGTATTTCCCTGCCATACAGGTTTTCCATCTTTTCTTTATCCGCACCCATCAATCGGGAAGTATAAAATTCCACATACACCTTATCGGCATTTTTTATAACTTCAAGCCCCTTTACAGAAACATCCTTTTCATCAAATAAACCAAGTCCGACAAAATAAAGCATAGGCTTTATAAGAGCCCGCTCTATATATTAAAGGTTTTGAAAAGGCTAACAATAGCAAAGAGATACTGCGAAACGTATTTATAGAACCATAGACAGTTAGATTTCTTTATATACAGATTATTCATCAGGAGGTTCAACATCAATGCCAGGACATTACGGCGGACAACCCGCCTACATCGTAAACCCCCGCACCGAACATAAGCAGGGGAAGGATGCTTTATCCGTAAACATCGCCGCGGCAAAGGCGGTAGCAAACATTGTCAAGACCACCCTTGGACCCAAGGGAATGGACAAAATGATGGTAAACTCCGTTGGAGACATAGTCCTCACCAACGACGGGGCCATGATCCTCAAGGGAATGGATATCGAGCATCCAACTGCCAAAATGATTGTAGAGGTTGCCCGTACCCAGGAAGAGATTGCAGGTGACGGTACAACCAGTGCAGTTGTAACTGCAGGTACATTACTTGACAAAGCATCCGATCTTATAGAAGAAGGTGTGCATGCACGTGTTCTCGTAAGAGGATTCGAAAATGCATCTGAAAAAGCTCTGGAAATTCTCAATGAATTTGCCATAGATGTAACCGAAGGAAACAGAGAAGCTCTTGAAAAGATAGCCAGCACTTCTATGTCAGGAAAGGCTTCCGAAACCAATAAGGAAATACTTGCAGCACTTTGTGTGGATGCAATCCTGCAGATTAGCAAAAAGGGAAGTGTCAATGTAGACAACGACATAATCCTCAGACAGGAATCTGGAAAAAATATCGATGAAACAGAGATCCTCGATGGCATAATGCTCAATAAGTACAGGGTACACCCCGGTATGCCAAAAACTGTAAAGGATGCAAAAATTGCTATTATAGACACACCTCTTGAAACCCAGAAAACATCAAACACTTCCAAATTACAAATTAGCAATGCTGATGAAATGCAAGATTTCCTTACCCGTGAAGAGGATGATTTCAAAAAGATGGCCGACCATGTCATCCAGAGCGGGGCAAACGTCGTAATATGTTCCAAGAACATCGGTGATAAGGTGGCACATTACTTGCAAAAGAGCGGTGTGATGGGCATCCGCAGAGTGAGTGATGATGAAATCAGGAACATATCCTATGCAACCGGTGCAAAAATCGTAAAAAAGGTATTCGATCTCAGTGAAGAGGACCTGGGACATGCAGGCGAGGTCGGAGAAGAAGGAGAGTCCACCGTTGCCAAGATATTCATAAAGAAATGTGAAAATACAAAGGTAATTACCATTCTGCTTCGTGGAAGTACCGAGCATGTCACGGACAATCTGGAAAGAGCCTTTGATGACGCACTCCATGTTATCAACTCAGTCTTTGAGGATGGCAAGATCGTGGCAGGTGGCGGTGCAGCAGAAGTGGAAATTGCCCAGAGACTGCGCAACTATGCTTCAACCATAGGTGGCAGGGAGCAACTTGCAATCACTGCATTTGCCGATGCTGTAGAATCCATACCCATGGCTATTGCTGAAAACGGTGGAATGGACGCGACATCCGTAATCCTGAAACTGCGTAATGCACATGTCGAAAATCCCAATATTGGATTTGACGTCTATAGCGGCGACTATCTTGACATGGTTGAAAAAGGAATAGTTGACCCCCTGCGTGTTAAGACCCAATCTATAAGGTCTGCTTCAGAAGTTGCAACCATGATCCTGAGGATCGACGACATGATGCGGGCTCAGAAAAAAGATATGATGGATGTGAATCCCGAACATAACATCCATAACTACAACAGGCCTTTCTAAATGGCCGTCTGGCCTGTGACATATTCACAGGCCATAAAACTTTTTGTAATCCTCAATTGCTTTAAGAGCCGCAGATGGATATTCTTTTTTCAAAAAGGCAATGAAATCATCCCGACCCTTACAATCTTTAATCCTATTAAGCATATGAAGTGCAATTTCATATGATGCAGGATTTTCCCTTTGCACCTCCAGAGATAAGCAGAGAGCCTCTTTGGGGAAATGTAATCTGATGTGAGGAGAGACCGAACCAAGCAGTAGGCCTTCTTCCAACACACTGTAAGGAGGAACACCTGTTCTGGAAATACGATCCCCTCCGGCAAGTTTATGGAAATTTTGCTTTGAATAGGAATGAATCTCAATATATATCTCAGGCGCACAATTGTTCACAAAAACAGGAATTTTTGAACCTGGTCCTTTATAGTAGCCTTCCTGAAGAGTTGAGAGGTATCTACCCCGGTCAACAAGGGGCAACAGGAAAAGAGAACCCGACAATGGAGGCTGCAACTTCAGCAGGAGGCCGGAAGTGTCTTTCCATTCACCACCATGCATCCCTGCAGCAAAAAGCCTGTAAGGCCTGCCTTTACCATAAACCTTGAGCAACATAAGTCCCTCATGTCTTTTTTGCCACTACGTAAAATTCCCTCTGGGCCGAATCCAGGACTTCCAGGACCTCGATTCCCAGCGATTTAATATTTTCAACCAGGCGTTTTTTATTTCTTCCCCTGCCCAGTTTAATTACCTGAAAAATCATTCCATCTTCCCTGAGAAGGGGTAGTACCTTGCTGAGAGCCTCTATTGAAGCCTCGGGCTCAAGAGTCATATCAGTAAGCACTACATCAAAAGGACTTCCTGGTATTTTAGAAGTAGGCATCGTAAATACATCATCAAAGATTATGGTAATGTTTGGGTTTTCATAAGCCAGTCTCCCAAGTTCTGAGCGAAAATGGCGGCTGTATTCAATCCCTACTACATTCGCACCGAGTTCACATGCAAACATCAGGAAACCCCCGGCACTGGAACCCAGGTCCAATACACTGTCACCTTCTTTGATTAAATCGAACTTTTCCTGTATGTTACGAAGTTTAAAATATCCCCGGGGTTTATCGAGCCCTTCATCTACTTCTATTTCATTGAACTCGGACACTTCACGGGAAGATTTCGTTGTGACGTTCCCATCAACCTTCACATGACCTTCACTAATTGCCTTCTTGGCCCTTCCCCGGGAACTGAAAAAGCCGGTTTCTATAAGATATACATCAAGTCGCATGAGATATAAGATGTACAACGCCCTATATATAGGGTAAGTTGAGCTGCACAAAAATTAATAATGTTTATGCCCGCCGATATTTCCTGTTTATTTTTTAGAAAGATCCTGACCTTATAGGTCAAAATCATAATTGCACCTAATGCCACCCTTATCGAAACAACGGTTACATGAAACACAGCGCGCCCCTTCTGCACCTCGCTCCAGTTTTTTCACAAGGTCTGGTTCGCTGATGAACGGACGGCTCATGGAGACCATATCCGCATAAACCCTGAGCACTTCATCCATAACGGCTCTTGTGCGGATACCCCCCACCAGTATTACGGGTATACTTACAGTATCCTTTATCATCTTGGCATAACGTCTGAAGTAGGCTTCCTTTTCCTCTGAATCAACCCCGGGCTGGGACATCACAGAACCAGCCTCGACAATTCCACCACTTACCTCTATGGCACATACACCCGCTTTTTCAAGATGGGCAGCAATTTCCACGCATTCAGGTGCATCCAGGCTAATATGACCAGAATATATATCGAAACCATCAGTTGCATTCAGTTTGACCATTACAGGAAAATCGGAGGAGACATCCTCCCGGATACGGCGCACTATCTCGGTGATAATACGTGTACGGTTTTCCACAGAACCACCCCATTTATCCTCACGCCTGTTGGTATAGGGTGAAATAAAACTGCTCAGCAAAAAGCCATGGGCACAATGCAGTTGTACTCCATCAAAACCTGCCTCCATTGCCCTGCGGGTAGCATTAACAAAATCATCAATGGTTTCCAAGATCTCATCTTCTGTCATTGCCCTTGGAAGTTTACCGGTGGAACTGTCTTCAACCGCAGAGGGAGCAAGCAGAGGATAACCGTGCTGTACCATTGATTGTCGTCCTCCATGCACAATCTGGAGAACGATGTTACTATCATAGGAATGAACCCTTTCAACAATCTTCCTGTAAGGGCCTATAAAGCAGTCATCATAAATACCCTGCTGCAAACCATCGCTTTTTCCGGCAGGATTTACATAAGAATATCCTGTTACAATAAGTCCAACCTCGTTTTTGGCCAGCTCTTCATACATATCCCCTATGGCTGCTGTGGGTGTGCCGTCTTCCTCTGCCAGCCATTCATGGGTTGCTGAGCGTACAAATCTGTTCGGGATGGATAAACCTTCAATATTGATCGGATCGAATAGCATATTTCAATATTCATGCCCACAGGGGCATATATGCTTTACTCAACGACCTTTGGTCATTTCCAGTTCTCTTTCAAACTTTTCATTTTGGAACTTAAAAGAAGTAAGGCTTACAAACAGCATCACAAATGCCAGCATATTGAGAAGCAGCACAAGAAGTAAGGAAGAGCCTTCAAGCCCGCCTCCCTCCTGACCATAAAGAGAGCCTCCAAACATCAGGGGATGGGCACTTCTCCAGATGCGAATGGAAAGAAAACTCAAAGGAACTGACACAAAGGCCACAATCCCGAAAACAGCAGATAACCGGGCCCTTTTTAGAGGGTCATCCAGAGCCGTCCTGAGCATGAGATAGCCCACATACACAAGAAAAAGCACAAGGGATGTCGTTAACCGGGGCTCCCACACCCAGTACCAGCCCCATATAGCTTTTGCCCAGATGGAGCCGGTTGCAAGCACAAGGAATGCAAATATGACACCTACTTCTGCAGCAGAAAGAGATACCATATCCCATTTCGAATCATTCTCACGCAGATAGAGGATACTCGAAACAAAAACAACAAAAAAGGCCAGATAGGCAACAATTGCAATCGGCATATGGAAATAGAATATATTAAAGCTGGAATCCAGTACATTACCCGCCGAATCTTTCATGACCGGCAGATAGAAAAAAATGGCTCCAAATGCCACAATTAGCATCAGGGCTGTGAACAGGTAAAATGGTTTGGAATATTTTTCCCACTGCAACTAACATCACCGGTTTGTAAGGGTTATTTCAGATGTCTGCATGACTATGGAACTCATTGTATATTAATCCTCTACGACATATTCAAAAACCAGCATTGAAACTGCAAAGAAGACAAAGTCATAGACTACCAGCAGTCGGATAGATGACATTAAAGAAAATATATCCTCACCCCTCAACAGGCCCGACGTAGCCGAGACCGCCGGGATGATCACCGGCAGGGACAGGGGTAAAAGCAGGACAGGAAGCAGCATTTCCCCTGCACGGGCCCGTATGACAAGAGCAGATATCAGGCATCCCACCACAACAAAGCCAAAGGATCCCAGTAATATGACTATCCCTACCCAGATGATTGCAGTAAACTGGTAATTAAAGAGGACAGAAAACATTGGGATAGTAATTATCTCTACCAGTAGCATCAGCAAGAATACAAAGATGACCTTGGAGAGGTAAATTGAATTGCGGGGTATGGGGCACATTTTCAGGGCATCCATACAACCGTTCTGGACCTCTGTAGCAAAAGTGCGGTTTAAGCCCAGCGTCCCTGCAAATATGAAACATATCCAGAGCACACCCGAAGTCACAGTTGCAGTTTTGCTGGCAGAAGACAACAGGTCAGAAAAAGCAATACTAAAGATGATAAGGATCAATAACGAAAAAACAACCATCGAAATAAATATCTCCCTGGCCCTGCTTTCAATTTTCAAATCCTTAAAGGCTATATTCAGACCCTTTAGCATTTAAATTGCCCTCCATCAGAAAAACAGACGGCTTCGGCAAATTTACGTGCATTTGGATCGTTGGCTACCACATCATGAACAATATTCCCGGCCTCCATGATCAACAGACGATTGCACAGACGAAATGCCTTGTCCATATCATGAGTTACCATTATCTTCGTCATACCCGATTTTTCCACAAGGAGGTTTTCCATAAGTGAAGATGCATTCATATCAAGGCCGGTATAAGGCTCATCAAGTAATAGCAAGGAAGGGTCATGGATAATAGCCCTTGCAAGGGACAGACGTTGTTTCATCCCCCTTGAGAAATTTTTAACAGGATCTTCGGCCCTTTTCCACAGACCGACTTTCCGGATAAGATAATCACATCTCTCATCAAGAGCAGCATGTTCCATGCCATACAGTTTCCCAAAAAACAAAAGATTTTCACGAGCTGTCAGGTTGTCATACAGGAAAGTTTCATGGGAAAGCATTCCTATTCTATCCTGTACATCCTCCCTGTCTTTATCTTTTGTTCCAAAGATTTGCAATGTACCTTTGGTAGGAGAGGTCAGAGAGGCAACAATTTTCAGAAGGGTAGATTTGCCTGCCCCATTGGGACCGATAATTGCAATAAATTCACCTTCTTCCACACACAGGTTAATTCCATTTAGAGCATGTAGGCAACCGTAATCCCGGAAAATATCCTCTGCAACAAGAACCGTTTCGCCCATCATGGAATAAATGATAGTAGCCATAAATTAAGATTGTGATTATATTGCAAATACAACCAAAAGAAATATAGCATAATAATCACAAGATATTATGGGGTATATTGATGAGTACGAAAATTGAAAAGATAATGATAGCTACCGATGGGTCTGAGAATGTAAAGAATGCCGTTAGCTGGGGTATTGAACTTGCAAAAGCAACCGACGCAAAGGTCAAGGCGGTCTACGTTTTACCACCTGTAAGTGTATCTATCGCGTCTCGCGGAGAAAAGTGGGCTGATTCATTGCGCAATCACCTTAAAGATGAAGGAAAAGGTGCAACTGAATACGTTGTTGACGCCGGGAAAAAAGCAAATGTTGAGGTAGAACCTTTAATCATTGAGGGCAATCCCGCAGATGGCATCACCAAATTTGCCACGGAAAATGGGATAGACCTCATCGTGATGGGAACACTTGGTAGAACCGGTATCAGTCATCTTTTGCTTGGCAGTGTGGCAGAAAATGTGGTAAGACATTCTAAAACGCAGGTTTTGGTCGTACCCTAAGGCATCAGGCAAACGATTATGTAACCCAAACACAATGTTAGTATGGTTGCGAACGGCTGATTCAATCCTACCAAACATTCTCCATCCAGCCGTTTGCAATATCTTTACTGAGAGTTAATATGTCAGAAAACTGGAACCAAATTTCAGAAGAAGAATGGAAAAAACGATTGTCTGCAGAACAGTTTCGTATCCTCAGGAAAAAAGGTACAGAAGCACCTTTCAGTGGCAAATACAATGATTTTTATGAAAAAGGTATCTACTCCTGTGCCGGATGTGGCCAGGAACTATTTTCTTCCTCTACAAAGTACGATACAGGCACCGGCTGGCCAAGCTTCCAGGAAGCAGTATCTGAAGACAACATTGAAAGAATACCGGACTATTCCCCGGGAATGAAACGCATCGAAGTGATATGCAGCCGTTGTGGAGGCCACCTGGGCCATGTTTTTGATGATGGACCGGCCCCTACCGGAGAGCACTTTTGCATAGATTCGATTTCACTGAATTTTAATTCTGAATAAGAAAATAAAAAAAAGCCATTGCGATAAGTATTTCTATATATCCGATGAATTAGGGGCTTTGTGAGAGAGGGAGGGCAGTTTCCGGGCCTTCGGGTCTGAGGAAAGTCTCCCCACCTTCCGGACACGCGAATACCTGTAAAGGGTATCGGGCGAGAGCCCGGGCAGCCGGGAAACCGGCTCTTGCGGTTTTACCGCATGATGGCACAGAAACGATACCGACCTGCGTTAAAGCAATGATATGAAAAATTGAGGTCGCGTAGGGTACGGATGGAACGGCGAATCCTCGTGGGTGCAAGTCGAAATGGGATCAAAGTTGTTGTTCGGACAAACCCCGTTTTGGTGTGACGCTTAGCCGAATACTGCCAATGCATCTTTGCATCAACAGAAGGGAGCTTACTCCCCTCACTCACAAACTACCATCAACCGGGCCGAATTCTTCAAGAATACCTGCAATTTTTTCGTAACTTATAGAGGTATTATAACAACCATCACTTTCAAGAGGGACACCATAAGCAATAACGCCTTTATCTCGTAGAAAACGCATACCCTTGTTAATCTCATAATTACAACCAACAACCAGAATTCCATCTGCAGGCTTTTCTTTCAATACATGCTTCACAAATGAGGAACCGGTTATAATGTAAAAACGATAACCATACTTCTGCGCATCTCTTTTTAGCTGTCCAACGATACACCTGCCACATTCCTTGCATTGTATACCATATCTTGAAGCATGGGCAGGGCAATCAAGATTGCGCATACAGTGGGGAAGGAGCATTATCCTGTTACGAGTCCTTCTGAAAGCATGGTAATGAGCGATGTTTTTCAGGGAAACCATCCAGCTATCCAGAATACGGGGATCGGACAACTTGCAAAAGAAATATTTGATAGGCAGGTAGAATAAATCAAGTATCCATGCAAAAATACCTGCAAGACGTACATGCCGATTAAGGCTGATGCGGCTGACAAAAAGAGCAAGGCTACTCAATAAGACAGATATTGCCACGGCTCCTATTAGCACTTTACCTATCAGATCGTACATTGCATGCCTCCATTTTCTCAATTACAGCCTCAACGTCCACTTCTGTTTCAAAACAACCATCTTTTAAGAGGCAGATTCCCTGCACTGGCATAAATGAAACTTCTTCCATAGCCTCTGCAAGTTCAGTATAACAGGCCACTCCGATACATGAAGTAGGATGATAGTTGTTTATGATTTTCTTTATGAAACTTCCTCCGGGAATTACAAAAACGCGGAATCCACGTTTTTCAGCTTCCTCGCTGATATAACCAATGGAGCAGAGACCACATCGCCGACATTCATAACCATGAATAGGGTCACAACGCGCAGGACACCGGGCATGTCTGAGACATTGTGGCAGGAATAGAACACGTAAACCGCCACTGTTCCTAAATTCATCCAGCATTACAGCATTGCGCACTTCGATCAGAATCTCATCAACCAGGGTATCCCTGATATGGAACATTCTGCATATCCATTTGGCTGGAGTATAGAACATATAGAGAATGAAAAGCACAAAATTTGGGAAAATAATGTGCCTTTTCCTGAAACTGTATGCACCTACTATAAGTGCCAACAGTATCCCTGCCAAAGCCAAAATCATCAGGTATATGAATATCCTGCCTAAAAACTCATAGGGAATTTGCATAGCAGCAACAAGACGTAACTGATAATTTATGTAGGTTTCTAAAAAGAGAAAATAAAAGGGGTAGAACCCCTTGAGTTGATTATCTTGCCTGATCTTCACAATCAGAAAGATCGATACCAAGAGCCTCAGCTGTCAAAACAATGATATCTTCAACTTCCAGATTGTCTGCTTTGACAGAGTCCCTGCCATCACAAAGATTTCTCTTACAGAATGGACAGGCACTGGAAAGAATATCCGGATTCTTGGCAAGAGCATCTTCAACCCTTGTCTCAGCGACACCAAGTGCAAGATCCGGAATACCTGCTTTGACACCACCGCCTGCACCACAGCAGCGCTGGTTATCCTTGATACGGTCCATCTCAACAAAGTTCAGACCGGGAATACTGCGCAGGACTTTTCGTGGTGGTTCGAAGACTCCCACGTGGCGTCCCAGGTGACATGGGTCATGGTAGGTAATTGTCTTATTATCAAAGGGCTGTTTCCAGTTGATCTTGCCTTCATCGATGAGTTTGTCAAGGTACTCGGTTATGTGGATAATTTCGAATGGAAGTTCTTCACCAAGCAACCTTGGCCAATCCACAAGGGCCGTCCTGTAGCAACCCGCGCAAGCGAAGAGTACCTTGGTAGCACCCTTTGCCTTGATACCGTCTACATTTTTACGGGCAGACTTTCTGGAAATGTCTTCGATTTCGTACTGGCCGGTTCTTACAAGAGCGGAATTACAGCATTGTTCATCCTCGCCGAGCATGGTGAATGGAATATCCAGATGGTTCAGTACACGTGCGGTTGCAAAAGCAAGCTTCTTCTGCCTCAGTTCCGCGGTACAACCACCGAAATAGAGAATATCTGCTTTATCTTCTATTTTCACATCATCGGGAACCCAGCTGATACGTTCCTTGGGATCTGCCATGTATGGGTTGCCATATTCTCCTATGAGCTTGACAAACATGGGCTGTTTACCAACAGGACCATTGCCACGTTTTACGAGATTGGCACGCATTGCTTCCCAGAGTTCAACGGTATTGATACCGGATTCACAAACTGTAGCACACATTGCACAGGTGGTACATCCGTAAACATCTTCCTTGAATTGTTCAATTTCTTCCTCTGGAACCTGTTTGGGCCCAAAGAGCCGGGCACGCAGACCATAGGATTTCTTCATATATTCCTGCCAGCGCAGAATCTTGTCCCTGGGTGCAAGACCGGGTTTTTTGCCTGATGCGTCATAGGTCGGGCACCACTGTACACATTCACCACAGCGTGTGCAGGAATCGATTTCCATAAGCTGGACAGCTGTAAGGTTTTCCGTTGTAATAGACGGATTATCACGTACCATTTTATTCGCCTCCCTTGTTGGCCAAAATCGTAAGGGGTGATGCAATCATGTGGATGTATTTGCTGTACGGGATGTAAGCAATACAGAAGAGCAGGGAAATTATCACGTGGAACAGTGCAGCTGGTGGAGCAAGGTGATTTTCAAGACCCATGCCCCAGAAAGTGCCGTTCCTGATACCATCTGAAATAAAACCTGTAACAGTAATGAGTGTCAGTCCACCAAGCAGTATGGAGTCATATGCAATGGTAGCTTCACGCATTCTTGGAATAAAGAGCCTTCTTGCGATTGCAATTATTATACCTGTAAGCAGAATGTAGCTGAACAGGTCATTAATTGGACTGAGGAATTCCCTGAAGACTGCAGGTTCGGGCCCGATTCCCAGATGTGCCATGTGAAGTAATTCCACAAGGAACATTAGAAGGGACATAATAAAAAGGGCCATCCAGCCTACAAAAATGGTAATATGCATGAACCAGCGAAGGGGACTGCGGCGCATTATACGACGCTGCAATAGAATATCAAGCACAAGAGTCACAATGATATTCTGCCCATGACCATGCCCATCCTCACTCAGCTGATAGGCCAGTGTTTTCGGGAAAGTAAAGATGCTGCCTTTGGAAGGCTTTTGACCGTAACTTTCAGCACCTAATCCCCATTTTTTCAGATTTATATACATTCCATAGAGGAATATCACAATTGCGATCGTGGCCAGTATCATGACCTGCACGAATGTGATCCTCATAGCATCGGATATGCCAGCATAATATTCCATAGCCATAAATTCTATCTCCTGATACCATTTTAAAAGATATTTTACAAAAATTATTAGCAGTATTAATATAAGATGGTTTATTGGTGGTAACAATTATATTTAAATATTTTCATTATGCAAAAAACAAAACCGGAGAGGAGAATTAGAAAAAAAAGGAAAGGATGGAATAGAATCCTGTAAATTACAGGCCAATTTCCCGCATGAAATCCTCAAGACCCATATCATCGATCATGCGTCCGATCCTGTGCTTTTTTGTGTGGGTCTTGTAAAAGCTGACAATCTTATCAACGAGTTCTTTGACCTCATCATCATTCAGTTCATCAGCTATCACATCACCAAGTCTTGGACGAATACCTGCATTGCCCCCAACCATCACGGTATAACCTTTTGGAGTACCCATGATACCTATATCCCTGACAGCCGGTTCGGAACAGGAATTCATGCAGCCTGATACCGCAATTTTGAATTTGGATGGAAGTTGCATTCCATGGTATTTTTCGTCCAGCTCAAGGCCGAGAGTTACAGCATCCTGCTGACCACGTTTACAGAAAGTGGTACCCGGACAAATCTTGATACTTCTCACACATGGACCTATTGCAGCAGCTGGTTTCATACCCAGGTCATCCCAGGCATTGTCAATATCGTCTTCCTTGAGACCTACAATACAGACACGCTGAGCAGATGTCAGTTTAATGGCAGATGCCTC
This sequence comes from Methanohalophilus sp. RSK, assembly GCF_003722075.1. Classification (GTDB taxonomy): domain Archaea; phylum Halobacteriota; class Methanosarcinia; order Methanosarcinales; family Methanosarcinaceae; genus Methanohalophilus. The sequence goes on along the minus strand of NZ_RDSK01000014.1, from coordinate 145,501 downwards.
ATATTTGTCCGCAGTGTCAGCAATCTTACGCAACATATCAGGTGATACAATGCCTCCCGGTGTTTGGGGGGCAATAGCGAATGTTTCACGGTCCCTCTGGAGAATGGCACCCTTTTCAAGAATATCTTTTGACATTAATAATCCCTCATTAGCACTCTTTTTCCAATCTTTCCAGCAGACCTTTAAGGCCTTCTTTATGCCTTGCCTCATCAAAGGAAGCTTTCTCGAAGAAAAGAGCTGCCTGTACATTACCTTCATCCCTGGCAACTTTAGCAGCATCACCCTTTTCACCTTCTGCCATGGTTTCACCTTCAAGCATCATCTTGATGTTCTCAATTGTGGTATCTTTGATCAGGCCAAGAATTTCTGCAGTCTCTGCGGCATGCCAGGCCTCATCCATTGCAATCTGGCGCAAGTAAACTGCAACTTCAGGGTAGCCTTCCCTCTCTGCCAGTTTTGACATGGCAAGGTACCATCCAACTTCTGTCGTTTCCCCTTTGAAAGTATCTTTCAATATTTTTTCAAGACTCATTAAATCACTCCATAGTAATGCTGTTAGAGCAGCAGAAAATAGATTGTTCGTATCATATATAACATTTTTTGGCACGAAATATTGCATCAACCCACCTACAAACAGACAACCATTCGCAAGATATTATAGTAAAGAGCGTATTCAAAAAGCAAGACATGTCACCGCAGATAAGAATCGTACTTGTAGAACCTCTATACCAGGGAAATGTAGGTTCGGTTACACGCTCAATGGAAAACTTCGGATTTGATGACCTGGTGCTTGTAAATCCCTGCAAACTCGAAGGACAGGCAAGAGCAATGTCATGCAATGCACGTGATTTACTGGAAAGTGCCCCAAAGGTAGACACATTGGAAGAGGCTATTGGAGATACAGATATAGTAATTGGTACATCGGGAATTGCAGGTATAAAAACCGACCAGCACATACGTATGCCGGCCTACACTCCCGCCGAGATCAGGAATAAATTCAGAGAAATTAATGGAAAGATCGCCTTCCTTTTCGGAAGAGAAGATAATGGATTTAACCGGGAAGAACTCAAACGGTGCGATATGATAATGACAATTCCAACATCAGAAAAATATCCCATAATGAACATCTCCCATGCAGCAACAGTTACAATGTATGAGATGAGCAATCTGGAAATCGGCGAGAGACCAATTGCTGATGGTTTTGATCTTCAATTGTTATATGACCACTTAGAACAGGTGCTTGCAGATATAAAACACCCCAAACATAAGATAGAAAAAACTTCAATTATGCTAAAAAGGATATTCGGACGTGCAGAACTTACCCCCCGGGAAGTACAGACATTAAGAGGTGTACTCAGGGATATACAACGACAAAAGAAATGATACACACGAAAGATAGATAAAGGTTGTAAGTTTTTATAATCCGAAGTCAAATCTGGTATGCACTGATATTAATGACGGAAGAAAAATGGGAAAATAAGTTTCGGGATTTCCTTAAACGGTATTGCTGGCACGATATACTTAAACTTGCCAACGAATACCCGGAATTACGAAGTATAGAAGTAAATTTTACAGATCTGGAACAATTCGACAGGGAACTTTCCGAAGAATTATTACAAACGCCGGATGAGGTTATCCCCTCGGCTGAAGAAGCTCTTAAACAAATTGAGCTCCCTGTTGAGAAACAACTGCATGATGCACACATCCAGTTTACCAGTATTCCAAACAAGGTCACGATACGTGACCTCAGGAGCAATCATCTTCTCAAGTTCATTGCAGTTGAAGGAATGATCCGCAAGGCAACCGAAGTACGTCCAAAGATTACCAATGCGGCATTTTACTGTATGCGTTGTGAAACAGTAAATTATGTACCCCAGAGCGGGCCAAAATTCGTGGAACCCGGCGAATGTGAAGAAGAGAGTTGCGGCAAAAGAGGGCCATTCAAACTTCTCATTGATAAATCCAATTTCATCGATGCCCAGAAGCTCCAGGTACAGGAATCTCCCGAAAGTCTCAAGGGAGGAAGTCAGCCCCAGAGTATTGATGTCGATGCCGAAGATGAACTTGCCGGCATTGTGAAACCAGGTGACCGTGTAGTAGTAAACGGCATCCTCAGATCCCACCAACGAACCACACGCGAAGGTAAATCCACATTCTACGATCTTGTTTTACACTGCAATTCCATAGAATACCTGGATCAGGAATTTGATGAGCTGGATATATCTCCGGAAGAAGAAGACGAAATAATAGAACTTAGCAATGATCCACAGATATATAATAAAATTATAAAATCCATAGCACCTTCAATTTATGGTTATGAGAATATCAAAGAAGCACTAACTTTACAGTTATTCTCAGGAGTCCCAAAATCCCTGCCTGACGGAGGACGTGTCAGAGGAGATATCCACCTGTTGCTTGTAGGAGACCCCGGTATTGCAAAAAGTCAGTTACTCAGATACATGGTGAAATTATCCCCAAGAGGTGTGTTTGCCTCGGGTAAGAGTGCCTCATCAAGTGGACTGACCGCAGCAGCGGTTAAGGATGATCTGGGAGACGGTCGCTGGACACTGGAAGCCGGTGCCCTGGTAATGGCAGACATGGGAGTTGCGGCAGTGGACGAAATGGATAAGATGAGCAGAGAAGACAAAAGTGCACTCCATGAGGCAATGGAACAACAAACAATCTCTGTAGCAAAAGCTGGAATCCTGGCAACACTGAAATCCCGTTGTGCCTTGCTGGGAGCAGCAAACCCTAAATACGGGCGTTTTGACAGATACGAAGGGCTTGCAGAGCAGATCAATATGCCTCCCGCCCTCATATCCAGGTTTGATCTGATTTTCATCCTGCTTGATGTACCGGATTCAAAAATGGACACCAATATCGCAAACCATATTCTCAAATCCCATTATGCCGGAGAACTCTATGAGCAATGGGACAAGTTATCCACTTCTACAATCACACAGGAAAAGGTTGCTTCTCATCAAAAAGTAATCCTACCTGAAATCGAGACGGAATTATTGCGCAAATACGTAGCCTATGCACGCAGGATGGTCTACCCCATTATGGAAGAAGAGGCCAGGCAACATCTGGTCGATTTCTATCTAGATCTACGTAAGATGGGAGAAAACAAAGATTCACCCGTACCTGTCACTGCACGGCAGCTGGAAGCACTGGTCAGGCTTGCTGAATCCAGCGCCCGAATCCGGCTTAGCAACACTGTGACCCTTGAAGATGCAAAACGTACCACTAAAATTTCCCTCGCATGTATGAAACAAGTTGGTGTTGATCCTGACACCGGAGCTCTTGATGTGGATGTCATAGCATCAGGTACAAGTAAAAGCCAGCGTGACAAAATACACATACTTCAGGATGTTATAAAGCATGTAAGTCAGAAACATGCCGGCGGTAAAGCACCCTTGGATGAAGTCTATGAAGAAGCCTCAGCTGAAAATATAGATAGGGAACATGCAGAGGAGCTTATTCAGAAAATGAAACGAACGGGTGATTTGCTGGCACCTGATAAAAAACATATAAGACTTGTATGAGGAAATATATGTACCTCAAAGAACACCGAGCCGGAGACATACTGATTGTTGCTGCTTGTGACCAGGAGTTAATCGGACAGAAATTGGAACACGGGAATGTTGTTGTCGAAATAACGGAAAGTTTCTATAAAGGGGACATCGTATCTGAAAAACAAGTGCAATCTGCTCTTGGAAGGGCAACCAGTGCGAATCTGTTTGGCAAGAAAACAATTGAATGTGCCCTGGAATGCGGGATGATCAATCCCGAATCAATAATTACTATTAATGGCGTGCCACATGCGCAATTATACAGGATATAAGACTACGAAAGGTTTTTAAGATGAATGAGAGTGCAGTTGAAGAAAATTCACCCTTCCCTGGCAAAGAAGGATTGGTGAAAGGTGTGATTGAAAAACACCAGAAGTTTCTGAATGAGTACAATGCGGAATACAGTAAACTTGAGTATGAAGTTAAAAAACTCGAGGATACAATAAGCAACTCTAAAAATAAAAGAGAAGAAGAGAAAAACCGCTTAGAAGTACTCAAGGAAAAAAAGCAGCAATTGTATCACCAGGCGAATAATCTGCTGGGAGAAATGTTCACAGCCTGTCCCGAAGAACTTGATAATCGAATTATGCACTCCACAAATGATGACATAGAGGAGTTGAAAAGGACCAGACAGCTGGAAAATGAAGAAAAAACTATTCAAGATGTCCTGGGAAAAATAGCTGAACTTGAAAAAGAGAATACACGCGAATACACCAGCCAGATTAAAGCCCGCATACAGGAAGCTTCAAAAGCTTCCTCCGAAATAGCATCCCTGATAAAATCTATGGAAAAAGAAGAAAACCTGGATCAGATTCATAAAGAACTTGGTGAAAAAAAACCCAGACATAACTGGCTGGAAAGAAGGATCAAAAGCCACAAAGAAGCACTTGAGTACTGGGAAAACCAAAAAGAAGTGATTGCGGGGAATGTTGCATGAAAGATGTATCTTCAATGACAGAACGTGAACTCAAAGATACTGTAAATAATTACAGGAAAGAGATATCCCAGCATGAAAAGAGCTTAAAAGGGGTTTTCGAAGAGCTCAAACTTCATAAAACTAATATTGATGAACTCAAAGAGAAAAGGAATGAGCTCAATGCAAAAGTCAGGGAACTTGCAAAAGAGGCACGGGAAGAAAAAACGCAACGTGATGATATCAACAAGAAGATAGCTGATTTAAAATCCAGAAGGAATGAAGTTGCTGGTGAAAGAAACAAGGTCGTAAAAGACATAAATTATCTCAAGAAAAAGCGTGATCAATATAACGAACAATCAAAAGGGAGTCTGGAAACCCTTTCTAAAGCCTATGCAGAAGACCTTGATAAATTCCTCAACGCCGACATTCCCCTGAAGCACGAGCAGGATCTTTTTGAAAAACTCAACGAACTGGAAAAGCGTCTTGAAGCAGCAAAAGCTGCCAATTATTTCCACAACCAGGTCATCAATATTTATGAAAATACCAGGGACATTGGTGACGAGGAAAGAGATGTTTCAAAGGAAATAAAGCAACTTGCAGAAAAATCCCAGCAACATCATTTGAATATGATAGAGCTATATAAGCAGGTCGATGAGGTCCGTAAAGAAGCGGATAAATTCCATTCGCAGATTAAAGAAACCTATCAGGTCATTGCTCCTACCCGTGAAAAGATAGATCCTCTCAAAACAAAAATATCTAACTTGAGGGATGAACTGAGCATCTATCTTGATAAATTGAATGATATACAAACTAATAAGGACGAACAAAAAAAGAGTGATCAGCACTTCGCCGCAAAAGAAAAGTTTGAAAAGACCGGCAAACTCAGTCTTGAGGAACTGAGAGTCCTTATGGATAAAGGAGATATCAAACTCTAAAATTACCTGTGTTCATAAGCATAGGGTAACAGAAGTGCAAACAGAACCAGGAGTGTCGGGTTTAAAAAAGGCACTCCCTGATTTTTAGATTCATTTTTAGATGAATTTGGCATTTTATTCTGCATCTCTTCATTATCCGGATCATAAGGATACCTCTGATCTACATATTGATAAACCGGCTCAAAGGTTACCAGCTCACCACTGGAACCATAATATATCCTATCCATTGTAATATTGAATACCGTTGATGAATTACTGGAGTAGGTAAATACCTCATCCCTGCCCAGAATAGAATCCGCCACACTTTCACCATTCAATGAAAGGGATACCCATACCCTTTCACTTTCAGGATTGACATACTTGACATGCAGAGAGTAATTCTGCTCAAAATCGAAACTCTCTCCGGCTTTGACATACACGGAAGTCCCATTGAGGATTACTTCCGAATCCCCGGCAGTTACCACACCACACAAAAGAATACTACATAGTATAAAATAATAAAAAAATTTAAAATATGGAATATCCTTCATCACAAACCCCGTCAGATGTAGATGCAACGGCCAGACATAATTTCTTCGGTTGAACCATCGTTTTTCTGCAGAAGCAAACCCCCGGAGAGAGATACCCCAATTGCTCTGCCCTCCAGCATTTTAGAAGGAGTGACAATGCGTACGTTTCTACCAATAGTATCCGAAGAATCTATCCACCTTTCCATTAATTCTTCAAAGGGTTGTGTCTTGAAATGGATATAATACTGTTCCAGATTATACAGTAAAGAGCGAACAAATTCAAGCCTATCCACATAGTTACCAAGCTCATCACTTATGGTTGTGGAACCATCCCGGATTTCCTCCGGCAACATATCGGTATTAAAGTTTAAGTTAATTCCCAGACCCAGGACAATATATCCAACCCGATCTATTTCAGCTTCCATTTCTGTAAGAATTCCACAAATCTTTTTGCCGTTAACAAGCACATCGTTTGGCCATTTCAAAGACGGATTAAGGCCAATTGATTTCAGAGAATCAACCACAGCAAGCCCGCCCACAAGAGTCAATCTTGAAGCATCCGCAGGAACTATCGATGGTTTAAGAACTATAGACATCCATATCCCCCCCTGAGGAGAGACCCAATCAAAACCCTTTCTACCACGTCCCTTTTTCTGGACTTCTGCAACAACAACAGTGCCTTCATTTGCATCTCTTGCAATTGTTTTTGCATAATCGTTGGTGGACTCAAGTTCCATAAAATGCCGGATGTCCTTACCTAAAATATCTGTTTCAAGACCTGCTTGCACAAGTTCCGGTAAAAGAGAATCGGGAACCGAGTTTAAAATATAACCTTTGCCAGGGGATGAGATGACTGAATAACCCTGGTTTTGAAGCGACTGAATGTATTTCCAGACCATTGTCCTGGAAATTTCCAGTTTTCTGCCAATCTGTTCCCCGGAAATAGGCTTGCCGTCTGTCTGAGAAAGAAGACGTATCAATTCAATCTTTTTGTTCTCCACAAAAACTCCCCACAATAAAGAAAGAGTGACAGATAAAAAAAGTTATCTGTCGTCATTTATCTGAGCCTTTCATATCATGTCTTCTTGCAGCATTCATATATGAACCAACTGCAGTACTGATCGCTGCAATTTTCTTGTTGCGGTCCTCAAGAGCAGAAGAAAGGGTTGCACATCTTTCACTATCAGATACAGCAACCTTCTCTAAAGCTGAAAGCACATTGTGGGCATCAATGAAGTGTGTTGTAAGATCCCCTTTTACAAATGCATCCATGGACAAAACCGTTCTGTGGAAAGGAATGTTGGTTTTAACCCCTACAACCACATATTCATAGAGGGCTCTTTTCATACGTGCAATGGCTTCCTCACGATCACTTCCCCATACACACAGTTTGGAGATCATTGAATCATAAAAGGGAGGAATAACATAACCCATATGGACACCACTGTCCACTCTCACACCAGGGCCGCCTGCCGAACGATACCTGCGTATCTTACCGGGTGATGGGGCGAAATCATTCAAGGGATCTTCGGCATTGATACGGCATTCAATAGCCGAGCCGCGGATCTCAATATCATCCTGGGTAAAAGGTAATTTCTCATCACAGGCAACACGCAACTGCTGCTTTACAATATCGATGCCGGTAACAAGTTCCGTAACTCCATGTTCTACCTGCAACCGTGTGTTTACTTCAAGGAAATAGTAATCACCCTTTGAATACAGGAATTCAACAGTACCGGCATTTACATACCCTATTGTTTTGGCGGCTTTGACAGCAGCCTCACCCATATCCTTGCGAAGTTCAGGAGTCATTATGGGAGAGGGAGCTTCTTCAATCAATTTCTGGTGTCTTCTCTGAATGGAACATTCACGGTCACCGAAATATAGACAATTGCCATGAGAGTCAGCCAATATCTGTATCTCTATGTGGCGTGGTTCTTCAAGATATTTTTCAATGAAGACGGTTGAATCACCAAATGTAGAAGCTGCAACATTACGTATGGATGAAAGTGCCCGGGTCAGCTCTTCGGGAGTATAAACAACTTTCATGCCTATACCACCACCACCGGCCGAAGCTTTCACCATCAGAGGATATCCGATGGATTCACCTATTTCAATTGCCGTAGCATCATCCTCAACAGCTCTTCCATCACCGGGAACCACCGGTACACCGGCCTCGATCATTGCCGAACGGGCAGTGATCTTACTACCCATCTTTTCTATAACTTCACTCGATGGACCGATAAACTTGATGCCTGCTTTTTCACAGGCACTGGCAAATTTCGAATTCTCCGAAAGGAAACCATATCCGGGATGAATTGCTTCTGCCCCTGCTTTTTTGGCCACATCGATAATTGCATCTATATTCAGATAACTTTTGGAAGAGGGAGGTGGACCTATACAGTACGCCTCATCTGCATATTTGGCAAAAAGAGCATTGCTGTCGGCTTCGGAATAAACCGCAACCGTGGACACATCAAGCTCTTTGCAGGCCCTCATCACCCTGATCGCGATCTCACCGCGGTTTGCAATCAGTATTTTCTTAAACATCGAAAACCTCCGGCTAAATCACTCAATGATCATAATCACATCATCCGTTGTCACGGAATCACCTTCAGCAACAAGGATTTCCTTGACAATACCGCCATGGGGTGAATTGATAGCATTTTCCATCTTCATTGCTTCAATGACACCAATCTTATCTCCCTCTTCAACATTGTCCCCAACGTTGACATCAACTGAGAGAACCATACCCTGCATATGGCAGGTTACAGCACCAGGAGAAGATGCTGAAGTAGAAGGAGTCTTTGGACTGCTTTCCTCGACTGCAACAACACTACCATCCATTGGTTCAACATGTACATCAAACATTTCATTATCCACTTCCACCTTGAACCTGGTAGGTATTGAAACCTGAGACAGAGGTGGTGATGCAGTTTGTTTGGCAGGTGCAAGTTTTTCTTCCCTGGCCTCCCCACGCAGGAATTTTGGAGCGATGGAAGGATACAGGATATATGTCAATATGTCTTCTTCCTTTTTGACAAGACCCATTTCTTCGGCTTCCTTTTTCCTTTTATCATACTCAGGTTCAAGCAGGTCGGCCGGCCTTACATCGATAGGATCTTCTTCACCAATTATCATTGTAATGATATCATCACTTATAGGTGATGGTGAACGGCCATAGAGACCTCGCACATAATCCTTGACTTCTCTGGGAATAACTTTGTACCGCTCCCCCATGAGAACGTTAAGGACAGCCTGTGATCCCACTATCTGACTTGTAGGTGTTACAAGAGGTGGATATCCAAGTTCGGCCCTGACTTTGGGCATCTCTTCCAGTACATCACCATACCTGTCAAGGGCGTTCTGCTCCTTTAACTGGGATACAAGGTTGGAAAGCATGCCTCCTGGAATCTGATACAATAGTACATTGGTATCAATCTGCTCGGATATCGGATTGATTACCCCGCTGTATTTGGACTTGATATCCTTGAAATAACGGCTTACTACGGCAAGCTGCTCGAGATCCAGACCTGTATCATAAGGTGTTCCTTTAAGTGCAGCTACCACGGATTCGGTGGGAGGCTGGGAGGTACCCCAGGCAAATGGAGAGAGGGCAGTATCCATTATATCTACACCGGCATCACATGCCGCCATGTAAGTCATAGGAGCCATACCAGAAGTGCAATGACAGTGGAGATCTACAGGAAGGCCAACTTCCTTTTTTAGAGAACTAATCAGTTCTTTGGCTTCATGCGGTGTCAAAAGCCCTGCCATATCTTTGATACAAATCGAATCACAATCCATAGCAGCCAGCTCATTAGCAAAATCCACATATTTTTCAACGGTGTGAACCGGGCTTGTGGTGTAACTGATTGTACCCTGTACATGGGCCCCCAGTCCTTTTGCAACGGTAATTGACTTTTCCATGTTACGTATATCATTAACAGCATCAAATATACGGAAGATATCAATACCGTTTTCATAGGCCTTGGTCACGAACTTTTCGACCACATCATCGGAATAATGCCGGTATCCAACAAGATTCTGTCCTCTCAGAAGCATCTGGGCATATGTGTTATCCATATGGTTCTTAAGTTCACGCAGCCTTTCCCAGGGGTCTTCATTGAGGTACCTGATGCAGGAATCAAAAGTTGCTCCTCCCCACATCTCGAGAGAATAATATCCAACTTCGTCCAATTCTTCAATAATAGGCAACATACTCCTCGTGCGCATCCTGGTCGCAAGAAGCGACTGGTGCGCATCCCTCAGAATTGTTTCCGTTATTTTAGTTTTCATAGAATACCTCTTCATGTCCTCTTATTGATAAGTCTGATTGGCCATACGGGTCAAAAATATGCCAGTAATAGCATAACATGCAATAAGTAGAATTGTAACTAATTATGCATGAACTTTTATGTAGTTTCTGGTAGAAATGCCATACAGTAAAAATAAAAAATAAATAAAACAAGGGAATTATATCAGTAGAAGCCCAGCCATTGAGATACTTTCAATACAAATTTCCCTACTGAAAGAGATACTTTTTTTGTAAAACTTGGAGAAGTTATCTCAATATCCCCTCTGTCATAAGCATCCAGGAAAACCTGAGCTGGAGACGCAGAATCCATTATGGCCCTTGCGGTGTCCTCATCCGTTTTTACAATAAGAGAGGGTTCAAATTCTTCACCATCTTCCATTTCGTCAAATTCAACAATCTTACCATCGACTGTCACGGCTGTGAGATTTAACGCAGACCCATTATTCATATCTATAGTAACATGAATACGCTCATTCCCCAACATGTCCTTCAGGGAAGAGGGGACGTTATCCGAATTGGCATTGTATTCATCCACCTCGGTTTTCATGTCATCAACAATCGTGGCACCTGCAGACATGGAAAAGATAAATAGGGCCATCAGAATAGTTATAAATTTCTTCATAGTAGTCACCTCTCAATAAGCATTAATATAAATTTGAGTTTAATATTAGTTATATTTATTCCTGCTAAATGAGCCAAAGGCCTCTCAATTCATAAAACACCATCAAAAAAACCACTATCCAAGTGGCGCAACCTTTTTAAAAGACGGAAATTAAACTTTGAAATATGCCTTTTAAGATAAACAGTGATGTCCTGAATATGAAGGATTATAATAACATATTCTTCTCAATCAACGAAGAAAATGTTGTTTCATTACTTTCTCCCCTGCATACAAGGGACGAGATTTATGAAATTTCAGCTGTCCTTGTATCTCCACATTCCTTTAATGATGAACTTTATGATATATACGGAAGAGTCGTCCTTGATGACGAAGCAAGTGCTGAAAAAACCATCGAATTATTAAAAAAAGAACTTCCGGTAGCTAAATACTCAATCGAAGGCACAAAAAGAAGTTTACGCATACTCAACACGGCAAACAAAAATCTCTACATACTCAGTCATACCAAAAAAACATTCAAAATATCCTCAACCTCAATCCTTGACCCTGCCGAATTAAAAGAAAACATTCCCGTTTTTCTGGAAATACTCGAGATACTTGTAAACTGTGGATATGAAGCCGGCGAGGGAGAAAGTGATCTATCCCTTGTACCAATGCCCCTAAGAGAACCTGAATATAAACCCCATTCATTTGAAGAAAAGGGAGGAGAAAAAACAGGAGAAGAAGGGAAATTCGAAGTCATTCCCCGTGAATTTCTGGATATTGATTTTGAAGATGTTGGGGGATGCAAGGAAGCAAAAGAGCAACTAATGCTAATCGACATGGGAATACGTTTTCCTAAAATATATGAGATTTACAAGGCAGAACTACCTCGTGGAATTCTGTTATATGGGCCGCCAGGCACCGGGAAGACCATGCTTTCAAAGGCTGCTGCAAAAGAACTCGATGCAAACTTCTATTCCATAAATGGTTCAGACATACTCTCCAAATGGTACGGAGAATCAGAGAAAAACTTGAATACCCTTTTCGAAAAAGCAAAGGCTAGCAGCCCTTCGGTAATTTTTATTGATGAAATAGATGCATTAATGCCCCAGAGAGACACTTCACATGAAGTTACAGTACGGATAGTATCCCTTCTTTTGCAGGAAATGGATGGGATCGAAAGTACAAAAGGAGTGATCATAATGGGTGCTACAAACCGGCCCAACCATATAGATCCGGCATTCCTGCGCCCGGGAAGATTTGATTTGAAAATGGAAGTACCCCTCCCCGATGAAAAGGCCCTGCAGGGTATCTATCATATACACTTAAGCGGACGCAACCTTGAGGAAGGAATGGATTATGAAAAACTGGCAAAGGCCAGCAAAGGCCTAACGGGGGCTGACGTTAAAGGGATAATTAATGCCTGTGTATTTAACAAAATCGTCAAATTGCGCAAACAGATGCCTGATGTCATAACCCGCTCGGACTTAGAAAATATAGAAACCGAAACCCTGACAACCGATGATGTCCTCAAAAGCATTGAAAAATACAAAAAAGAGATCAATACACTTGTCATGTCTCCTGAGTCAGCAGGTATGTACGCCTGAATTTTTCTATGGCAGACTTTTTTTACTATACCACATATTGTTTGTGAAAGGCAGATCATAATGGGAGACATTGCAGTAAGCGAAACCATGCAGAAATACTTCGACCTAATGGAAGAAGTGCTGCATAAGGAAATTGAAATAGCAAACCGGGCACGTTCACAGGGAAAGGATCCAAAACCCGAAACAGAGATTCCCCTGGCAAAAGACCTTGCAGACCGGGTAGAAAATCTCATCGGGGTTGAAGGTGTAGCCGGGCGTATCCGGGAACTGGAAACCGACCTTTCGCGGGAAGAAGCAGCCCTGGCCCTTGGAAAAGATATCGCTGCCGGCAATGTGGGGAACTTTGATACAAAACGTGAGGCAATAGAGAGCGCCATACGGGTGGCGGTTGCAATGCTTACCGAAGGCGTAGTTGCCGCACCAATCGAGGGGATCGACAGGGTAGACCTGGGCAAAAACGACGATGGTACTGAATACATCAAGATATATTACGCAGGACCTATACGCAGTGCCGGTGGTACAGCACAGGCCCTTTCTGTACTTGTGGGAGATTATGTCAGAAGAGGAATCGGTGTTGACAGGTACAAACCCCGCAAGGAAGAAGTGGAAAGATATGTCGAAGAAATATTGCTATACAGAAGAATTGCCACCCTCCAGTACATGCCCTCGGAAGACGAAATACGCCTGATCGTTGATAATTGTCCCATCTGCATAGACGGAGAGCCCACTGAACAGGAAGAAGTTGAAGGTTACAGAAACCTTGACAGGATCGAAACAAACAGGGTTCGCGGGGGGATGGCACTCGTACTTGCCGAGGGGTTGGCCCTAAAAGCTCCAAAAGTACAAAAACATGTGAACAAACTCAAAATCGACGGATGGGAATGGCTGGATACGTTCATTTCAGGAGGAAGTTCTGATGAGGAAGATAAAGATGAGAAGACCAAGGTCAAGCCCAAGGATAAATACATGCGGGACCTCATTGCAGGCAGACCTGTCTTTTCCCATCCATCCAGACCTGGGGGATTCAGGCTCCGCTATGGCAGGTCACGTAATACATCGTTCGCGGCAGCCGGTATCAATCCCGCAGGCATGGTCATAATGGATAATTTCATTGTTGCAGGTACCCAGCTGAAAGTAGAAAGACCCGGAAAAGCTGCCGGAATGGCACCTGTAGACTCTATCGAGGGACCAACCGTGCGCCTCTACAACGGAGACGTGCTTCGGATAGATGATGAAAAAACTGCAATCGAACTACATTCACAGGTAGAAACCATTATCGATATCGGTGAAATACTAATCAATTACGGGGATTTCCTGGAAAATAATCATCCACTTATACCTGCATCTTACTGTGTGGAATGGTGGGCACAGGAATACTCAAAAGAAACTGGCCATAATCCCCCTGTAAATCCAAACCAGCATGAAGTAATGGATATTTGTAACCGTTATAATCTTCCCCTACACCCTGATTACACCTATACCTGGCATGACATTGAAAGAGACGAATTCGTAAAACTTGCAGAATTCATTGCTGAAAATGGCATAAAAGAAAACCAGGGAAACAGACTGTTGCTACCTGAAGAAAAAGCAAAGGAACAGGGAATAAAAACGATCCTAGAAAAACTTCTCGTATTACACCGGATTTATGATAGCAAAATTGCAATCGACAATCCTTTGCCTCTTATAAATTGTCTCGGACTTGGAGAGGACCTGAAAAAACAGTGGGAAGAATTACCTTGTGAAGATATCCTTGAATGTGTCACTAAACTCTCAGGATGGACTGTCAGAGAGAAAGCACCAATGCGCATTGGGGCAAGGATGGGAAGACCCGAAAAAGCTAATCGGCGTAAAATGTCCCCTCCCCCGCATGTATTGTTTCCGATTGGGGAAAGCGGTGGAAATACCCGCATGCTCTCAAGTGCCGCATCCTATAAAGCCAACAACAACAGCAAAGTGGGCGAAATAAAAATAGAGATAGGAAACCGTATTTGTCCATCCTGTGGAATGGAAACCCATGAATTCAGATGTGAATGTGGCACCCATACAATCCCAAAACTTTTCTGCCCCCGTTGTGGCAGGGCTGTCAATAAGGACATCTGTCCAAAATGTAAAGCAGCCACATCCTGTGTAACCGCACACAACATAAATTTCAAAACGGTATACGATAGGGCATTTGAGAGGCTGGGGGAACGAAATAAATTGGAATCCTTCAAAGGGGTAAAAAGGATGATGTCAAAACACATGACCCCTGAGCCTCTCGAAAAAGGAATCCTTCGAGCAAAACATGACCTTTTTACATTCAAGGATGGAACCGTCAGGTACGACATGTCGGATATTCCCCTGACACATATCCGGGCCGATGAATTGGGAACCACAGCTGAAAAACTTCTTGAACTGGGATATGAGACAGACATTCACGGCAATACACTGGAAAGGGATGACCAGGTCGTAATCCTTAAAGTGCAGGACCTGGTGGTGTCCCGTGGTGCGGCAGAATATATCCTCCAGACTACAAAGTATATCGATGACCTGCTGGTGAAGTATTATGGACTTGAACCCTATTACAAAGCAGAAACTATAGAGGACGTTATCGGGGTGATGCTAATCGGTCTGGCTCCACACACCTCAGCGGGGGTCCTGGGCAGACTGGTAGGATTCACAAAAGCATCTGTTGGGTATGCCCATCCTTTCTTCCATGCAGCAAAAAGGCGTAATTGCGATGGCGATGAGGATTGCGTCATGTTGCTTATGGACGGCCTGCTTAACTTTTCACATGAATACCTGCCTGATAAAAGAGGAGGAAAGATGGATGCTCCCCTTGTGCTTACAACCAGGATTGATCCCAGTGAAGTTGATAAGGAAGCACATAATATTGATGTTTGTTCCTCTTATCCTCTGGAATTCTATGAAACTACATTGAATTATACGAATCCCAAGGAACTGGAAGAAACCATGGATCTGGTCAGCAGCAGGTTGGGAACCCCGGCACAGTTTGACGGATTCATGTTTACACACGATACTTCGGATATTGCCGCAGGACCGGTCAAAAGTGCATACAAGACTCTGGGTTCTATGGTGGATAAAATGGATGCCCAACTTTCCCTGGCAGAAAAAATACGTGCAGTCGATGTGGCAGATGTGGCTGAAAGGGTCCTCATATCACACTTCCTCCCCGATCTTTTTGGCAATCTCAGGGCATTTTCCAGACAGGGGACCCGATGTGTCAAATGTGGCGGGAAATTCAGGAGGGCACCTCTTACTGGTACCTGCCCGCATTGTGGCGGGAGGGTCATACTGACGGTTCATGAAGGGGCGGTCAAGAAATATCTTGAAGTTTCACTGAAGGTTGCAAAAAAGTATAATGTATCGAGTTATACGCAGCAGCGCATCGAACTTATCGGATACGATATCGAATCGTTGTTTAAGAACGATAAATCAAAACAGATGGGACTTGCGGATTATATGTAATTATTCCACAGGAAGGCCAACTACGTTTATGTGCTGAATAAGCTCGGTGAGATTTTCTATTTCAAAAGCAAGTACTTCATCCCTATCCAGACCAATGGACATTTCGCCGTCATAGGTGAGCTGGTCCGGACCTCGTCTGATAAGTCTCTCCACACCATCATTTGAAAGAATCTTTTTTATCTCAGGATCATGAGCAAGCGTGCGGCCCGGAATCATTACAGTTTCTTTTATCTGCGACAGGTCAAGTGCCTGGAAATCCTCAATTGTGATAAGGCATCCAATGTCCTTGCCTGCCGCCACAACATTGACAGGTGCATCCAGCGCCTTGAAAACTTCCTGTAATCTCGGATGAGCAGCTTTACTGGTAACAATGGTCGCAGCCTTTATAACTTCCGGGAGTTTGGAAAGTGCTGCTTTGTCCTTCCTTATGGCAAAGGGACAACCAATAAGAGGATCTTCAAGAGGTGTGCCGGTGATACGCAGATCAAATTTGTCTGCCGCATTTCTTACTATGGTCACAAATTCCTCTATCGAATGTGTAGTGATATCTTCCAGAACAGGGGAGTTGCGCAGAATTAACCCTTCTTCGCGACTGTTGGCAAAACGCATCAATATTGCTCCCTTTGCACCCATTTCCTGAAGATCTGAAAGGGTTTTTTCCAGGACATTACCATCATTTACACCGGGGATCAGGACGATAGCGGCATATACATCACATTTTTCACAAAAGCGTCGTAGAATTTCAATTGAAACTTCTGGTTCAGGATCATTCATGTACTTGGCCCTGAGTTGAGGGTCGGTGGCAAAAACCGTAAATGAAACCTCACTGACACCGTTTTCAATGTAAAAGGAAGCATCATCAGGATCATCAAAGCCTTTTCCGCTTGTGTATCCCAGATGAATGGGCTTTTCAAAACGGGAAAGGAAGCTGACAAGTTCTTTAAGATCGGGATAACAACTGATATCCCCTCCCCCACTGATGGTAAATTTATCCGGTTCAGAAGATGAAAAACGTAAATTCTGGGATACATCCCTCATTACTATCTGCAGAGGTTTAAAACCGGGATAGGATTCCCGGATACTACGTGTACAGTAATCACAACCCTTTGCAAAAGGAAAACAGTGCTTACAACCAAAAGGTGGTACTTCCTGTACCTTCTTAAAGTAACAATATGAACAAAACCCTCGGCAGTCAATTCCGGGACTGCCCCCAATATCAGCAACGATCTCCATGTGGCCAAGTGGTAGATAAAGATATTACTAAATCTTTGTGGTAAAGTACGTAAGAAATCAAATGTAATTGAGTAATTATCATGAATAATCATTGTGTATTGTGCCGGATCAAAAAACGAATGCAAAAGTTTTAAAGGAAAAAGCTCCATTGCTGACATGAATAAATTAAAGAAAACCGACAGGAAGGCTTCTCACCCTGAAAGTGCTTACAGCATATCCTCGCTCAAGCGTGATTGCTTTCCAAATGGGGATTTTCTTTCCATTTAAAAAAAAACTTAAAGGAGGAAAATACGTGTCTGACAAAATAGACATCTACGACGACAGAGGAAAACTCTTAGAAAGCGGCGTTGCAATTGAAGAGCTCGCTCCTACAAGGAACGCAGCAATTCAGCGTATCATCGGAGACACAAAGAGGACTGTAGCAGTCAACCTGGGAGGTATTCAAAAATCTCTCGCAACCGGTAAGATGGGCGGAAAGGCTCGCCACATGCCGGGACGTGAAATGGAACTCGATATTGTCGAAAATGCTGGCGCAATTGCAGATTCCGTAAAGGAACTTGTACAGATAGACGGTGATGACGATACAAACATCGAAACTCTCGGTGGCGGCAAACAACTTCTTGTTCAGCTTCCAACCGCAAGGCTCACCGCCGGTGCTGACTACTCTTCCGCACTTACCGTAAGTGCAGCAGCAACCGTCCAGACCATTGTTGACATGTTCAATGTTGACATGTTCAACGCACCTGTGGTCAAAGGAGCAGTATGGGGTAACTACCCACAGACAATGGATCTGGCCGGTGGAAACATCGCTTCAATCCTGAACATCCCACAGAAGAATGAAGGTCTGGGTTACTCCCTGAGGAACATCATGACCAACCACATTGCTGCAATTACAGAGAAAAAAGCAATGAATGCAGCCGCACTGTCTTCCATCTTCGAACAGGCAGGTATGTTCGAAATGGGTAATGCAGTCGGAGAGTTCGAGAGACATCAGCTTCTTGGATTTGCATGCCAGGGCCTTAACGCCAACAACGTAGTATACGATCTTGTAAAAGACAATGGCAAAGACGGAACCGTCGGTACCGTAGTACAGTCTGTTGTAGAAAGGGCAATTGAGGACAATGTAATCGAAGTCGACAAAACTGCTCCTTCAGGTTACAACTTCTACAAGGCAAACGATGTATCCATGTGGAATGCTTATGCTGCAGCTGGCCAACTTGCTGCATCCATGGTAAACTGTGGTGCAGGTAGGGCCGCTCAGAATGTGTCATCCACAATTCTGTATTACAACGACATCATTGAGAAAGAAACCGGCCTGCCTGGCTGTGACATGGGTAGGGCACAGGGTACTGCTGTCGGATTCTCTTTCTTCAGCCACTCTATCTATGGTGGCGGTGGCCCCGGAGTATTCAACGGTAACCACATTGTAACCAGGCACTCAAGAGGATTCGCAATACCATGTGTATCCGCTGGTGTATCACTTGATGCAGGTACCCAGATGTTCTCCATCGAGAAAACATCCGGCCTCATAGGTGATGTATTCGGTACAATCAAAGAATTCAGAGAACCAATAAAAGCAGTCGCTGAATCACTCTAAATGAGTCACAAAGATTGAAGGTACCAATAATGGAAACTTCTGCTTCAGACACAAAAAAATCCATACAGATCGAGATATTCCCAAAACGTATGATTAAACCCGATACCGTAGAGGGGCTGCTCAATAAACTTTGCAGTCTGGAAGGTATACAAAGGGCATTCATACAGGGGCCGCGCTTACCTACAAAAGTACCATTCGGACCTGCTGTCGGAACACCCGTACATCATCCAGTAAGGACAAATGTACATTTTGGTAAAACCGAGATGGGCCTGGAAGTACTTGTGGGGAGAATTACACTGGAACTTGCCGGAAAAGAAGTCATGGAAGAAATAAATGCAATTTGTGAAGACACACTTCCCTGCGGTTTTGACATTAGGGAAGGGCGTTTCATCCAGACAAGGCAAACGGTTTCAGATTATGCAAAAAGAGGTCCTACTGCCGATCCTGCCTTATACGGTCTTTATGACCCGAAAAGCAAGATCGAATCACAGGTGAACCTCCTGAGAACAAATGAAAAGGAATGATTCCAGATGTTTGACCGGGAAACCCAGGTTGTAGATTGCAGACACGGAATGGGCCTTGGCAAAGGAGGCGGACTTGCCCAGAGAGGCACACTCTCCGAAGCCGGCAGGACCGATGTCGTTGCAGTCGCTATGAGTCCCGGGAGCCGCCACATCACCAAGCCTATTTGTGAACTGACTTACGGAATGCGCAAAGAAGACATACAGGTAAGTGTGCTTGTGCTCAATTCGGGATCAGGCGTTCCAGATGAACAAATGAGATCCGGTTCCTTTGGTATCAACCCGGAGGAGATCAAACAGATAAACAGGCACAAGATGGCCGTCATTCATACAGGGAACATTCGTGATCACGTTGTCAGGAAAGTAAGGGAAATATTGGTCCATGCAGAAGTACCGGCAGTGGTTGTCTGTCAGACAATCGTGGACTTTGAAGATTTTGCAAAGGCCGGTATCCATACTAGATTGGTAAAACCTCAAGATAAAAACATCCAGACAAAGGGAAAAGTGATGGAGATTGTGACTGGAGTGACACGAGGAGAAACTTGTCCAAGAGACAAGTTAAACGAACTCGTTAAAGCAGTGAAATCCACAATGAAATCAATTGATAACAAAGGAGTGTAATCATATGGCATATGAAGCACAGTTTTATCCCGGAGCAACAAGTGTTGCGGAAAATAGAAGGAAACACATGTCCGGTAAAGTCGAAAAACTCAGGGAAATCTCTGATGACGACTTAACCATTATTCTCGGACACCGTGTTCCCGGTACAGATTACCCAAGCACCCACCCACCACTGGCAGAAATGGGCGAACCAGAATGTTCCATCCGTGAACTGGTCGAACCTACAGATGGTGCAAAAGCAGGTGACAGGGTCAGATACGTACAGTTTGTAGATTCAATGTACAATGCACCTTCCACCCCATATTTCAGGTCCTACAACACTGCAATTAATTTCAGAGGCGTAGACCCGGGCACACTTTCCGGCCGCCAGGTCGTTGAAGCCCGTGAAAGGGACATGGAAGAAATTGCAAAATTCCAGCTTGAAACCGAAATGACCTGCCCGGCTCTGTCTGGACTAAGAGGTGCAACAGTGCACGGTCACTCCCTCCGTCTTCAGGAAGATGGTGTAATGTTTGACATGCTCGACAGACGTAGGCTCGAGAACGGTACAATCATCATGGACAAGGACCAGGTAGGAAGACCAATCGACAATAAGGTCGACCTCGGAAAACCAATGTCCGACGAAGAAGCTGCAAAAAGGACCACAATCTATCGTGTAGATAACGTCCCATACAGGGAGGACAAGGAAGTCCTCGAATGGGTACACAGGGTCTTTGAACAGAGAACCATGTATGGATACAAGCCAGCTGTACAGGAGTGAGTAAAATGGCAAACGACAGAAAGAGAATGTTCCAGAAAGATTTAGAAACTAAATTCACAAAGGAGCACGGCACCAACAAGATGGAAGGCGGCGACATTACAGATATGAGAATTCCATATTACCGCCTCGGTGTCGACCAGAACCCCAGGAAACTGGAAATGAAGAAAGTCGGTAAGGAAATTGCAGAAAAGAGAGGTCTTGCAGGCTACAACCCAATGATGCACTGCGGTGGTATTCCACTCGGTCAGAGAGCTCTTACACCATCCTTCATCTCCGGTAATGATGACATGATGGTCGAAAATGATGACCTTCACTATGTCAACAATGCTGCAATGCAGCAGATGTGGGACGACATACGCAGAACCTGTATTGTCGGTATGGATATGGCCCACGAAACCCTCGAAAAAAGACTGGGTATTGAGGTTACCCCTGAAACTATCAACCACTACCTCGAAGTGCTCAACCACGCACTCCCTGGCGGTGCAATTGTCCAGGAACACATGGTAGAGACCCACCCTGCACTCGTCGATGACTGTTACGTGAAAATATTCACAGGTGACGATGAACTTGCAGACGAGATCGATGACCAATTCCTCATCGATATTGACAAACAGTTCCCTGCAGAACAGGCAGAACAGCTCAAATCCTCTATCGGTAACACTACCTGGCAGGCAGCTCACATCCCAACCATCGTATCCAGGACAACAGACGGTGGTCAGACCACAAGATGGACTGCAATGCAGATCGGTATGTCTTACATCGCAGCATACGGAATGTGTGCCGGTGAAGCAGCTGTAGCAGACCTTTCCTATGCAGCAAAGCACGCAGGTGTTGTCAACATGGGAGACATGCTCCCGGCAAGACGTGCACGTGCACCAAACGAACCTGGTGGTGTCACCTTTGGTAACCTCTCAGATATCGTCCAGACCAGCCGTGTAAATCCAGATGATCCTGCAAACGTAACCCTGGAGGTAGTCGGTGCAGGATGTATGCTTTATGACCAGATCTGGCTCGGATCCTACATGTCCGGTGGTGTCGGTTTCACCCAGTACTCCACTGCTGCATACACCAACAACATTCTGGATGACAACCTGTACTATGACGTTGAATACATCAACGACAAGTATGACGGTGCAGCTGACAAGGGTATCGACAACAAGGTCGCCCCAAGTATGGATGTTATCAAGGATATCGCAACAGAGTCCACACTCTACGGTCTCGAGAACTACGAGAAATACCCCGTTGCCCTTGAAGACCACTTCGGTGGATCCCAGAGAGCAACCGTCCTGTCCGCAGCTGCCGGTAGCGCAGGATCCCTTGCAACCGGTAACGCAAACGCCGGTCTCTCCGCATGGTATCTCTGTATGTACCTGCACAAGGAAGGTCACGGACGTCTCGGATTCTTCGGATACGATCTGCAGGACCAGTGTGGTGCAACCAACACCTTCTCCTACCAGTCCGACGAAGGTCTGCCCCATGAACTCCGTGGTCCAAACTATCCGAACTACGCAATGAACGTTGGTCACCAGGGTGGCTACGCTGCAATCGCAGCCGGAGCACACGCCGGTCGTGGAGATGCATATGCACTCAATCCACTGATCAAGGTATGTTTCGCCGACGAAATGCTCCCATTCGACTTCTCCCAGCCAAGGAAGGAGTTCGGACGCGGTGCGCTTCGTGAGTTTGAGCCTGCTGGTGAGAGATCCCTCATCATCCCGGCCAAATAAGCACAATACGAAGTAGGCGCCATGCCTACTTCACCTACTATTTTTAAAACCCCAATTAAATAGCTAAAAGCTTTTTTTATATGATGATCTTATTTGCTCTTGCCATAGTTACAACCATATAATCAGGTGTTCCCATGACCGATAATACAGAGAAAAAAGTCATACCAGCAAAAGATGCCTCCATCAAACTTGCCAGCATAAATACAACCCTAAAAAATAAAGGGCTTGAAGCAATGGCACAAGCCCTTGATCAAAATAGAGACTCAATACTTAAGGCAAACCGCAAAGACCTCGAAGCTGCTGAGCAGTTAAAAGAGCAAGGGAAAATCTCACAGGCTCTTGTGGATAGGCTGAAAGTAAATGATAGCAAAATCGATGGAATGATCGCAGGTATAAGAGATGTCATGGAACTTGAAGACCAAACAGGCAAAACTCTCAGCTGCCTGGAACTTGATGAAGGACTGGAATTGTATCAGGTAAGTTGTCCGATCGGCCTTATAGGGGTTATTTTCGAGTCACGTCCTGATGTTGTTCCGCAGATCATGTCCCTCTGCCTGAAAAGCGGTAATGCAACGATCTTTAAGGGCGGAAGTGAGGCCTTTAATTCAAATCGTACTATTTTCAACATACTTAAAGAATGCCTAGAAGAAATCGGGGATATTCCTGCAAAGGCCTTTCAACTGATGGAAACCCGGGAAGAGGTAATGGACATCCTGGCACTTGATTCCTATATAGACCTGCTTATACCCCGTGGGTCGAACGCTTTTGTGAAGTTCATACAGGATAATACCAGGATACCCGTACTGGGTCATGCAGACGGAATATGCCATGTCTACGTGGACAATGAAGCAGATATGGAAAAAGCGATTGATGTCTGCTATGATTCAAAAGTACAGTATCCGGCAGTGTGCAACGCAATGGAAACATTGCTTGTAAACAGTGATATTGCAAGCAATTTCCTGCCCGGAATGATAGGAAGATTCCTGGAAGCAGGTGTAGAGGTCCGCCTGGATGAAAAATCATACACTATTGCAGAAAATACCGGTATCCTAGGTGTGAAAAAAGCATCCGATGAAGACTGGAGCACTGAATATAATGATTTGATACTGTCTGTGAAAACGGTTGATTCAATAAATGAAGCAATCGATCATATTAACAGGTACGGTTCGCATCATACTGATTGTATTGTCACCAAAAACGAAGATAAGCGCCGCACATTTACCGAACTTGTGGATTCCTCAAGCGTCATGGTAAATGCCTCTACAAGATTTGCCGACGGTTTCAGGTATGGTAAAGGCGCAGAGGTTGGCATCAGCACAAACAAAATACACGCACGTGGACCCGTAGGAATGGAAGGTCTTTTGATATACAAGTATATTCTTCTGGGTAACGGTGACAGGGTATCCGATTATGCAGGAGATAATGCAAAACAATTTACCCACAGGAAACTGGATAAACAGATAAGCGACATCATTTGAAATAATATCCGGGGATTGTGATTTTGAGCAAGAGAAAAGTCATCCTTGACAACGCAAAAAAAGTTATTATCAAAATAGGAACAACTTCAATAAGTAATGATTGTGGGGGATTGAATGAGGAATTCATGAAACATGTGGCCTCCCAGGTCGCATACCTCCACAGTCTGGAAAAAGAAGTCATTCTTGTCAGCTCTGGCTCCATAGGAGTGGGAATTGACCTGATGCAACTTGGCTGTAAGCCGCGGGAAATTCCGGTCCGACAGGCAGCAGCAGCTGTTGGTCAAAATATTTTGATGCAAAAATGGATGGAGGCTTTTAGTACTTACGATCTTAATGTTGCCCAGATTCTTTTGACCTATGACTCCTTTACCAACAGGTTAACCTATCTCAACCTGAGAAACAGCATATCCACGTTACTGGAATATGGGGTAATCCCGATTATCAATGAAAATGACAGTACCTGCGTGCACGAGATAGAAGCTACCCTTGGAGATAATGACAGGCTTTCCGCAATGGTTGCCAGCAAAATGGAAGCCGATCTGCTGATACTCCTATCGGATATTGATGGCTTATATGATAAAAATCCTAAAAGGCACAAGGATGCTGTATTACTGAAAACTGTTCCTGAGATTACACCAACTATAGAAAGTTATGGCGGGAGCCCTTCAAGTACTAAAGGAACCGGTGGCATGAGAACAAAGATCGATGCTGCCAAGATATGCAATATGGCAGGCTGCCACATGGTAATTGCAAACAGCTCTATCCAAAACGCAATCCTCAAAATAATGGAGGGTGAAGAAATCGGCACCCTGTTTTTAGCTGAAGGAGAAGTCCATAAGAACCGCATTCGATGGATTTTACTTGCCCATTCCTCAGGCACAATCGTGGTAGATGAAGGAGCCAGAGATGCGGTAAGAAACCGCATGAGTCTCCTGCCTTCGGGTGTAATTGGTTTAGAGGGTGATTTTGATCGTGGAGATATAGTAAAACTCGAGTGCAACGGGCAGGTATTCGGGAAAGGAATTACGGATTATACCTCAGATGAATTGCAGAAAATAAAGGGAAAACATACCAATATGATAGCAAATATCCTGGGATATAAAAATTATGACAATGTTTTAAACAAGGATAACATAGGGTTTTTTAAAGAATGGATTAATATATAAGTATGGGTATACAATATATTAATAGTATCTGGATGCGGTGACATGCTCAATGATAAAATAGCCTCAATTGCCCTTATAAGCAGCAAAAATAATGATAAATTGCTGGGGTATCTGTCAGCATACAGGGTGCTACAAGCAGAACCCAAAAAAGATACTATTTCTTTTATCAAAAAAAGTACACCGACTATAGTTATAATTGACAATACTATGCCTGAAGAGGTTAACTACCGCATTTGCAGGGAGCTTAAGGAAAATACAGGTAATCAGTATCTTCCCATAATTATGGTCACCAAAACAGACAAAGAAGAGATAAGGGCAGCTCTGAAAAATGGGGCAGATGATTTCATAACCGACCAGTCCGATGACCTGGAAATTCTAACAAGAATCAATCCCCTGTTACAAATAAAGAACCTCTATGATAAACTTGCAAAAGAAAGAGACCAGGCACAGACTTACATCGACGTTGCCCAAACAATAATAGGCGTCGTTGACAGGGA
Source organism: Methanohalophilus sp. RSK (assembly GCF_003722075.1). Classification (GTDB taxonomy): domain Archaea; phylum Halobacteriota; class Methanosarcinia; order Methanosarcinales; family Methanosarcinaceae; genus Methanohalophilus. Next base: position 119,975 of record NZ_RDSK01000014.1, on the reverse strand, counting down.
CCTGAAAGTAGTACTTGCCAATAAGAAAGCTTCTGAAATTCTGGGGTATTCCCAGGAAGAAATTATAGGACAGAAATGGTTCGATGTCTTTTTGCCGGAAAGAATAAGGGATATGATAAAAACCGGCTATAAAATGGTCCTGGAGGGGGAAATTGAACCTCCCGAATTCTCGGAAAAACCTATTCTTACACGTACAGGTGAAGAACGATTGGTTTTCTGGCATGATGTTGTACTCAAAGACGATCAGGGAGGCATCATGGGTACCATCAGTTCCGGTGAAGATATTACCGAAAAAAAACAGGCAGAAATGGCCCTTGTAGAGGCAAATAAAGAACTTCAGGAACTGGACGGCATGAGAAATGAATTTCTTGCCAATATAAGCAGGGAGTTGCAAATACCTCTTGCATCCATCAAAGGTTTCAGCGATTTGCTCGTTAAAGGCGAGTTAGGTGTAATTAATAACAAGCAAAATGACGCCCTGGTTACAATAATCAGGAATTGTGATAGGCTACAGCAACATGTCAATGCTCTTCTCTATGCCAGTGAGGACAGTAGTCAGAATGTGACATACAATTTTGAAGATACAGATATAAATTCCCTTCTCGACAAGGTCCTGAATGACCTGCCAATTAATTTTACAAAATATAACCTGACACTTGAAAGAAGCCTGGAAAATATTCCACATATAAATGTTGATGAAAGATATCTGAAAAATGCTATATTCCATATACTCGATAATGCAATCAAATTCACTCCTGTAAATGGTAAAATAAAAGTTTCCACCAGCAGAACAGGCAAATATGTCGAGATAAAAATAAGAGATTCCGGAATTGGGATAGCCAAAGACAAATTAGAAAACATTTTTAAAAGCTTTTATCAGGTAGATGGCTCTACCAGAAGAAAATATGGAGGAACTGGCATTGGCCTCTACATCTGCAAGAAAATCATTGAAGGTCACAACGGTCAAATCCTGGTGGAAAGCGTAGAAGGAAAAGGTAGTGAGTTCACAATTCAACTCCCGATTCGCACCCAACCGAACTATAACACTACTGAAAACCTGGCTGTTGCCCCTTAAAAATAAAAAGCAAAGAACAGTTTCAGTCCTGCTCTTCAAAATACCTTTTTGCAAGCAGCGATGTCCCCGCAAGCGTAATTCCTGCCAGGAATATACCTATTAAGAGGCTTTCTGCATTGAAATCTTGCCAGGAATGGACTGAGGCCCACATACCACTTCTCGTAACAAAAGTTGCAAAAATTACAAGTATAAATGATAAAATAGCCATTGCTGGCGCCAGGAACCTGAACTGTCCCTGTCTGCCGTATATTGTATGCAGATAAGCTGTCGCGGTTATCCAGGGAATCAACGACGAGGTCTCAACCGGATCCCAGCTCCAGTACCATGCACCCCAGCCAAGTACCTCATAGGCCCAGAAACCACCCAGACCTATCCCTGCAGTCAGGAGTAACCAGGAAACACGCATCCAATTATTGGCTATTTTGCGCCAGCTGCTGTCATTAAGGAGCAAACCAGCAATAGTAGATGCAAAAGGAATAGTAAAAGCTGCATAGCCCAAAAAAAGGATGGGAGGATGGATAGCCATCCAGGGATTGCGAAGCAGCGGATTCATGCCCTGCCCATCTGTTAGGTGATAGGGATGGACAAACGGATTCCAGTTGCTTACCAGAACAGAGCCGGCTTTTGAATAATATACCGCAAACGGGTTGTCAAGTACAAGCAGCATGAGGAATACCGAAAGAATACCCAGGGACACTATCCTTGTGATCATGAATACATTGCCTTCGGTAAAACGGAAAGAATACCTGAGAACCAGAAGCATAACCGAAATGGCCCAGGCCCACAACAAAAGAGAACCTTCCTGACCTGCCCAGAAAGCTGAAAGACGATAGTAAGTGGAAAGATCAAGACTGGAATGAGCATAAACATACTCAAAGAACGCGGCTACATCATAAAGATAATACATCAGCATGACAGAAGCAACTGTGACCAAAACAGCACAGGCAATTTCAAGCCTTAATGAAAGTATCCGGTAATTCTCATCTTTCCTGCGAAAACCCAGGTATGAATAGACCGTAGCAAGCAAACCAAACAGAAATGCCAGCCAGATAATAATCATTCCAAAATTCATGTGGCCACCTCATTTTCATTATCTGGTAGCACTGTACTTCCAAGGAGCAGTATTAACATACCTCCAAGCATTATGTAAATACCAGCCCAGAGAAAGCTGATAAATGGAACTACCCGCAGATACAGGTCAACTTCCCCGGATTTTTCATCGAGGGCTTTGGGAGCAATAAAAACTTCCTCCATGATCCCCCGGTTAATGTAAGTAGAAGTATAGGTCTGCCTCCATTTTATATCGGTTATATACCGAACTGTACCCCTGTCAAACTCATTCCCGTTTTTGGAAATTATAAGGCCAACATCCGTTGTATAGGATGAACCAGGATAATTGTCATAGGGTGTACCTTCAAAACTTGAATCCATACCCATCACACTTACAGAATAAGGAATCTTCTCAAATGATGTTTCCTCACCAATGCTAACTACAGCTGAATCTTCTACTTTCATTGCTGAACTGAAAATGGTACCGAATATCACCAGCAAAATTCCAATATGGATAATGTGGGCACCTATTCCCTTGAAATGGGATTTGCCACGGCGTTTTCTGGTAACATGAACCAGCCGGTACAGAGATGCCGCAAAAACGGCAAGCATGGGAATTATAGAAATGTCTACAAGCAGTTCTCCGGTAGGAGAAAACATTGCCATAAGTGCAGACAAGAGAACTATACCTCCAAGCAGCATACCAATATACCTGCCGGATATATGGGTGACAAGCAGGCAGGCACAGAGCAGGATTACAAGTAAACCGGCAATCGGTGCTGCCCTGTTATTGAAATATGTTGCATCCATACTTATTTGCATACCAGTTAAAAATTGAACCACAAGGGGCGTCAGCATTCCAATAGTTATCAAAACTGCAAGTATCCCGAATGCTGTCACTGTTACGAAAATAAGGTTTTTTCTGGAAATGAGGTTTTGGAGATCCATGTAAACAAGCCTGTCCTGTAAGAATTATATTATCAAAAGGAAAGTTTTTCGGGTATAAAGGGATTTGCCTAGTTTAGTTCACGCTGTTAATTATTTAAACTGATAGTGATTCCCTTAAAGGAATAATATACAGGGATTTGTTCAAATTTCACCCCTCCATACAGGAATAAAACAGCAAACCCTTATATAAAAACGAAAATAACTGAGGTCAAAAGGGGCTGATCAAGACGCTTGATACAATTATTCTCGCTGTGTGGTTAATGGTACCTGCCTACCTTCCAAGTCCTTTTGCAGCTCTTTTGGGAGGAGGAAGACCCATTGATGGCAAAAGAACCCTGGGTGACGGAAGAAGGATACTTGGTGACGGAAAAACGATAAGGGGATTTGTCGCCGGAAGTTTGTTTGGAATCGTTGCCGGGATCCTACAAACGTGGATTGCCTTTACCCAAATAGAGTTTATGGGGATTAGATTACCTCCTTTTGGGTTTACAATCCCGGATGCAATAATTCCGATTGCTGCTCTTTCGATTGGCTCGCTCCTTGGTGATATGACAATGAGTTTTGTTAAAAGGAGGATTGATCTGAAAAGAGGAGCTCCTTTGCCAGTTGCAGATCAGCTTGATTTTGTAGCAGGTGCCTGGATATTGACCTACCTGGTAGCCCCACAATGGTTTGTTGCAAATTTCACACTGAATATCATTATAGTGTTACTTATACTAACACCCCTTTTACACATAGGGACCAATATAATAGGTTACGTACTTGGAATCAAGAAGGAACCCTGGTAACCTCAGGAGACAAATGCCATGCAGGAAAACAATGAGAAAGATGAACTCATAGAAGCTCTCAAGAAGTGCGAAGCCGTCAAGTTCGGCCAGTTTACCCTTGCCTCGGGAAAAACCAGCAAATATTACGTTGACATAAAAAAGGCAATTTCAGATCCTGTAACCCTCAAAAAAATATCGGACATCGCCTCAGCCAGGATTGATCTTACTACAACAAGTCGTATTGGCGGAGTGGCCCTTGGCGGAGTTCCTCTTGCAACGGCCGTTTCCCTGAAAACAGAGATTCCCCTTTTACTCATACGCAAGGATGCAAAGGCTTATGGAACCGGGGGAAGGTTTGTAGGTGATCTGGAAGAAGGAGATAAAGTCATACTGATAGAAGACGTTACCACAAGTGGCGGATCTGTTCTTGAAGCGGTCAATCTTCTCAGGGACTTCGGTGCCAATGTTGATGAAGTGATTACCGTTGTTGACAGGGAGGAAGGAGCAGAAGCGAATTTGTGGAATGAAAATGTGACATTGAATCCGCTTGTGAGAGCATCCGATCTGCTCAAAGAAGAATAACCGGCCAAAGCGGAAAGTATTTATCTAATTATCCGAAATGCTCTATTCTAATAATAACTGTTTACAACACATATTTGCATAATATAATGAATATATGGCAACGTGTTTTATAGGATTTTTAATCAGAGAGGTCTACAGATGAATGTTTTGCTTATCGGTGGAAGCGGCAGAGAGCATGCCATTGCTGAAGCCATCTCCAGAAGTAAGAGAGAGCCGCAACTGTATGCAGTAATGAGCAAAAAAAATCCCGGTATAGCAAAGCTTTGCAGGGATTTCTTACTTGAAAAAGAAACAGATGTGGAAAAAGTGGTTGAATATGCCACTTCACAAAAAATAGACATTGCATTCATAGGTCCGGAAGCACCTCTAGCAGTCGGTCTTGTAGATGCTCTTGAAAAAGCCAAAATTCCTTCAGTGGGTCCGAAAAAGGATGTTGCCCAGATTGAATTTGATAAATCATGGGCCAGGACTTTCATGAAGGAAGAAAATATCGAAGGATGTCCTGCTTTTAAAGTATTCAACGACGAAAAAGGGTTGAAAGAATATATCGAGGAACTGGGAGATGTCGCGATAAAACCCGCCGGACTTACCGGAGGCAAAGGCGTCAGGGTTATGGGCGATCAGCTGCCAGATACCACAGATGCCTATGAATATGCACTTAGTATCCTCGAAAAAGATAGTGTGGTTGTTGAAGAGAACCTGAAAGGAGAAGAATTCACCCTGCAGGCATTTGTTGACGGGAGCACCCTTGCTTTTGCTCCCTGCGTACAGGACCACAAGAGAGCATTCGAAAATGATCTGGGACCCAACACCGGCGGAATGGGAGCCTATTCCGACACTGATGTAATCCTGCCTTTCATGATGGTAGATGATCTGGAGAAGGCAAAAGCAATCATGCAAAAGGTAGTAGAAAAGCTCTGTGAAGTTACAGGAATCCCGTACCAGGGCATCCTTTACGGCCAGTTCATCCTTACCAGGAAAGGACCCAAGGTAATAGAGTTCAATGCACGTTTCGGAGACCCCGAAGCTATGAACGTAATGCCTCTGCTTGAGACCGATATGCTTGATGTCATGGAAGCTATCGTGGAAGAGCGTCTGGAAGACCTCGATGTGGTGTTTAGCAAGAGGGCAACTGTGTGTAAGTATGTTGTTCCGGCAGGGTATCCGGATAACCCCGATTCAGACAAAGAGATTGTTTTCGGGGATATGGGCGATGCAATTTTGTTCTATTCCAGTGTATATGAAAAAGATGGTAAAATCTATACCAGCACATCTCGCGCCGCAGCTGTTGTCGGTATCGCTAATTCTATAAGCAAGGCTGAAAGAATAGCACAGGATGCACTTGAAAATATCATCGGCGATTTGCATTCACGCCGGGATATCGGCACCCGGGCTCTTGTACGAAAGAAAATCACACATATGAATAAGATAAGAGAGTTAAAACAGAGCTGATATAATGAAAAATGTTCTGTCAATGACGGACCTTTCCAAAGAAGATATACTGGCTATATTGGAGACAGGAGAGGATCTGAAAGAAAAGAGAATTAAGGGCAAGGTCACTGATCTGCTGAAAAACAAAAGCCTTGCGATGATCTTTGAAAAATCATCTACCAGAACCCGGGTCTCCTTTGAGGTGGCCATGAGTGATATGGGCGGCCATTCCCTGTACCTGAACCAGAGGGACATGCAGATAGGAAGGGGTGAAACGGTTGCAGACACCGCAAAGGTCCTTTCCAGGTATGTAGCAGCTATTACTGCCAGGGTGAACAGCCACTCAACCGTGGAAGAACTCGCAGAACATGCTACCGTGCCTGTGATCAATGCCCTCTCCGATAAGGAACACCCCTGCCAAATCCTGGCAGACCTGCTGACAATCCAGGAGTACAAGAATAATCTGGAAGGACTGAAGCTTACCTGGGTAGGCGATGGCAACAATGTGTGCAATTCAATGATACTGGGTTGTGCCCTGGTAGGAATGGAGATTGCTGTGGCCTGTCCTGATGGTTATGATCCGGACGATGATATCGTAAGCATGGCACGTGAAATGGATGGCAAGGTTGAGATCCTAAAGGATCCAATAAAGGCTTCTACTGATGCCGACGTTCTCTATACCGATGTCTGGATATCCATGGGAGACGAAGAGGAAAGGGATAAAAGACTGAGTGACCTGGCGGATTACCAGATAAACAGTAAGTTGCTTGATGTAGCAAAGAATGATGTAATCGTTATGCATTGTCTGCCGGCCCACAGGGGAGAAGAGATATCTGCAGAGGTCATGGACGGAACCCATTCAGTGGTTTTCGATCAGGCAGAAAACCGGTTGCATGCACAGAAAGCCCTGATATTGAAACTTATCGGATGAGAAGGAACTCATCCGTTTGTTCCTTTTTCATTTAATGACCCTTTATATTTTTTAATGCCATGCTCAGAGTCACCCCTCGTTGGAAAAAACAGGCAAAAGAGGCTATATACCGGCCATGCATTCTGTTTATAGGGGAGAAATACAAATTCTAACCCATGCCGGGGGTTAAAAACTTCCGGCTTACAACCTCCAAAAACAAACTCCTATATTTAGATGTCAGGGTGAAACATCCCTGACCTACTTTTTATCCAAGACCAAAACCCTTAAGAATCAAAAGCCCTATCTATAGCCAGAAATCGTGTGCGAGGGTTGCCCAGCCAGGCCAAAGGCGATAGGTTCAGGGCCTATTCTCGTAGGAGTTCGAGGGTTCGAATCCCTTCCCTCGCATCACAATCTTTTTTGCGGTGTTATAATTAATACTGATAAACAGAAATCTGCAAATTTGTTTTAAATGCCGATTTTGTATTAGATGATCAACATTGCAACTTCAAATATTTTATATAATAGAATTTCAAATATTCATACATGGCTAAATTCTTGATCACTGGCCACACGAATTATAAGAAGCACTTCGGAGAAGTGGAATGTTCCTCAGTTGGTTTTGAACTTTTCACAACAAATAAAAATTATTTATAAAGGTGAGATACATGGTACAAGATGAGGACTCCGGGAGAGCCGGTAATAATTTTGGTCATCTTATGGCTAAGCATGCAGCAAAGCACTTTGGTGTGAAATTACTCGATAACGGAAATAATAGCAATGAAACTATACTTGATGGCCAAAAAGTTGTCATAAAGAGTGCCCATAAAAGTAATAATAGGATAGGTATCCCACATAATGTCTTAGACAGAGTTGACAATGTGATTGCGATACTTGAGGACAAAACAAGCCCGGATAATGGTATTCACAAATATTCAATTTATAAAATTGATTCCAAATGGTTTAAATCAGAAATGAAACCGGATTATAAAAGAGATAATGTAGGACATCTTGGAGGTGGGAAAATTAGAAAACATAGCCCGAAAATTGGTGTTTTGTCTTGTTATTTTTGAATTGGTTGTGATGTATAATTTTCCCGATTAGTGAAATAAAGTAAATTAATGTTAATAATAAAGATTGAAGAAATTTGTAGTTTTTACCTTTAACAGCTATCAAATGTTTTGGAATATAAAAGAACTTCAAATTCATATTCGATTCATATAGGAAAATTTAAGTGTTGTCAATTCACATCTAAAACTATGCCAAAAGATGAATACAGTATTATCAGAAAAACAGTAACCGATATATCAATTGTAAAATATCCCATTATTTCATTTCTATTTTGTATAATATTAATTACTGGCTCTGCTGCTGCATTTGCAGGTGGAGATGGTTCTGTTGAGAGTCCATATCAGATATCGAATGTAAATGAACTTCAAAATATACAGAATGACTTAGATGCAAACTATATACTGATTAATAATATTGATGCATCTGTAACATCTGAATGGAATGATGGTGCAGGTTTTGAACCAATCGGTGATTATGATTACAGATTTACTGGTTCTCTTGACGGCAATAATTACACAATATTTGATTTATTCATTAATAGACCATTTTCCGAATACGTGGGCCTCTTCGGTTGTACTCGCAAAAATAATAAAATAATAATATCTTACTTAGGGCTTAACAATATCAATGTAAGTGGAAATACATATGTGGGCGGACTTGTTGGTTGCAATCGTGAATCTATTATCTATCAAAGTCATACAACAGGAAATGTGATTGGCAATGCCGACTATGTAGGCGGACTTGTTGGTGAAAATTCGCAAGGTGAAATTTATAATAGCTATGCGGCAGGAAATGTGACTGGTTATGACTCCGAGGTTGGAGGACTGATTGGTAGGAATTTAAACGGTGTAATTTATAATAGCTATGCAACAGGAAATGTAACTGGCAGTTACATACGTGTGGGTGGACTTATTGGTTACAACTATGTATCTATTATCAATCAAAGTTATGCAGCAGGAAATGTAACTGGCAATTCAGACTATGTGGGTGGACTTGTTGGTTACAATTATGAATCCATTACCAATCAAAGTTATGCAACAGGAAATGTGATTGGCAATGCCGACTATGTAGGTGGACTTGTTGGTGAAAATTCGCAAGGTGAAATTTATAATAGCTATGCGGCAGGAAATGTGACTGGTCACTGGTACATAGGTGGTTTAATCGGTTCTAGTGATTCTGGTAGTACAATCAAAAACAGCTATTCAATTGGGAATTTGAATGGCAATGATTATTATGGCGGTCTCATTGGTGGCAATTTTGGAAGTGTTATTAGTAGTTACTACAACAAAGAAACATCAGGACAAAGTGATACAGGAAAAGGTATACCAAAAACTACTATCGAAATGAAACAGCAATCAACATACACAAATTGGGATTTTGATAATGCATGGTTTATTCATGCATCCATAAATGATGGGTACCCTCAATTGCATAATTTCATATCTGCATATCCTCCGGTTTCTGACTTTACATCCAATGTTACTTCAGGAGTTGTTCCGCCACTGTCTGTGAAATTTACAGATTTGTCATCAAAAGAACCTACACAATGGCTTTGGGATTTTGGTGACGGTAATACTTCAACAGAACAAAATCCAACGCATACGTACACAAATTACGGAAACTATAATGTCAGTCTTACTGCAATTAACGATGTAGCTGATGATACTGAAACAAAAATTGACTATATTGCTATCGATGAGAACATTATATGCATGGCTAAATCGATCGGTTTTAATGATTCAAGTGCAGTAGAAGACAGTACTTTAACTATTCCATTAGAACTTCTCAATGTTTCAAATGGTCCAATCCAGACCATTAAATGTGATATACAATACAATGAATCAATTCTGTCTCTTGAATCTATAGGCTCAGGCAATCTCACATCAGGATGGACAGTATCCAAAGGTATCAATGGATATTCAATCACTCTAACTACTTCTGATAGTGAACTTACTATCCAAAATGAATCATCTGGAGATATCTGTAATTTAACATTTTCCGTAATTGGAAAGTCTGGTGAAAGTACTGAACTAACCCCATGGAATGTTGATTTAGCAAATACTGCAAATTTACATGGTTATGCTTCTTCCAAAAATGGTATTTTCACAGTGGAAACTCCAGGAAGATTGTCTGGTAATGTTAGCTACAACTTCAATGGCACAAGTATTGAAAATGTTGATGTATCTTTTATGCAGTCTGGAAATCTGATTGATAAAAACACTACTAACACTTCAGGATATTATATATTTACAAATATTGAACCTGGGACATATAATATCATATTCGACAAAGCCGGTTTCTACTCTGAAGAAATATCTGTACAAACATCCGCCGGCTCCGATATCTATAGAGATTCCAATATGATAATTACTGGCGATCTTGATGGGAATGGAATTTCTGCAGATGCAGTAGACGTTAACATGATGATGCAAGCCAGTGTAGGAAACTTAGCATCAAATCGTTATTTTGATCTTGATAAAAATGAAGAATTTGCAGATGCAGTAGACGTCAATATGATGATACAAGCCAGTGTCGGAGATATAGTATTGGAGTGACACTCAAGAATCTAAATAATTCTTATAAATACAGGAGAATATATGACTCTAAAAAAAGTGAAAGTCTTGTTATGGCGGATTCAATCGGATTAAAGGAAGATTATGAAGCAAATGAGAACGATACACTATCAATTCCAATCATTATTCAAAATGTTTCCAATGGTCCAATCCAGACCATTAAATGTGATATACAATACAATGAGTCAGTTCTGTTCCTTGAATCTGTAGAAGTCGGTAACCTCACAAACGGATGGACTATTCTTACAGGAGATAATGTTCATTCTGTAACTTTGACTACAACGGATAGTAGCATTTCCATAAAAAACGAATCTTCAGGAAATATATTTAATTTACACTTTAATGTGACCGGAAATGCAGGTGATACTACTGCAATTTATCCAGAAAATATTGATATGGCAAATACTGCAAATTTGCATGGAAGTGTATTATCTACAAACAAAACTGTTGATATCAATAACGAAACTACTGTTCCTTCAGAAGACGATTCTTCAGGGAATGGTGGAAGTGGGGGAGGAGGTGGTGGGGCCACAGGTGAAGAGTTTGAAAATATCGCCTCCAAGCATGCACAGGTGAGTAAGGTGGCTGCAGGTGAAGATGTAAGATATGAGTTCAGTGAAGATGATATCGATTTAATGACCATCCAGTTTACAAGCCTCTCCAATGAAGGTCAAAGCAAAACATCAGTTGAAGTCCTCAAGGATACATCAGCGTTGGTGGATTCTTCTGCACCAGGAAAAGTCTATCAGAATCTGAATATCTGGGTTGGCAATGTCGCCTTTAATGAAGATGATATGGAGGATCCTGTAGTTGGATTTAGGGTAAGTAAAGAATGGATTTCTGATAATGATGTAGAACCTTCTTCAGTTGTACTTTGCCGGTATAATGATGGAGAATGGACTCAGCTTCCAACCGAAGTTATAGATGAAAATGAGAATTACTTCATTTATGAATCCGAAACACCCGGATTTTCACCGTTTGCGATATCTGCAATTTATGAAGAGGAGGAAACTTCTGCAGATTCCACCACAACATTGAATGAGTCATTAGAAGATAGGTTGAAAGAAGAAGTTGAAAATCGTGCAGAGAATGAATCAACTGTAGCATCTGGATTTGGAATATTGTTAACTGTTGGAGTACTAATGATAATAGCTTTATTGATAAGAAGGTAAACTTAAGGCCAAAATGAAATGGGAGAGACGGGTTTTCAGATAGACTAACAGTTGAAGACGAAACAGATATGTGCCGTCCTAACAATTATCATCCTACCTCCTTAAGGCAAATCCATGAAAATCTGTAGGGATTATGGATCAGAAAATAAAAAGGAGGATTAAGTAAATGAGCGGCGATGTAGTTCATTATGAACATAGTCATTTCGATTACGATTGGCTAAATGACAGCATGTACATCTATCCTCAGGACCGCAAATACAAATCCTCATTGATGTTAGATGATATCATCCTTGACGTGGACGAAAACAACAAGTTTGTCGGGATTGAGATACTTGACGCATCCAAGAAATTCAATATAAGTAAATGTGAGATGCGTGAACCTGTTGAATTAAATGTTAATTTTGAAACAGGGGAAGAAGGAACACTCACCCTCAACCTTAAAATGACTTTTGTAAAAAGGAATAATCCCGTTATAAGAACCGTTTCTGTTACCGTTAGCAAGAGACAAATTTATCGCCGGGATCAACCGCACTGGCCCTGACATAAATATCATTCACAGGTATCAAGCAGATGCCGGCTTTTTCCTACCCGTTCATCTCCCGGATGCACCGGCTCCACATGTGCCACTTTCTTTTTCTTATCTTTGCCTTCAGTTTCTTTCTTTTTATCTTTTTCCACCATAATAGGCCACCTATAAACAATTAGCACTGAATAAAAATAGTAGGAGTTGAGAATTCATCCCCTAAAATCAGATGATGATACCACTATATCTACGTTCCTCTTACGCGGCCCATCCAATTCCACAAAAAATATACTCTGCCATGTACCAAGTTCAAGATTGCCTTTTCTCACAGGCATCGTTTCACTGTTTCCCAGAAGAACAGCTCTTAAATGGGCATCTGCATTGTTATCTATCCGGTCATGATAGTAACCTGCACTTGAAGGAACCAGTTTTTCCAGCAATTCTATAATATCAGAAACCAAGCCCGATTCGTGTTCATTGACAATTATCGCACACGTTGTGTGGGAAGTACTAATCGCACACATTCCTTCATCGATATTACTGCTTCTCACCGCACCGGACACCTTATCGGTAATATCCAGAATTTCAACATGCTTGCTGGTGGACAATTGCATACAATTCCCTCCATTATAAACTCATAAATCATCACTGAATGCTTTTTCAACTACCCCTGATGCTATATTTTCAGCAATATGACGTCTATAGTAGGGATAGGTTACAAGACCTTTTGTAGTATCATTTATGGTGAGTTGCCCATGTCGCAATAGCTGATAACCATCCATAGAAGAAAAGACAACCGGCTTATCAAAATCATCAATCAGCATATCCAGGTATTCCATGTTGCCTGTGTGGGAATAAACAAATTCCACATCCATAGCTGCAGTTGAGTAAAACGGATTGTAGAAAATATCTGATTTATTAACAACAACAGCAAGTGCAGTACTGTCATAAATGACTGGTTCCATTGAAACGGTTTCCACTTTAAATCCTTTTTCTTCAAGAAGGTCTGCAATCTCATCTTCAAGAATTACAGAAACCCCATTCTCACCTTTTAAATCAAGGTAAACAACACTTGATGAAGCCGCAGCGGATGAATTGGGCTGGGAGAATGAATAGCCACTTATCTTTTGTTCAACACCTGTAGTTGAAGTGGAAGCACTTGCATCCACAAATGCCAGAAATAATGCAAATGTCACAAAAACGACAATTGAAACTATCAGAATACGATTATTTTTTAAATTCATTATTGATCGCAAGGTCCCCTACCCACCTTTCACATCAAAATAAACAGCTGCAAATATATAAATTTAATCTGACAAAGAATCATTTGCGGGCAAGGGAATAATCCGCCATTATTTCCAGATACTCCTGATCATATTCAAGTAAAACAGATTGGAACATTACAATATGAAGTTTTTCTTCCCTGGCAATATCCAGAAGGATTGCACGAAGATTTTCATCTTTTGTCAAGCCTGCCATCTGCTCATAGATATTAACCGCATCGAATTCTGCGATAATAGCAGCCCTTAATACCTCTTTATCGATATTTTCAGGATCTAGTTCCTCAAGTATTGCAGGAATTTGCGATAGCAACTTACAACCCCCATTAAAGAGAAGTGTTCATTTTATAAATAATACAGGGAAACATAGGTAACAGCACAACGGAAGCAGGAAAATGGAAAGCATAACACAAAATTCAATAAGCCTTGTATTGATAAGCGAGAAATTTGGGATATGCAGACTAAAAGCAACTGAAAAACTGCCTGAATGGGTATTATCTTCCAGCATCTTTTCCATAACCAGAATCACAGAAGAACTTTCCGTCATCTGCCCGCTAAATATCATTCCGGAAAATATTAAATGTGAAAAAATTGGAACTGTTTCAAAGTAAAGGGGCCGCTGGACTTTGGCCAGATAGGCATCCTTGCAAGGATCAGCAATACACTTTCTGAAAATGGAATCAGTATTTTTGTAATGTCAACCTATGATACGGATTACATTTTTGTAAAACAAATAAATTGCGAGGTAGCGTTTTCTGCACTGGAAGCGGCAGGTATGAAAATAGAAAAATGACACCCCCTATAAGGGGGTGTATCGAATCTTAGTTCTGCTTGATGTATTCTATCATCCGGGGTGTCAAAAGCGGTGCAATCTGTGGGAGCATGTTGGGCATCAGATTCTCCATTGCTTTTGGCATCAGGTCCGGGAGCTGTTCTTCCATGTAGTCAGGCATCTGGACATGACGGGTAACTGCTTCAAGCATATCCGGCATGACCTTCGGCATCAGGGACGGCAGGAGCATCGGCATCATTTTGGGCATCATCGGTGCCATTAGCTTATCCATACCCGGTACATATTTGACCGTTTTCATCATTCCCCTCATATACGAAGGCATGGCGGCCATCATCTGTGGCATCAGTTCCATCATCAGATTGGTCATGTTCTCAGGTTTCATAAGATAGATCATCTGTTCAAAGACAGCCCATCCCGCCAGAGCATCATTTGTGGTATCCGCAATATCATATCCCATACTACGGGCCACGGTTGCACCCAGATCCTGCACATCCACTGGAATATTGCTCTTCTGTGCAGACACACGCAACTGCACCTGACAACATGGACAGGCAGCAAGCATAATATCCGCACCCACGGCTTCAGCTTCTTTCAGGCGCATACCACCAATTACATTGGCAACGTCAGGCTCGTCCACCAGGGTCAATACTGAACCACAGCAGTGTCCGTTTTCCCTGTTGTGTTCCATTTCACGGAAGTCAACACCGGGAATCGCTTTTGCAAGTTTTCTGGGTGGCTCATAGATACCTCCGGCACGCCCCATGTGACAGGCATCATGGATAGTAACGGTCTTTTCAAGTGGAACCTTGAGTTTGGGTTCAAGTACGTCCATCCTTTCAGCAAGTACTTCGGAATAGTGCTTGACTTCAAAATCATAATCAATTCCCAGTTTTTCAGCCCACTGTCGGTAATAGGTATGCCACACGAACCAGCATGCAGGACAGGAAGTAATTACGGTTTTGACACCTTTTTTCTTCATGTTGCCTACATTCATTTTCATGATTTTTTCGAAAACATCCCACTTTCCGGCTGCGAGCATTGGAATACCACAGCAGGATTCTTCCTTGCCCAGAATAGTAAAATCAATTCCGGCATCAGAAAGCATGCGAGCAGATGCTTCTGCGATATCCTTTTCCACAAAAGAAGCTGTACACCCAGCAAAATAGGCATAATCGGCCTTTTCCTTGATCTTGGGTTTGAGGTCCTCCGGAACCCATTCATCCCTGCCTTTGCGGTATTCCGCCCAGATATTGCGTTCTTTGTTAAGACTCTGAGCCATAATCTCAAATGGCGGGAAGGTCATCTTACCACGCTGCTGCACAAGATTCTCCCTCAGGCGCAACCAGGAATTCTCAATGGGAAGATCCAGCTGGCACCGTACATCACACAATTCACAGGTAGTACATGCAAGGAAAGTATCAGTTTGTTCCTGATTTATCTCATCCCTTCCGGCCAGGTATTCCTTGATAAAGAACCATTTACCCCTGGGGGACTGGGATTCCCATCCACGCCCGTAATACTGATCACATTCATTTACACAATAGCCACACTGTGCACATGTGTATGCATGGGAAATTATGTCACCAGGAATGTTTTTCTGATCTTTGAATTCAGCCTTATCCACTCCTGACATGTTACCCACAAAGCGCATCATAGGTTCCATTTTACCTGCCATGGAAAGCGCAGAAGTGAATAAGCCCCTGCCGGTAAATGTCTCGGGATTCATGATATCGGAGGGATCAAGCTCCTTTTTGATATCCATCAATTGCTTGAGCCTTGCCCCGTAAACTTTCTCCGCCTGGTCGGCAAAGTAAAGACCGGAAGCATACATCCTGCCTCCATTATCTTCAGCAATCTTGATTATACTAAGACCCAGGGAGAATGCCATATTGAACTTGAAGGACCTCTCCGAATGAGGAATGAAACAGAGGAGGACTACTTCGCCATCCCGGGAAACCATCCCTTCAATCAATACAGGCAGAGATATTTTTTCGTTTATCTCATCGATTACCTTACTGACCTTGTCCTGGGGCACTACAATTTCTGCTGGAATGAAAGAAGGACCAAGCCTTTTGACTTTCATTGTCCTGAACCATTCACCTGTTTCATGTTTTGAAATTTGCTCAGGAAGGATGGAACCACCGGCTTCTTTGATGGCATCTTCAAGACCACCTACATCCCTGTCATCCGGATAGAAAAAATTGCAGATGTAAGCTTCAGGTAGATCAGTATCCTCCAGTATGATGGGTTCACCGTGGTGCAATTTTTGAGGAGCACGATTTTTCATGTCAGCAAAACCCGGATTAATAAATGATATGGACCAGAGCGCAATGTTGCGCTCATCAATCAACTGCAGAGCCTTTTGTAGAGCACCAGGACTCTCAAAGCTTGCAGAAACTGCTTTTGTTTGCCTGTGCGGTCTGATCTTGAGCGTGACCTGCGTAATAATACCAAGCGCACCCAGATTGCCTGCAATTTTTTGCAGATCAGTTCCTTCAAACTCACGCACCTTACCCTCGGGAGTTACCAGTCGTGCGGAAACCATTGTATCCTGGGACCAGCCGTACTCATAACTTCCGTAACCCAGACCGTTCTGCCCAAGCCAGCCTCCAACTGTAGCTGCCGGTGCACTTGAAGGCAGGGCACAGACAGAAAGATCAACATGATTCAGTTTGGATTCCAGTTTTTCCCAGACGATTCCCGCACCGACTGTTGCTGTCAGCTGTTCCCTGTCAATATCATATACATGGTTTAACCGGCCGACATCAGCAATAATTCCCCCCTTTGTAGGAATCACGCCTCCATAGCCGGATGTAGCTCCGGCCCTGGGAACCACAGGCACTGAATAACGGGAAGCAAAATCCATCAGTTTAACAACATCATCCTCATCCCTGAGTTTAACAATAGCAGCGGGTTCCGCTTTTCCGAGGAGTTTCTTTGCCATGGAAGGCAAAGCTCCTACATCATGGTTATAGAAATGACGTTCCCTGCGACTTAAATTGACCCGTTCCCCGAAAAGATCGGAAAGTTCTTTTTTCTGCTGTTCTGAAAACTCAAAGATTTGTTGTGACATAAATACCCTCCATTGATAATTATGAACTAAATACTATATAAAGTGAACATGGTATATAATGGTTTTGGGCATACCATACAAAACCTGTGTTTCATTTTCAATTGCAGAAGGGAAAAATGATCTGGAACTTCCCCCACATAGAAATTGCAACAAGTAAGCCTTGCCCGTGCATTGGTGCAACAACCCCGAATACTCCTGCTGGATGAACCCACAAGCAGCCTGGACCTGAAAAACCAGCTGAGTATCCTGAATACTGTTGTAGAGGTTGCCAGGAAAGAACACGTTTCAGCAGTAATAACCATGCATGATATTAATATGGCAATTAGATATTCCGATCGTTATGTCCTTATTAAAGATGGGGAAGTTTTTGCACACGGAAAGGAAGAAGTAATCACACCTGAAAATATCGAAGCGGTGTATGGGGTCAAAGTGACTATTGGAGAAGTCGATGGCTACAGGATAATTGTGCCTGTTGAGTAAGATTCACATCTGTTCCTGTCTACTATGTAAGTTCTATATATAATAGTAACAATATATAAGTAAAATGAATGATTCTTTTTCAGTGGTCGATACATCACAGTGCTTATATTATCCCTTCAATGAGGTGTAGCTATCACTTTACAAATGACTCCCTACGCTCTAATATTATTGGTATCAACGATTATATCCGCTTTTGTAGCATTGGCAGTGTGGCACAGACGTACCTCTACCGGAGGGACCACCCTTTTTCTTCTGATGCTTGCAATTATAGAATGGCAACTATGCGGAGCCTTTGAATCTATGGTTACAGGGATACCTGCAAAAATTTTCTGGTCAAAGGTTTGTTACATCGGATCACTGGCTACACCTTTGTTACTTTTTATTTTTGCAATCCAATATACAAAAATGGAAAAATGGCTTACCCGAAAAAACCTTACCTCGCTTTGCACGATACCAGCTATCATATTCATCCTTACGTTAACCAACGAATGGCATAACCTGATCTGGACAAGTTATACACCTGCACCAGATGCGCTCAATACCATTATTTACGGCCATGGACCGGGATTCTGGATAATGATAGCATATAACTATCTGATATTACTGGTTGCTACACTGATATTATTGCTTTCAGGGAAATCTTCCAGAAAAATATATCGTCAACAGTTAGAATTGATTATTGTTGCTCTTGTCTTTCCATGGGCAGGAAATATATTATACCTATTAGATATTGGACCTTTTCCTGGCCAGGACCTTACAATCGTAGGATTTACCCTGACAGGACTTATTCTTTCATTCAACCTTCACCAATTCAAATTCCTTGACCTGGTCCCCATGGCTCGTGACCTTTTAATGGAAAAGATGAATGACGGAATTATAGTTATTGATAATAAAGAACGTATCGTGGATATAAACCCTGCAGCACAAGAGATATTCAGCAACAAAACCGAAAAATTGCTCGGCAAAAATATAAGACAATTGTTTCCTGAACTGAATAACACAATCAAAAGAAATAATCTGTGCGGGAATGTATCCGGGGAACAGGAGATATGGAAAAATGGATTGAAAAACACCTATAATATCAATATTACCCTACTTGATGATAAACAAGGAAATCCTTTCGGGAAACTTATTCTTTTACATAATATTTCGGAACTGAAGAAAACTGAAGAAATACTGCGTGAAAGTGAAGAAAAATATCGTGCAATTGTAAACAATACTCATGAGATGGTCTACATCTATTGCGGAGAACGATTTCTGTTTGTCAATGATAGAATCTGCGAAATTACAGGTTATACAAGAGAGGAAATCGACAGTATGAAAGTGCTTGACCTGGTGCACCCCGAGGAAAAGGAAAAAATCAGGGAAATCATGCAAAGAAGAGCTGACTGCAAGGATGCACCTGCAACTCTTGAAACCTGTATAGTTACTAAAAACGGGGAAAAAAGACAGGTAGAAATTGCAATAAGCAGTATCAAATATGAAGGCCAGTGTGCAGCACTTGGCTCAGCCAGGGATATTACTGAAAGGAAAGAAAACGAAAATGTCCTCGTACAGGCAAAAATGAAAGCAGAAGAAGCAGACCGAACTAAATCTGAGTTTATGACTACCATGAGCCATGAACTCAGAACTCCCCTGAATTCAATTATCGGTTTTTCTCAGATGCTTCTTGAAGTTCCCGGCAGTGAACTTACCAATGCCCAAAACAAATATGCATCGAACATCTTAAAAAGTGGAGAAAATCTACTACAACTCATCAATGACATATTGGATATTTCGAGAGTTGAAGCAGGTAAAAAAGAAGTTGAAGCGGAATATTTTGACATTCAGAAAGCACTTGATGACGTGAATATGCTAATACACCCCCTCGCCTCAAAGAAAAACATAGAAGTCATTATTGATTGTGAAAATGCAAATAATTTACTCTACGCGGACATAATTATGTTCAAACAAGTCATGTACAATCTTCTCAACAATGCAATCAAATTCACTGCAGAAAAAGGAAAAATATCTGTCACAGCCAAATCCGAAGAAAAAGAGGCAAGTATATCGGTAAAAGACAATGGAATAGGCATATCTGAAGACAAAAAAGAAATGATCTTTGAACCATTCAAGCAAATTGATTCTGCAAAAAACAGAAGATATGAAGGTACAGGCCTGGGTTTGGCTCTTGTAAAAAATTATGTGGAAATGCATGGAGGGAACGTGTATGTTGAAAGTGAAGAAGGAAAAGGCAGCACGTTTATGTTTACAATTCCACAACAGGATATTTCCCTTAAATAAAAAATATATTCCAGACGGAATATATGTTTACAGTATTATGTAGTCTGCACCGTACCGGTTTTACTCTTTGAATTCAAACCTTTTATGCCAATACCAAGTGCTACATAGTAACCAATGTATGAAACTACTTCCAGCAATGAAGGGTTCCCATTGTACCCGAACAAGGACTTCAGCAATGATCCTGCAATACCATCTTCGCTCAATATGTGGTTAATGTCCCACAGATGTTCATTGAATACCGGAATGAGAGCCGCTTCCTGAAGTTCATGTATACCATGGGCAGTGAGTCCTGCAGCAAAGAGTATCAGGAAAACACTGGTAAGATTGAAAAACATACCCAGATCCAGGTGATATGAGGATTTGAATACCAGATACGCTATGACCACAGAAGCGGCCAGTCCCAGCAAACCGCCGTAAAGAACGGTACTTGTTTCTGTGTTCATTGCCGCAGCACCCATAAAGAGTACCGTTTCAATACCTTCTCTGAATACAGAAACAAAAGCCAGACCCATCAAGCCATATTCCGTTTTGGAATCTACATTCTTGCGTATATTTGCGGATATATTGCTGCTTTCTTTGAGCATCCATATGATCATTGACGTGAGCACAAGAGCTGCAAGCAACATCACTACTCCTTCAAAAAGTGCCTCATTCCTGCCTTCAAATTCAATTGCAAGAATGTTGAGGGTCACTGCCGCCAGCAAACTGCCAAGAATACCAAGACCCACACCGGCATATACATACTTATTCACATAAACTCTGTTTGTTTGTACCAGGTAACCCAGAATAACTCCCACAATCAAAAGGGCTTCCAGGCCTTCCCTGAATGTAATCATAAAGCTTTCCAACATGTTTGTTCTCCTGTAATTTTTAGGTACTCCTAATTAACGTTGTGAACTATATAAAAGTTAGGGTTTCCGTAAATATAGCCGATATCAAAATAGAAACTTAGAAATGCAGACCATAAATTCAGCCCTTTAAACTTCAGATCAATATCAAAGAAGTAATGTTACAAACCCAAACATAATTATAATTAAAAACAATCTGTATGCCATTGTAATTAACGCACTGATCCAATTCACAAAAGGAGAATATCAATGGCCATCCATCCCATAGAATACCGATACGGAACCGAGGAAATGAAACATGTCTGGAGTGAGGAAAACCGCCTGGCATGCATCATGAAAGCAGAAGCAGCCCTTGCAAAAGCAGAAGCTGATGTAGGATTAATCCCTGAAGATGCTGCCAGGATAATAGAACAAAGCATTGAAAATGTGGAACTCAAAAGGGTCAAGGAAATCGAAGATGAGATCCATCATGACATGATGGCAGTTGTGCTTGCTATCTCCGAAAAATGTGAAGAGGAGGCAAGTAAATGGGTACATTTCGGTGCAACATCAAACGATATGCTGGATACGGCTACAGGCCTCCAGATGAAAGACGCCATTGAAGTAATGGAACCAAAAATCAGACAATTACTGGAAGTACTCCTGCATCAGGCTGAGGAACACAAAGAAACTGTATGTGCAGGCAGAACCCACGGACAGATCGGTGTGCCAACAACCTACGGCCTGCGTTTTGCAATCTGGGCATCCGAGATTGGCAGGCATATCGAGAGACTCGAACAGCTCAAGCCCAGGGTAGAGGTCGGCCAGATGACCGGAGCTGTAGGTACCCAGGCTGCTTTTGGCGAGAAGGGTATTAAAATCCAGAAAAAAGCGATGGAATATCTTGGGATCACAGGTGTGGATGTTTCCAACCAGATTATCCAGAGGGACCGTCATGCGGAATTTGTCATGTGGATGGCAAATGTCGTAACAACACTGGATAAGATTGGCGTTGAATTGCGAACACTGCAGAGAAGTGAACTTGCCGAAGTAGAGGAAAGTTTCGGCAAAAAACAGGTAGGCTCCTCTACAATGCCCCATAAACGCAACCCCATCAAATCCGAACAGATCTGCGGGCTTGCAAGAATTGTACGTTCCATGATTGAACCTGAACTTATGAATAACACATTATGGGATGAGAGGGACCTTACAAACTCTTCCTGTGAAAGGGTTGTTTTCCCGGAAACATGTGTACTGACCGATCACATCCTGAAACTCGGTATCCGTGTGACCGATAACCTGCGCTTCTACCCGGAAAACATAAAGCGTAACCTCGAATTGCTCAAAGGACTCAATATGGGCGAAGCGGTCATGATAGAACTTGCAAAAAGAGGTGTCGGCAGGCAGGAAGCCCATGAGATAGTACGTACAGCTGCCATGCAGGCCCACGAAAGCGGAAAACACCTGCGTGAAACTTTA
Organism: Methanohalophilus sp. RSK; assembly: GCF_003722075.1. Lineage (GTDB taxonomy): Archaea > Halobacteriota > Methanosarcinia > Methanosarcinales > Methanosarcinaceae > Methanohalophilus. The sequence continues at coordinate 97,658 of NZ_RDSK01000014.1, read as the reverse complement.
CTCGCAAATAAAGAAGTATCCGGCTATCTTAATGAAGAGGATGTCGAAAAACTTGTTGATCCTTACCGATATACCGGTACCGCAGTTAAGCAAGTTGAAATTACAGTTGAAAAATTAAGAAAACAATACCTATGAGGGATTTAATGGAAATTGAAGACGCAATAAAGTTCCACGGCCATCTTTGTCCCGGATTATCCCTGGGATTCAGGGCTGCAAAAGCAGCTGAAGAACATTTCAAAAATATAAGGGCAGAAGATGAAGAGCTCGTGTGCATAGTTGAAAACAAGTCATGCTCTGTGGATGCCATACAGGTGGTCAATGGATGCACCTTCGGTAAAGGTAATCTGATATACCGTGATTTCGGCAAACATGTATACACTTTCTTCAATCGGGGAGACGATAAAGCCCTCAGGCTTGTGTTGAAACCTGATGGGATGAAAAATGATGAAGAACATCAGAACCTGTTTCCAAAAATAAGGGAAGGCAGTGCTACAGAAGAGGAAAAGAAACGGTTTAAGGAAAAACATGAAGAAAAATCCCACGATGTCCTGAACATGCCTCTTGAAGAGCTGTTCAAAATTGAGGAAATCGAAATAAAGCCGCCTGAAAAGGCAGTTATTTTCCAGACCCTCATCTGCCACGAATGTGGCGAAGGAATGATGGAAAGCCGGGCAAGAGTTATGAACGGGAACTATTACTGCCTTCCCTGTTTTGAAAAATATGATATCTGAAGGAATCAGCGATCAAGCTCTTCCTTCTCTTTTTCATCCCTTAGTATTTTGCATAATGTCTTCTTATATTCTACCTGGGTCTTGAACCTGGCCACATCAGGAGTGGGCTCCCTGCATTCCTGATGCGACATAATGTCCCCAAGATATTCGAGGTCATTCTTGATATTCTTGCAACGGATTTTTCTTACCATACATACACCCCCGGAAAACCGGTAACCAGTATTTTGGTTATGTAAATTTTTTCCTGAAAGAAAATAAACCTTGTGGCCGAATTATCGGGAGAGAATATTTTTCAAAAATTCACCGGTATAGGAACCTTCGACCTTTGCCACATTTTCGGGGACCCCTTCTGCAATGACACGTCCTCCACCTTCTCCACCTTCAGGACCAAGATCAATAATCCAATCTGCAACCTTGATAACATCCAGATTGTGCTCTATGACAATTACTGTATTTCCCCCCTCAACGAGGCGCTGGAGCACTTCAAGTAACTTCCTGACATCATCAAAATGCAATCCAGTAGTTGGTTCATCAAGAATATAGACAGTTTTACCGGTAGAGCGTTTACTCAGTTCAGTAGCAAGTTTGACGCGCTGGGCTTCTCCCCCAGAAAGCGTGGTTGAAGACTGGCCGAGTTTGATGTAGCCCAGACCAACATCAAAAAGTGTCTGTAACTTACGTTTTATTTTTGGCACATTCTCAAAAAAACCAAGAGCCTCTTCCACTGTCATATCCAGTACATCGGCTATGCTTTTATCTTTGTAAGTGACCTCAAGGGTTTCCCTGTTATACCGTTTACCATGACAGACTTCACAGGGCACATAAACATCGGGCAAAAAGTGCATTTCAATAGTGATTATTCCCTCCCCGCCACATGTCTCACAACGGCCTCCACGTACATTGAAACTGAAACGTCCCGGTCTATAGCCACGGGATTTGGAAAGTTTTGTCTGGGCAAATAATTCACGTATGGGTGTGAAGAGATTGGTATAGGTAGCCGGATTGGATCTGGGAGTCCTGCCAATCGGAGACTGGTCTATTGTAATTACCTTGTCAACATTTTCAAGACCTTCTATACCGGAATATTTTCCGGTTCTCTCCCTGGCACGATTGAGTTTGCGGGCTAACACCTTATTCAGGGTTTCATTGATAAGTGTACTTTTACCTGACCCTGAAACCCCGGTTACGCATATCATTACTGAGAGAGGGAATTCCACGTCAATTTCCTTGAGATTGTTTTCAGCAGCACCAATCAGTTTAATGAAACCCTCAGGAGTACGCCTTTCCAATGGTACCGGGATTTCCAGTTTCCTCTCAAGGTATTTCCCCGTGAGAGAATCCGGATTTTGCATAATTTCCACAGGGGTACCCTCCGCTACCAGGTCACCCCCATGAATACCGGCACCTGGACCCATATCCACGACATGATCGGCACTCATTATTGTTTCTTCATCATGCTCCACAACAATCACAGTGTTACCGATATCACGTAAGTGTTTGAGAGTGTTGATAAGCCTGAGATTATCCCGCTGATGCAAACCAATACTCGGTTCATCCAGAATGTACAGTACACCCATCAAACTGGAGCCTATCTGGGTGGCAAGACGGATACGCTGGGCCTCCCCTCCGGAAAGAGTGGATGCTGAACGACTCAAAGTTAGATAATCAAGACCCACATCAACCAAAAAGCCCAGCCTGGATTTAATTTCCTTCAATATCAGGCGGGCTATGGAAAATTCCCGCTGGTCCAAATGAAGTTCCAGTTTCTCGAAGAAGTGGAGACAATCCTCAATAGGCATATGAGTTGTCTGGATTATGTTGAACTTTTCTATGAAAACAGACAGACTGGCTGGCTTGAGTCTTTCACCTTCACATGCCGGACATGGTTTGGTGCTTATATACCGTTTGAGCCGGTCCTTGGTATTTTCTGAATCTGTACGATTGTATATCTTGGAAATGGCAGCAATAACACCTTTAAACCTACTGTTACGTTTCCAGATACCTCCACCTTTACCGGTATGGACCATCGGGACTTTGGTGGCCGTGCCATAGAGAATCATATTCTGGTACTGTGGCTCCAGATCTTCAAACGGTGCATCCATAGAAAATCCGAAATGATCAGCAAGGGACTGGAGAGACTGCATGTAGTAGCCATCTTTTCTCGTACCCCAAGGTTCAACTGCTCCTTCATTGAGAGACAGGGATCTGCCAGGAATTATCAGGTCCGGATCGAATTCCATGGAAGTACCCAGGCCATGACAGACATCACATGCTCCCTGGGGGCTGTTAAAGGAAAACATGGCAGGTTCCAGTTCTTCAAATCCGGTTCCACAGTGTGGACAGGCAAGTTTTTCGCTGAATACGAATTCATCGCCATCGACAACATCAGCTATAACAGTCCCGCCACTCCTGGCAAGGGCCTGCTCCACAGAATCAGAAAGACGTTCTTCTATTCCTTCTTTGATGGAAAGCCTGTCTACCACAATTTCAATGTTATGTTTATTGTAGCGCCCCAGTTCCAGGGAATCAGCTTCATCGAGCCGGATTATCTCCCCATCCACACGTGCACGGGAATAACCATCAGACCGGATATCAGAAAGCAGCTTCCTGTATTCACCTTTACGCTCCCGAACAACAGGCGCCAGGATATGAAGTTTGCTTTTTGCAGGGAACTTCATTATGTTGTCCACAATCTGGTCAACACTCTGGGGTTCGATGGCACGCCCACAATCCGGGCAGTGGCGAACCCCTATCCGAGCAAACAGCAATCTCAGGTAATCGTATATCTCGGTAACTGTGCCCACAGTAGAGCGAGGGTTCTTACTGGTGGTTTTCTGTTCGATGGAAATAGCAGGAGAGAGACCTTCAATGTATTCCACATCGGGTTTTTCCATCTGGCCCAGGAATTGCCGGGCATATGATGAAAGGGATTCAACATAGCGACGCTGGCCTTCAGCATAGATCGTATCAAACGCAAGAGATGACTTGCCCGAGCCACTTAAACCCGTGATCACGATTAATTTATCCCTGGGCAACACTACATCAATATTCTTTAAGTTGTGCTCTTTGGCACCTTTTATCATTATATTTTTGAGAGACATGGGTACTGAAAAATTAAAAGGATTGTTTTAGGTTGGTTTGGGGAAGAGAATATTGTCTGGGAGGATTAAAGGTTTGCTATCAGACATTGTGAATCAATGTGGCAACCTTGAAGTAAAATAAAATATATGCCCAATTAATTTATATAGTGTGCACTTAGTAAGTTATACCCACATAAGACAAAGGAGTTTCATGAATGACAACAAAAATAACTACATGTACGTCTGGTTCTAACAGTACAAATGCAGATTTGGAAGTAACAGCATCATTATATGAAAGAGAAGACGGAAGCCGTTACATCGAAGCAACATGGAGTGCATATGGCTGTGCAGGAATATATTATGATGATCCTTCAAATCCTACTCCAGTAAATTGTAATGAGGCAAAAGTAACAGTCAAACTTATAGAACCCATTAATATGCTTGGGGATGAGTATGAATATGATGGATGCTCCAAATCACGTACAATCAATTTTGATGTACCTTCCAACTCAGATACATATAAAATCAAGCTGAATTATGATGTTTGGTGCGTAGCCCCTATATCTGGGATTGTGCTGGGATCGGGCAGTACATTTTGTTACTGTGTATTGGATGTATGAAAATGAATTTAAAAATAATTCTTTGTTTTTTCTGTCTGGTATTATTTTTTATTGTAACCCCCTCTAGTGCAGACGAGAATACATTTGCAATTGAAAATTCCACACACACTTTTGCTCCGTACTGGTCACCCGACGGAACATATATCGCCTATTCTTCAAGCACAGGTAATTCACTGGAAAATCTAAGTGCCTGCTTATCAAGAGAAGGTGGAATGGATAAAGAAAAATTAACTTCTGGAAATGAAAGCGGTGGTTTTTTCTTTGACCCTTGGTCTCCTGAAGGAAATTTGTTACTCTATATATCAAATCTGACAGGAAATCATGAATTATGGACGATGCATCCAGACGGTTCTGGCAAAAAGAAACTAACTGAAGGAGCCTTTCTGGAAAACTACCTGCTGGGCTTGAGGGGTTGGGAAGCCGACTGGAATCCTGACGGCTCTAAAATTGTTTATGTATCTGCAGCTTCTGAAAACGGTGATATATGGGGTATGGTAGAAAAAGAAGATGGGACAAAACAAAGAATGTTAAATAACTCAAATATCTGCAAGGACTCAGATATATGGATAATTAATTCCGATGGTAGCGAAAATATTAGACTCACTGATAGCAATGGCCCCTATCTTGAACCACAATGGCAACCCGAAGGGGACCTCATTGCTTACGTTTCGAATAATCCGGAAACTGAAGGCATCTGGATTATGGAAAGTGACGGTTCAGAAAAATCCCGGATTTTCGAAGGAAAAGCATATGACATTGCCTGGTCACCGGAGGGGGATGAAATTGCATATGTTAAAACGAATAATAATCACACTACAAGCCTGTGGGTTATGAACACTGATGGTAGCAATCAAAGAAAAATAACCAACGATTCGGGATACTTCAAGGCATATTCATTTCCTGCATGGTCGCCTGATGCAGATAAAATTGTATTTAATTATGGAGATATCGGAGAATATGGAATGTGGATAACTGACCACAAAGGAAATGAAAAACTGCAAATCGGGAAAGGGTTTATGCAACAGTGGTCACCGGAAGGAAATAAAATTGCGTATACATCCACAAAAAAAAAGAGACATTCCATTTCAGTGATAGAACTGGGTGATAAAAGCCTTCCAGATAGTACAAAGATGCCGGAAAAATCGCCTTCATTCGGGCTTTTGGAAAGCATAATTATGCTGTCTGCACTTTTCATCATGCATAAAAAATAAGGCCACCAAATTATTGGTGGTCTTTGCTTGCAAAGTATATCATATACAGGGCTGCCAGTCCTACAAGAATGTAGACTACCCGTGCGATTGCACTATATCCAAAGATAAGTTCTACCAGGTTATAGTCCTGTGATATACCAAACAATCCCCAATTCAAACCTCCAATTACTACAAGAGCAATTGCTATCCAGTCTAATGCTGTTTTCTCGGTCATATTCTACCCTCACTCAAAAGCCTATTTCGTATAGACACATGAATATTACATTGAAAACTATTATGACTTTTACCCTTATAACCAATAGAAGTTATAATATAATTCTCAAATCAAAAATGTCAATAGTATATTAACCCAACCAATAAACAAAAAATAAACATTTAGATGAAAAACCAGGTATAATTAATATATAAAATAAATGATATCTGAACAAATATAAATTTTGAATATATTAATTATAATAAAAGATGAAACACTTGTTTCTAATGGAGGGATTACCTGAGAAAATCTAAAAAATTAATTGTTGCCACAGGATTTGCAGCAGTTTTTCTGTTAATATCATTCTTTGTCCTAATCCCTTTTATATATACAGGCGTATCCCAATTTTTATTCACAGTTCATAATCAAGATGAGATGAAGCACATTGCAGTAATCGAAGTTTTTGACTCAAATAATATATCTATAATAAAGGAAACATACAAATTAGAAGGTAAAACGGATATCTCAAAGGAAAGGTCTTGGTAGCTTAAACTGCCGAGATCTAAAGGCAAGGTTATATTCAAGGTAACCCTGGATGATAATATCACAGATACCCATGAAGTAAAAATACCAAACCCGCAAACAAAAGTAAATATAAGGCTATATAGCAAAGATTACCAGTCAGGCAAACATATCCCCATTAAAATTGAAACAACCTCTCTTCTATAATAATTAATGGCATTTGTGCTGACAGGAAAATAACACCAAAAACTTCGATAATACAAATTGGTAGCAATAAGTATAATCTTCCAACAGTCAAAGTTTTAAGTAGGTATAAATATATTGGCGCACAACTATAGTGGAAGCAAAATATGGAAATCATAACCTGGATTCTACTTTTATTTTTTGTCAGTCAATCGGCAATGTTTTCCGGCCTTACAATTGGACTTTTCGGACTGAGCAGAATGGGTCTGGAAACTGAAGCCGAATCAGGCAATTTGGATGCAAGAAAAGTGCTGGACATCAGGCACGATTCGAACTATCTTTTAACAACTTTACTGTGGGGGAATGTAGCTGCAAATGTCCTTATAGCCCTGTTAACAAATTCTCTAATGGGCGGAATGGCTGCCTTCCTTTTCTCTACAGTAATTACTACATGTTTTGGGGAAATTATGCCTCAGGCATATTTTACAAGGAAAGCCCTGAAAGCCGGCGCATCCCTTGTACCAATTGTCAGAGTATATCAGTTGCTCCTGTTCCCGGTTGCAAAATCTTCGGCAATAATGCTTGACTGGTGGCTTGGGAAAGAGGAGCTAACATTTTTCAGGGAACGCTCGTTGAAAAAAGTTCTCCAGAGGCATATACAGTCGGAAAGGTCCGATATCGGAAGTGTGGAAGGACAGGGGGCTCTTAATTTCTTGACTCTGGATGATACCAAAATAACAAAGGAAGGTAACCCAATCGACCCAAAGAGTATAATTGCACTTCCTACAAAAAACAGGAAACCGGTTTTTCCGGAAGTTAAACAGACCCTTGAAGATCCGTTTCTTAAGAAAGTCAGTGAAGCGGGCAGAAAATGGATTATTATCACCAATCTGGAAGGGGAACCCATACGAACCCTTAACAGTGATGATCTTTTCAGAGATCTAGCCTACGGTAACACCATCTATCCCGAAGACTATTGCCACAGACCTGTTATTGTCACGTCACCAAAAACCAGACTTGAAGAGGTTATCCCGAAACTCCGGCTGTATCCTGACCAGGATAAAGGGGAAGTAATTGATCTGGATGTCATAATCTATTGGGGAGATGATGAAAAAAGAATAATGACGGGGTCGGATATTCTTGCCAGACTGCTCAGAGGAGTTGTAAGAAGAGTGGAGACAACATTCTGAGAAACTACCCACTTTTAAAGATAACAGGCAGGCTAAATTATGGATCCATCAGAAATTATGAAAAATGACAGGTCACACAAATATGACGACCAATCAAAAGAAAGACACATACCTTCTATTGAAGTTCTAAAAAATTATGGCAACAGCGGCAAGGATTACATCCATGTTGCAGCCGGGGTAAATGTGAAACATCCGAATTCGCTGCAGCATCAAATTCAATGGATTGAATTGTATGCACGCACTAAAATGCTGAATACTATCAAGATCGGACGAGTCAACTTCGCCCCGGGAACTTCACCTGATGCATTATTCAGACTGGTACATTTTGGCAAATACAGAGAGTTCTGCGCCCTTGCATACTGCAATGTTCACGGATTATGGCAAAATTGTATTGAAATAAGAGAAGAACTCCGTTTAACTGCCGGATGCCGCAGAGAAAAATGTTTGCAGGAAGGATTCGGAGTCTAAATTTTAATAATGCCAGCATCAGTTTCATTCATTTGCATTTTCAAAAATCTGATCATATTTCCGGGTCCAGTGTAACTGCGAACCCCCGGCAATAAACATCGAGACTGCAATTGCTTCCGCAATCTCCTCCTCTGTTGCACCATTCTCTTTTGCACGTTTTGAATGTATTTCTACACATTTTTCACACCTCATCAGGACAGATGAGGAAACAGCGATCAATTCTTTTGTCTTTATGTCCAGGGCGCTGTCCTTGAAAAGGGATGCACGCATATCTGCAAAAGCATTTGCAGTTTCCGGTAGTTTATCAACAAGGAATTTCATGAATTATCTCCTGATAGGATAATAACGAACAAAAATATAGATAATTGTTGTTATTTGATATTTAAAGTTCAATGGCCACTTCATAAACAGATTCGATATTCTCCTTATGAACCTTCCAAAAAACTTCTTCCCCATAGGTTTCAACAAGTTTCAGGGTTCGCCGGGGAATGGTTTTTGGCCCCAGTACTGCACCGGGACGTTGCGGATCATCAATATAATCCGTCTCCATCATGAAACGACTACCCTGCTTAAGGGCTTGTTCAATTGCTCCTTTGCCGGCAAGTACACCAGGATACAAGCCTATCCTTTCACAGACATCCACAAGGGGAGGTGCATAATGTTTTACAACTTTATCCAGGGAGATACCAACACTCTTTGCCCTGCTGGCAATGTCCTCCAGCTCAGCTTCTCCTACACTTTCAGTATGCAGCTGGACAGCACATCCCAGATCCTTGCCCAGGGAAAAAGCATGAGACATTATTGAGTTGGAGGCTTCCCATACCTCATCCGAAACAGGATAATGAGGACGTCCGCTTTTCAACCCCACGGCAAGACCCTCGTTTACATATTCAGATGCAATTTCCAGACCTGACTTCATAAGAGAGATGGCATTTTCAAGTTCCATCCTTTCACACAGTTTGGTTATTTCAGCCGGGTGTACACCAAGGACAGGAAAAGCACCAACCCCTATTTCATTGATCTGACGAACTATATCCACGGTTTCATCAAAAACAATACGATAGTCATCTGGTTTTACAACTTCGACCCCAAGCGTCCATGTAGGTTTGGAGACCACCATCATATGGGTACCCCCGGCATTCTGGAATTGTTTTACAGCATCAATACCCTTTGCCCGAGGGTCAATATGTATATGCTCATCTGTAATAGGAATGTTTGGGGACATGAAAGAAAGTATGATTCCCTGCCATATAAAAATACTCAGGAAATGAAATTAACGCAATTAATCTAATAAACACCTGGAAATTATCAAAAATAGATGAACATTGTTGTTGCGATCAACTGGGCAGATAGCATATATATGATGGAGGCATTAAAGGGGCACAATAGCCGTATTAATACAATTAATTATAGAAGTGATTAAAATGAGTAAAACTGCAGCAGTTATTAAAGGAGACGGAGTCGGGCCGGAACTTGTCGATGCCATGCTTAAAGTAGCAGAGGCAGCAGGTACGGATGTGGAGTTTGTACCCTGTGAAGCCGGTGCCGCCTGGTGGGAGGAAAACGGAGGAAATACCCTTATTCCCGATGAGACATGGGAAATACTGGAAAACTCCGATGCCTGTTTCAAAGGACCAACTACCACCCCCGGAGGCGCGGGTTCTCCAAAAAGTGTCGCAGTATCAATCAGACAGAAATACAATCTTTACGCAAATGTCCGGCCTACAAAAACATTCCCCAACACGAACACACCCCTTGGTGATGTTGACTTTATCTGCGTACGTGAAGGAACGGAAGGAATATACATAGGTGAAGAAGTAAAACTGACGGATGATGTATATATCGCACTGCGTAAGATTACCCGACCGGCCTGCCGTAGCATTGCAAGGTATGCCTTTGAAGAAGCAAAGAAACGTGGGTATGATGCAGTCGTTCCAATCCACAAGAGCAATATCCTCAAACAGACATGCGGAACTTTCCTAGAAGAGGTCGAGAATATAGGAAAAGAATATCCTGATATTGACATCTGGGAATATCACATTGACAATATTGCCCAGCAACTTATCAAGAACCCGCAGTTTTTCAACAAGAAAGTATTGCTTTCCACTAACCTGTTCATGGATGTTATCAGCGAGGAATGCTCCGCTCTTATAGGAAGTATCGGCCTGATATATTCCGCAAACATCGGGGACAATTATGCAATGTTCGAACCTGCCCACGGTTCAGCACCTAAATACGCAGGAGAAGACAAAGTAAATCCTGTTGCAACAATTCTTGCCGGTGCCTGGATGCTTGACTATCTCGGAGAAAAAGACAATGCAAATGCTATTTTTAAAGCAACCGAAGAAGTCATTTCCGAAGGTAAGTATGTAACTTACGATATGGGCGGCAGTGCAAAACTCAGTGAAATGACAGACGCTATCATCAGTAAACTTCAGTAAAAGTAGTAAAAATGTATAAGGTGAATAATTACCTTATACATCCTTCTTCTTTCTTGAAAGGGGATCTGGTACAAATTCACCAGAGTAGGCACTTTCCCTGCTCATGTTCTTTTCTACAACTGGCTCAAACAGGAAGTATTTCTCGACATAACCCTGGATTTCCTCATCAGAGATACAGGATACACGCTTTTCGTTGTCATAGAGTGCCTGGATATCCTTCTGTATGGATTTAAGTCTGGGATCCTTCTTCTCCACGGTGATCTGTACATCAAGCAATTCCCGCAGGGTTTCCTGGATCTTATATCTTAAGACCTCAGTACCTGAAGAATCGCCGACAAGGAATATACGTTCCCCACCCACAACCTCCGGGGGATATGGTTCGTATGTGAAAGGATTCTTAATAGCACCGGCAGCATGTATACCTGATTCGTGAGAGAATACATTTTTACCAACCACAGCTTTATTGCGAGGTACACGTATCCCGATTTCTTTTTGCATGAATTCAGAGAATTCAGTTATGACATCAAGATTGTATTTATCAAAACCTTCCACCCGCTGGCCCAGGAACAAAAGCAATTTTTCCATTTCAGCATTTCCGGCCCTCTCACCTATACCCATAAAGGTTACATTGGACCAGTTGGCACCATACCAGTAAGATGCCATCGAATTTGTAAAAGCAAAACCAAAATCATCATGGCAGTGGCTTTCGATGTTTCTAACACCAATCTCATCTTTGAGATATTTGGTAATTGAGGGAATACCATAGGGTTCGTCCACTCCATCAAAAGGTATTCCATAGCCGATGGTGTCGCACACCCTTATGGTACATTCCGGGTCAATTTCCATTATCTTTTCAATCATTGGATAGACAAAACCATAATTATCAGCACGGGTCATGTCTTCCACATGAGCACGGGTAGCAAGACCATGATCTACCGCATACTGAAGGGCTTCAAGGTACCTGTCCTCGGCAGCTTCTCTGCTGGGCAATCCCATCTTTTCCAGAATGTGGACATCTGAGACAGACATCAATATACCGGTTTCATTGAGACCACCAATCTGCAGTACCTTATCTATATCTTCTTTTTTTGCACGTGCCCAGCCCGTTACCTCGGGTACTTCATATCCTCTGTCAAGCATGAGACCAATGGCTTTGCGATCTCGTTCATTATAAACGAACGTTTCCAGTTTTTCAATGCCAATCTCGTGCAGATAGTCATAAATTCGAACCTTGTGGCCGCTTTTTAAGACAATCCCCGGCATTTGGGCTCCATCCCTGATGGTACTATCACTGATACAAACCTCCTGATCAAGCGGAAGCTTGATTTTTGGCAGGTCTTCATAATCTTTGTATACCTTCACAAAATACCTCCTTTCACACAAATATGATAATCCTAATCCCGTATTTTTAACAATAACACATTGTAAAAGATTTGTGTATAACCCCTGAAAGGGATTTTTTTATTCGTAAAAAGCACATTTAACCAATCAAATCAGATTGTATTATGATGGACTTTATCCTTAAAATGTCTTTCTTCCTACATGTAAAAACAAAATAAGAAGTTCCCACCTAGAAATTGCAAGAGGTAATAAAATACCAAAGAACTTAATTCTATTTATAATTTGAATGAATAGTGATTTGTATGTGGAAAATGTTACTTGAAAAGTTTGAAAAACATCCTGCCCAACAGAAGGTACTGAAAATTTTATTCGAAAGGGGATTTCAGGTAAGTAAGGATGGGAAAGTGACCTCCGGTAAGATAGAGATTGCACATACCCAGCTTGCAAAAGAGGCAGGCGTGGACCGCCGGGTCGTAGATGCAACTACCGACACAATACTTGAAGATGAAACCCTTAGAAACATATTCCAGAATGTGCGTTCAATTCCTTTCTTAAGGGATGTGGCTCCTGCACTGGGACTTGGAGTAATAATAATTACACCTGAAGATGCGGCTACAGTAGGTATTCTTTCAGAAGTATCAGGAGTGATCGCCGCCCACAGTATTAGTATCAGACAGGCAGTTTCAGATGATCCGTATTTTACCGATCAGGCAAAAATGACTATTATCACTGATTCAAAGATATCAGGAGATACTGTAAATGAAATCCTTAACATAAAAAGTGTAAAAGGGGTCAGTATATACTGAATTCACAGCAGGGTCTTCAAAAAAGCTACAAAAAAACCTTTTAGATGCCTGGAGTTTAAAGGATTCAGGAATTTACGCAATAATATGGAAGGATGGTCCATATCCCCATACTTTTCAATTAATGAAAGCACATTCGGTTCTGCCAGGGATGAAAATAATTCATCGAGTTGCTCATCTGACAGACTACCTACAAAATCGTGCGCTTTCAGCCCCAGATTTAACTCCTTTCCCAGTGCCTGCTTCCAGCGATTTTCATATTCTTCCAGCCGGGATTTGGAAGTATCATTTTCAAATGCTGCTTTTGCAGCAACTTCACCTGCTATCTTTGCACAGACAGCCCCTGTATAAACACCACCCCCTGATGTTGGTTTTACCTGACCTGCTGCGTCACCGCAAATCAATACACCATCTGAAAACGTCCTGGCTGCAACACCTATAGGAATGCCTCCCACTACAAAATCCAGCATACCTTCTACTGCACACCCTCTTTTTGAAAGCTTGTCTTTAAGTTCACAGAGATATGACAGAGAATCCCGACTGCCCATATTATCGGTTGCAAGTCCCAGCCTGGCAGTGCCATCTGACAAAGGAATTGCCCATGCAAAAAAACCAGGTGCACAGGTACCTACGAAAAGCTCCACAAAGTCCTGGCGAGTTGTTTTCATTTGAACTTCAAACTGGATTCCGGACATAATACGTGAAGGAGCCGGCAGGCCTACCATGGAAGCCACACCATGACGTACACCATCTGCACCTATGACCACAGAAGCTTCGATCACATCATGTTTGTCTGATCTTTGGACATGCAACCTGCTAAAACCTGAATTCTTATCTATTGCAACAACTTTTGAATTCAGGAAAAGATCCACTCCTTCAGAAGTTGCCAGAGATGCCAGTTTCCTGTCAAAAATCTTGCGTGAGACCACAAAGGCACGGGTACTTCCACCATCTATCGGAAGACAGGTCCCAGCCGGGGAATACACGAAAGCACCCCTGACACTGTTAATAACTGAAAGGTCATTGGGACTTATACCACATTCATCCATAGCCCGAACACTCAAAAGGCCTGCACACTGGACCGGACTTCCCACAGTTGCATGTTCCTCAAAAAGAGCAACCTTTGCCCCGTACAGCGCAGCATACCTTGCAGCAACCGAACCCACAGGCCCGGCTCCCACCACGGCAACATCGTACCTCATGGTTCACAATCACTGTTTATTCACAACAACATCAGCACCCAAAGACCTGACATCATCAAAGAAATTAGGATAGGAGATGAATATCGATTCTGCCGTATCCACGGTTGTATCGCCCGCAACCATACCGGCAATCGTAAGTGCCATTACGATACGATGATCATGCCAGCCGTGCAGGTCGCCTCCTTTAAGTTTACCCCCTTTTATTGTCAGTTGATCCTGATCCTCCTTCACAGAAACACCCATCTTCTTGAGTTCCACAGCCATTGCATGTAGCCTGTCAGTTTCCTTATACCTGACATGCTCGGCATTCTCTATCACGGTTTGTCCTTCAGCAACAGCACCCAGGACGGCTATGGTTGGCACAAGGTCCGGCGTTGCTGCAGCATCCACCCGTACACCTTTAAGATCACGTCCATTAACCGTTACCACACCGTTTTCTTTATCCCAGGATACTCCCGCACCCATTTGCTTGAGTATGTCAATTATAGCCATGTCCCCCTGTTGGGAAGGGAACATGTTCTTCACAACTACCCTGGAACCGGTCATTGCGGCAGCGGCCAGTAAATATGATGCAGAAGAAAAGTCTCCCGGGACCAGGTAATCCCTTAAATTGTAATGCTGGTTGGGAGGAATTATGAATTTGATATTATGGCTACTATCTTCAAATATTTCAGCTCCTGCCTCACGCAGTATTTCGAGAGTGACATTGACATAGGGTTTTGAACGAAGCTCACCCTTTATGGAAAGAGTGGTACTCTGGCTTGTGAGGGGACATGCTATCAAAAGTGCGGAGATGAACTGGGAACTGATGGAGCCATCTATCTTGGTTATTGCTCCTTTCAACCCCCCTTTAACTACAAGAGGAGCACAGCCGTTATTCAGAGTGGATAGTACTTCCGCACCCAGATCATGCAAAACTTCAATAAGGGGACCATTTGGCCTGGTGCGCAGGGAATTGTCACCTGTTAGAATTGATACACCGTCCACAAGGGATGCCACAGCAGTCATAAAACGCAATGTTGTACCCGAATTACCCACATCAATTACATCTTCAGGAATGTGAGGTTTACCCTTAACTCCCTCTATAAAAAGGTCCCCTTTCTCCTCATTAATATGTGCGCCAAGCATTTTACATGCACGGATCGTAGCCTTGGTGTCTTCCGAAATAAGTGGCCTGCGAACAACACATTTTTCAGACAGGGAACCAATAGTGATTGCCCTGTGCGTGTAACTTTTTGATGGGGGTGCAAAAACTTCACCCTCCACACTGGTACGACTGATTTTTACCCTCATTTAGCACACACCTGTTACAATCCTTTCAATGCGGTCCCAGTCATGTTCATAAATATGTGCAGATACGCTGATAGTTGTAATCGTACCTGTTTCATAACCGGTATTCTGTACCACATATTTTAGAAGCTGTGAAAGACCGTAAAGATTTGCAGGATAGGCTCCTGCGAAATCATGACTGCGGAAAAGGGTGGTCATATGAACCCGATTGTTCCGGACTTTGAAATCATCGAGAATCATACATGGCACTTCATCAACTTCATTATCAATGTATGGTATCCATGTTACCGCAGTTGCTCTGCGGGTACTTTTACTGTTTTTGAGTTTGTCAATTACATAGGAGATCTGGTCCACTCGCTCATCCCAGTTGCGTAATCGCTGCCCATAAGTATATTCAAAGTCCTGGGGATTTTCTCCCGTAATTAGCTGTTTTGCATATTCGTCCAGACGTTCCTGATTCCAGGAAATATCAGCAGGTATCTCATTGGAATAAGGATCATCGATAACAACCATTAGATTCATGAATTCCTTGATTTTGCTGCCCCTTTCATCAGTTACATTTTCCCCGTGATTCCATATTATATTGAGTCCGCGATACCATGCATCGCTAATTGTATCGGCCTTAATTATTCGTCCTATGGGCGTATTGTGAACCATGTAAAATCCTCTCAAGCTGCAAGGGAATAGAATTTCCTGAATATATAATCTTTACCTGAATAGGCCCATATATAGCAACCCATCGAAATCCTAATTAAACCAGGTATCAAATAGAGTGTTTATGGAAGACCGGCGGATATGCTATACTATTGGCTATGGAAATAGCATTTTTAATGAATTCCTGAATAGGTTACTGGATAATTCCATAAAAATAGTTGTGGATGTACGTAGTTATCCACAATCACAGCGTCCGGAATTCAATGCAGAGAACCTGAAAGTTAAACTGCCAGAGAATGAAATTATCTATTGCCACTACCCTTTACTTGGCGGGATAGGTAAACGTTCTTATATGGAATATATGAAAAGCGCAGACTTCAGGAAAGGGTTTGCAGACCTATTATACCAGATAAACAGTAAGGCAGACAACGATACAAAGATCGCTCTTATGTGTGCAGAAAAGAATCCACGCAACTGCCATCGCAGACATATTGCAGAAAGACTTGAAAAAGAGAGGATAAAGGTGATACACCTGACCGAACCCGGACAGGCATCCCTCACCTTTTAATGCATATTTTCCAGGCGTTTGATACGCTCTTCTGTTGTGGGATGTGTACGGAAAAGGTTTGCAAGCGTACTTTTCCTTATCGGATTTACGATAAACATATGAGCCGTACTTTCAGATGCTTTCACATCCCTTGGATTCTGCCTGTAATTGCTTGCACCTTTCTCAAGTTTAGAAAGAGCACTTGCAAGAGCCCGGGGGTTTTTGGAAATACGAGCCCCGTCTGAATCCGCTGCAAATTCGCGGGAGCGGGAAATTGCAAGGCGTATAATAGTGGCTGCAAGGGGAGCAACGATTACAAGGGCCAGGAAGCCTATGATATTGTTGCCTTCGCCATCACGTCCGCCGAGTCCACCAAATATTGCTGCCCACTGGGCCCATGTGGCAACCATGGTGATTACACCTGCAATTGTTGCGGCTATTGCACTGATAAGTGTATCCCTGTTTCTGACATGGGCAAGTTCATGAGCCAGAACACCTTCGATCTCCTCTGAATCCAGGATATTCATAATACCTGTAGTTACTGCCACTGCAGCATGCTCAGGATTCCTGCCTGTAGCAAACGCATTGGGCATTGAGGTTTCCACAATATAAACCCGCGGCATTGGAAGGCCGGCATTGTAAGCAAGGTTATGCACTATACGGTACAGCTGTGGAGCTTGTGCTTCTGTAACTTCTTTTGCCTTGTACATTTTAAGCACAATCTTGTCACTATACCAGTAGGTACCGAAATTCATGAGGATAGCAAAGGCAAAAGCAACCAGCATTCCTCCTGTACCCCAGTATGAACCAACCATTACCAGCAGACCTGTAAGTGTTGCAAGTAATACTGTAGTTTTAAGCATGTTCTTCATGATATACCTCGAGCATACTTCGGATTATGTCAAAATAAGCTCATATTAGTAAATAAAGATGATTTGTAATTCTATAAAAACGTTGCGGACAACTCAGGTTACTCCTACAATACCTACCAAAAGCAGGGCTAACAGGAACATGATTACAAGAGCAAAGATAAGGAGTACATTACCTGGATTGTATTGTGCACCTTCCTCTCCATAAATTTTCGTGTTTTGCATAATCATCTCCTGATGTTAATCATATGTTAATATATAAACTATTCTATTAATACATGGCCCTCAAAAAGGAAAGAGGAAATTCAGATATCCTCTACAGTAATATTGGATTCATTATCAACACTTTCTAGCATTGATTCAAGTTCTGCGAGATCATCATCCAATGATGATATTTCCTCATCAGTAAGAGCTGCACCTTCCTGTGCAAGTATATCTTCCGCAGAATCTTCGGATGCAGTTTCATTATCCACTTCCGAGCCACTCTGTCCGGATGCAGTTTCATTTTCCACTTTCGAATCACTCTGGTCTGTACATCCCGAAACCATCAGGAATGAAAACATGACCAAGACAAACAACAAAGCCATGAACTTTTTCATGATATTCATTCCTCCAGGGCCTCATTTTCGATTTCTTCTTCACCATCGAAATCTTCGCCCTCATCGATTTCCACATTCATTGTACTGTTTACGGAGTGTTCGTCCACATCGATTTCCATATACTGTTCGATCTGTTCATCTGTCAATGAAGTTCTGTTACCGATCTCGGATATGATTTCATTCAGATCGGTGGTATTGAGAGTAAACTCATCCTCGGTTTCATTGAACTTTATTTTCACTTCTGATTGCTCACCTTCAATTGCTACTCCAATCTCGATTTCTTCTCCATCATCGAAATCTTCGCCCTCGATCTCTTCTTCATCATCGAAATCTTCGCCCTCATCGATCTCCATATACTGTTCGATCTGTTCATCTGTCAATGAAGTTCTGTTACCAATCTCAGATATGATTTCATTCAGATCGGTGGTATTGAGAGTAAACTCATCCTCGGTTTCATTGAACTTTATTTTCACTTCTGATTGCTCACCTTCAATTGCTACTTCAATCTCGATTTCTTCTTCATCATCAAAATCTTCATCCTCTGTAGAATAGGTTCCTGCCCAGTCCATGGTTTCAGAATCCGTGGCATAGGTTCCTTCCCCGGTGAACACCGTGCTGCCTGTACCTGTGGCATCAATGGAGATATTCCCCCCTGAAACCATCATAGTAAGACGACTGCCATTGATATGAGCATCTCCTGTGAAGTCAAGATATACTGCTGCAGGAGTACCTCTACCCATGGATTCTTCGAGAGTGATCCGTTCATATTCCCCATCCATCTCTATGGTTGCATCACCTGCCAGATCCTTCACAACAAGCTTTGCATCTGTTGCAGAGAGGTTTATATCGAAATTCCCGGAAATCACGGCTGTACCATTGCCATTGGCACTGACATTTGTGTCATCTGAAAGATTAGCAAAACCCGGTCTGTGGTCTTTCAGGAATTCCAGTATGTCACGGAGTACATCGTTGGCCTGACGTGTAGCATCCACTGCCTGTTGCATGTAGGCAAGGGATTCACTGCTGCCTTGCTCCTCATCCAGGGCCAGTTCACGGTATTCTGATGCATTTTCTATAAGTGTGTTATAGCGCTCAAGCATTAGTTCGACATCGGTTGTATCCACTCCACTTTCATTGAGACGCTCTATTTCGGACTCGAGACGCTCTGAAATCGAATCGGCTTCATCAATGTAATTTCCAATACCGTTCATGACGTTGAGAGACCTGAATTTGTATAGGTCCTTTGAACCGTCATGCCAGACCTTACGTACATCCTGTGCAATTTCTGCAAGCTCTTCCCGGTCATTGGCATCTTCGAGTTTTTCCTGCTGCTCTTCAAGTTGACCGATGTATTCATCAATTCTTTCAATGGAATCCTCTGGTACACCTTTATCCTCGAAATCTTCCTTTGTATCGGACAGGCGGGTGACCATGTAGGTGATCGTGTCATTGAGATACACACTGGATACATTGCATACCTCTTCGGAATTAGCAGAAATTTGCCCATTATGGACCCTGTCCTTAACATCCAGGAGATTTTGCCTGGAATTCTCATAATTATTCTTCATCCGCTCCCTTTGTCCCGGGACCTTGTCACGAGCAGAAGCTTGAGGGTTTGAATTATTGCCAGGGTTCATATTGCCCCTGTTATCATCGTGGCATTCTGCACAATCCCCTTCCTATCCGTTCATATTATTATCTGGCTTTGCAAATGCAACCGCTGTAAACATACTTGCACACATTGCAATGACCAGAACAAAAATCAATATCTTTCTGAAATCCATCTCAATCCTCCTTGTATTTAGCATCGTCATCAATTGCATATTGGGCGGATGAGAATATAAATATACTTTCAAAACAGGAAAGATTAAAGAAAAATAAAGCATTTTAAAACTTTATAATGGTTTAATTTTTATAAATAAGAATTTAATTAGGCTTAAAACTCAATTAAACCCAATAAACCGGATTAATAAACGAAAATTATCAAAAAAAGGAAGAATCATATTTTCAATAAACAATATATGCAATACAGTATTAAAGTAGGAATGTGAGTAGCAAACAACTTCGAATAGCCACAATTGTCCTGCTGTGCATTCTGATATTGAGCAGCTGTGCAGCCGCCGAAGAAACTGCAACAGTGCATGGCTCACTATATAATTGGTACACTTTGGAACCACAGGAAGATGTGATACTTGAAATAAACACAACTCCTGCACAAACTGTAGTGGCAAATAATGGGATATATGCATTCACCCTGGAGCCGGGATCATATCTTATAGAAGCCAGAGGGTATGAAAACAGTACACTCACAGCTTACTCGGAAGAAGAAATTACAATCAAAAAGCAAGGAGATTACGTAATCGACATCCTGCTTTATCCGGTATATGAAGAAGATATTGAAGACCTCAACGATACCGAATTAAACAACCTGACAGCCTCTGTAGAGGAAGGTACAAAAATCGTTGAAGAAACATCTGACGATCAGGATAACTACTCCTATTTCTTAATACTCATAATTCCACTACTTATCGTTGCAATCTATTTTTATCGCCGCAAAAGGGAAGAAAATGGCAAAAATTCTGTTACAACTATTCCAGATTTGTCTGATGCTGAACAGACGCCTGAGGTGGCACCATCAGGTGAAATACCTCATGAAGTAAAGCCAGAAGAAGAGGACAAAAATGAAGAGGAACTGCCTGCAGACCTGAAGGAAATCCTGGCAATAATACAGAAAGCCGGAGGAAGAATCACCCAGAAAGACCTCAGGCAGAAACTTAATTGTTCAGAGGCAAAAGCAAGCCTGATGATCGCAGATCTGCAGAGAAGAGGACTCATTGACAAGTTCAAAAAGGGAAGAGGGAATATACTGGTATTGAAAAATTAAAAAGTTCCCGACCACCAAAACCTATAATTGCCTATTACCCGTTAGGAATGAAAAACAGATAATCCGAATTATACCAAAAGGAGGTTACCTATGAGAGTTTCAATGGATATAGAACTGAAAGACACGCCAGGTCAGCTCCTTTGCGCTCTGACACCCATATCAGAATTACGCGGGAACCTGAAATCAATTGTCCATCATCATGAAGAAAGAACACCCAGAGGCACCATTCCAGTACAGCTCGTTTTTGAAGCCGAACCTGATAATCTCGATGCAATTATAGAAAAACTGGAAAAAAATGGTATCGGTATCAGCAGGGTTGATGAAAAAAGATTGATAGAGGAAGGAGCGGTCATCCTGATAGGCCATATTGTACATACCGATATCCAGGACACTATAGACAGCATTGACAGGACCGGATATGCAGAAGTTGTGGATATTTCCCTTTCCATGCCCCACATAAACACCACTTCATCTGCTTCCCTGAAGATCTGTGCTGTTGGTATAAAAGAACTGCATGAAGCAATCAGCATACTCAAAGATGTTGCAGAGAAAAAAGACCTGCTTGTTGTTGAGCCCATAAGGGCAGAATTTTCCTGAGGAGTTATACACATGAAAGTTATTCGTGCATCAATAATCGGTTTTGGTTCTGTAGGACAGGGAGTAGCTCAGGTATTCCTCCAGAAAAAAGAGGAGATCCAAAAAAAGGGTTTTGACCTGAAAGTTATTGCTGTGGCAGATTCCAAGAGTGCTGCTATCGATGAAAATGGCCTTGATCTTGAAAAGATCCTCAAGAGTAAAAAGGAAAATGGCCGGGTGGGAACCGAAACACTTAGCGGACTGGAAGTTATAAAGAATGTAGAACATGAAGTTGTCATTGAAACCACCCCTACTGACATTGAAACCGGAGGAGTGGGACTTGACAACATGTTGACAGCCTTTGGGAAGGGAATGGATGTGGTCACATCCAACAAAGGTCCCCTGGCCCTCAAATACGGGGAACTTGCAAAAGCTGCCCAGAAAAACAATGCTAAATTCAGGTTTGAGGCAACCGTCGGTGGTGCCATGCCGGCAATAAACCTGATACGTGATACTATCGCAGGCAACTCAATTATCAGTATTGAAGGAATCCTGAATGGAACCTGCAATTACATCTTAACAAGGATGAGGGAAGAGCACGCCTCATATGAACAGATGCTTGCAGAATCCCAGGAGTTGGGGATTGCTGAAACCGACCCAACGTATGATGTGGAAGGAATCGATGCGGCCTGTAAACTTGTAATTCTTGCAAACTATGTATTCGGAATGAAAGCAACATACCATGATGTGGATGTAAAAGGTATCACCAAAATTACTCCTGAAGCTCTCTCCCTGGCACAATCCGAAGGATATGTTATCAAGCAAATCGGAGAAGTCAAGGACGGATATATCCGAACATCACCACGTCTTGTTCCGGAAAGCCATCCACTTGCTGTCGGAGGAACCCTCAATGTTGTATCGGTGCAGACCGATCTTGCAGGCACAGTAACTTCAACTGGCAGGGGTGCGGGTTCTATCGAAACCGCAAGTGCAATCCTGAGCGACCTTATATCCATTTACAGGGAAGATTGAGAACAGGTGTTCATAAGTGACCTCTTTTGAATATTTTGCAGATACATGTGCAAGTATCGAACAGATCCCCGGTTCACTGGAAATGACCGATGTGATTGCAAAACTCCTAAAAGAGGTCACAATTGATGAACTCCCTGTCGTGACCCACTTTGTAATGGGTTCGGTTTTCCCTGCCTGGAGTGACAGGCAGATGGGTGTCGGGAACAGACTCCTATATACCGCCCTCTCAAAATCATCAGGGGTTTCAGAAGAAGAAATAGAAAATATCATCCGTAAAACCGGGGATATAGGGGAAACAGCAGTACAGGCCCTGTCCTCAAATCCTGCCGGACAGTCCACATTCTCAGCATTTACTGAAGAAAACCCCGGCATGGAGATTAAAGAAGTCTATGAGAGGTTTACCCATATTGCAGATACTGCAGGGAAACGTTCCCAGGGTACCAAAATAAAAAATCTACAATACCTTTTCAATTCGGCAACCCCGACAGAGGCACGTTATCTGGCCCGGCTTGCTATCGAGCAGCTGCGTATAGGTGTGGGAGAAGGAATCGTCAGGGATGCGATTTCCAAAGCCTTTGAAACTGATGTGGCTGCAGTCGAACGGGCATTCATGCTGACAAACGACCTGGGGCTTGTAGCCGTTGCAGCCTGCAATGGGGGCAATGAAGAAGTACAGAAACTTGACATTCAGCTGAATCGCCCTGTCAAAATGATGCTGGCCCAGGTAACACCCAGTATCCAGTCAGCCCTGAATGACCTCGGAGAAGTTGCCGTGGAATGGAAGTTTGACGGGGCAAGGGTCCAGATCCATAAAGAGGGAAATAACATACACATATTTTCCCGCAGGCTTGAAAATGTAACATCCTCCCTGCCCGATGTAGTAGAAGCAGTACAGGAAAATGTGAATGCAGACACGGCTATTCTGGAAGGAGAAGCCGTAGCAATCGGAGAAGATGGCAAACCCCGGGCATTCCAGGATATACTTAAGCGGTTCAGAAGAAAATATGATGTTGAAGCAATTGCCAAATCAATCCCTCTCAAACTGAACCTCTTTGACATGCTCTACTTTAACGGGGAAAACCTGATTGATAGCCCCCTCAGGAAAAGAAGAGAATTATTGTTCCAGAATGTACAGAGTAGTAACAGGATACTCGTAGACAGGCAAATAATTACTGATAATGAGGAAGAGATACAGGAAATTTATGCAGATGCCCTCAGGGCAGGCCATGAAGGCATAATGATTAAAAAGCCCGATGCACCTTATTCTCCCGGTAAAAGAGGCAAGAACTGGCTCAAGAAAAAACCACTTATGGAAACCCTGGACCTTGTAGTTATCGGTGCCGAATGGGGATATGGACGACGGGCAAACCTCATTGGTTCCTATGCACTTGGTTGTTATGATCCGGACACCGGGAAATTCCCTGCCATAGGGAAGGTTGCCACCGGAATTACAGACGAAAAACTGGCAGAACTTACCACTCTTTTTTCTGATTTGATTGTTTATGAAGCTGGCAGAAAAATAGAATTAAAACCCGAAATTGTCTTTGAGATTGCTTTTGAAGAGATACAAAAGAGTCCCAATTATGAATCCGGATATGCCCTGCGTTTTCCCAGGCTTGTTAATGTGAGGGATGATAAGTCCCCTGAAGAAGCAGAGAGCCTGGAAAGGATAGGGGAGATATACCACTCCCAGAGATCCTGATTATCGTCCCAGTTCAGCATGGGCGCGTGACAGATGACCGGCTGCCTGTGCACCTACAAGAGAGATTTCGCCTGCAAGTACCGCTGATGCTATTATTTCAGCCAGTTTTTTTGAATTGGCACCGGGCACATCACTTCCACCGGCAACTCCCAGCAAAGCCAGGCATTCTGCCTGCGTACCTATTTTAGTGCCTCCTCCTACAGTACCCAGCTGTAATGCCGGCAGGGTAACAGTACAATAAAGGGAACCATATTTTGTGACGTCCATTGTAGTTATCGCACTGCTACCCTCAACAACATGAGCCGGATCCTGGCCACAGGCAATATACATGGCAGCGATTATATTGGCCGCATGGGCATTGAATCCCAGGGACTGGGCACGGGCAGAACCCAGAAGATTTTTCCTGTAATTCACCTCTTCCATTGCTTGCGGAGTGGTCTTTAATTTCTTTTCTACAACTTCAGCAGGCAATTCAGCCTCAACAACCACAGTTTTACCCCGGCCCTTGATGTTATTGATAGCTGCGGGTTTTTTGTCGGAGCACATGTTTCCTGAAAGGGACACCGGGTACACACCGAACTCGTCACTGATAAGATCCACAATCGCCTGGGTAGCAATCGTTACCATATTCATCCCCATAGCATCCTTGGTGTCAAATTCAAAACGCAGGTAAACATTGTTACCCAGTACATATGGTTCAACACCGGTAAGTTCACCAAATCGTGTTGTTTCAGAAGCTTTATTTTGAAGTTGTTCAAAAACGTCCCCATCTTTTATCCAGTCAACAAATTCTTTTGCATGATTAATATCATTCATCCTGAACACAGGCGCCCTGGTCATCACTTCATTGAAGACCCTCACTACAGTGCCACCTGAAACAGAAATCGCTGAACAACCACGATTCACACTGGCAACCAGAGCTCCTTCTGTAGTAGCAAGAGGAAGATAATAATCCCCTTGCGCAAATTCTCCTCCAATTTTTATGGGGCCTGCTATTCCCACAGGAACCTGCACTGCTCCAATCATATTTTCAATATTGCTCTTACTTGCTTCATTTGCATTTATACTGAAACTACCAATATGTTCCAATTGTACATCCCAGATTCTTTCCAGAGCCATTCTGCGAAGGAGCACAGCCCTATCCTTTTCGACATGTTTGTCCAGACGATGCATTGAAAGGTTGCCACTTACCAGTTGGCCCAATAATTCCTTTTCTTCCATAGAAAGTTGATTTTCTGTATTCATTGTGATCACTAATGATTTTGTGAATATGTATAATTATCACATATTGTTACAAGTATTTCACGCATAATAATCTTTAGAAATTAAAATCTTTAAACATACTTCCTCATACTAATGATTACTATACAAAACGATGCGGATAACGTTAAATAAGAATAAATATAATTTAAACTTGCTAGTGGTATAGCAGGTGGTACAGCAAGAAAGCTTACATTAATAGCGATAGGTTAGGCTATCTGTTGTGCTTCTCTATCTTTATAGCAGACGTGGTGGTATGAGCTAATGAATAGTGGGGATAGTCCAAACGAAGCCCCCGAGACCAGCCAGAATCCCGATTCAGAATTCAATAAATGGAGAAGGGAATGGCTGGTCAAAAAGGCAAAGGAAAGAAGTAGCCATGGCACAAGGGAAAGTAATCCTGATATGGACAATGGCTTCTGGTATTGGTACATGGAAAAAAGTGCAAAATTGCATCAAAGGTACATGCATCTTTATGATGATATTACTGCAAAAGAATTCAGGGAAAACAAAGAGGGAATTGATGATTCCAGGGATGACATAGATTACATAAGACAACAATTTTTGAAACAGGATCGAGAAACAGTGAAAATACTGGCAGACAAGCTTGCTAAAGTGGGTTTGGAAAAAGAATCAAAAGAATTCCTATCTTTAAAGCCCATGCATAAGGAAACTATCCAGAAACTTGACCGCTTTTTTGAAGTGTTGCATAGCAAACACTATGATGATCTTGAAATAATCGATTTTTATTTATCCCTCTCACCAGAAGAAAGAGTGGAACTGGGTTGCAAACCCTAAAACTTCACAAATATATCTTTTCTATTGCAACCTTTTCTGGTATGATTATCCGATAGTCTTAAATAAACAACTGTCCGTACAAAATAGTACTAAAGTGTACACTAAAGATGAGGGACTTATCATGGAATATACAAAATATATACTCGATGAAAATGATATGCCAAAGAAATGGTATAATATTTTACCTGACATGCCCACCCCCCTTGAGCCTCTATTGAATCCTGCAACAAATGAACCAATCAAACCGGAGGAACTGGAACCTCTTTTTGCCAGGGAACTTATTAAGCAGGAAATGTCTGATAAGCGTTACATAGACATTCCCGATGAAATAAAAGATATCTATAAGCTCTGGAGACCATCACCCCTTTACCGTGCCTCAAGACTTGAAAAAGAACTCGACACACCTGCAAAGATCTACTACAAACACGAGGGTGTAAGCCCTGCAGGCAGCCACAAACCTAACACCTCAATTGCCCAGGCTTACTACAACATGAAAGAGGGAACCGAAAGGATCACTACTGAAACCGGAGCAGGACAGTGGGGAAGTGCTCTTTCTCTTGCATGCAATTATTTTGACATTGAATGTAAAGTATACATGGTACAATCAAGTTTCTACCAGAAACCTTACAGGAAATCCCTAATCAACCTCTGGGGAGCAAATGTGATTCCATCCCCGAGCAATGAGACCCAGTTCGGAAGGAAGATCCAGGAAGATTTCCCTGATACAAGCGGAAGTCTGGGTATAGCTATCAGTGAAGCTGTGGAAGATGCTGCCCTCAATGATAATACACGGTATGCATTGGGAAGTGTGCTTAACCATGTGATGCATCACCAGACAATAATCGGACTGGAAACCCAGGAACAGATGAAAATGGCCGAAGATTACCCAGATGTAGTTATCGGCTGCTGTGGTGGCGGTAGTAACCTTGCAGGAATCGGACTTCCATTCATCAAAGATAAAATGGATGGTCATGATCTGAGAGTAATCGGTGTAGAACCATCCGCATGTCCTACATTAAGCGCCGGCGAATTCAGGTATGATTACGGTGATACTGCCAAAATGACACCATTGTTGAAAATGCATACTCTGGGCTACGATTTCATACCGCCTGCAATCCATGCCGGAGGATTGCGCTATCACGGTTGCTCACCCATAATCAGCCAGCTTGTCAATGAAGGCCTCATGGAAGCCACAAATTACCACCAGATCGAAGTATTCGAAGCAGGTGTGACCTTTGCCCGAACAGAAGGATTTGCCCCAGCTCCCGAATCATCCCATGCAATCAAATGTGCTATCGATGAGGCACTGAAATGCAAGGAAACAGGAGAAGAAAAGACAATCCTGTTCAATCTGAGTGGCCATGGTCATTTCGATATGAGTTCCTATGATAAGTATTTCAACGGGGAACTTGGAAACGAGTAAAAAAAGAAGAGGATTTAAAAGATCCTCTTAATCTTCTTTTTGCCCGAAATAACTGTTTGATTGTTCTGCAATCAGGTCTTTTTTGTAGACCAGTGTCCTGTATGGGAATGGAATCTCTATACCTTCTTGATCGAAACGCTTCTTGATGGCTTCCCTTATCTCACATCCTGTAAGATAAGCAAAACTTCTATCCCGCACCCACACAAATAATTTTAGGTTAACTGCAAAGTCTCCGAGTTCTGTTAGAAGGACAAGAATATCATCATCACTGAACTTTTCATCATATTGACGTAGTTCAGAGAAAGACATCGTCTTATTATGTTTGCGCCCTTCTTCGACCATTATCTTACGGGCAAGATCAATATCTGAATCATAGCTTATACCAATGTCAATCGGCCAGCATACCGTTGGGTCTTCTATAGTCCAATTTATGATTGCTTCGTCACTGATTACATGGTTTGGTATGATAAGCCTGCGGTTATCCCATGTCTTAACGATCGTATGACGCAAAGTGATGTCTGTAATCTTGCCGTAATCATCTCTGACATTAACACGATCTCCTACCCTAAAGGGACGAAATATGGCAAGGGATACACCTGAAATTATATTTGACATTGTACTCTGTGCAGCAAGACCAACAACTATACCCAAAAACCCTGCACCTGCAAAGATAGCAAAAGAAAGGTTTTGAAGCGTCGGAAAACGCATAATTATCAGAACTAAGCCAAATACATAAACAAGAGCTACGGATGTATGCCTGATAATTCGATAAGCAGTTTCATCGACATCCATTCTACGGCTGGCCATTTCAAATTGATGATGGATTAGCCTGTCAACTAATTTTGATGCAACAAGCGTAAGTACAATAACGGAAATTACGAATACAACATCCAGTCCATTCCAGGAATTCCAGAAGTGCCAGGAAGTGTCAGAAAGTACCGTTGTGGAAATATCTGATGTGTTTGCCATTGGACCTACCATATTTACTCTTACTAAAACATCCAATAAATAATAGTGCTTATAATTTAGTTTTTACTATTAAATGTCCAGAGCGAGATTTAGACGATGCTTTTACTTTGAAGCAGAACATCTATTTTCAAAATAAGCTTTATTCCCTTAATAATAAATGCTATTAATTGTATTTGTAACTTTCATCAACAAAAGTGGTATCCAAACTCGCCTTTAGATGTGAAATTTCATGAAAATCGAAGAACTGGACCTACCTTCAGAAGCCATTAACCTATATCTTCAGGCCGGTATAGAAGAACTCTATCCACCCCAGGCAGAAGCTGTAGAAAAAGGACTTCTGCAAGGAGGAAACCTTTTGGCAGCAATTCCCACAGCATCCGGTAAAACCCTGCTTGCGGAAATGGCTATGCTAAAAGCTATCAAAAAGGGAGGCAAGGCCCTCTACATTGTACCACTGCGTGCGCTGGCTTCTGAAAAATATAGGGATTTTAAACGATTTGAAAGCCTGGGAATAAAAACTGCCATATCAACAGGGGATTTTGATTCAAGGGATGAATGGCTCGGTTCCAATGATATAATCGTTGCTACCTCCGAGAAAACTGATTCCCTTTTGCGTAATTCCACACCCTGGATGAAAGATATCACCGCTGTAATCGTTGATGAGGTCCATCTGCTGGACTCAGCAAACAGGGGACCCACACTGGAAGTAACCCTGACAAAACTCAAAAGACTCAATCCTGAGGCACAGGTAGTTGCTCTTTCAGCTACAGTTGGTAATGCGATGGAAATTGCTCAGTGGCTGGAAGCCAAACTCGTATTGAGTGAGTGGAGACCTACGGACTTACATGAGGGGATTTTTTTCGGGGATGCCATCAATTTCAATGAAAGCCAGAAGTTTATCGAAAGACGCCACAAGGAAGACACTGTAAACCTTGTGCTGGACACTGTTATCGAGGGAGGGCAATGTCTTGTCTTTGACAGCAGCCGGCGCAATTGCGTAGGGTTTGCAAAGAAGTGTGCCCCTGTGGCAGGAGAACTTCTCGACAGGCAAAATCGGAATAAATTGGAAGAAGTTGCAAAAGAAGTTCTGGAAAACGGGGAGACTAAACTTACTGAAACCCTTGCCTACTGCATAAAAAAAGGTGTTGCTTTTCATCATGCAGGACTGAATTCCGCTCATCGCAGGATCGTAGAAGATGCTTTCCGGAACAATTTAATAAAGATGATCTGTAGCACACCAACACTGGCCGCCGGGTTGAACCTGCCTGCCCGACGTGTGATCATCCGCAGTTACAAACGTTATGATCCCAATGCAGGGATGCAACCCATTCCTGTGCTTGACTACAAGCAGATGGCCGGCAGGGCAGGCAGACCACATCTGGACCCCTATGGAGAGGCTGTAGTCATAGTGAAAACCTATGAAGAACTCACCGATGTGCTGGAGAGATATATCAACGCTTCCGCAGAAGATATATGGTCCAAACTGGGTACCGAGAATGCACTGCGTACCCACATACTTTCCACTATTGCAAGCGGTTTTGCAAATTGCCACAAGGAGATACTTACCTTTCTCGGTTCCACTTTTTTTGCCCACCAGCAAGAGAGCTGGAATTTCGAGGAACTGCTGGAAGACTGCCTGATATTCCTTAAAAATGAGGGGATGCTTGAACAGGATAATGAGATCATCCGGGCAACCGAACTGGGAAAAATGATATCCTCGCTATATATTGATCCTCTTTCGGCTTCAAAAATCATCCGTGGACTGGAAAAGACAACACATGTCACAGATATGACTTTGTTGCAACTGATTTGCAGTACACCGGATATGCGCCTGCTTTACTTGCGCAACAGGGATTATGAAATAATAAATGATTATGTGATGAATCATACCGAAGATTTTATCGAAGTGCCCAGCCCTTTCAAACAGATAGAATATGAATGGTTTCTTTCAGAGGTCAAGACCGCTCTGTTACTCCTGGAATGGATCAATGAAAAGAGCCTGGAAAAAATTGTTGAGAACTATCGGGTCGGAGAAGGCGACATTTATGCCAGCTCTGATATTGCCGAGTGGCTTATGCATGCCACTTTTAGGATTGCATCCAGAATAAATCCACTACTTGAAAAAGAATGTGCTAAACTTGAAAAAAGGATACATTATGGTGCAGGCAGTGAACTAATGGAATTGGTGGAAATTCCCGATGTAGGCAGGGCAAGAGCACGCAAGCTTTTCAAGAAAGGATATCGCAGCCGTCAGAAACTTGCAACCGCAAATGAAAAGCAACTTGCAGGGATCGTCGGGCCAAAGATCGCCCAAAAAATCCTATCATATCTGGGCAGGGAAACTGACAGCAATGGTTATGTAGAGCCGAAAACATTGGAAAATAAAAAACAACAGAAAACATTTCAGGACTTCATCTGAGATAACTATCTAATACATAATACAAAGACGGAGACTTACCCCATGCTTTATAAGAAAATTAAAGACCTCACCAATGGTGAATTGGATAATCTTATGGAAAGGGCATCAGACCTGATGGCTGTAAGGGATGCAGTTGAAACAATCCTTGAGGATGTAAAAAAGGATGGGGATAATGCCCTGCGTCATTATACTGAAAAATTTGACAAGGCCCGGATTGGTGCCATCGAAGTAACTGAAGACGAAATTAATGAAGCAATGACAAAAATAGATCCATCTTTGCTGAAACATCTGGATAAAGCTGCATCTAACATCAGGAAATTCCATGAAGCACAGTTACCTCGGGACAAATGGTTTGTAGAAATTTTCCCGGGAGTTAAAGCCGGACAGAAAACAGTACCCTTAAGGTCCGTAGGTGCATATGTGCCCGGAGGAAGAGCATCATACCCTTCAACCGCCCTTATGACAATAATCCCGGCCAAAGTTGCAGGAGTGAAGGACGTAGCCATGTGTACTCCTCCCGGGCCCGATGGAAAGGTTAATCCCCTGACACTTGCAGCTGCAAAGGTCGCTGGTGCTGACAGGATATACAGACTAGGTGGTGTGCAGGCTGTCGCAGCTCTTGCCTATGGAACTGAAAGCGTTAAACCCGTAGACAAGATCGTGGGACCGGGAAATGTCTTTGTGACTACGGCAAAGATGCTTATCCGCACACATGCAGAGATAGATTTCCCGGCAGGGCCCAGTGAGATCCTGATAATTGCAGATGAAACTGCAGACCCGGATTTTATCACAGCTGACATGCTGGCACAGGCCGAACATGACCCCAATGCAATCTGTGTATTAACCACTACCTCTGAGGAAATTGCAGTGAATACACAACAACACTTAAGGGAACTTGCAGATACTACACCCAGATCAGAAATAGTGAAAGAAGCCCTGCAAAATGCGGCCATCCTTATAGGTGATTCTCTTGATGAGTGTATTGAATTATCCAATCGTTTCGGACCCGAACATCTTGAGATAGTGACAGCAGATGATGATACAGTCCTGGACAGGATTGATAGTGCCGGATCGATTTTCATAGGAAAATATGCTCCTGTTTCAACCGGTGACTATGCTTCAGGAACAAATCATGTTCTCCCTACAGCAGGATATACAAGACTCTACTCGGGATTAAACATCAATCATTTCCTGAAATATTCCACGATACAGCAGCTGGACAGGAAAGGCTTGCAATCCCTGAGTGATACAATAATCACACTTGCAGAAGAAGAAGGGTTGTACGCTCATGCTGATGCTGTAAGGTTGCGTTTGAAGAAAGGTGAATGATCCTCTCACTCGATAATTATTTAAGAGGTTAGACTTAATAATAATTTATTGAGTTATACATCAAACTTGATATCAGGAGTGAAATCATGAAAATCAGAGTTGTCAGCAAAAGGAATGAAATTGAAACACTCGATGAAGGGGAAAGGGTGATTCATCTGGCTTTCCGTCCGTCCAACAAGGACATATTTGATCTCGTTAAAAGATGTAAGAATGTGGAAGTAATTCAGATACCGTCATCTTACAGGAAAACTGTATCAAAATCCATTGAGATGTTCCTTGAGATGGAAGGAATCAGACTTATAGAGGGAGATGTGTGGGGCCACCGGAAAGACATAAATGAATATTACAGCATCTCACCTTCTGTTAATGAAAGGATAAAGGAATTGAAATCTGAGGGCATGTCAGACGAAGAAGTTGCCCGAAAGATAGAAAGAGAAGGAAAACTCAACAAGGACATTTTATTATATATACTCGATAAACAATGAGTATATTTTTCACTTTTTCTTCCTCCAACTTCTATCCAGTACATATAACCTTTTTAACCAATCAATTCCTTAGTTCCTCAAACAAGTCAATCGAGGATAAATACCATGAATAGCGGCTACGGGAAAGTATATCTTGTTGGTTCCGGTCCCGGAGATCCGGAACTGCTCACAATAAAAGCAAGAAAGTTGATAGACAGCGCAGAGGTCATCGTCTATGACCAGTTGCCAGGAGAAGCAATCCTGCAGAGCATGCCTGAAGAGGCAGAAAAAATAGATGCAGGAAAATATGCAGGCAACCACAAACTGACCCAGACAGAAATCAACGATCTGATAGTGAAAAAGGCAGAAGAAGGAAAAAGTGTCGTTCGATTAAAGGGAGGGGACCCTTATATGTTCGGCAGGGGCGGCGAAGAGGCTGAAAAACTTGTGCAGGCGGGAATCGATTTTGAGGTTGTACCAGGTATCACCTCTGCAATTGCAGTACCTGCTTATGCCGGAATCCCTGTAACCCACAGAGACCACGCATCGATGGTTACATTCATAACCGGCCATGAAGATCCGAACAAAACAAAAACCGGTCTTGATTGGGAAAGCCTGGCCCGATTCCCCGGGACCCTGGTCATATTTATGGGAGTGAAAAGGCTGGAGCAGAATATGAACGCACTGAAAAAATATGGCAAACATCCGACAACTCCGGTAGCAATTATCGAAAAAGGAACCCGCCCCGATCAGAGGATCACCACAGGAAATATTGAGAACATAGCAGAAAAAGCAAAGGAAGCCGGTGTAAAAGCCCCTGCAATAACAGTTGTGGGTGATGTGGTTTCCGTACATGACATCCTGGGTATGCAAAAGGTCTTATGGGGATAATATGGATAAAAAAAAGAATACCATAGCAATAATGAGGCCTCGCAATTACCTTGCAAAATCCCGCGAGATGGCACAATCCATGGGATATGAGGTGTTCGAGGCACCAATGATCGAACTCACTGATATGAAAGACGACATGTTCGATACATTCAAAAACCATGTTCTTTCTGGAAAAAGTGACTATGTGATATTTACCAGTGCCAATGGTATCGACTATACCCTGGACAAGGTAGATGACAGGAATGAATTCATCAATGCCCTGAACAGGACAAAAGTAATAGCCATCGGCCCAAATACCAAAAAAAGGCTGGAAGAACTTGATATTGGAGTTCTTGGTATACCAGGTGTCTACAGCTCAGAAGGATTGGTTGAATATCTGTGTCCTGATGTAAAGGGGAAGATCGTGGATACCGCGCGCAGTGCCTATGGTTCAATATTGCTTATAGAAGGGCTTGAAAGGTGTGGTGCATCGGTTCTGGAAACACAGGTATATACACTCGTGAGGCCCGAAGGAGACAAGCAGAGAGAACTTATCAAAAGGGCGGCAGCCGGGGATATTGCTGTTTTTGCCTTCACAAGTTCCATGATGGTACGCAATTTTTTCAGCCTGGTAGAAGAGATGGGAAAAACCAATGACATAAAGGAAGTAATGAAAAAGTCTATCATTGCTGCAATTGGTACTCCTACGGCAAATACCATTCAGGAATATGGTGTGGAAACAACTATAAAACCCTGCAAGTACACCTTCGATGAAATGCTAAAGACCATTAAAGACGAATACTTTGACTAAAGAAGGTTTAGAAATGATCGGTATTTCAAAACTTTATTGCGGAACTGTTGAACCATCGGATGCCCTGAGATATGGAAGGCATTCCTCCAGATTGCCTTCCCACCTCCTCCAGTTCTCAAAGGACAAGAAACCTGTTGTAGTATGGAATATCACCCGCAAATGTAACCTCAAATGCATTCACTGTTATGCCCGGGCAGAAGATAAGAATTTTGAGGGAGAACTATCCACAGAAGAAGGAAAAAGACTCATTGATGACCTGGCAGAATTCAAAACGCCTGTCATACTTTTTTCCGGAGGGGAACCTCTTGTAAGGAAAGACCTGCCTGAATTGGCCGAGTATGCAGTCTCAAAAGGCCTAAGAGCAGTAATTTCCACAAATGGTACACTAATAGATATGGACATGGCAAAAAAACTAAAGGAAATCGGTCTGTCCTATGTTGGAATATCCATTGACGGTACAGAAGAGACAAATGACAGGTTCCGGGGACAACAGGGGGCATTCAAAAAAGCACTTGAAGGTGTCCACAACTGTATGAAAGCAGGAATCAAGGTTGGCCTGCGTTTTACAATTAATAAGAGTAATTTCCGGGAAATCCCTGCAATATTTGACCTGCTGGAAGAAGAAGGAATTCCACGGATTTGTTTCTATCATCTTGTGTATGCAGGCAGAGGCAGCGACCTCATAAAACAGGACCTGATACATGAAGAAAGCCGGGAAACTGTAGATTTGATTATGGATCGTACAAAACAGCTTTATGAAAAGGGAATTAAACCAGAGGTACTCACCGTGGACAATCATTGTGATGCCCCCTACCTCTACATGAAATTAAAGGACGAAGAACCCGAACGTGCGGCCGAAGTCCTCGATCTTATGAAAATGAACGGAGGCAATTCCACCGGTGTAGGAATTGGTTGTGTTTCCTGGGACGGAACAGTCCACCCCGATCAGTTCTGGCGCCACTACACAATCGGGAATATCAGGAAAAGGCCTTTCAGCGAGATCTGGACAGATCTCAGTGACGATTTACTTGCAGGCCTGAAAGATCGCAAACCTCTATTGAAGGAAAATGCAAAAAGATGTGGCCAGTGCAAGTGGCTGGACATCTGCAATGGGAATTTCCGTGTCCGTGCAGAAGCTGTTTATGGCAATATCTGGGCAGATGACCCGGCCTGTTATCTTACAGATGAAGAGATCGGGCTGGAATAATTATTTTTTTGCGGTATTGATGCCCAGATAATGATAGGGCGTACAGTGCCTTGTCATTGCCGTAAATAATCCGGCCAAAGCCACCAGAGCGACCAGCCAGTTCCAGGGAGAGGTTTCTACCAGGTCCATGGCCAGGGCAATCGTTGCCACCGAACCTATAAGAGCTCTGAGGAAAAGATCAAATCCCCCGACATTTTCCTCGAGCAATATATCTTTGAAAGTCATAGTCTATCGCCTTTCAAAATCCCAATTTATCCATCTGCTTTAATACATGCCTGCTGAAATCAGTGAAATTCTGAATCCCACCTGTCCAGGCAGCGATCATCATACAATCCGTAATCTCAGTACGGGTTGCCCCAAATTTCTTGAGCCTTTCAAGAATTTTCACTGCACTTTCACTGTTATTATTGGAACATGCAATGGAAAAGACAAGAAGGTGTTTCTCCTTCATTGAGAGGCCATCCTCCCTGTCTTCCCAAACAGCAGTATAAAAGGACGCAAGAGCTTCAGAGAAGTCTTCATTTATGTCCTGGGCATACCTTATGGACCTTGGAAGGAAAACCTTGACTTCTTTTACATTATCTGCATTTGTGCCCATGAATTTATCAATCCTTAGAGTTCGATAAGGTTCTGCCACAGGCCATGTACATTGCAATAGGACATAGCAAACACAGCCTTGAAATCGGCAACATTTAATTTAAACCTTGCAAGAGGCTCGGTAAAAGAGGGGCCAAACTCCGCACGTCCAAGGTCCACTACCTGCCCGTTCTCTTTCACACCATACAACTCAAGCCATACAATATGATGCTCAATAGTATTGGGGTGGGCAACTTCCTTTCCCACATGGACCGTCACAAGGTCTTCCACATCTGAACCATGGGACTTGCTGATTGAAATGTCAGGTACATGTTTCTCTTTGCCTTCCGATACTTTTCCTTTAATTAATTCTTCAATATCCACACCAAATCCTCCTTTTACTGATTATTGTCCTTCCTGTGCAGGCGGGGTGAACACTCTTGCCCCGAGTTCCTTGTCAATCATGAACAGACCATTGCCTTCTTCACCGGCAAGCTGGAGTTTGCTGATTATCTCATTATCATTGCCTTCTTCCTCGACCTGTTCGGTGACAAACCACTGCAGGAATATGTTTGTTGCATAGTCCTTCTCTTCATTTGCAAGAGTGACCAGTTCATTGATTGATCTTGTGATGAACTGCTCATGTTCAAGGGTAGCTTTGAACATCTCAAGAGGCGTACCAAATTCCTTTGGTGGCTGCTCTATTGCCTTAAGCTGGATCTGTGCTCCCTGCCCATTCAAGTAATCATATATGCGCATGGCATGAGTCATTTCTTCCTGATACTGCACCATGAACCAGTTCGAAAAGCCGTCAAGTCCTTTAC
This sequence comes from Methanohalophilus sp. RSK, assembly GCF_003722075.1. Taxonomy (GTDB): domain Archaea; phylum Halobacteriota; class Methanosarcinia; order Methanosarcinales; family Methanosarcinaceae; genus Methanohalophilus. The sequence continues at coordinate 60,570 of NZ_RDSK01000014.1, read as the reverse complement.
AGGAACTTGCAGCTGACATTGCCATATAAAGATATGCAGAATACATTTCCCTGTTAATTTGCTCATTCAGCGCATCGGTCATCTTTCCACTTAACATATTTACCTCCAAATATCAACTCAAAAAAGACAACGACAGTTAAACTGCACCCACCTGTTCTCCATCTGTCAAACTCCCGTTATCCATAGAAGAGAAGATCGATAGCTATAAATTTTTATCGTTAGACAGTTTTATGATTATTTATATTATTAAATAACAATAAAAGAAACAGTATATAGCTTCAAATAATATATAGCGAAAGACGACTAAAACGCCATACATAACGTAACTAAAAAACACAGAAATAAAAAGGATTTACATGCTGCCTCTTGAACAAAAGGTACTGGAACGTATCAAACCTTCACTGGAAGAAAAAGAAAAACTGGAAAAGACTGCCGATCATCTGATGATAAGAGCGATCCAGATAGCCAAAAAAGAACGTATTACCGATGTGAAGGTCCAGCTGGTAGGCTCAGCTGCTCGCAATACATGGATCACCGGAACACATGATCTTGATATATTCATAAGTTTTGACCCATCCCTTCCACGGGAAAAACTTGAAGAGTATGGTTTGTTCATAGGCCACGAACTCGCAAAAGAAGGGCAATCTTGGGAGGAGGGTTATGCAGAACACCCCTACACCAAAATGAACTATGCCGGCTTTGATGTAGATATCGTCCCCTGCTACCGTGTAACCGATGCTTCCAGAATAATCTCAGCTGTTGACAGGACGCCTTTTCACAATCGTTTCATAAAAGAAAGGATCAAAGATCTTGAGAATGACGTGCTTTTACTCAAACAGTTCATGAAAGCCGGAGGAACATATGGCTCAGAACTGAAAACCCGGGGTTTCTCAGGCTATCTTACTGAACTGCTCATTATCCATTATGGCTCTTTCAAAAACGTGCTTGAAGCCGCATCAGCATGGGAGCCGAATCAGAAAATTGAGTTCCTGAAGCCTACAAAGGAATTTAGCGAGCCTCTTCAGGTGATTGACCCCACAGATGCGGGAAGAAACGTAGCCGCTGCTCTATCCCTGGATAAATTTTGTCTATTTATTGACCTCTGCCGCCAGTACCTGAAAGAACCAAATGAATCTTTTTTTAACGGAAAAGATGCTGCTCCACTGTCCGGTGAACAAGTAATCCAGAGAATGGATAAAAGGGCAAGTTCTTTCGTTGCTCTGAAATTCAAAAGTCCCGATGTCGTGGAAGACATACTGTATCCCCAGCTTTTCAAAATGCAGAAATCTGTGGAAGCATTGCTTGAAAAACACGATTTTCGCCCCATTAAAAGTGGTATATGGGCAGGCAAGGATGTCGTACTTATCATTGAACTGGAAAATTTCCAGATTGCAACGGTCAAAAAACACAGAGGTCCACCGGTATGGGTTAAGCAACATGCTGAGATGTTCAGGGAGAAATACACCGACAGAACAGATGTGTTTGCATTCTACATAGAAGACGGGAAATATGTAGCTGAAGTCCCGCGCAAATATACGACTGTCTCTTCATTACTTGAAAATGAAATTCACAACTGTTCCCTGGGAAAACAGGTTGCAAAGAGCATTAAAGAAGAATATGAAATCCTGTCCGGGAAAAATATCCTGCAAATAAAGGATGCCGATTACAGGGCCTTCCTCAATAAGTTTCTTTAATCCATTCCATTGCCCAGCTTACCTTCAAGCCTGTGCTGATAGAAAAGATACTGCTGGGCATAACCACAGTAAGGTCCAAAATAGGATCGTGCCCACTCAGCCATTCGGGGTTTGGTATAAGGTCCTTCAAAACTGTCGGAATAATAATTTCTGATGACCTTGTCAACATGGGTATCTACGGGAAAAGCTTCCATTTTTCCATAAGAAAAAAGGAGGATACAATCAGCCACCTTATCCCCGATGCCTTCTATATTCATCAATTGCTGTTTGGCCTGAAAATAATCCATATCATACAGCCCGTACAGGTCTAACTCTCCTGATTCTATCATCCTGGCAGCTTTGACAAGCCGGCGTGCCCTGAAACCCAGGCTGCAGTCACAAAGATCCTCACCACAACAATCTGCAAGGGCAGATATTTCAGGGAAGGCATAAATCCCATCTACAATTTCCTCCCCCAGCAGCCGGGACAGTTTCTCGATGGATTTCATTATACGGGGAATATTCGAAGCAGTTGCTATCATATAAGACACAAGGCATTCCCAGAGATCCTGTCTAATCAGGCGCAATCCCCTGTATTTTGATATTGCTTCATGTACGTAAGGGTCATGATCGATTGAGGAAAAGATATAGGGCAGGTCATCATCCAGCCTGAAGTATTTCACAAAAAACTCCACAGGGAGACGGGAATCAATGTAAAGAGTTCCCGTATCCTGTTCATAAAAGATATGTACATAATCTCCCTGTACCACACCGTGCCACCAGTCATCTTCTTTTGACCAGCGAAATACCTGACCACAATCCAGAGTGTGGTCAAGATCAAAACATGAAACCGGTATACTGTACATGGTAATGTTGTTACTGTCTTGTTGTTTCCCTGCCCAGCCGGAATGCCTCAAGATTGGTACCAATGGTCTTTGGGGGCACCATATTCCTTATACATTCCACCAGTGTATCCACGGGGATTGGAAGATAAGAGGAAATTGCCCCGAGCATCACGACATTCAGGGTTTTCATATTCCCGGCCTGTCTGGCAAGGGCCACAGCATCAAAGGCCACAACCCTGTAATCCTTCTCAAGTCTGGCAACTATTTCCTGCGGGTCAGGGTAGGTGCATTGTCCCGATGTAACGGTTATCGGATAAATCGGGGAGGTATTCATCACCACTATTCCATCCTTTGCAACATCATGAATGTAGCGCATTGCCTCTACAGGCTCCAGTGACAGCATACCGTGGGCACTGCCGCAGGGTATAAGAGAACCCAACTCACAACCAAGTCTTACATAGTTCACAACAGAACCACCACGTTGAGCCATCCCGTGGGTTTCTGCTGCCCGGACATCCATCCCTTCAGAAACCGCTGCCTTGCCTATTATATCGGAAACCTTGACAGCACCCTGGCCTCCCACACCGGCTATCACAAGATCAAAATTTGATAAATCGGAAGTCATTTTTTCACCTCCATGATAGCATTGAAAGTGCATATTTCAGCACACAATCCACAACCACTGCACATCGAATTTATGGAGGCTTTTTTGGACACCTCATCAAATTCAATTGCAGGGCAGCCAAATTTCAAGCATTTCCGGCAACCTTTACAGAGATCTGTGTCAACCATGAACGGAGTGTATCGTATACCTCCCCTTGCTGCGGAAATAACACAGGCACGTTTGGCTATCACAACTGAGACTCCTTCATGTGCTTTTGCTCTCTCAAGTACATCCTCTGTGGCGGCCATGTCGTAGGGATCAACCACTTCCACGAATTCAGCACCCATTGCACTGCACAATTTATCAAACGCAACCTCCACGGTTGGTTCACGGGTTGCTGTCTTACCCATACCCGGATTGGGCTGATGACCGGTCATTGCCGTAATCCTGTTATCAAGTATCAGCACAGTGATATCAGATTTATTGTAGATAGCATTCATTAAACTGTTAATCCCGGTGTGGAAAAAGGTAGAATCGCCGATTGTACAGCATATGGGTTTTTCCTCACCGGCATCATAGATTCCCGAAGCAACACTGATACTGGCCCCCATGCAGAGAGTGGTATCAACCGTCCCGTGCTGGATGCCCAGAGTATAACAGCCAATGTCACTGGGAAATACCGTATCTTCACCAAATACTTTTTTCATGACATGGAAAGTACCCCTGTGGGAACAACCCGCACACATTGCAGGCGGTCTTACAGGCAGTTCCATATCCTGCTTTGCAGGTTTACATTCACATGAATCAATTCCAAAGGCTTTAGCGATACCCCCAATGCAAATATCGACATTGAATTCCCCTGTACGGGGAAGAAGGCCATCTGTTTTGCCAAAGATTTCAGTTTCAAACTCTACATCTCTTGCAATTACCTTGCACTGGTCCTCAATAACAGGTTCAAGTTCCTCGATCACAATTACCTGTTCTGTTTTGGCAAGAAGTTGGCGAACACTGTCTTCTGGAATTGGATACGTCCCTATCTTCAAGAAAGAAGCGGTAATACCAAGCCTGTCCAGCGCTTCTTTTGCATAAACCGCAGCTGTTCCACAAGCAATGATACCAACAGTACTTTCTGCTTCTATGGAAAGTTCATTCCAGCCGGAAACTTCAAGCTCGCCGCGAATGTCCTGCTGTATCGAGAGCAGGTGAGGATGTCGTACCCTAGCATTTTTAGGAACCATTACCCAGCGGTCAGGATTCTTTTCAAATTTAACTTCATTCTTTTTTTGCTTGATGGGGGCCAGTTCGATATCCGACTTCCCGTGGGATATACGTGTTGTGGAGCGAAAGATTACCGGTATTTCATATTTTTCAGATAATTCAAAGGCATAAGGAATCATGTCCTTGGCCTGCTGGGAGGTTGATGGCTCAAGGCAGGGAATCTGTGAAAACACGGAATATCTGCGGGAATCCTGCTCATTCTGGGAAGAGTGGCAGGAAGGGTCATCGGCCACTATAATAACCATGCCTCCCTTGACACCCATGTATGCCAGAGTCATCAGAGGGTCAGCAGCTACATTCAGACCTACGTGTTTCATGGTAACCACGGAACGGGCTCCTGCCATAGAGGCACCGGCAGCCACTTCCATTGCAACCTTTTCATTGACGGACCATTCAATATAGAAGTCCCTTTCTTTCATAGAAGCCAGAGTATCCACTATTTCAGAAGAAGGGGTCCCTGGGTAACCGGACACAACATCCACAGCCCCTTCTACAATACCGCGGGCAATGGCAACGTTGCCTAGCATATATTCACGACCGCTCATGGTAATCGCCTGCTAATTCATAATATACATTATTGATAAATATATCTCGTAATACCAGGAGTACTGCTGGTTTTTGGCAACATACAGCAGTTGTTAAAAGCGTTTATATATGCTGTGATTTATAAACAGTACTGTACATTAAAAGAGGTATTGTGATGATAGACTTTGCATGCAAAGAATTTCGTTTAAATGATGTTATCAAATGTGCCCTGAAACTTACAAGAGCCGACATGAAGGTCATCGGGTTATTCTTTGATGCTCCGGATAAATGGGTGAATACCGAAGATATAGCAAATGATACCGGGCTTGACCTATCGACTGTCCAGAGATCCGTTAAAAAATTACATGAAAAAGAAATCCTTGCCAAATCCCAAACAAACCTGGATCGTGGAGGATACACCTATATCTATAAACTGAAGGAAAAAAACGAAATAAAGGAAATTATTATGCAAATTGTACATAAGTGGGTAAACAAAGTCGATAAAGAACTGGAGGCATGGTGAAAATGCTGAAGATTACACGTTATTTGTGGGTACTTGTACTTATTGTTACCCTTGGAGGATTGTGGTATCCATACCTGGGATATGTCATGGCTGTAGTAATGCTAACCCTGATGATCACTGCTGTCTTTCGTGGACGCTGGTTCTGTGGAAACCTCTGCCCGCGTGGAAGTTTCAATGATTTTGTAATGAACAAAATCTCGAGGAAAAGGAATATACCTGGTGTTCTCAGAAGTTTGTGGGTAAGAGTGCCTCTTTTCATTCTGATCATGTCATTGATGATATACAGGGTATCAATTGTATTTGCCACCCGTAATATTTTCGAAAAGATTGGAGTGATATTGGTATCCATGTGTATCGTGACAACTGTGGTAGCAATCCTGCTTGGCGGATTTTATAATACCAGAGCCTGGTGTACGGTATGTCCCATGGGAACTGCACAAAGAATAATCGGAGGAGACCGCTACCAGCTTAAAATGGCACATGAACTTTGTATAGATTGCAAGAAATGCGAAAAAGTTTGCCCCATGCAACTTAAGGTCAGGGATATAGGCAATAATCCCGACTGCATAAAATGTGGCCGGTGTGTAGAAGCCTGTCCAAAAGATGCCCTGTACTTTTAAGCAATCAAAACAACAGGCTTTCTAATTCCCGGGAGTCGTTGACCGGAGGGGTGCAGCTTTGTCCTTTGCAGACATAAGCTGCAGCCTTTCCCTCTTTTACATCCATATCAAACGTATAAGGGGCAATCCTGGCCAGATCTCTGGCAGATTCGGGATTTTTCGATAACAATATTGTTTTGGGAAGATAATTTTTCCTTACAACATCCAGCATTTCCTTAAATCCGATTTTACCAGAATCTGTAACTATTACCACAAGGTTGGACTCTACTCCAAGCATAAGACCGGTTAACATATAACTATAGGCCTGTGGAGAACGCTTCAGCATTCCACCAAAAGCCGACAGGGTTTCCCGGGCTAACTCACGGTAGCGCACATTACCGGTAATATGGAATAACCAGAAGAGATTGTATACAGTCACTGAATTCCCGCTTGGATAGGGGCCATCAAAGACTTTTTTTGTCCTGTGAGGGATGTCAGATACATCTGATGCAGAGAAGAAAAATCCACCCTGCTCTGCGTCATAGAACATGTCAACCATTATATCCACAATTTCAATTGCTGTATCCAGATATTTTGTCTCAAATGTAGCTTCATAAAGTTCGATCAAACCCCATGCAAGAAAAGCATAATCATCCAGAAAGCCATCAATTCCAGAATTGCCTTCATGGAAACGGTGATAAAGCCTTCCATCATACCTGCGCATATAGGAAAGAATAAATGAAGCAGCTTCTTTGGCTTTTTCGAGAGCCGAAATATCCCCGCAAATTCTGGAAGCCATTGAAAGAGCAGCTATTGCAAATCCGTTCCAGTCTGTAAGAATCTTATTATCAAGAGACGGTCTTATCCTTGCACTACGAATGGATAAAAGGTGTGCTTTTATTTCTTTTAATTTTGCATCTGAAGTTTCATTTATATCATATTCATTCCGGCTCAATACTCCTGCATTTTCAGATTCCCTTTCCAGGGGAATAATATCATATAACTGCAGGAAAAAATCACTATTCTCTTTTCCAACAGAGTCCTCGATTTGGCCTCTGGACCATAGATAGAATAAACCTTCCTGACCTTCGCTGTCAGCATCTTCCCCACAATAGAATCCACCCTCTGGATGGTGAAGTACTGTCCCCATATAGGAAATTGTTGAATCAGCCACGGCCCTGTAATGCACATTCCCTGTGGCCTGATAAGCCATGAGATAAACAACCACAAGCATTGCCTGATCATAGAGCATTTTCTCGAAATGGGGAATATTCCAGCTGGCATCTGTAGAATAGCGATGGAAACCTCCACCCAGATGATCGTAAATACCCCCATCTGCCATTGAAGACAGGGTATTTTCTATCATCATGAGGGTCTGAGGTCGTTCATCCGTTTTCCAGCGATTGAGCAAAAAGATAAGAATCGAAGGAGAAGGAAATTTGGGAGCCGGGCCAAAACCTCCATTTCTCCAGTCAAACATACCGAAAAGTGCGGAAAAAGCATCCTCCAGAATGGACAGGGTTATCGGCTCCTTTCCGGCAGGTACATTTTTAATTTCTGAAACCAGCTGAGACGCTTGCTGTCTAATCTCATCCCTTTTATTATCCCAGATATTTGTAACCTGCATCAACAGATCGGACAAACCCATCTGCCCCATTGCCGCTTCTTTTGGTATATAAGTGGCTGCAAAAAAAGGCTTTTTTTCAGGCGTCATAATTATGGTCAGCGGCCAGCCACCACTGCCGTTCATTGCCTGACAGACTTCCATGTAAAACTCATCGACATCCGGCCTCTCTTCCCTGTCTACTTTTACAGGTATGAAATTGGAGTTCAAAAGATTGGCAATTTGTGCATCTTCAAAGGATTCCTCTGCCATTACATGACACCAGTGGCATGTTGAATAACCAATGGAAAGAAAGACCGGGAGGTTTTTCCTTCTTGCCTGCTCAAAAGCTTCTTCTGACCATGGATACCAATCAACAGGATTTGTGGAATGTTGTCTCAGGTAGGGACTGTTTTCCCGGGCAAGTCTGTTGGTATTGGAACTCATGATTACCCTCAGGAAAAATTCTCAAACACACTATCCAGCTTTGTGGAATCGTATTGTTTTGCTATAAGTGGCCCGCTTTTAAGTACATCCAGTTTGGACTCGAATGGCTCTGAATCCCGCTTATAGAACACACCTGTGGGAATCCGGTCACCCCATTCAAGAGCTTTCTCAAAGGCTGCCATCCTGTTTGCAGGATCATGCCCATCGTCTTCCATTTTGTAAACTCGGTCATGATACCACTTGTATGTATTGAGTTTATTGAAGGTAACACAAGGCTGAAGAACATCCACAAGGGAAAATCCCTTGTAGGAAATCGCCTGTGAGAGCAATGATGAAAGATGATCGACATCCCCGGCAAATCCTCGTGCCACGAAGGGACAATCCAGGGATATAGCAACTGCAAGAGGATTGAAAGGGGTATGGAGAACACCATGTGTCTGCACCTTGGTTTTCATGCCCAATTCACTTGTAGGGGAGGCCTGGCCTTTGGTCAAACCGTATATCTGGTTGTCATGTGCTATCAAAGTAATATCGGGATTACGACGTATGGCATGTATGAAGTGGTTTCCTCCCTCACCATAGGAATCCCCGTCACCACCTACTGCAATCACAGTGAGCTCAGGATTGGCAACTTTTGCTCCAGTAGCCGGAGGCAGGGTCCTGCCATGAAGGCTGTTGAAGGTATTGCATTTCAGGTAATGTGGTAATTTACCCGACTGGCCGATTCCTGATACCATTAAAACTTCATGGGGCTTTTTGCCAAGGTCCACAAGAGAGTGTTTCACAGCCTCAAGTATGTTGAAATTGCCACACCCGGGACACCATTCAGTTTCACCGTCTTTATAGTCTTCCATTGTTACCATTTCAGATTACCCCCATTCCTTTAAGTTCCCTGATTACCGATTGTGGTGTAAAGGGCAAGCCATCATACCTTAACATATTCTTTGAAACTTCAAACCCTAATTCAGCCCGCAGCAGGTGTGCAAATTGGCCTGTTGCATTATTTTCCACGCATATAGTGGTATTCAACCCATCCAGTAAACTGACAGTATCATGAGAAAATGGATAAATATCACTAAAATGAATCAAATTTATGGGTACTTCATCACGATTCAGGATGTCAACTGCCTCTGCAAGGGGACCATAGGTAGATCCCCAGCCTATCAGGGAAACATCTGCTCCATCTATACCATGAATAGCTGGCATCTGCATTTCATCCGTAAGGCCATCTACCTTGCGCAGACGTTTTTCATTCATACGAATGCGGTTACCAGTAGTCTGATCGATATGACCTGCTTCGTTGTGCTCATCACTATCTGCAACCACCCGTGCACCGTTCTGGCCGGGTATAGCCCTCGGTGATATACCCGATTCGGTAATTGTATATCTCTGGTAGTCACTGCCCACAAATCTGTCTTCCAGAAGATGCCTGTTAATCTTCAGGTCGGATGTATCGAACCTCTCATAGGTAAAAAGACCATCTGCAAGATGCTGGTCACTCAATATCAGGACTGGAATCTGGTATTTTTCAGCTATGTCAAATGCCCGTCTTGTCTGGTTGAAGGCATCCTTTGCCGTACGAGGGGCAAGTACACAACGGGGAAATTCCCCCTGTGCCGCATGAAGCACAAAATTAAGGTCCCCCTGTTCGGTCATTGTGGGAAGACCGGTAGCCGGCCCGGGACGCTGGCCCAGAAAGATGACAACCGGTGTCTCAGTGATGCCGGAGAGACCCAGTCCTTCTGTCATCAGGCAGAAACCTCCACCTGAGGTAGTGGTCATGGCACGCACCCCTGCAAAGGATGCTCCGATGGCCATATTTATGGCAGCTATCTCATCCTCGGCCTGCTCCACAACAGCATTGAAATCATCCGCATGTGCTGCTACACGGGTCATCACACCGGTTGAAGGGGTCATGGGATAGGCTGAAAGGAATTGCACTCCTGCAGCAAGGGCCCCCACTCCCACGCTGTCATTACCATTTATCAAAATCCGCCTGTTAGTCGGTTGTGGGTTGAGATTATAGTTACAAATCCCTTCGAATTTACCATTTTTTACATAATCATAACCTGCTTCTGCTGCCTTGATGTTTTTTTCTACAACCTCATCGCCTTTCCTTTTGAAAGTCTCGGAAAGGAATTTTTTAAGTGTTACAAGATCACAGCAAAGCAGGCCAAATACAGCTCCTACAGCAACGGTATTTGAAAATAATTTTTTACCACTTACATCCTTTGCGATTTCCGTGAAAGGAACAGATATGATCTTTTCATCTACATTGTCCCCGACAATGGATTCATCGGCAAGCACAAAGCCTTCTTTGACCTCATCAATATGCTCAGGAATTGTCTGGTTGTCCAGGGCCACCAATATGTCTATCTTTTCATCCAGTGCATATACAGGATGATTACTCACCCTTATGTGGAAATAATTGTGTCCGCCCCGCACCCTGGAAAGATAGAACTGATTTCCATAAACATAGAAACCATCCCTTACCAATGTTCTTGAAAGAACCGATCCTATGGTTTGTATGCCCTGACCGGCTTCTCCACCTATTTTTATGTTTATATCGACGATAATGATTCCCCCTAAAATAACACCATTAAACAAAAAGCCATTGTAATAATGTTGAAACCTGAAATATAAATAATGATGGTTAAAAGAGACTTTCAGCTATAGCATGTTCAAATTACACAAAATCAATATCTAAATACCCTATATAGACACGCTTATTCTGAGTTTGCCTAAAGACTTCCATTTAATCTTCTATATATACAATTAAAAGTAACCAGGTTACTAATCAGCTTACTCAGACCTAAAAGTTACGTAGCTGATGAAGAATCAGATGAAAGTGAATAAATATATCCTTTATCAATTTTTCACTGGAATACAATATATTATACATTTATAGTATGAACATACTAAAGTAAAAAGGCGGTTTGTCACCCAGAAGCCAAATCTGGCTTCAAAACAGTAAGATTTATGTGCTTTTCCCTGATTGAGTTAAGAAATACTTATACTGCATAAAATACAAACCTCATATGAAGAAAAAAAGAGAACGAGGTAACAATATGGAAGAAATTGACCTTTATCTGAATAAAATCAATGATTGCACAATAACGCCTTCTGATATAGACCTGGTTATTAAAATGCTCAATGAGGATACCAAGAAGGGAAGGATCAAAGCTACAAAGGAAGATATTCAATGGTTTGAAATATACAAGTTTGGTCTGGAAGAACTCGAACTTGAAAAAAGTGGCGAATCTAAGATGCAGGTTGGGGACTGGAGAAATAACCTCAATTACAGCAAGGCCAGATTCTTTGTGGATGAAATGGACGAATTGGGCTTGATTGAAAACGTCTCATGGCATACGCAGGGAGTAGTCATATTTGACATCAAAAATACAAATGTCTACAGGATTCATCTTTTTAAGAAAATAAAGAATGCCCTATGTGAACTGTACGGCCTGTAAAAACAGGCATCTCTTTTTTAAGGACCTGCCGGGAATCGAACCCGGGTTCTAAGCTCCGGAGGCTAAAGTGATATCCTCTACACTACAGGTCCATCAGATTTGCTTTTATTGAGTAAAGATGGATATAAAGTTTATCCTGATAAATAAGTGAGATCCTTGGTCGGACAGTACAAGTACAAATGGCCTGCACTTATGCTCGGGAAAGCAATCATTTCTCAGATACAGAGTAATAGCACCTTTTAGGGGAACTTACTAGCCCTTTTTTCTTAAGTTTGGTTATTGTCTTGCTGACTATTTTCATATCAATACCTGCAGTTTCGGCAACCTCACCGGATCGCATTGGTTTGCCGCTTTCTTTTAATGCATTATAGACCTTACCTTCGGTTTCATCCTTTATTATTTCTGACATATAGATCACTCAGGATAAGAAGTAAATTTAATAAATATAATTAACGGTGTGAAAATGTGCAGGAATAGAGAAATAACAATTATTAAAAACAAAAGAAGGAGAGGGAAATTCCCTCAATTCTGAAGAACGATTTCAATATTGATGTCCTTGGGCACCTGAATGCGCATTAGCTGCCTGAGAGCACGCTCATCTGCAGCTATGTCGATCAGGCGTTTGTGCACACGCATTTCCCAGTGATCCCAGGAAGCGGTTCCGTCACCACTTGGGCTCTTGCGTGCTGGTACCACCATTTTTTTGGTGGGCAGCGGGACAGGCCCGGCTATACTTACACCTGTGCGTTCAGCGATGGATTTTACCTGATCGCAGACACCGTCCAGGTTTACCGGATCAATTCCCGACAGTCTTATTCTTGCTTTCTGTGCCATTATTCATTTTCCCCCTAAAAAGGGTAAATTGAGTGTTTACTTTTTCTCTTTAACACTCATGCACATACCGGCAGCGATGGTCATACCCATATCACGGATAGCGAACCTTCCGAGCTGTGGGATTTCCTTGACAGGTTCAATGACCATTGGCCTTGTTGGCTTGACTGTTATGATTGCTGCGTCACCAGCCTTGATGAAGGTTGGGTTTTCTTCTTTGACCTGACCGGATTTTGGATCCAGTTTCTTGTCAATGGACATCAGTGTACAGGCAGTCTGGGTTGTGTGGCAGTGGAATACAGGTGTGTAACCGATTGTGACTGCAGATGGGTGTTGCAGAACAACAACCTGACCTGTGAATTCATCAGCGACTGTTGGTGGATTCTTGGATTCACCACAGACATCTCCACGCCTGACATCGGCTTTACCGACACCTCTGACGTTCCATCCGATATTGTCACCAGGTCTGGCTTCGGGTGCTTCTTCGTGGTGCATCTCAATGGACTTTACTTCACCGCTTGCTCCACTTGGCATGAATGTGACCATCTGGCCTTTCTTCATTACACCGGTTTCTACACGACCTACAGGTACTGTACCGATACCGGAAATTGTGTATGCATCTTGTACAGGCACACGGAGAGGCAGATCATCTGGAGATTCTGGAAGTTTTAGACTATTCAGGCACTCGAGGATAGTTGGACCGTTGTACCATGGAGTATTGGAACTGTTCTTAGATACATTGTCACCTTCAAAGGCAGAAGTTGGAATGAATGGGACATCTGCAGCTTTGAAACCGACCATACCCAAAAGTTCGGATACATCCTTTTTGACCTGGTTGTACTTGTCCTCACTGTAGTCAGTTGCATCCATCTTGTTAACAGCAATAATGAGCTGGTTGATACCGAGGGTCCTGGAAAGGAATACGTGTTCCTTTGTCTGTGCCATTACACCGTCTGTTGCTGCTACCACAAGGATTGCGGCATCTGCCTGGGATGCACCGGTGATCATGTTCTTAACAAAGTCACGGTGACCTGGGCAATCCACAATCGTAAAGTAGTACTTGTCTGTGTCAAACCTCTTGTGGGCGATATCAATGGTGATACCCCTCTCACGTTCTTCTTTGAGAGAGTCCATGACCCATGCAAAAGCAAATGATTCTTTTCCTTTCTCTTTTGCTTCTTCTCTGAATTTGTCGATAACGTGCTGTGGAATTGCACCGGTTTCGTACATAAGCCTACCGACAAGAGTGGACTTTCCGTGGTCGATGTGACCGATAACTGCTAAGTTCATATGTGGTTTGTCTGCCATATATCGATTCTCCTTCTAATTTGATGTTATTATAGGGTTTTTTGTCTGTAATAGTCGTTAATAGGTTTAAATCTTTCTAACGACATTATAAAGTAAGAAGGGGGTTCCCTCCTCACATACTAAGGAAATCTTCAGGCTGCGGGACGCCTGCCTTGAGACCTTTCCTTTCTCTTATCTCATTAACTATCTCTGCAACCATATTGGCAGGCAGAGAGTCAAATCCTGCAAATTCAGTACTCCACATGGCACGACCTTCGGTTGCAGAACGTATATCACCTGCAAAACCGAAAAGTTCTGATACCGGAGCCTTGGATTCGATCACTGTAGTGTCACCTTCAGATGTCATATTCACTATGATTCCACGACGACCCTGAATTTCTTTGGTTGCGCCGCCCATCTGTTCCTGTGGCACCTGGATAAATACTTTCTGGTACGGTTCAAAGAGAACATCTTCTGCCAGCAGCATTGCCGCCTGGATAGCCTGTCTTGATGCAGGAATTACCTGTGCAGGACCACGGTGGACAGCATCTTCGTGGAGTTTGGCATCCATAAGTTTGACTTTTACACCCATGCATGGCTCCCTGGCAAGAGGACCTTCTTTCATAACCTCTGTGAAACCTTCAAGAATCAATTCCATTGTTTCGTTCAGATACTGAATACCCTTGGTCATGTCAAGGAAGATATTGCTTTCATAAATATCTACAAGGCCTTTGGCCCCTTCCTTGCTCATACCGGCATTCATTAGCAGTTCCCTTCTTTCAAGCTCGGGCATCCTCATGCTGATTTCGCCGTCCTTGATAAGTTTGATGATTTCAGGGTCAAGTGGCTCAATCTCGATATAGAACCTGTTATGCCTGTTAGGGGACTTTCCTTCAACCGGACCTGCATGAGATTTTACAGATTCACGGTAAACAACGATTGGAGGGGTGGTAGTGATTTCTACACCCTTGTCACGTTGAATCCTGTGGCCAATGACTTCAAGGTGTAATTCACCCATTCCTGCCAGAAGGTGCTCACCGGTTTCTTCGTCGAGTTTGATCTGAAGGGTTGGGTCCTCTTTAGCTACCTGACGTAAGACCTCTACCAATTTTGGAAGATCCTTCATATGTTTGGCTTCAACAGCCACTGTTACCACAGGTTCACTTGCATGCTGGATGCTTTCAAATGGCATCATATCTTCCAGGGTTGTGACAGTAGAACCTACGATAGCATCCTTAAGACCTGTTACAGCAGCAATGTTACCTGCGGGAATCTTTTCCACTTCCAGCCTTTCAGGACCCATAAACACACCAACCTGCTGGATTCTGTTTTTGGCGGTTGTTCCTGAAACGTTAACTTCCATACCCCTGGTTAAGGAGCCACTGAAGAGCCTTCCTGTAGCAACTTCACCTGCATGTGGATCCATTGCAATATCGGTAACCATGAAAGCAATATCTCCATTTGCATCGGCATCTTTCATTGACTTGCCTATTTCAGAGGTCTTATCGCCATGCCAGATGGCACCGACACGTCCTTCCTGTGCCTCGATCGGACTTGGAAGATGCCTGATTACCATATCGTTGACTGCTTCATGGAGAGGACATTTTTCAGCAAGTGTCTTCATATCTTCATTGCGGCAGTATTCATAAACGTCATTGAAACTTACACCGGTCTTCTGCATCATTGGAACACTGATTGCCCAGTTATAAAGAGCTGAACCGAATGCAACAGTACCGCCTGTAGCATCGACTTTCCAACCGGCCTTATAACGTTCCTCATTCATACCTTTGATGAGTTTGTTAACAAGATCAATAAGCTTCCCGAGACGCATCTGCATTTCCTGTCCGCCTTCCTGAAGTTCATTAATCAGGCGATCAACTTTGTTAATGAAAAGTACGGGTCTTACGTGTTCCTTAAGTGCCTGTCTCAGAACAGTCTCAGTCTGTGGCATTGTGCCTTCAACAGCATCTATTACAACAACAGCACCATCCACTGCACGCATGGCACGTGTAACATCGCCACCGAAGTCAACGTGACCGGGGGTGTCTATGAGATTAATGAGGTATTCATTGTTATCATATTCGTGCACCATTGAAACGTTAGCTGAATCAATGGTAATACCTCTTTCCTGTTCTTCCTCATCAGAGTCCATGAAAAGTTGTCTTCCGGCAAGATCCTGGGAAATCATCCCTGCGCCTGCCAAAAGATTATCTGATAAAGTGGTTTTACCATGATCGATGTGTGCTACAATACCGATATTTCGGACCATATCGGGATTACTCATAAGCGCTTTTACACGCTCTACCATTTTTTTCCTTCGTCCCATAACTACAACCTACGCAGTAATTCACTATAATATAAGATTAACGTGCAGCCTTTGCAACCCGTTCTTTTGCATCTTTCCTGTTCACAGAGAAGCACTTTGCATCCCCGTTTGATGCTGCGATAAGTTCTGTCGCAAGGCAGCTGGCAAATGAACGTTTGGATTTGAAAGATGTCTGTTTGGTACCCATAGCAATATACCTCAGTGCAGAGTCTACTCTTCTCTGAGGTGCTGTATCCACCGCTTTTGGTACAGAGATTCCACCGTATTTAAGACGTACTACCTCTTCCCTTGGACCAGTATGGGAAATTGCCTCAACAAGTACCTGAACAGGATTTTTGTCCGTTTTGGAATGGATAATATCAAAAGCATCTTTTACACCAGTCATTGTGCACTGCTTCTGACCTGTATTCTCCTCTCCGCGCATCAGACTGGTAATAAGTCTTTCAACAATTGAAAGATCGGACTTATTGAACTGCTGTTTTGCGTGCCTGCCACCTGTATTGGGAATTGCAATTGGATCGACATTCACATACCTTCTGAGACCGGGATCGGCCACTTCAACCTCAGTCATATCCCATTTTCCGAATAATTTATTCATAAGAATTATCTCCTTGGCTTCTCCTTTTTGCCGATGACCATCTCATTCAAACTGACGTTATTAACAGCTGTGACCTTAAAGCGCACACCGGGAATATCACCCTTTGCACCACCCATGCGTCCACCAATCCTTTCCACTGTTATTTCGTCATGTTCATCAATGAAATTGATGGCACCATCCCCGGGACAGAAAGCAGTTGCCTGCCTACCGTTCTTGATCAGTTGAATCCTTACACATTTCCTGATAGCAGAGTTGGGCTGTTTGGCTTCAATACCTACCTTTTCCAGCACAATACCGCGCCCTTGGGGAGCTCCTGATAAAGGATCAGACTTTACATTCAGTCCAAGGGTTCGCCTGCTGTAGCGAGTATCTTTCCACCTTGCATTTTTACGTGTCGCTTTAAGTTTATGAGCTGCATATTTTCCATTTGTCATTTAGTATCCTCCAATAGATGAGTTAAATATTTGAAACCCGGATTATTGTAATATTAAATCTTCGATATCATGATGACGGTTTACAATCCTTTTTATCTTATCAATATTTCGACCGCTTTTCCCGATGGCCAGACCTTTATTCATACTGGAAACCTCTACATAGGCAACCTTTTTATCGTTTTTATCACTGATTTCTACAGATTCTGTAGGAATCGTGCCAAATGCGTTCTTGATGAAGGTTACCGGATCATCGGAATACTCTATTAAATCCACGTGCTTGTCGACTGCTTTTTTGAAGCGGTTAATATTATCTCCATGCTTCCCGATTGCAGCACCCATATCGCCATTGTTGACCACGCAGATAATTCGATCATCGTCTATAAGACAATCCTTAATGGGCGCCCCGGTCATACTTTCAAACAGGGCTATATATCTGATAGCATCTGTTGAAAGTTTGATATCACTCAAAAATAAAACACCCTCTATTTTAAACTAATCCTATAATATCAGATTCACCAGCATCAACGATTGCCATGGCGGTGATTGTGTACGGTTTACCACAAACAGTGCCAAGATCCATACTTGAACCTGCGTATTTAAGTACTGGTAAATCTGTTACCTCGATCTTTTCCCTGATGTATGCCGGGCAGTTTGCAGAAACTACTACCATTTTTGCATCTCCGTTTGTAGCTACATCAATGGTCCTGTTTGCCCCGACCACAACATCTCCTGTCCTAATGACTTTCAGCAATGCCTTATCAACATTAATATCCATATAGATCAACCCTTTTGAATTTAAGATTGGTACTTTAATACCTGATTCCTTATATCTAGTTTCTGGTTACAGTTTCATCCCTGTAGAGGATTTCTGGAAACGAGATGAACATCTCCTGTTCCGAGTTTGATTGGCTGGCCGACAATAATATTCTCAGTAACACCATTCAATTCATCGACCTCTCCACGCAAACCTGCATCAAGCAAATGATTTACAGTTACTTCGAAAGCTGCACGTGCAAACACACTGGCTTTTTCACCGGATATTCCATGACGCCCTATCTGTTTTACTTCGCCGTCACAGGACATTATGTCCGCCACCAGCATAATATGCCTCACATCAACTTCAAGACCCTGTTCACGCAGGGTATCTGTAGCCTCTTTGATTATTGCATTTCTTGCAGCTTCGATTCCAAAGACCTCATAGATTTCCCCGATGTTATTGGTGCTTGTCCTTGCGGGATCTATACCATCAATCTCAAGAACTTTCTTGAGTTCGGAACCTTCTGTATAGAGCCTGTATTCACCATCCTCTTTTCTGACAACTACTCTCTTGATGCCATCAATACCCTTCAAAGTAATGGTATTGATCTTCTTTGCAAGCTGTAATAGCTCACGATAGGAGGGTTCTTTCAGTTTAATAAGAAGCTGGTTGGAAACTTCACTGGCCTGGACAACGGAAACACCAAGACCATGCTCAAGTTTCTCCATTACCGATTCAATACCTACTTCCCTTTTATTCATTGCCTTTTCATTCAAATCAATAACAAGCTGCATATTAGGAAGATCAGTAGTGACATCGGCAAGGTGCTCAACATGTGTAGCTTCAATCATCCAGGCAATCTTGTTTGCAAAAGCCCTGTCTTCGAGATACTCTTTGTCAAGATGGACGGTCATCATTGGTGTACTGGGACGTTTACGTGCATCAACAATCTCAATCAACCTGGGCAAACCCAGTGTAACATTGATCTCAGCCACGCCAGCATAGTGGAAAGTACGCATTGTCATCTGTGTACCCGGCTCACCAATCGATTGTGCAGAAATAACACCTACAGCTTCACAGGGTTCCACACAGGATTTATCATAAGTTTCCAGGAGTTTTTCAATAATCTCCCCCATCTGTTTCTTATTTACACTCGCTTTCACCGAATCACTAATAAGAGTCTGCTTTACATCACTGGGAAGAGGTAAGTCTTTGACCATACCTTCAATTGTTGCTTCCTGAAGTACCATTTATTTCACCTCCTTACCAGTAACAGAACTTACTATGTTATGTACCGTATCCTTACTGTTGTAATCGCTCTTGGTGGAATCTATACCATCCTCTCCGTACTTGAACTGTACGATAACACCACGTGTTTCACGTACTGAACGATCATATTGTACTTCGAGGTCCTGAAGAGCGTTTACAAGACGACGCTGAAGATAACCGGACTGGGATGTACGCACCGCAGTATCAACGAGACCTTCCCTACCTCCCACTGCATGGAAGAAGTATTCCGTAGGGTTTAAGCCACTCTTATAGCTGGACTTTACGAAACCATGTGCATCAGCACCAAGGTCACCTCTATCAAAGTGTGGCAGTGTACGGCCTTCATAGCCTCTCCTGATACGCTCACCACGCACAGCCTGCTGACCCACACAGGCTGCCATCTGTGTCAGGTTCAGCATGGAACCACGTGCACCGGATTTTGCCATAATCACAGCAGAATTTTCCAGACCCAGATGGTTTCCTGCAATGGTACCGGTATGATCCCTCGCCTTACCCAGAGATTGCATGATCTTAAGCTCGATGGTTTCAGCGAGAGTCCGACCCGGAAGGGGTTCAAGTTCTTTTGCTTCATAAGCTTGAATAAGTTCTGCAACTTCGTTTTCAGCACGTTCAAGTTCCTCATCGATATTCAGTCTTGCTTCACGAGGAATGTCCTCATCACTGATACCGAAACTAAGGCCAGTACGCATCACACCACGAATCGCAAGCCTGGTTACATCGTCCACAAACCGGGCAGCTTCGGTTGCACCATATCTTTTCACAATGGAGTCGAGAATCTTGCCCTTAAAAGCACCGATTGCTTTCTCATCGATAGTTCCGGCCACCAGTTCACCATTTTCAACCACCACATAAGAATCGTACTCACAATCCCTGCCCTTGCATACATCACACTTGAAACATACATTGGCCTTAAATTCAAGATTGAGATCATTTGGAAGAATCTGGCTGAAAATCTGTTTGCCTGTCCAGAAAGGATCCCCTGTATCATTATGGCCTGCAGGCTCCGGGAGCTCACGTACTTCTGATTTACGTAAAAGTTCCAGAGCATCATTCTTACTGATCATCTTTTCATTACGCGTCAGCAGGAACATACCTGAAATATGGTCATGAATACCACCTATGATAGGACCCCCAAAACGAGGAGACAGGATGTTTTCCTGAACCTGCATCAAAATGCTTGCTTCTGCACGTGATTCTTCCGTCTGCAGAACGTGCATATTCATTTCATCGCCGTCAAAGTCCGCATTGTAAGGAGGACAGACAGATGGATTAAGTTTGAACGTCTTATTTGGCAAAACCTTGACTTTATGTGCCATTATACTCATTTTATGAAGAGAAGGCTGCCTGTTAAAGAGAACAATATCCCCATCCTGCATCTGCCTTTCAACTGTCCAGCCAGGTTCAAGTTTTTCAGCAAGTTCTTCCTTGTTGGCTTCAGTGATCTTGAGCCGACGACCGTCTTCACGGAATACATAATTAGCACCAGGATGAGTTTCTCCCCCTCTTGCAACATATGCACGCATCATTTCAAGGTTTCTGGAGATAATCCTTACAGGAATTGTCATTTGTTTGGCAATTGCATAGGGTACACCCACCTCATTGATACTAAGATTGGGATCCGGAGATATAACCGTACGTGCAGAGAAATTCACACGTTTACCGGAAAGACTTCCCCTGAAACGACCTTCCTTTCCTTTAAGACGCTGTGTAAGAGTCTTTAGGGGACGACCAGACCTGTGTCTTGCCGGAGGGACACCTGAAACTTCGTTGTCAAAGAATGTAGTAAGGTGATACTGCAACAGTTCCCAGAGGTCCTCTATAATAAGTTGTGGCGCACCTGCATCACGATTTTCCTGAAAACGCTGGTTTATACGAATAATATCCACAAGTTTGTGAGTTAGATCATCTTCACTACGCTGACCTGATTCCAGAGTAATAGAAGGACGAACTGTTACAGGAGGAACTGCGAGCACTGTAAGAACCATCCATTCAGGTCTTGCAGAAACAGGATCCATACCCATGACCTTTAGGTCATCATCCGGGATATGTTCAAGACGATCACGGATTTCAGTCGGTGTCAACTTGTAATCATTCTCTATGTAATCCGAGGGTTTTTCGAATTTTATTTCAAGTTGCTCTTCACCACAATAAGGGCAAATCTTGGTCTTTCGTGCTTCCTTGAATACATTATTAATCAGATCATCAGGCAGATGACTCATTACATCCAGTTTGGCAAACTGATTAAGATAGGCCTTCTTCTGTTTGTCTTCAAGAAGAAGATGGCTGCAGTTACGACAGGTCGAACGTAGTATTTTTCTTATTATCTTATTAAATCCTACATGGAGTACCGGTGCCACAAGTTCAATATGACCGAAGTGGCCCGGACATTCACCGGCCCGACCTCCACAGGTCTTACACTTCAGACCCGGATCTATAACACCCAGTCTAAGATCCATTAAACCCATGTCAATCGGATAACCATCGTCGTCATATGTGTCAGCAGTAATAATAGAAGTAACACTCATTTTACGGATTTCCCGTGGAGACAGGAGACCGAATCTGATTGCACCAATTCTCTGGGGAATAGAGGGTATAGTATTATCCATTGATATCACCATCACACAGCATCATCAAGTCTGAGCCTCGGAGCTACTCCAAGGGATTTGATTTCATCCAGCAAAAGCTTGAATGCATAGCTCATTTCTACACGGTGGATGTCCGTTTCTGATCCACAGTTTGAACAGTACCTCACATTACGCCTGCGGTCAAAGGTCGCGATCATGCCACAATTACTACAGACAAGCTCTTCAACCTTATCAGATTCATCAAGCAACCTTTCTTTAAGGGCCATCGCCGCACCATGGCCAATAAGCACATCCCTTTCCATTTCACCAAACCGCAGACCACCTTCACGGGCACGTCCTTCGGTTGGCTGGCGTGTGAGAACCTGAACCGGACCACGGGACCTTGCATGTATCTTGGATGCTACCATGTGGTGCAGCTTCTGATAAAGGATAACACCAACAAAGATATCGGCCTGGACCTTTTTACCGGTCACACCATCGTAAAAGACTTCTTTACCGGTGTGCGAAAAACCATGTTTCTGTAAACCTGAACGCAGGTCATCTTCCTTTTCCCCGGAAAAGGCAGTTGCATTGATACGTCTTCCTTCTACAGATCCTACTTTACCACCGATCATTTCCAGAACATGTGCAACTGTCATACGTGAAGGGATTGCATGAGGATTGATCACCAGATCCGGAACCATTCCGGATTCTGTGAAGGGCATATCGTGATATGGAACTATAAGTCCGATTACTCCTTTCTGACCGTGCCTTGAAGCAAACTTGTCACCGATCTCAGGAATCCTCTGATCCCTGACCTTTACCTTGGTGAGCCTGGTACCGTTAATGGATTCTGTAAGCAGGACAGTATCAACCACACCCCTTTCATTGGAACGCATGGTGATTGCACTTTCCCTCCTCTGTTCTACGGTGATACCGAAATCCGTTTGTTCTTCAAGGAAACGCGGAGGACTGGTCTTACCAATCAATACTGAATTAGGCCCAACTTTGGTCTCCGGATTGACAAGCCCGTCAACATCCAGGTTCGCATAGGCTTCCGCACTACGTGCACCCCTGTATTCAGAATCGGGAATCTCAAATTTATCTTCCTGTCCACCGGGATAACGACGTTCTTCGCCCTCAAAAGTCCTGAGGAAGTGGCTTCTACCCAAGCCTCTTTCAATGGATCCTTTGTTGAAAACCAGTGCATCTTCAATATTATAACCTTCATAGGACATTACAGCCACAACGAAGTTCTGACCCGCAGGCCTTTCATCAAAGTGAATTGATTCGCATGTCTGCGTGCGTGTGAGTGCTTTCTGGGGATAATGTAACACATGGGCACGAGTATCAGGCCTGAGTTTCAGGTTGGAAGTGGACACACCAATACATTGTTTGATCATAGCCGAACCCATGGTAATCCTGGGTGATGCATTATGTTCCGGGTACGGGACCATACCTGCACAGATTCCTAGAATCAGAGAGGGATCAATTTCAAGGTGTGTGTGTTTGGGAGTAATGTCACTCTCATAGAGAGCCACATATGCATTTTCTTCTTCTTCGGCATCCAGATATTCAATCAGACCCTGTCTGATGAGATCTGCACTCGTCAAATCTCCGCTTTTGAGCTTATCAATATGATCTTCAGTAACAAGAGGCAAGCCGCTTTTCACTACTACAAGTGCCCTTCTTGCCCTACCTATATCGGAATTGATGATCACTTCATGAATATCTTCATGAAGGGTTACATTTACCTGTCTGGAAAGCATACCGGCCCTTCTTTGCTTGCGAATATCTTCCACAAGATTGACAGGATCAGGATGTGTGCCTATTAATTCACCATTCAGGAATACTTTGGCATCAGTCACCAAGAATCACCCCCCCTTTACCGAGAGATTCCTTACCACTATCATCAGTAATATCCTGATAACCAGGGGTTTTAATCAAATCATCTACTGGCATTTCATGTTCCTCTACATCAGTTCCTAGCTCATTGGAATAATTAAGGATCTTTTCAGGCACATGAAGCTGCGCCGGTGCCACACCAAGACCATAAAGCACATTTTTCACTTTATCGAAATCATCCGCCCCTGTGGATAGTTCCACCATCTGGGCAAAATTTTTCACCAAACCACAGTTGGGACCTTCTGGTGTTTCTGAAGGACACAATCTGCCCCACTGAGTAGAGTGCAGGTCACGGGCTTCAAAGTGAGGTTGTGCTCTGGAGAGGGGAGATATTACTCGTCTCAGGTGGGAAAGTGTAGAAATATAATCAGTACGATCAAGCAACTGGGATACACCACTCCTTCCTCCAACCCAATTCCCTGTTGCAAGGGGATGCTGGAGGCGGTCTGTAAGGACATCTGCCCTGACCAACGTGGAAACATTCAATTCCCTGTTCCTCATGTTTGCTCTTTCAAGCTGGTATTTGACATCACGTGTCAGACGGTTGAAAGCCACCCTGAAGAGATCTTCCAGCAAGTCACCTGTTAGTTTCAGGCGTTTGTTGGAATAGTGATCCTTATCATCCGCACTACGGCGGTCAAGAGCCAGTTCAAAACATGATTCGGCCATGCGACCCAGGAAATGGGCTTTTGCCACCCTGTCCTCCGGTTCATTACCAAGATGAGGAAGCAGATACCTGTCAATAACATAATTTGCCCTCTTGACCTGATACTCGCTTGCCTGACCGGAGGCCACCCTCATACCGATCTTCTCAACCGCTTCTTCTACTGTATCTACTTCCGACTCTTCGAGATTTTCGAACATGAACTTCATTATTTCCGGGTCTGTTGAAACCGTCTTGACGACATCTTCATCTGTTTCAATACCAAGAGCCCTGAGAAGAGTGATGAAATTAATCCTTCCGGAGATGGAGGGGAAAGAAACTTCCAGCAGGGCTTTCCTGCCTCTTTCAACCACCACAAGTGCCCTGTAGCCTCTGCGCTGGGAGAAAACCTTTGCAACTTCTATGCGATCCCCGTAACGCTCTCCGATTTCGGCCAGTATCTTGTTGGGTGCAAGATCCTCCAGGGTCATAACTACCCTTTCGGTACCATTAACGATAAAGTAGCCCCCTGGATCAAGCGGATCCTCACCGTGTTCGATCATTTCCTCATCATCGATTCCAACAAGATTACATATCTCGGATTTGATCATAACCGGTAGTTGTCCAATTTTGGCTTCCCTTGGTTCGGATTCTTCTCCACCTTTGACCACGGACATTTCGAGGAAAAGAGGAGCAGAATAAGAAAGGTTTCGGAGTCTGGCCTCATTGGGGTAGAGGTTTTCAATTGCACCATCCGCCTCCTTGACAACCGGTTTTTCAACCCTGATGCGGCCTAACTTGACGTATATATCCTCAATGTCAGTCTCGATGACATGTTGTTCATCGATAACTTTCTGAAGACCGCTTTTTAAGAACTTGTTATATGAATCGATATGGTGTTGTACGATTTTATCCCTTGTAAAATAGGCTTCCGACAGAAAACTGGTATCCAAAGCGATGCTAGCACCTTCTTTTAAGTTAATATAGAATATTCAGGCAAACAACATAGAGCATGCGAATGTAAGCGTAAGAACAAAATCAATGAACGGGACAGAACCCGGCGAATATGAGTTATGCATGTCATTCAATTACATACCGATAATAGGGGGCCTCTCCTGCAGTCTGGCTTTTGCGGGTAATTTTTACTATGTCTCCCACTTCAGCACCAATTTCTTTAATAACAGGATCTTCTATCTTGATTTTAGGTAGCTGTTCCCTACCAATATTATACTCTTTAAGAACAGATTTTATTTCATCCTCATCAATAATCTCATGATGGGGAATGAATTCATGATCAAGCAGGCTGAACTTACTCAAATAATATCCTCCTAAAAAATCTGCAGGTAAATGTTTCCCATAATTTTGTGGCGGGCTCGTAGGGATTTGAACCCTAGACCGTCTGGTTAAAAGCCAGACGCTCTGCCTGACTAAGCTACGAGCCCACAATGTTTGCCGCATACACCTTTCATGCCACCCTTAGGCAGCGCCAATACATGAGTGGCATTGTATATAAGGTTTGTTGTAGAGGCCGGCTTTACCAAAAATCAAATGCCTCCAACGCATAAAAATGAACCATGATTTCGGAAAATAAGGAAGCAGTAGAACACTACTACAAACAAGATATATATAGCATCATTTTCCGAACTTACAAAGTTACCGGATTATGTGCCACATTCCCAGCCACCCATGTATTCTGCCTGTTTGGCAGAATACGAATCAATTTCGACACCAAGAGATTTCAGTTTGAGCCTGGCCACACGCACATCCAGAGCCTTAGGTACCGCATGCACCCCTGCCTCGAGCTTATTCTCGGCAATATAACGTGCACATTGAGCCTGGTTTGCAAAACTCATATCCATCACTTCAGCCGGATGACCATCACCTGCAGCAAGGTTTACCAACCTCCCATCGGCAAGAACATTAATATGTTTACCGTCTACCGTATATTCTTTGATGTTTTTCCTGACATCCCTGACTGAAGAAGACAATGCAACAAGGTCTTCCAGGTTTATTTCCACATTAAAGTGTCCGGAATTGGCAAGTATTGCACCATCTTTCATCACCTCAAAATGATCCCTGTTCAATACATCAGTATTTCCAGTAGTCATCACAAAGATATCACCATAAAGGGCGGCCTTTTGCATAGGCATGACCCTGAAGCCATCCATTTTTGCTTCAAGAGCTCGTATTGGATCCACTTCCGTCACAATGAGGTTTGCACCCAGACCTGAAGCCCGCATGGCAGCACCACGACCACACCAACCATAGCCGCCAATGACAACAGTCTTACCCGCCACTAGCAAGTTGGTAGTCCTCATGATCGCATCCCAGGAAGATTGCCCCGTACCATAACGGTTATCAAAAAGGAATTTGGTCATAGCATCATTTACGGCAATTACCGGCATCCTCAGGGCCCCTTCCACTTCCATTGCCTTGAGACGATGGATCCCTGTGGTAGTTTCCTCACATCCACCCTGTATTGAATCAAGAAGTTCGGTCCTTTCCGTATGAAGCTTAAAAATCAGGTCCGCACCGTCATCGATGGTTATATCCGGATCAATATCAAGTACTCTGTCAATAGAGCCGTAATATTCCTTGCTGGAACAATCATATTTTGCAAAACAATCGATATTATCCTTCATATCCAGAGCCATAGCCACATCATTCTGGGTACTCAGAGGATTACAGCCGGTAATAGCAACCTCAGCGCCTCCTGTAGCAAGGGTTTCTACCAATACGGCGGTCTTTGCCTCTACATGAAGTGCCATTGCTATCCTGTGACCTTTCAGAGGCTTTTCTTCTTCGAATTCCTTCCTGATTATAGAAAGAACAGGCATATGATTCCTGGCCCACTCGATCTTTTGTTCACCATATCCAATAAGTTCCTCATCGATCATACAATACCTCATTTGATAATGACTCTATAGAAAAACTATTTACAATTTCTAATTCCCCACAATCCCACACAAAGGAAACACCGACAAAATTTGGGAAAAACAAAACTGACGAATGAATATGTTTTGTCTGTAAAATACTTAAACCTTATTAATACGATCATAAAAGTCACGACAGGTTGCAATATTACAACCCGCACTTGCAAATTAAACAAAAATGCAAAGAACCCCAAAATTCTCAATTTATTTGCATATGAAATTGTAAGATAAGCAACTCCACAAATACAAATGCAAATATCTCCGAATAAACAAAATAACCCCAGTTTGATAGTTTCTACTCTTTCTTGAAGAGAATGTCTTCTCTTTCAACCCAAAATTTTCATTTTTTTGTCAGGAAAAGCTATTTGACAGTTCAAACAATTTCATGTGAAAAACTCCGATTTCATCGGTTTTCCTTTAAAATGGATGCAAAAAAGATGCTAGCGAACGACTAGAATAAAAAAGATAAACATAGAGATTAGAATAGAACCTAAAAAGAGAGACATTCAGTTGATTAAAAATAAAACTGTCAAAGTTGAGCATTACCTAAAATGAGATATATTTAAGTAATCACAAACCAATTTTCAATTATGTCAGAAGTGATCGACTCTGTAGAGATTGTGCATGAATTAAAAGCAACAAGGGAAGATCTTGATTTCATCAAAAGTCATATGATGGATATAGATTCAATTATGACGGAAGATGACAATCTGTCTTTGAATCAATGCAGGTCTGAGAAGAGGGTTGGTACACTTATCTCCCACGAGGAACTAAAAAAAGAATTAGGATTATAATGTTTGATATAAAGTATTCCAGGCAGGCTGCCAAATTCTTAAGGTTCCTTGACAATACCAATCTATCCAGAATGTTGAAAAAATCGAAAAACTGGAACATGACCCCATAAACCATTTGGAAGGAAAGGGATACCGTATGGGGCTACGAAGGAAAGGGAGAATGGTGATAGTGGAACGAACTAGAACGAAGGAGGATGGTGTTAATGGAACGAACTAGAACGAAAACTGTAAACGGAATATTCCTGGCGTTATTGGCGCTGGCGATACTGGTCTTGTTCACCGCAGCAGGGTCAGCGAGCGCTGCGCCTTCTGTTCCTGCAGAAGTATCTAACATAATTGCAGACAACTGTGCTGATTGCCACGTGGATCGCCCGTCCTGGCATACGGACACTACACCCGGTGCTCAGAATTCTGACCAGTGTAGTCAGTGTCATGTTCCTTACGGGAACACTGACGCATACAAGCACACTGCAACTACTACGGACTGTACGGATTGTCACACATCTGTTGAAAAAACACACTTCTTCATGCGTGATGATACCGATCAGACCAAATTGACTGCTAATGCCGAGCAGGATTGCATTAGCTGCCACAGAGAGAACAGAGGCAGGGGTTTCACCACCGGACCACTATCAACGGGCAAGGGCTTCCCATCCCTGCAAACCGATGCGGACATCATCGCAGCAGCGGAAAAGGGTACACTGCGTTCGTGGATTCAACCGGGTGGCTTCATGGCCAAGTACCTCAATGATGCCGAGATTGCTACCATCACGAAGTGGATCGATTCCACGTACACAAATGATCGTACCCTGGGCTACGATCCATACCTGAAGGCTGTCAATACTACAGACTTTGACATCAACGATCTCGTCAACGGTACCGACAATCCCGCCTGGGATAAGGCAGAAGAACACGTCATATCTGTGGTCCCGACAGTCTACACGGCAACGGACAAGATCAAACTGAAGGCTCTGTACAGCGATAAATACCTCTACATCCGTGCCGAGTGGGAAGATCCCACTGCCAGCCTCACCAGAAGCGGCTCCTGGATTCAGGATAACGGCAAGTGGCAGCATCCTGAGGCAACCACTGAGAATGACAAGCAGTCGGAAGATCGCCTTGCATTCTTCTGGAATATCGACACTCCAAATTTCAAAGCACGCCATGGTTGCGCAATTACGTGTCACGGCAATGTACCGGGCTCTGCCAAATTCACGGACGAGTCAGGTGCTACCATGGATATCTGGCACAACAAGGCTGCAAGGGCTCTCGGAGCGTATAGCGCTACGGACAATGGCGATCTGACAATAAGCACAGAGAATGACGCATTTGAGGCCACCGCTGGCACGGTCAAATTCTCAGGCGTAGCGGACGACAAGCGGCTCGTGTGGTACATGGACACGGCTGACGGCTACAACACCGAGGATTCCGGAAGGCGTGGTGACGCGGGCAAGAGCGCTTACGGTCACAACCGGAACAAAGCCAAGAGCGCACCCAAATTCATCGAAACAAATCCAACTTCCTGGGCAGACGCGATGGCTCTAACCCAGACTGAAATAGACAATGGCGAAACGATAGTGGCAGATCCAACCGATTCTGCATACGATGCAGCGACTGTGGCAGATGCATGGAATAAATATGCTGACTTGGGCACCGTGGTTCCCGAGCGTATCTTGAGGAA
Organism: Methanohalophilus sp. RSK; assembly: GCF_003722075.1. Classification (GTDB taxonomy): domain Archaea; phylum Halobacteriota; class Methanosarcinia; order Methanosarcinales; family Methanosarcinaceae; genus Methanohalophilus. The sequence goes on along the minus strand of NZ_RDSK01000014.1, from coordinate 30,960 downwards.
ACCCGAGGGAAGCCGTGGTGATGTTTTGAACACAGCCGTCTGGAAGGATGGCGTCTGGGTCAATGAATTCCGGCGGCCATTGGTAACTGGAAATGCAGATGATGTGCAGTTTGATCTTACTAAAGCAACAGAGTATGACTATTCTGTGGCTGTATTTGACAACTGTGGAAGAGGTGAAATTCCACCGGGACACACAACTTATGGCGACGGTCAGTACCAGGTTCTTCGCTTTGCACAAGAAACATCTAAGCCTGCGCCGTCGACACCAACGCCCGGCTTCGGAGCGTTGCTTGCCATTACAGGCCTGTTAGCCGTAGCCTACCTCGTACTGAGAAGAAGGAAGTAAGACAGAGCAAGGCAAAAAGTGAGGATTTGCAGGCAGTTCCAGAGTCTCATCTGGAACTGCCTCCTGCTTTTTGGTTTTTCGCTTTTTGGTTTTTCGCTTTTTGGTTTTTCATTCTTGGAAAAGCTCCTGTTAGAGTATGGCTGGAATCTCAGGTAGCGGTGTAGAGGAGGAACAATCGAACTAGCTCCCTCTCCTGCTAACGGGGAAGTAAATATGTATTGTCCGATCCGGTTCTTCATCAATACGTCCATCTTTAGTGAGCAGCGGCTCTTTCAGACACTGATGCTCGCCCATCTCATATTCGCTCGTTTCTAGCCAGGCTCCCAGCCTGCGCCAGGCTTCACCTATCTCACCCAGGGTAGTGCTGGTCACAGCATAGAGCCCTCCCGGCACTTCCTTTATCCTTACGGTTTCATCGCCCTCAACTGAATCATTAACTGTGATCCATACCTCATACCCCTAGTCCTCCCGCTCCGGGTTCGGCACAGTCGAACCCGGAGCCCCTGTATTTCCCCGCGGTAAGCAACCCTTTGGCTCTGGCGGCCCACTCGAGCAACACATCCCAAGCTTCCAGTTCCGGGCTCTTCCCAATAACCAGGTAATACGCCACCCTCATCGGTTTCAACCCGGGTCGGCCCCTTCGAAGGCGTATGTTAGTAACTGTAAAGACCAGTTAACACGCCAAACGAAAGGAGCCGACACTATGCAGTACTGCAAATCTTTAAGGCTGGATGTACACAAAGATTCAACTGCAGCAGCTGCAGCACAAAGTGGCTGAGTTAAGCGGAGTCGTTGGGAACCATTCCGAATAATCCAAATGCCGTGGCCAGGTTAATGCGGAAGCTGGGAAAGTCCGAAGAACTGTTATGAAGCGGGATCCCTGTGGCTATAGCTTATACCGCCAATTGACTGCTAGCGGGGTGGCCTGCATGGTTGTGGCACCCTCTTTAGCCCCGCAACGGCCGGGCGAAAGGGTCAAGACCGACCAGCGTGAGCCCTTGCGTTACTGAAGACGATAGGCGTTCTTGTGCATCCTTAGGGAATCTTGAGCCAGAATAACATTTGTGAGGCTTAAATGGGCTGATGAACCTATTAAAAAAGGGACGCAGAAGTGCCATATGAAATTGAAATAATCTTTCTATAATTTCATGTCTTCTAAGAACAGTATGGAAAAATTAATGAAATTAAAGGAAGAACCCGACTTTGACAGTCAAAAGTAATAATAGTGTTCTTAGCTTTGCTGTATTCGATGAAAAATGCAAACAAAACTAAGAACATATGAGATTATTCCTAACAAGAATATATGCTTTCCTATTGGAACCGTCCTGGCTGTAAACCAACTTTACGAAATCCTTGATCTTCCTTCAGTTTTTGGTAAACACAAAAAGAATGGGATTGACATCAACAACCTGCTCAAAGCCCTTGTAAGTTACAAACTGACGGATAATTTCAGCATAAGTAAAGCTCACGAATGGATCAATCGGGAGGAAGTCCTTGATAAGAGAAGATGAGATGCATTATCTGACTGCAAGGAAACTGAACAAAAGTGATGATAAGAAAATAGCTACGTTCTGGGAATCGGCTCCTGAACTGATTAATGCAAAGAATGGAATATACGGGCTAAAAATCGTGAAACCAAGTAGTGTCAACTACTTCTATTTTTCAAAGAAATTGCAGAAGGAACAACTTGATTCCAGAGCTAGAAAGGTTATGAGGCAGATACAACAGGCAAAGGATATACAGAAATCCATTGATAAGAATAAGAAACTGCCCAAGAAATTCAGAATCAACAATGCACTTGTTGATGTGACTTATTCTTTGCAGACAAAACTGGTGGATATGGATGAAAAAGAGTGTATCAAACTACTGGAAGAGAAGGTGATTACAGGCAGGGAAGGATTTTTCTGTCTGAAATCAAGCAGGAATTTGACACTAAAAGAGGCTCTTTCTACATATAGGAAGAAGGATTCTATTGAGAAAATCATTAATTCGTTGAAGAATGAGATTGAGATCAAACCATTGCGAGTGTGGACGGATGCTAGCGTTTATGGAGCTGTGATTATTGGATTCATTGCACAATTGTTCATATCGCTGATGCGATATGAGTACGATGAACTCAAATCTAAGTCTACAAAATTCATTAAAAATAGCTTATTGAATTTGACAGTTACCGTGGATTACATGAAAAATAAGGCAAAAAGGTACATTTACGCTAATTTTGATGCCATAAATACACTGATTTTAAGGCAAAAAGGGATGAAATCGTAGAAATTAACGTGAAATAGTTAAGACTGTCAAATGGGTTTTCCTGACAAAAAAGTGAAATTTTTAGGTTGGAAGAGGAGACGATTTCTTCAGAAAGGAGTGGATACTGTCAAACTTGGGAAAATAAGAAGAAATTATGGTGTAATACACCAGAACTTCTTCCCCTGAGATTTGTCCTATTTTTTTAAAAGACCGTACCGAAGGCTTCCTTGAAACGCCTCTTGAAATCCGCTAGCTTAAAGTGATGGTTCTGGGTACCCTGGTGTTCAATTTTTATAGCACCCATAAGAGAAGCAATCCGCCCAGTGGTATCCCAATCCAGGTCATTTGTTAGACCATAGAGCAAACCGGCACGATATGCATCCCCACAACCCGTGGGATCCTGCAAAACAGCTGGTTTGGCAGCAGGAATATGGATTACTTCACCGTCTTTATAGATCAATGAACCTTCCGGACCTTTTGTAACTATAAGAGCTTTGAGCTTTGCAGAGATTTCCTCCTGACTCTTGCCAGTCCTCTCTTGAATCAATTGCCACTCATAGTCGTTAACTGTCAACCAGGTAGCCTGCTCTATGAATTTCATCAATTCATCACCATCAAACATAGGTAGACCCTGACCGGGATCAAAGATGAAAGGTATACCAGCACTCACAAATTCCCGGGCGTGTTGAATCATACCCTCCCTGCCATCCGGTGCTACAATGCCCACTGCAGGATCACTTACATCAAGTACCGAATAGTTATGGGAATAATTCATTGCCCCGGGATGGAAGGCAGTTATCTGGTTGTCATCCATATCTGTTGTAATAAAAGCCTGCGCTGTAAATGTGTCATCTACCACATTCACATGTTCCCGATTGATACCCTTCTCATCCATCCATTTTGCATAATGCTCAAAATCTGTACCAACCGTCCCCATTGGGAGAGGATTACCACCAAGTAACTTGAGATTATAGGCTATGTTTCCCGCACATCCTCCAAACTCACGACGCAGTTCAGGTACAAGGAATGACACATTTAATATATGCACTTTATCCGGCAAAATATGATTCTTGAACTGGTCATTAAAAACCATGATATTATCAAAAGCAAAAGATCCACAAATTAAAGCTTTGTCCATTATATATACTCCTAAATTATGATTCTAGTTTGAATTATAGACCATCCATATGAAAATAAAAAAAGGTAATTATTCCAATTATTTTTTACGTAAATGGAATATACCCCAGGTCAGATATCCGTTATTGCCACCATTTACCCAGTGACCGAGACCCTGTTTCATATTATTGATGTAGTTCTGACTGACTACTTTGGAGAGCTCATCTTCCTGATCCTCAGTTTCTTTCAACACTCTTCCATAATGGGTCGGCAGCTGGGAAGCATGTTCCTCAAATTCCATTTCTTTTAGACCATATTTTTTGGCAGATTCCCTGTAAAATCCAGGTGATCCGAGGGACTCCAAATGTATACGGTCAAGAATTGGTTGCAAAACTCCTTCCGGACAATCATCAGTCTGCATCGGATCGGTAAAAACGAAGTCCCCGCCACTTTTTAAGACACGTGCAACTTCTTTGATAACCTGTTCACGATTACCACTATGAAGGATTGCATCCTGGGACCACACGACATCGAAAGAGAAATCCGGGTAGGGAATTTCTTCAAAGCTACCATCCACAACTGTTATAAGATGGTCAAGACCCTGACCCTCATTCATTTTTCGGTCGCGTTCATTTTCCACTTCACTCAAATTAAGAGCAACTACCTGACACCCATATTTTGTGGCCAGATACCTGGCAGCTCCACCATAACCAGCTCCGACATCCAGAATCTTACTATCCTTATCCAGATTGCTTATTTTTGATGCCATCCTTTCAATCGTACGTCGACTGGCGTCAAATATTGGTTCATCTTCTGAATTATAAAGACCGATATGGATATCCTCGCCGCCCCAGATGGTAAAGTAAAAATTGTCGGCGTCATCGCTATTGTAATATTCCTGTGCTTTATCTACTGCAGTTTTTTGGTTTTCAGACATGTTGATTTCATCTTCCCATATTTTTTAATTTTTTTCTGCAACATGGAGAAAGAAATCAGGCTCGTCATCTTTGTAGGTCTCTTTAAAGTCCCCAAGGGTATTTATTTCCTGGAAACCAACTTCGTGCAGAAGTTGCCTGGTGTAATCTTTTCTCAGGGGGAACATATTGAGACTGTAGACTGAACCATCCGAGAATTCATATTTGAAACGGGCAAGCCCCTCATCGACATGTTCCGGATAGACTGATACAGTATCGCCACAGTAATAATGGGCATGTTTACTGGAATAACCATCTTCCATTATGGCATCATAATTACGCTGGTCAAGAAGCAATACACCATCATGTTTCAGCAGCGCATAGAACTCAGCCAGAGCTTTTCTGCGGTCGTCTTCATCGAAAAGGTGTGTAAATGAATTACCCAGACATATAACAGCATCGAATTTGTCATGGATATCTTTATTCATCCATCTCCAATCAGCCTGCACGGTCCTCATCAAATATCCATGATCACGGGCATTATCAAAGGCCTTGACAAGCATTTCTGCACTGCCATCTGCACTTACGACATCAAAACCTGCCTGAAGTAAACGAACAGAATTAAAACCGGTGCCTGTTGCCACATCGAGTACTTTCTTAACACCCCTTTCTTTCAGGATGTTTATGATAGTATCCCCTTCGCCTTGGGCACGGCTTTCCCAATCGATGAGTTCGTCCCATTTATCAACAAATCCAGGAACATACTCTTCCTCATAATGGTCCGATTCCCTTACTTCTATTGGATTATCTCCAAAATCCTGTTTTCCGTATTGGTTCATGTAGATCCTCCTATTGTTATTTAATGTAGTATATTTACAAATACAGTCGATTGTTGCTATTCGTCTGGCTCATGCATACCATGAATCCAGAATGGATTAAGTGAAATCAAATAAGGACTCCCACCCCGGGAGCCCTCCTCAGAACATCCATAACTTAATTATTTAGTAGCGGTAGTGTTCTGGTTTGTACGGCCCTTCAACAGGGAAACCAATGTATTCAGCCTGTTCCTGTGACATCTTGGTCAATTTGGCACCCAGTTTTTCGAGGTGCAACCTTGCGACCTCTTCATCCAGCACTTTTGACAATCGATAAACACCAACTTCCTTTGGAGTCTCCCAGAGATCGATCTGTGCAAGTGTCTGGTTTGTGAAACTGTTTGACATGACAAAACTCGGGTGACCGGTTGCAAGACCCAGATTGACAAGCCTGCCTTCTGCCAGCACATAGATGGAATGGCCATCAGGGAATTGGTATTCATCTACCTGTGGCTTGATGTTGACCTTTTTCACATTATCCATCTTGTTAAGTGCATCAACCTGAATCTCATTATCAAAATGGCCTATGTTACAGACAATTGCCTGGTCTTTCATGTTAGACATGTGTTCGGTTGTAAGGACATCACAGTTTCCTGTTGTGGTCACATAAATGTCCCCGTAGGACAGTGCATCCTCAACAGTCATAACAGAGTATCCTTCCATCAATGCCTGCAGGGCACAGATCGGATCGGTTTCTGTTATAATCACTCTTGCCTTGTGATTAGCCAGTGCTGCTGCTGAGCCTTTACCGACATCACCATAACCACAGACTACTGCGACCTTACCTGCAATCATCACATCAGTACCACGCTTTATGGCATCCACAAGGGATTCCCTGCATCCGTAGACATTGTCGAATTTGCTCTTGGTTACAGAGTCATTGACATTTATAGCAGGTGTAAGAAGTTCGCCCTTCCTCTCCCAGTGATACAATCTGTGCACACCGGTAGTTGTTTCCTCGGACACACCCTTCCAGTCAGCAACCGCTTTATGCCAGAATTGAGGGTCTTCCTTCAGGGCTTTTTTAAGCACTTCGTTCTGGGCTATAAGTTCCTTGTTGTCTGTAGGTTCATCAAGGATAGAAGCGTCATCTTCTACTGCATACCCACGATGCATCATCAGGGTTGCATCCCCACCATCATCCACAATGAGATTTGGACCCTTACCATCTGGCCAGGTCAATGCCTTTTTGGTGCACCACCAGTAATCATCAAGTGTCTCACCTTTCCATGCAAAAACCGGGACACCTGTTTCTGCTATTGCGGCTGCTGCTTCATCCTGGGTCGAGAAAATATTACATGATGCCCAACGCACATCTGCACCGAGTTCAACCAGTGTTTCAATAAGTACTGCAGTTTGAACAGTCATGTGAAGACTGCCACTTATACGTGCTCCTTTAAGTGGTTTCATAGGCCCGTACTTTTCACGTGTGGCCATAAGACCCGGCATTTCCTTTTCAGCTATATTTAACTGCTTGCGACCTGCGTCAGCAAGTCCAATATCTTTAACTTTATAATCCTTATTTGTAACCATATTTTCACCAATAATTAATCATCTTCTTAGCAATGCTAAAATTCCAAATATACTTCTAAATCCCTGATCCCAATCTAAATAGCGACTATTGTGATTTAGACAAAAATCATTTCACTACGTTGAGATTGAATTTTCCTTTGAGGCTATCCACCCTGTCAAGTTGTTCCCAGGGGAAAATATTCCTGCCAAAATGACCATAAGAAGATGCCTGCCTATATGACCAACCTTTAGGATGCAATAAATTCAGATCTTGTATCAGGGCTGCCGGTCTGAAATCAAATATTTCACCGGATTCCAGTACATTCTGGATTTCCTGGTCTTCAATTACACCTGTACCATAGGTATCAACATTGATACTGAGAGGCTTTGCGACACCAATGGCATAAGCTACCTGAATTTCGCATTTATCAGCAAGACCTGCTGCAACTATGTTTTTGGCGACATATCTTGCATAGTATGCTGCTGAGCGATCAACCTTGGAAGGATCTTTACCCGAGAAAGCTCCCCCACCATGGCTGCCTACTCCTCCATAGGTATCCACGATGATCTTACGTCCGGTAAGTCCTGCATCTGCATAGGGACCTCCCAGAACGAACGCGCCTGTTGGGTTTATGTAATACTCGGTATCTGACCTCAACATGCCGGTTGGCTCAAGGACTTCATTGATAAATCCTACCATGTCATTACGAACTGTTTCAAGTGGGATGTCGTCAGTCTGCTGTGATATAACTACAGCTGTTATGTGGTCTGGTTTTCCATTTACATATTTCACTGAAACCTGTGATTTGGCATCCGGCCTTAAGTAGGATACCCTACCTTCCTGACGGATAGAGTCCAGATACCGGAGTAGCCTGTGACTAAACGCAATTGGAGCAGGCATATACTCATCTGTTTCATTGGTAGCATAACCAAACATCATACCCTGATCCCCTGCACCCTGCTCTTCATATAACCCTGTACCCTCGGTAACTCCCATAGAAATATTAGGGGATTGTTCATGGATTTTTGATATGTATTCAAAGGATTTGTCCCAGAAAAGAAGGTCCTTATGATCATATCCTATATCACGAACAACTTCACGTGCTATATTCTCTGTATCAATCTGTTCCATACCTTTACAGGTAATTTCACCTGCATTTACCACAAGGTCATGGGCTACAAGTGTTTCACATGCCACACGACTGTTAGGATCAGCTGCCAGACATGCATCCAGAACTGCATCAGATACCTGATCACATATCTTATCTGGATGTCCTGCACCGACCGCTTCTGAAGTAAATACGTGGTCATATTTGAGTTTACTCATCTTCACACTCCTGTTTTATCTTAATGGTCCGATTGAACGGATACACTAAAGGTCCGATTGAACGGATACACTAAAGGTCCGATTGAACGGATACGTTAAAGGCCCGATTGAACGGATACGTTAAAGGCCCGGATGAACGGACATACATTTCGATCTGAATTCGCAATCAAATGTCAAGAATGGATAATTCCACACTGTAACATCCCTATAGTATAATATAGTGGGAAATCCGGGAACCAATGAAAATCATTGTTTGCCACGAACATAATAATTCCACCATAATTTTAATCGTAACTGATTGACATCACATACTACGCCATACTATATATGTGTTTTCAAATTGAAGGTTTTTAAAATATTTTTACAGTACATAAGGAAGCAAATATATATTCTAATTCAAAAATAATAAATAGAATTAATTTTTATGTATTTCTGGCCAAACTGAAATTATTGATCAGATGAAGGATTATTCAAACCCAGAACATCAATCAGATGCTGACTGTCAGTTTTTTTTGCAGCTTTAGAAGCTTCCACCATTATCTCATATTCATCCATACATAGAACCTGACCGTTTTCCATGAGCACTTTCCCGTCCACCAACACGGTAGTGACATCACTACCAAGAGCCGAATATACAAGATGCGAATCTACATCATACAATGGAGTGAGATGCGGACGTTTCATATCCACAACAACCAAATCGCCGTAGTAGCCTTCTTTGATCATACCGGCCTCAATTCCAAGTGCCTTTGCCCCGTTTACAGTGGCCATCTCAAGCACTTTCCGGGCATCAATGACAGTTAGGTCCATACTGTTTACCTTATGGAGCAGTGCAGTCATTTTCATTACCCCGAACATATCAAGATTATTGTTTGAAGCACATCCATCGGTACTCAGGGACACATTCACACCCTTTTCAAGCAGTTGTGGTACCGGTGCTATACCTGCTGCCGTTTTCATATTACTCACAGGATCATGGCTCACATGAACTCCGGTTTCAGCCAAAATATCCATATCCCCCTCTGAAAGCCATATACAATGAGCAGCAAGTACATCACTGTCAAAAAAACCAATGTCATGAAGCATGTTAACCGAACACTTGCCATATTTCTCTTTCATCTGGTTAAGTTCAGCTTCGGTCTCAAGCACATGGATGTGAACTTTTACATCATCCTTGCGAGCCTGCTCACGCACATCATGCAGGAATTGCTGAGAGCAAGTATGAGGAGCATGAGGGCCATACATGGCAGATATGCGCCCATTGGCTGCACCATTGAAATCCTTTACAAAATTCCTGCCTTTTAAGAGGGAAGATTCTGCCCTTTGAGGATCTCCAAAATCAATCATACCATAGGAAAGGGCTGCACGCATACCACAATCCTCAACTGCACGGGCAGCTGCCTGCTCATGAATATACATGTCAGCAAAGGTGGTTGTTCCGGATTTTACCATCTCCAGGCATGCCAGCCTAACCCCTGCATAGATTTCTTCCGGACCCAATTTTGCTTCCACGGGCCAGATATAATCCTCCAGCCATTCTGCAAGTGGCAGATCATCGGCATAGCCCCTTAAAAGTGTCATTCCTGCATGATTATGGGTATTTACCAGACCGGGCATGACCACCGAACCGCTTGCATCTATTATTTTGTCTGCCTTGCCATTATAAGAAAGACCCACATAGACAATCCTGCCATTTTCAATGGCAACCTCCCCTTTTTTGAGATCTCCTGAATCAGGATCCATAGTAAGGATGTAACCATTCTTGATCAAAATATCAGCCATAAAACCCCTCCAACATCAATAAACTTCCTTTTTGAGCTGTTCAAGGAAAGTTTCCATAATTTTCAGCCTCTCTGTTGCAATCTCCCTGGAAGTATGTGTGTTCAGACGATCCATTATCTTAAAAGGCTTCCTTTCCATATATTCTTCAAAACCTTCAAAAGGGTTTTGCGCATAGGCATTCATGGAACTTTCCTTCACAGTACCATTGGCATGTTTTAATCCTCGCAAAGCCCCCATTGAAACCAGTGACCTGAAAATCCCCACAGCTCCCAGGGCATCAATCCTATCCGCATCCTGTAAAATTTGCCCTTCGAGTGATTCAGGAATCATACCCCGGCTAAACCTGTGAGTACGTATGCAGGATACAATATGTTCAATGGTTTTTTCATCAACTTCTTTGTCAGCCAGAAAAGAACTTGCGATTTCAGCACTATAGAATGCATGATCACCACCTTCCTCATGTTCCCGGACAACCCCCACATCATGCAAAAGGCCGGCAAGCCTCAATACATCAGGATTTCCCCCTTCCTTTTCCCCTATATACATGCAAAGGGATTCAACCCGCTCCACGTGACCCATATCGTGGCTACCGGGTTCATCGGAGAGTATATCTGACACATAATCTCTTGTGATTTCAATAATATCCATAATGATCACTTTCACTGATTCTTAAGATTCTGCATTAATTCTCCAACAACTTCTCTGAGAAAGGTAGCGTTATCAAAATCTCCTGCAATTTCCTCAAGCTCTTCATGGCTACATATTCCAAGTTGCCGGGAATAGCTGATTAGGTTTACCATCGCACGGCCCACATTGTCTACAATCGTAAGAGTGGCTGTCTTTGATGTGCGCGAGAAAGGATTCAAATCGATTGCAATAACCGTTTTACCCATCTCCACCAATTTCTGGCATCTATCCCCGTCTTCCAGGGGAACAAGAACCACATCTGCACTGTAGATTCCTTCCTGATCCACAATAGCCCGGGCATGTTCAAGATCAAGCCTGCCATCCCCTCGTGCCCCAAGCACACGGGTCGCACCAAAGGATTCCAGATGAGAAATTATACGAGATACTCTCTCCTCGGTACGGTGAAAAAGATTGACTTCAAGGGATGCTCCTGTGACAGATGCAAGCGCAACCATTTTTTCAGGGACAAGGGCAGATGTATTGCCGTTTACCGAAATGACCGGCCTATCTGCCAGAAGAAGCAGCGCAGAAGCTATCTTTTCTGCAAGTAAGGCCGAAGGAACAGTCCTTTCACCAAGCAGATAGTCAAAACATTCACCTCTGCCCTGAGCCACAAGACCCTGCATACTCGTAATACCTTTATTCACACCTTCAACAATATTTTCCCTTGCAATCAGGGAATGATAACGAGGATGTGTTCGGGGAATGCCAGTCAATTGTTATACACCTCTATAATCTGAACAAACATAAATAGATCATAAATCGTTGCTTCAAAAGAAAAACAGGTATTTGCACCTTCTTATAACTCGGGATTTAAACCCTTATAGTACTCATCCCTTGCTTCCACAAAAGCCTTCAGGTTCTCAAGCGAAGTATATGGTGCAAGTCCACAGCCCGGAGCAAGAATATCCACACCGTCTTCAATACACATCTTAGCCTGTCTTTTCACTTCTTCCGCAGGAGTCGAAAGGAGGATATCTACAGGCGAGACGTTGCCTATCAAACAAGCCCTGTCCCCAATTATCCTTTTGGCATATTTAGCATCCACTTTTTCTTCAATACTCAAACCCTCAAATCCGGAACGTGCCATAGGTTCGAGGATTGCGGTGGCATCCCCGCATATGTGCAAAATCATTGGTCCATCAGTGCCGGCACAGATTTTTCCATATTCCGGAAGAACCAGGGATTTAAAATATTCAGGAGGTAACAGGTCCGGCCCTGCTTCGGAATCAGGCATACAGATTGCATCCACACCCCTTTCGAAAAGGGCATTGGAATATTCAACACATACTTCTACACCCATACCGAGCAGTTCACGCATAGTTTCCGGCTCAGTGAGGGACCACATAAGGTAATTCTTTGCACCCACAAGAGAGATAGCAATTGCAGCAGGACCAAGCATGCCTGCAACAACAGGAATGTCTTCCCCAACCCTTTCCCGGACAATTTCCGTGGCATCCAGTATGGTGGATATGCGTTCACTTTCCAGGAAATTATCCGGGAGATTGAACTTTCCTACATCCTCCTTATTGTTACAGGGATTGTTAAGAACAGATGGCTGAGAATCAAAAGTTCCTTCCTTTATCGTACATCCCAGCGTCTGGGCTATAGCCGTACCGTCAAAAGGATAACGCACAGCTTCCAGGCCGGCCACCTCATACCCGCCTATAGCCAGTGCAGCCATTTTTTCAGCATCATAATGTGCCTCTGGCCAATAGCTGCCCGTGGCTTCCATCAGTTCAATAGTGCCTGTCTGGGTTACTGAACATACTGGTACCTTGTCAACATCCTTTCCTGCAAGGGAATCCAAAAATCTTTGTTTTAGTGTGATGCCTGCCATTAAATATCTCCGGATACAAATTATCAAACCGCAATTCTCTAAGGAAATCCAAATATGAAGTCCAGATGTAGTATATGAGAGTGATTTTATGAAATAATCTCACCTGAAGACTACTTCAATCTATCGACTAAAGCACAGATATAACATCAAATACACCAATCAGCCAATGAGAATCCCAAAATGAAACGGAGAATCCAAAATGATCCCTGTTGAGCTTATGGCAATCTTTTTTGGCCTTGCATCTGCCGTTTCCTGGGGAGCGGGTGATTTTATCGGCGGCTGTGCTTCCAGACGCACTAACGTATATTCAGTAGTTCTGGTAACCCAGATTGTAGGAGTTGTATTTTTTCCAATACTCGCATTCGTTTTCTCAGAAAACCTGCCCCCATTAAGTAAATTGTTATGGGGATGCCTGGCAGGTTTTTTTGGAACATCCGGATTGTTAGCCCTCTATCAGGGATTGGCTGAAGGAAAAATGGGTATAGTTGCCCCGGTGGCTGCAGTGATATCGGCCATTGTCCCGGTAATTTACTCTGCGTTTTATGAAGGATTTCCGGAAATCCTGCGAATTGCAGGATTCATTTTTGCTTTTATAGCAGTGTGGTTTATTGTCAGTATGGATAACGGGCCAAAAGTCAAAATAAACGACCTAAAGTATCCTCTGCTTGCGGGAATGGGTTTTGGACTCTTTTTTATATCCATAGATAATTTCAGTGAAACTGCCGTATTCTGGCCACTGGCCTTTGCCAGAGGAATAGCCCTATTGATGTTTTTAGGTTTTGTTGTACTGACAGGATCAGCAAAAGTGAAACCCTCTTCCATTGACGTACTTCCCGTAATTGTTCTTGCAGGACTTTTCAATACCGGCGGATGTACGTTCTTTGCACTGGCTTCAGAAGCAGGCAGGCTGGATATTACCACAATTTTATCCTCATTAAGCCCCGGTGCAACAGTATTGCTTGCATATTTTATACTTAAAGAAAAGCTTGCCCCCAGACAGTGGTTAGGAGTGGTATCCGCCCTTTTTGCAATAATTCTTATGTCAATATGAAAAAAAGATAGGAGTTGCAGAGATGTCAATCAGTACCTGCAATTGTACTGCTAAATACTGTTCCGAATTCACCCATCACTTCCCTGAGGACAGTATCAGTACACTCCGGACCAGCAACCGCAAAAACTGCATCCCCAAGCATAGCCTGTGAAGCAAATCCACCGACATTTTCCACAGCCTCGATAATGTCTTTTGCCCCCTTGCTCAAAAGGTCCAGTTCAAAACTAAAACTGCGGGATTGGCGCATAAATTCTTCAATGGTAGGATTCTGTAGCAAGTTTTTCATTGCGGTTTTGCCTGCAATATTGATCTTTCCAGTCACAGAGGAATCGGCAAGGGTTTTTTTTGTAGACAACGTACCCAGAGCCACGCAGTGTACACTAAAAGAGGGAGATACGATGCGATCCAGCAGGCCCCCTTTTGTAACCGGAGCAGGTCTTTTCCTGATAACAATCCCGCCGTGTGCCTGGGCTTCCACATCACCCAGTCCACCTCCTCCTACAACTTCGGCAATATGAGCGGCTTCCACAAGTTCATTTTGAGTTAGGCCCAGTGAGAAAAGATCATTTAAACTATAGGAAGTTGCCAGTGCACCTGCACCGGAAGCACCAAAACCACAGCCTACAGGAATATCAGCATGGGATTCTATCCTTACAGGTTCACAGCATAGAGAAGTAACCAGATGGGAAGTGACAGGTGCTTGCTTCTTTGAACCATTCAGGAATATCTCTGTCTCTGTAATATCGGGCCCCACACCTACTTTTACAGTGACCCCTCTGTTAAGAACTAGACCACAACCTGTAGTGCCCTTCAGGGCCGGATCATCGTTTTCATGGATTCTAAAAAAACCTGTAATATGGCCAGGAGCAAAGCATGTTACACATTCTTGTTTTGGATCCATAGAAACCCTCATAACAGGATTTGCTCAAGCCGGTCCATTATTACAGATGCGAGGTAACGTTTGGAACCACTATAATGATATGGTGAAGACCCATCCTGCAGGATATATACGGAATTGTCAGAGGTGCCCATTCCCCCTCCCCCCACATCATTGGCAACAACCATGTCAAGGCCGTATTCTTCAAGCATATGGGTCGCACTTCCCACAAGCTCTTTTTCACCAACACCGGTTTCAGCTTTAAAACCTACAATCACTATGCCGGGATGATTACCTCGTACCTGTGGCAATATCTTTTCAGTGGGATGCATTTCAAGAATAAGGTTCTGACCTGATTTAATTTTGGACCTTGAATAATCAAGTGTATAATCCGAAATCGCAGCCGAACTTATGAATACATCACAACCCCGGTCTATTTCTTTCATGCAGTTATCCAGCATACTGGCTGCACTTTCTGTATAAACCTCATTTATACCATCCACATCGAGTTCATTCCTGTGGATTATTGTAACATCCCCACCCCGTCGGAAGGCCTCCCTGGCCAGTTCCTGACCGGTTTTGCCGGAAGCCCGGTTTGTGAGTATACGGATAGGATCAATAGCTTCAGCAGTTGCACCGGCTGTCAGCACTATTTTCTTGCCTGCAAGTTTTTTCCCCATAAGTTGCCGCTCAGCTGCCAGGACAATATCATCACTGGGAGATATCTTGGCAATCCCTTCCTCTACACGGGGACCAACCAAACTGATGCCATAACTCTCAAGTTTTTCGAGATTGGAATGCACCGCAGGATGGTCATACATGGACTGATGCATTGCAGGTACAACTATCGTGGGCATCCCGCTACCAATAGCGGTTGTTGCAAACGTTGTTACAGGCGTATCATCAATCCCCATTGCGATTTTGCTTATAGTATTCGCAGTTGCCGGAGCTATCAATAAGAGATCTGCCATACCCTGCATCCCGCACATCCCCACATGCTCCACCCCCCCGGTTATATCCGTTATCACTTCATGACCGGTAGCATAATGTAATGCATCAGGATGGAGAATATGAGTGGCTGCTTCACTCATCACAGCATAGACATTTGCACCGTTGCGTATTAGTTCACGTGCCAGTTCCACAACCCTTACGGCTGCAATACTGCCAGTAACTGCCAGCACAACGGTCTTCCCCTCAAGGGATTTACTTTTAGTTCCTTTGATCCATAGTGTAGAATGCATGGTTTTCGCCTGTGTTATGAGGTGTAAGTCTCCAATTATTTAAAAATAGCCTGATATAACACATTGAACGTCACGGGCATGACATTATTAAGCCATAAAATGATACAGAAATAATCATGATTTCAATCGAAGAACTTTCCGGGATAATTGATGTACTGGGAGCAGCCACAGTCCACGAGATTACCTGCACTGCCCAGGAAATCACCTATGCAAGGGATGATGAACCCCCTACAGAGGAAGATATATTAAAGATGTGTGAAAAGGCCTGTTCCAGACATTTTCTGGAAAACGTAACCTGTGAAGAAATAGTAGGGATGGAAAACACAGAGGAGGCGACATATTTTATTCTGGGACCAGACGCGTTTCCTGAATATCCACAGGAATTGAGTGATGCACTTGATATGCTTGGGTTAGAAAAAAGAGAACTGGACATGGGAAAAGTAGCAACACGCTTTAAAAGAAGATTGAAGATGCGGACCACACATCTGGAGAACCTGATCAATGAAGTGCAGACCCCTGCAGAACCTGAATACATACAGGATCTGGAGGAAAAATACATGGACCTTGTAAATATTTACTATGATTTTGATTCATGGGTCCCTGATGCACTCACCGAGATAGAAGAAAATATATTCTCATTGAGTGCACGGATAGAGGAACTTAAAGAGGCATAACCTTTTATACTTACATAATGAAGGAAGCAATCCAATGGCAAGGCATAGAAGAGATACATATTACTGGCGTGCAAAAGCCGAAGGTTATCGCTCAAGAGCAGCCTACAAACTCCAGCAGATTAACAAGAAATTTAACGTTATCAGAGAAGACAGTGATGTTGTAGATCTCGGAGCCGCACCCGGTGGATGGCTTGAAGTCGCAAGAGAATTGACGAAAAGGAAAGTTGTCGGTGTAGACATATTGCGCATCAAGCCAATGGACAGAATAACCATCATCCGCGGCGATATAACCCGGGAAGAGACTGCAAATCAGATCAAGGAAGCAGTAGGAGAACAAGGAGCTGATACTGTTATATGTGATGCTGCACCCAATCTTTCAGGAAACTGGAACCTGGATCATGCACGTTCCATCGATTTGGCCGAATCAGCACTTGAATGTGCAACCCGCATCCTTAAACCCCAGGGACATTTTGTTGTAAAAGTATTCCAGGGAGATATGTTCAAGGAATACCTGGAAAAAGTAAGAGGCGAATTTACATATGTCAGGGCCCATTCGCCAGAGGCTTCAAGGTCAGAAAGTGCCGAAATATACGTCATAGGCAAAAAATTCCTTACCGCACCGATCAGGAAAGGGGAGGAATATGACGTTGTTATCGAAAGAATAGGATCCGGCGGCGACGGTACTGCTTTTGTGGAAGGGTTTGTAGTATTCATCTGTGACACTGAAAAAGGAGAAAAAGTGCGCATAAAGGTAAGAGACGTAAAACCCAATTTTGCTTTTGCAGATGTTATACAGAGACTGGAAAGTCCTGAAGAAGAAGAAAAATAAGAATCACCTGTCCTGGTGAGTCTCCACTTCTTCGATGATTCTTTTACCGGCTGCAATCTCATCTACGCTATGGACCACCGCACCCATATTCTCTATTTCCTGACGGATAAGTTCATAGTCAAGATCAAGCCCTTCCAGGGTGATTTTTACATTTTCGGTTTTCTGATCCATTTCATAAAGACTAAGATTGACACCATCAACTCCTTCCACATCACCCAACACACCTGCAAGTTCAACTATGGAAGGATTATGTGGCTTCAGAACATCCAGAACCAACCTGCGAATCCCTGACTTATTATTCATCATTCATTATCTCCAACATGAAGAATTATTTAGATATCCATTCCATGCATATGATATAAAAATATGGACATCTAGCACAGAAGATATTATCAATACAAACAATAAATACTTTGTACAAAACACAACAGGAATTATCATGATAGATCTACATACACATACAATATTCAGCGACGGAGAACTTATTCCAAGTGAGCAGGTCCGCAGGGCAAAAACTCTCGGATATGAGGCAATCGGCCTAACAGACCATGCCGATTTCACCAATGTAGAACACATACTCAACTGTGTTACCAAGGCAAAATACCTGGAAGAGCTAATGGATATAAAGGTGCTTCCCGGCATTGAGATAACACATGTGCCCCCTGAAAAAATAGCAACCCTTGCAAAGCTTGCAAGAGAACTGGGCGCCGAAATTGTTGTTGTACACGGGGAAAGTCCGGTAGAACCTGTTTTGCCCGGCACAAACCGTGCAGCTGCACAATGTTCGGATATAGATATCCTGGCACACCCCGGATTTATCACTGAAGAAGAAGCTAAAATTGCAGCGGACAACAATGTATGCCTGGAAATAACCTCCAGGGGCGGGCATAACCGTACCAATGGGCATGTTGCAAAAATCGCAAAGCTTAGCAGTGCGACAATGGTAGTGGATACTGATTCACACCATCCTTCTGACCTGATAACAACAGGCACTGCATTGAAAGTGGCAATGGGAGCAGGCCTTGAAAAGGATGAAGCAAAGCAGGTGCTGGAAAATTCAAGGGTCTTTATCTAAAAATGACATAGAAAATTATAGATATAGCACGACCTATCGGTCCTGAAACCAGAGTTTATCCCGGGGATCCAAACGTTACTGTCGAGAGAGTTGCTTCCATCGAATCCTGCGGATACAGTGTCTCAAAACTCGAAATGGGTAGTCACACTGCAACCCATATCGATGCCCCTGCCCATATATTTGAGGACGGGCGCACAGTGGATGAACTGGAATTGTCCTCTCTTGTAGGCAGGGCTTATCTGATCGATCTTTCCGGGAAAACCGAAATAGGAAATGACGAAATGGAAAAAGCTTTTTCCTTCAAAGACAAAAGCAGTGAAATCATATTGCTGAAAACTGAATCATCAGACCAAAAATTTGCAAAGATACTCCCAGATGCCGCAAGATGGATTGCAAAAAATGGCTTCCTGACAGTAGGAATCGATTCGGATTCGGTGGATTCCGGGGAAGGACTGGATAACCACATGATATTGCTTGGAAAAGGGATAAATATAATTGAGAATCTGGATCTTAAAAAGGTTGAGCCGGGTTATTATGGGTTTGTATGTCTGCCATTAAAAATAAAAGGGTGTGACGGGGCACCGGCACGAGCAATACTTCTCCAGTCATACGTTTGAGTCAACCCATTCCACAAACTTGTCCACAGCACGCTTTCTGTGGGATACTTTATTCTTTTCCTCATCTCCCATCTCACCAAATGTCCGGTCACCATACAGAAAGATAGGGTCATAGCCAAAGCCGCCTTCCCCTTTTTCCTCATAAGCGATGTTGCCTTCAACAGTACCGGTAAACGTCAGGGGTTCTTTACCCGGCTCACAGTAGCCAATGACGGATTTGAAATAAGCACTGCGATTTTCTTCATCCTCCATCAATTTCAGGACTTTGGGATTGCCAAGATTATCCTCCACAAAGGCAGAATAGGGGCCCGGGAAACCATTCAGGGTATCAATGAAAAGCCCGGAATCATCCACCATCACGGACATTCCCAGCTTTTCACAGGCCCGGCGGGCACCATCGGCTGCGATTGGTTCCAGGTCATCCTCCTGCAACTCAGGATAACCATCGGTGTTCTGGAGGACCTCAATTCCCCTCTGTCCCAGGATTGCCTTAATTTCCCTGAACTTGCCGCTGTTGCCGGTAACGAATACGATTTTGCGCATGGTATCACACTACGAGTTGTTAATAGATTATATCTGACTGTACAAGAACAAAAATGTATGATAAAAATTACTCAGGCGTACCTTCCCCTCGTTTCGATTTCAACAACCCTTTCCAGTACATCTTTCGCAGATTCAAGAGTGCGATTATAACCCCTACAGAAGGCAGCTATGAGTGCCTCGTGGTTGGGATGGGAGCTTTCAAGGGTTTGGAAGAGCACATGAATATCTACACCGCGGGATTCAATATCCTCTGCACTGAAAGCAAGCCCGAAATCGATAAGCCACATCTTGCTTCCATCCCAGATGATATTCGAGGTCGTAAGGTCTCCGTGAATTATACCTGCAGCATGGAGCCTGCCCACAAGTTCCCCGAGTTTTTCACATAAACCTTCAGAAATGACATATTTTAATGGCTTACCCTCAATGTAATCCATCTCTATGGTGGAATTATAAATATCATAGATTACAGGTGTCGCCACCCCGGCCCTGCGGGCTTGTGATATCAAACGGGCCTCTGCACGGGTACGTTCCCTGCGTATCCGCTCATCCAGTTCCCGCACACGATAACGTTTAGGGATACGACTCTTGACCAGACGCTTATTTCTCCGGATGACCTTTGCTTCTGCACCATCCCTGATCATTTCATTTACTCCTTCAGCCATGTCACATCCACCATGTCAGGACGATAATTGGGATTTACATGAGAATCTTCGACCTCTATTGTATCGCCTGCCTTATACATAAGAAGACCGAGCCAGGCGATCATAGCACCATTATCTCCCATGAAACGTTTTTCAGGAACATAAAAGGATGCACCGCGGTCATCACACATAATATCAAGCATCTCCCGCAGGCGCATGTTCGCACCGACACCACCACCGAGCAACACTTCAGTCTTACCGGTATGTGCCAGAGCCCGTTCGGTCACCTCCACAAGCATTGCAAAAGCATTCTCCTGCAGGGAATAACAAACATCCTCAAGCGTATGTTTTTGCAGGGCGTCGGTGGCTGCAGTTGAAAGCCCGGAAAAAGAGAAATCCATACCCTTCACCACATAAGGCAGGTTTACGTAATTCACCGAATCCTTTGCATACATCTCGATCTGCGGCCCACCCGGATGGGACAGGCCTGCGCTGCGGGCAAATTTGTCAAGGGCATTTCCTACACCTATATCCAGAGTCTCTCCGAATACGCGGTATTTTCCACGCCTGTAGGCCAGTACCTGGGTATTAGCACCGCTTGCATAGAGCACAACAGGATCCTTTGCAGGTGTTTTCCACCTGCCGATCTCCACGTGGGCCACACAATGGTTCACCCCCACCAGAGGAATTTCAAGGGAAAGGGAAAGGGCCCTGGCAGCAGTTGCCACGGTCCTCAAACAGGCACCCAGACCCGGACCCTGTGAAAAGGAGATCGCTTCAATATCATTGGGATTTATGTTTTTCTCAGCCAGTTCGTCGAAAAGATTGGACATCACCCAGGAAGCAAACTGGGCATGATGTTGAGCAGCTTCTCGAGGATGAATGCCCCCTGTAACCGGTTTGTATGTATGCGTAACCTCACAAACCACTTCATCTTCGTTAACAACAGCCGCACTCAGATTCCATGCGGTGCCCTCTATGCCAAGAACCAGCGTCACTTGCAATAACTCCTTAGCGGTAATGGGAAGTGGGGAATATTAAGTTTACTGATGCACACCCAGGTAAGTTATATATTCAGGGAAATGCAAAAAGGGATACCATGTCAGAAGAGAAAACCGAGCAAACAAAAACAGAGGCACAGGCATCCGTAAAAGAATGGAAGATAGGGGAAATGGGATTTTCCGATCGTCTGGCCACACCTGATGAAGGCATTAATTATGTTCCCCACAAAACAAGCGGCCTTCAGAGTGCGGCTGATATGTGGATTGACAGGGACAGGATGCTGGAAGGCCTCCATACAAAAAAGAGTGTTGACGACCTTCTGCAACGCACAAAATTCTTTGAATAACTTTTTTAAATTATACCCATATCTGAAAGCCTGTCGGGCAGGTATGTCTTTGTGACAAAGTCCAGACCCTTGCCCGCAAAGGCCTGCTGTTCTGCCTTTTTCCCGATATCAAGCTGCAGGTTAATCTGTTCTTTCCAGTAATCGGTTTCAAACCTCGGATCTGTAAGTTCACTTCGCAGGGCATCGACATCCTTATCGGTCAATTTATCGGTGGACAATTCATACTCCACAATATCCGAAGGCTGCACTCCGACAAACTTGGCCGCAGGAGTTGCCATGAACTCGGAAAGGTGGGCACTCTTGATAGCGCCGTATGCAACTGAAGCATAGATACGATAGGACCAGGGATCACCGTCAGTAAAGACCACAACCGGAATACCCAGCTCCTCATTCATACGCTTGATCATACGCCGGGTTGAGCGAGCAGGCTGGCCTTTGAGATGTACAAGTATAGCATCATTTAGTTCATCAAAACCATTCTCAATCAAACGGGCATACATACCACCGGTCTCAATGGCTATTATGAATTTGGCATCATGATCTATGAAATCGATATTCTCCACATTGAAAGGGATCTGATAACCACTTTCACCCACATCCTCCTGGCAATGGATATCACGATCTCCGCGCTTGGTCTCTTCCCGCAGCCGCAGGGGGCCAAAAAGTGTAGCACCATCTTCTTCGGGACGCATATGGAAATATTCCCTCTGGAGACTGGAAATAATCTCAAGATCCTCAACCAGGCGATCACTTTCGGGTTGTTCCTTGAACTTGGCAATATCCCAGTTCTCGGAAATGTAGTATAATTCCCTCAAAGTTGAACCACGATTATTCCCGATATGGTTCTTTAAAAGAAAATCAAGCACATGAGAGGTTTTCAATAACTGGAATGCACCTTTTACAGTCTTAGCACTTCTTTCACTTTCCCTGTCGCCATACACCCATACATCACTGTTTTCATTAAATTCAATATTGTTCTTGGTTCTGCTGGGCATATTCACATAAGGTATCTTTCCATCCACAAAATGCGAATACAACTCCGATGCAAGACCCGTCAATCGCTGTTCTGCAAGCCTGTCATGCTCTTTACGGTGTTCATTCTTAGCCATTATACAACCCCTTTTATCGCTCTGGCACCTGTAACGATCTCTTCCTCCACCCCTTCAACAATAGGTGTCTCTTTTATAGAATCCAAATCCGATGGGTCCGGTAACTGGTAATTGACGGCAAAAGCCTCACCTGGCTTGAGAACAATTTTCCATATGTAATCATAATCATTGCCCATACTGACCACTTTCGGTGATGGAGTTGCCTCGACCTGGAAAGGCAACATCTCATGTAATTTGAATTCTACTTTTTTACTCCCAAAATTCTTTGTCCTGAGGGATACATTGGTATCACCATCATCGAATTGCCTGTCAACAAGCAGGTTGCCCATTACCCTGGCAACAACGGGATTGATATCCGGTACTTCCCTGTCAAGTGTTTCTGCCAGTTTTTCAGCCATCCTGGGCAATACCTTGTTAATAATAACTTCCTTTTCCTTGCGTTTTTTAAGGGAACCTTTCTTTTTAAGGAAGCGATTTAGTTTCCTTCCCACTTCTTTCAGTGCCAGTTCCACCTCATCCTGAATCTCCGGGATATCCGCAATAGCGTCCTTGGATTCAGATGTAAAAGGCACATTTGTGGAGGCCACGTGTATAAGCAGTACCAAAGGACCAATGGGCAGCCCCCCGCCCGGCTGGTTAATACCATATTGCTTCCATTTGATACCTTCCACGCCATGTGTGGTCACACAGCCTCCCTGCTGATAAAGAAGAGGGACCCGGTTGGCAAACCGCATTATATTGACCCTGTCATCCTTTTGCAGGTTGCCTCCGTAAGCAATCCCAACTTCCACGACAAAGGGATTACCGGAATAAACGGAGGGAGTACGCGTGGTAGTTGCAATAAAATCTACTTTGAATTCTTTCTCCAGACCTTTATAGATCAATTCTTCACCTATTGGGGAAAGACAATCTGTCGGAGGGGACATGATTTTTACTTTCTGGAAGGCATCAAGAAGGCGTTTCGCATCTTCCCTTTCAATGGTGTGCGGGTCCATATCCACATCAAGTCCACTGGCACTACAGATTTCTTCTGCTGTGAGCAAACCTATCTTGGAAAAAGAATATCTCAGAAAAGGAGCAAGTCTTTGCCTGCCGGTATAACGCAGCATTTTCATAAGAGTACCCAGCTCGATACCATGGGGATGTGGTAAAATCTCGCTTGCAGGCTCGGGTATTTTATCAGTGGCCCTTTCAAATATCCTCTCATCACCTTCAGGGTCAATGAGTTTTATACGGGCATGGGGATTTACAATGGCTGTGGCTTTGAGATATTCCTCTACAGATTGGCGGCGCCCCTTTACATAGGTGGCCTCCATTTCCATCTCCACCCGGGTTCCATGGGGACGATCCCATTCGGTTATTTCATCTTTCAATATCTCGGGATCATTGGTGCGGGTATTGATCATCAGTTCATAATAGTGAGCCGGGGACGGGGAGCCAATCTTTGAAATGATCCTGGTAGCATGGCCTGCTGTCAGCTGGGAATAGAGGACCGCTGCAGAGATACCGATACCCTGCTGACCCCTGCTCTGTTTGAGAGCATGAAAGCGGGAACCGTAAAGCAGTTTGGCAAAAACCCGCGGGATCTGATCTTTCACAATACCCGGACCATTGTCCTCTATAATCACAACGACCCCACTTCTACCCGAGCGTTTGATATGAAGCATAATATCAGGTAATATCCCCGATTCCTCACAGGCATCCAGAGAGTTATCCACAGCTTCCTTTATAGTAGTAATAAGACTTCTGGGGGCCGAATCAAAACCCAGTATCTGCCTGTTCTTTTCAAAAAATTCGGCTATACTTATTGACTGTTGTTTTTTTGCAAGTTCTTCTGCAATTGGTGCTGGCATTGAACCTTCATCCCCTTAAAAACAAATTTCCTGCAAAATTAAGACCACAGGAGACGCTACAATATAGTCAGCATATATTTATATATTTGTCAGTATGGCTCACTTTCCCCTATATCCTCATCCCAGAGTTCAGGGTAATCCCGAATAAATTCCTTCATCAGCATTTTACATTCAGGTACACACAGGTCCACCACCTCAACTCCCTTGCTACGCAGGAAATCCTGTGCGCCTTCAAAGGTTTCTGATTCGCCTGCAACCACTTTCTTTATACCAAACTGCACCACAGCACCGGCACACAGGTAGCAGGGCATAAGGGTAGAATACAACACTGTATCCGCATAACTTCCAATTCTGCCCGCATCCCTCATACAGGAAATTTCCGCATGTGACAGCGGATCGTCTTCCTGAACCCTGAGATTATGCCCTCTTCCGATAATTTTTCCATTCCTCACAAGGACAGAGCCTATGGGGATGCCACCTTTATCGCGGCCTGCCATGGCTTCATTTATCGCTTCTTTCATGAATTTATCCATTTCATTCACTCCCGCATTTATCAGAATCTGCTATCCTGAATACTTTATCATTGGGCCTGACCCTACCATCTACCGCAAGCCCCAGATCCATACCTTTTGCAGCTGATTTAATATTACTACCTGTCACCTGTATGGAAGATACATGCTGTTCAAGATGGGTATTTTCCCCTTCAATCAGAATTGTATCACCTACATTAAGGCCAGAATCAGTAAGTTTCACATATGCAGCACTCTGATTTTTATAATAATTTACAACCTCGCCTACAAGTTCTTTGAGGGTTTGCGATGCATTCATGTCTTTTTCCACAATGAAACCTTCCCGGGAAGGAATACCGAAATAGAAACCTGTGGAAAAACCACGATTGTAGACACTACTGAGTTGCTTCATCCAGATGTTCACATGCCTACTGTCAAATTTGTTATTCCTATATTCATCCAGTGCCCTGCGATAACAGCTTGAAACAACTGAAGTGTATCTTGTATCCCGCAACCTACCCTCCACCTTAAAAGAATCAATCCCAGCCTCTACAAGCTCTGGTATATGTTCGATCATACAGAGATCCCTTGCACTGAGAAGATAGTGCCCCTCAATATCTACGGTTGATCCATCCTCACCTACAAGACTCCAGTCCCAGCGGCAAGGCTGAGAACACTCCCCACAATTACCGGACTTGCCCAGCAAATAGGCCGACAGATAACAGCGTCCTGAAATAGCCTGGCACATAGCCCCGTGAATAAAGACCTCAAGTTCCATAGAAGTGCTTTTGCGAATGGATTTAATTTGCTCCAGATTTAATTCCCTTGCAAGGACCACCCTGCTAGCCCCGAGACGCTTATAGAATTCAACCGATTCCTGGTTGGAAACGTTGGCCTGAGTGGATATATGCACATTGAGTCCTGCATCTGATGCCCTCATTATCACCGACGGATCCCAAGCTATGACCGCATCCACATCTGAAGAGGTCACATGGTCCATTATCCGATCCAATTCATCCAGATCGTTCGGATATATCACCGAATTCAGAGTGAGGTATGCTTTAATGTCATAAGAATGGATAAAAGCTACAAAATCATCAAACTCTTCCAGAGAGATAGCACGTGCCCGAGCCCGCAAACTGAACCTGTCAAGAGAAAAATAGACCGCATCTGCATTATCTTTACAGGCAACTAGAGCGGCTCTATTCTTAACTCCCATAGCAAGTTCAGGAATATTAATAGTTGTTCTACATTTCATGGATTTAAAAAAGTGGATACAATGTTAAATTACTTTTGTGTGGGCTCTGTAGAAAACCCTTTCCGCTAACACATTAACATTTTATAAGGAGAGGTGCCAATGTAATTTTAGCCATGAAAACACAAAGTGAAAGAATGTGTTTTGTTCCAGATTGGAAATCTGGAACTCCCATTAAATCTGTGATTTAATGGTATACCGTCGAAAAATGAGAGATGAATTGATGAAGATGTCTACCATTATAGAAACCTGGTAGAGACGATATTTTCTGTTTTGAAAAGGAAATTATGGTGAAGAACTGAGGGCAAGAAAATACAGAATCTACAGAGCCCAAATGAGAACATCAAAAAGAAAGGAGGTAATGAACTGAGAGCGGAAACTATCAAAAAATAAGCAGAAAATTAGCAAATTTAAATGAAAACCGACGAATGGAAGAATAGAGGGCCAAAATTCACAGGAAGTTTGGGAAATGAACGTCAATAGATATAATAAAAAATAAATAAAAAAGACAATGCTTCTATGGAAACATTGCCATATATCAAAATTAAGTCTTTAAAAGTTGCATGTATATCAATTGATATACATGCAAATTGAACGCTCAGGGGACTACCAACACCGGTTTATTGGAATGCCGGATCACCTTATCAGCTACACTGCCTAGAATATGGCTGGCTGCACCGGTTCTACCTCGCGTACCCATCACAATCATATCCATATCATGTAAGGACGCAAAACTTGCGATCTCTTCTGCTGGATTTCCTTCAAGCAATACTTCTTTGGCCTCAATATCCATTGATTTGGCCTTTTTAGCAATTTCTTCAGTAGCTTTTTTACCAACATTGGTAAAGAAACTATCCATCGATTCTGCCCAAGAAACATCTCTGATACCTGCATAGATAGACGTATGAGGTACAACATATACAGCATATAATTCTGCTCCAGATGTTTTTGCAAATCCCATAGCATAGGATACAGCATTTTGAGCATTTTCCGATCCATCTGTGGCTATTAAAATCTTTTCACATTCTTTACATTCCATACTTCACACCCCCATTAGGTCAAATAAATTCCTATCATGGCTACATATCCAAGAATAACCAGCATAAGGACAGTCGTGAGGACGGCGTCTCTTGTACCATTTTCTGCCGGCCTTCCATCCTCAAATGGTATTCCTTTCATATAGTCTGGCATTGAACTTTCACCCCATATTTTCCATCCAGGTCTTTCTTGGTATTTCTTACGATATGTATAAACCAGTAACACTATTATACTGATCGAAAGACCTACCATTGTACCTGAAATTCCACCAAATACCGGAGCTGCAAATAAACTTGCACCAATAACCAAGAAAGCCGGTGCAAATAATGCATACATCCAGCCAGGCATTTTAAAAGGTCGATATGCGTCCGGGAATTTCCTTCTCATATATGTAACCGAAAGGTTTGCCAGTATGTTAACAAGACTGTATCCTATAGCTGAAGCTGCAAGGATAATAATTGGGGCTTTGAGGAACATCAGTACAATGTTAAAGATAATATCAAAACCCATTCCAACAGCTGGAATATCATATTTGTTCAATATTCCAAACTGTTTAACAAGCATTCCGTCTTCAGCCATC
This sequence comes from Methanohalophilus sp. RSK, assembly GCF_003722075.1. GTDB lineage: Archaea > Halobacteriota > Methanosarcinia > Methanosarcinales > Methanosarcinaceae > Methanohalophilus. The sequence goes on along the minus strand of NZ_RDSK01000014.1, from coordinate 3,074 downwards.
TGGTACAGAGCACGTCCTCCCCCATTGGTAGCCTGATTCAATGCCAGAAGAATACCAAGCATCATCACTACCATCATTATATGTCCACCCAGTTCACCAAAACATGTGATTCCAATGTTTGGTATGGCAAGGAGTGGATCACCCTGAATCCCTTCAATACCTACAACACCAAGTGCTGTTATTGGAAGAAGGATATAGAAAAACGCAACAAGAACCGATGCTACACTTACAGCTTTAAAAGTATCAGTTTCAGGGTGTTTATATTCGGCTGTATAAACTGCTACAGCTTCATAAGCAACAACACACCACCAGGCGATGAATAATCCTCCCAGAATACCATAAATTGCATCAAATGTAAACCAAGAAGATTCCAATTCACCGGTAGCCCAATTCAAGGGAAGGAATGGTGTAAAGTTGCCAAAATCAATGTTTCCAGTAAACCATGGTGCTAGAGCAAGAATTGCCATAGGAATAATAGTTGCCAGGGCAAGTACCTGAGCAAGCTTTGCTCCTCCCATCAATCCATAATAATTGATACCATATAGAATTAAAAGGAAAACTGCGCCAATAGCAACATCACTTGGAATAATAAACAATATGGTCTCTGGAATTGTAGGGATAAGGGTCATGAACCAGTGACCTACGACCAAACCGCCAATTGCAAGTACTGGACTCCATGCCCACCAATAACCCCATATACCAATTACGCCAATCATATCCCCAATTATAGGATGTTTCTTTACAACCTGAGAATTTTTCCAGGCGGCATACTGAAATACTCCCATTCCTCCTGTCTTATTTGAGAAAATTCCTGCCAGTTCCGCATACCCAAATACTAGCCATACAGCTACGAAAGTGGAAATAACCCATACAACTATTGAACCAACACCTAAAATTGCGGCCATATCACCCAAAGAATACAACAATAGGGCAGGAACCGCCATTGCCAAAGCTACACCATCCCACCAATTAGCTACCCTCTTCATTCTTGCGCTCTTACCTGATTCCAGCTCAGTAGAATCTTCAGCAGGTGCTTGAATTGTGTTTTCATCCATATATTTCACCTTCTTTTATACGTTCTCTGTTTCATCGATTCTATTCCGAAATTATTCAATTTATCTGCCTTAAATAAAAGGCAGACAAATGTTCTTCTTACATTGTGATTTCCCTGAATTTATCGCAGCAGTTGATTTCAACATCCAGAAGTTTCTCAATATTCATCTTGGATGCGATACCCTTGGCGCATCCTGGAACGGATGTAAGTACACCAATATCAAGTTCCTCACGGATTTCCCTCATGACATATTCGTCACTCAGGTCAAGTGCTTCAACGCCGAGTTTCCTGGCAACATAGTCCTTGGCTTCATTTATGCGCATGTTCTCGGAGAACTGCATCCTGGCAACAAGGTCACCGGCTGCACGCATGCCTGTGAGACCGGAAGCCATGATGTGTGAGATTGGCATACCGATTGGGTCGCCAACTCCGATCTATATACCGTCGACACCTGCAATCTCGACCATTGCCTTGCTGGCACGGGTTACTGCATCGATTGGTGGAGTCTCGAACATTGGGATACCGCCGACACCCATACCCATGTCAACATGACAGGGGATGTTTGCAGCTGAAACGGCTGCTTTGGTGAAGGTTACTGCACGGGCAAGGTTCCATGCGGAGGACTTGCTGGTATTGGTGTTACAGACCGGACCGAACACATTTGCACCGGCTTCTTCAGCAAGTGGCACCTGCTCATGTGGCCACAGACCTGCAAGAGCCTTACCTTCGAACTCAAGTTCGCCGTGCATACCAAGGGTACATTCTCCGGCCATACCTGCTTCGATGTAGATGTTAGGGAATTCTTCCCTGAGTGCTTTCATCGCATACAGGGATGCATATACGTCCCCGTCACCTGCAGCACCGATGGTATCGAAGTTGACACCGTCACAGCCTACTTTCTGCAGGTGCTGCATGATCCAGGTAATGTCACGGGTTGCATGGTCACCGGCATGCTCGATGGATTCACGGGCTTCGTTGATCTTGAAAGCCTTCATGAGGTCACCAGGATTTTCGAATGGACCATCTGGTGTATAATAGAGACCAAGATTTGGCATTGCTCCATAGAGAAGGGGGACAGTCATATTCTGCTGGCAAACTTCCATTGCCTGCTGTTCCTGGGCAATAACCGGTTTGACTGGTTTGAAACTGTAGTCGATATGACCAAGTTCCATTGTGTCAGCACCGAAACCTCTCTCGTGCATCATGCAGCCAACGAGACGACTGGATGGAATTCCTACACCACTGTTACCCTGATCACCATCGATCCTGATTGAACCAATGTCGTGGGTTACAGGGATTTCCATACCTGGTTCGACACTGACTATACGATTGGGATCCATAATGATATCTGCGAGCTTGTCGATTTCATCCCCGGAAAGTTCAGGAATGTCACCAAGGTCTGCTGCATCTGCACTACCTTCCTGAAGGTCTGCAATGATCTGCTCCCTGGTCATGGAGATACGTTCGCCATCCCCCATTCTTAAAAAATATTCATTTGCCATTAATAATCACCTTATAAAAGAAGCTCTTTTGCCTTGTTGACAGCTTCTGTTGCATTTTCTGCATAACAATCTGCACCGATCTTTTTGGCCCATGAGTTGGTTGCAGGGGCACCGCCTACCATGACTTTTACCTTGTCACGGAGACCTTCTTCTTCGAGGGCTTCGATTACTTCCTTCTGGCCCTGGAGAGTGGTGGTCATAAGTGCGGAAACTCCGACCATGCTTGCATTGGTTTCCTTGATCTTGGCAATGAAATCTGCTACAGGTGCATCACGACCGATGTCATAGACTTCGAATCCGGATGTCTGGAGCATTGTGGATACAATAGCCTTACCGATGTCATGGACATCTCCCTCTACTGTACCATTGACAATTACACTGGCAGCTTTTTCGGATGATTCAGGCATATCGTCTTTAAGTTCGTCCACACCGGCCTGCATGGCTTCTGCAGCCATCATAACATGTGGAAGGAATAATTTACCCCTTTCAAAAAGGGTACCGACTTCATTCATACCTGC
>NZ_RDSK01000013.1 GCF_003722075.1 Methanohalophilus sp. RSK | reverse complement strand
TTCCAGAAAGAACGATGGAAAATGTTGTAGGGATTGATATGGGATTATCCAGTTTCGCAACTCTATCTGACAGAACAGCAATACCCAACCCTAGTTTTTTCCGTCTGGAAGAAAAGGAACTCGCAAAGGCCCAAAGGAAATTATCCAAAGCCGCAAAGGGTTCTCCTGAACGCAAAAAGGCTATTCGAGTAGTGCAAAGGATTCATGAAAGAATCGCAAATAAGCGTCATAATTTCATTCATCAATTAAGCAGACAATTAATAAATGAATATTCTTTCATTGCTTTTGAAGATTTAAACATCAAGAAAATGCTTCAAAATCATTGTCTCGCAAAAAGCATATCAGATGCCGCATGGAATATGTTAATCTCTGCAACGAAGTACAAGGCTGAAAGTGCTGGTTCTTTAGTTGTGTTGGTTAATCCTGCAAATACTTCTAAGATGTGTTCAAGATGTGGTATATTAGTTGAAAAAACATTAGATGATAGAACTCATAAATGTAATAGATGTGGCCTGGTTTTGGACAGAGACCACAATGCCGCTATCAACATACTGAGATTGGGACTACAATCTCTTGGATAAAACCCATAGAAGCCCACGTACTTTAGTCGTGGGAGTAGTCACAGGAAAGTACTGAATAAAACAGAGAATTATTTCGCAATAATTACTTAAGCTATTCAGACAAAAGTCTATGCAAGGGGAATTTCAATGGATAAAGAAGACAAAACCATTATAAAAGTATCAAAAGACGGACCATACATTGTAAGCAATCTCAACACCCTGCGTAATTCAAAAGGAGTATTTATTGAAACAAAGCCCACTATTGCAATGTGCAGATGTGGGGGTTCCGGAAACAAGCCTTTTTGCGATGGCACGCACATGAAGAACGGTTTTTCAGGGGAAAAGAAAGAAGACCGCGTTCCTGACAAAATGGATACTTACAAAGGAAAAGCAATCACAATCCATGACAACCGTGGGGTATGTTCCCACAGGGGCCACTGTACAGATAATTTGCCTTCGGTTTTCAGAATGGGCGTTGAACCCTGGATCGACCCTGACGGCGCAGATCCGGAAGAGATTGCGAGGGTTATCAGGATGTGCCCATCCGGAGCATTGAGCTACACAATGGATGGACAGCTGCACAAAGATTACCCTCATAATGCAGAAGTATTCGTAGCGAAGAACAATGCCTATAATGTGGTGGGAAATATTGAACTTGAGGATCCGGATGGATCAAACCCCGAAACCCAGGATCATTATTGCCTGTGCAGATGCGGAAACTCCAAGAACAAACCATTCTGCGATGGCAGCCACTGGTATGTTGAATTCGAGGATGAGAAAAACTGAAACTCCTCTACATCTGGTGAAAAAGCACAATAGGAAATCGGTTGGCCTTGCAGGAAAACACCGATTATAATTTCTTGTTTTTTTGGAAAACTATCATGATCGATGTGACCTAATAGAGGTTCGAGATTGCCGAGAAGATAGAAGGGGTCGCATATGAAGAATATGTGCAAAAGAGGGGTAAACCTATATATCCGAATGTAGATTTTTATTCCGGTGTCGTCTACAAATATCTTGACATCCCTCCCAAACTTGCAACGGCAGTTTTTGCCACCGGCAGGATATCGGGCTGGATTGCACATTGTCTCGAACAATATTCAGATAACAGGTTGATAAGACCACGTGCAAAATTCGTTTAACGGATTTATATTTAAGGGTGCCAATAATGGATAATAATTCAGTTTCTTTTAAAGCAAGAGATACTCTTGATACCAGGGGTAAGAAGAGTATCATATACCGTCTGGATACACTTGAGGAAAATGGCCTTTGCAAAATTTCTTCTCTTCCCTATTCCATCCGGGTATTACTGGAAAATCTGGTAAGGAATACAGATGGCAAGGTTGTAACCGAAGAGGATGTAAAAAACCTTGCAGGCTGGAAACCCGACAATGTACCAAAATCGGATATCCCATATATCCCTTCAAGGGTAATCCTGCAGGATTTTACAGGCGTACCTGCGGTTGTGGATATTGCCGCAATCAGGTCTGCAATGAAAAGACTTGGTGGAAATCCGGAGAAAATAAACCCTGTAATTCCTGCAGACCTTATAATAGACCACTCAGTACAGGTCGATTGTTACGGCACTTCCTATGCAAGAAACTGTAATGAGAAACATGAGTTCCAGAGAAACGGGGAGCGTTATGAACTGTTGCACTGGGCACAGAATGCCTTTGACAATATCAACGTAGTACCTCCGGGAAGCGGTATAATCCACCAGGTAAACCTTGAACACCTGGCAAATGTGGTACATCTGCGGGAAGAAAACGACGAAACTGTCGCCTATCCCGATACTCTTGTAGGAACCGATTCCCATACAACAATGATCAATGGCCTGGGTGTCCTGGGATGGGGCGTTGGTGGTATTGAGGCTGAAGCAGTTATGCTTGGACAACCTTACTATATGCCAATTCCTGAAGTTGTGGGTTTTGAATTAAGAGGAGAACTGAAAGATGGAATCACAGCCACAGATCTTGTACTCACAATAACCCAGATGCTCAGGGAACACGGTGTTGTAGGTAAATTCGTGGAATTCTATGGTCCCGGTTACAGGAAACTGTCCCTGCCTGACAGGGCAATCCTTGCCAACATGGGTCCGGAATACGGTGCAACAATGGGATTTTGCCCCGTTGATGAAGTTACACTGGATTACCTGCGCATGACCGGACGCAGTGAAGAACATGTGAATATGGTTTTCCAATATTGCAAAGAGCAGGGCCTGCTTGCAGAAAGTGATGCACCGGTTCCGGAATATACCTCTACTCTTGGACTTGACATGGGCACGGTGCAGCCCTCCCTTGCGGGTCCGAAAAGACCACAGGACCGCATTGTCCTCAGTGATATGTCCGCTGCTTTCCACAGGACAATGAAAGATGTATTTTCCCTGAAGAAGGGAAGTGAAGACTTCGAGACTGATCCGGATTACAGCCGCTGGCTTGAAGAGGGCGGTTATAATGTTGTGGAAAAAACACATCCCGACCACAGCGGGATCATGAAGATCAAATGTGAAGGAGAAGAGGTCGACCTAAACCACGGTTCTGTTGCCATTGCTTCCATCACATCCTGTACCAATACCTCAAACCCTTCGGTACTTATCGGTGCCGGACTGGTTGCGAAAAGGGCAGTTGAAAGAGGACTTAAGGTCAAACCATTCGTGAAAACAAGCCTGGGACCTGGTTCAAAGGCTGTAATGGATTATCTGGAAGCAGCCGGCCTTGTACCTTATTTGGAAGCCCTGGGATTCCATCTCGTGGGCTACGGCTGTCTTACATGTATTGGGAACAGTGGACCCCTGCACGAAGCGGTAGTAAAGGAAATTGAAGACCGTGATCTGACTGTCGCATCGGTACTCAGCGGAAACAGGAATTTCGAAGGCAGGATCAGCCCCCATGTGAAAGCCAATTATCTGGCATCCCCTATGCTCGTGGTCGCCTTTGCCCTGGCAGGCACAGTAGATATTGACCTCACAAAAGAACCTATTGCATGTGACCCGAACGGTGAACCAGTCTACCTGAAGGACATCTGGCCTGCAAACGGTGAGATAGAGCAGTATTGTGGCGAATATGTACAACCCGAAATGTTTGAGAAAGAGTATGCCAATGTCTTCCAGGGAACTGAGCGCTGGCAGGAACTCGATGCGCCGGAAGGACTGCTTTACGACTGGAACAATGAATCAACCTATATCCAGGAGCCCCCTTTCTTTCAGGATTTCCCGCTTGATGTCGAAAATATGGAAGACATAAAAGATGCAAGAGCACTTGTTTTTGTGGATGACAGTATAACCACCGACCACATATCCCCGGCAGGCTCGATTCCTGCTGATTATCCTGCAGGCAGGTACCTGATGGAACACGGTGTGTCGGAAGAAGAATTCAATTCCTACGGCTCCAGAAGGGGTAATCACGAAGTAATGATGCGTGGAACCTTCGGTAACGTGCGCCTGAAAAACAAACTTGTACCTGGCAAGGAAGGTTCATGGACAGTTTACCTCCCTGACGGAGAGGAGATGCCAATCTATGATGCTGCCATGAAATACATGGAAAATAACATTCCCCTGGTAGTAATTGCAGGCAAGGAATACGGAACAGGCAGTTCCCGTGACTGGGCGGCCAAGGGTACACAACTGCTCGGTGTCAAAGCTGTGATCGCACAGTCCTACGAAAGGATTCACCGCAGTAATCTTGTAGGAATGGGAGTAATTCCCCTGCAATTCAGGGAAGGTGAAAGCAAAGAAGACCTGGGACTTAAAGGCGATGAAACCTACACAATCAGGGGCATCTCTGAAATGAAACCCGGCGGAAAACTCGAGGTTGTAGCCCGTAATCCAGATGGAAAAGAAGTCACATTCAATGTAACTGTAAACCTCAATTCCGATATAGAGGTAGACTACTGCAAAAACGGTGGAATTCTGCACAAGTTCCTGAGAGATAAGACAAAGGAGGAATAATTCCCCATCCTCCTTTTTTCATATTTTTCCAAAAAATTACACCTATATTTGATTCACATACTATTTTGCTACCTAAACGATACATTTCCAGAGCCTTCGCTGGGTAAAATATATCGATAAAAAAATTAATCCGTCAGCAGTAATTTCAGGAAAGAAATTAGGAAATTAGATGAAAAAGAGATATCAGGATGATATCTCTTTGACCTGTATATTGAAGTTCAATGCTTTACCGGCAAGGGGATGGTTCATATCGAGTATGACTTCCTCATCGCCAACCTCGGCAATCTTTGCTGGAAGTTCCTGGCCATCTGGTGTTTTCACCAGCAACATCATTCCAACTTCAACGTCAATGTCTGACTGAATGTTGTCTTTAGGTACTGGTTGGGAAAGACCATCATTGTATTCACCATAGGCTTCAGAAGGCTCAAGTCTGAACTCTTTTTCTTCACCTTCTTCCATATCTCTGACAGCATCGTCAAATCCCTGAATAACCTGACCTGCCCCTACAGTAAATTCAAGAGGCTCCTCATGATTTTCGGAACTGTCGAAAACTGTGCCATCATCCAGAGTGCCTGTATAATCGATCTTTATTGTGTCGCCATCTTTTATTGACAATATATCAACTCAGTGTTGTATAAAAACGAGTTCTCACTCATCTCATAGCCAACCGAGGTATTCTACCTTACTTAGGTGTTTTGGTGAAATTCCCAGTAGCGAGATTATAAGTAGATTACCTTCACAATTATAAATCAGGGAATTAACCAGTATAAAGGGGAATAAAAGTTGAAAAAATTGACAGTAAAATCGTGCATGGAAACCGACGACTCACTGGGAGAGGAGTCCCTCCAATTACACGAAAAACATCATGGTGTTCTTGAAGTAGCAAGCAAAGTCCGTCTGGACAATACCCGGGACTTAAGCATTGCCTATACCCCCGGTGTTGCCGAGCCCTGCAAACGGATCGCTGAAAACAATGATGATGTATATAAATATACACTGAAAGAGAACACCGTCGCGATCATAACAGACGGCTCAGCCATTCTGGGGCTGGGAAACATCGGTGCATCTGCAGGTTTACCTGTGATGGAAGGAAAAGCCATCATATTCAAGGAACTTGCAGGAATTAATGCATTCCCGATATGCCTTGATACCCAGGACACCGAAGAAATTATAAAAACTGTCAAAAACATCGCCCCGGTTTTCGGAGGGATCAATCTCGAAGACATAAGTGCACCCCGCTGCTTTGAGATTGAAGAGCGGCTCAAAAAGGAATTGCCAATACCCGTGACACATGACGACCAGCATGGAACCGCGATTGTTACAATAGCAGGTTTACTGAATTCACTCAAACTTACCGGCAAAAAAATCAACGAGATCAAAATAGTCATATCTGGCGCCGGTGCTGCCGGGATGGCCATTGCCAGAAAACTCCTTCATACAGGAGTGAGACCTGAAAACCTGCTTGTTTGTGACAGACATGGGATTATCAGCAGAAAACGTACAGGAGGGATGAATCCTGAAAAAGAGAAAATCGCTGAATTTTCAAATCCTGAAGAAATAAAGGGAAGTCTTGCTGACGCCGTAGCCGAATCGGACGTATTTATAGGCGTATCTGTTCCCGAAATCCTTACAGAAGATATGGTTGCTTCCATGAACAATGACGCCATTGTCTTTGCTATGGCAAATCCCATTCCTGAGATCATGCCCCTTAAAGCTTTTGAAGCAGGCGCTCGTATAGTGGCAACCGGAAGATCTGATTGTTCCAACCAGATCAACAATTGTTTGGGATTTCCGGGAATCTTTAAAGGTGCACTGGACACCAGAGCCACCCAGATCAATCTGGAGATGGAACTTGCAGCCGCCAATGCCCTAGCAGCAATTGTAGAAGAGGACGGCATTGAAGAAGATTACATAATACCCAATCCTCTTGACAGCAGAGTTGTCCCTGCTGTGGCAAAGGCTGTTGCAGATGCGGCTATAAAGAGTGGTGTCGCCCTTAAAAAATGATGGAATTAAAGGATATATGGATTCAATTATTTCAGAATAAAAAAAATAAAAAAAATAATTTCCGGGAAATGCCGGAAACCATACTTCATCCTTTAATCAAACCAAGCAACTCACGTCCAAAGGCGAAAAGATCACCCGGATGGCGTGAAGTGACCAGATTGCCATCAACTACCACTTCACTATCCCTGTAATCTGCACCTGCTACGATCAGGTCATCCCTGATACCGGGCCAACAGGTGGCCTTGCGACCATCCAGCACCCGGGCGGAGATCAGAAGCTGCGGGCCGTGACAGATAGCAGCCACAGGTTTTTCTTCATTCATGAAATGTTTCACTATATCCAGCGCATATTCATTAAGCCGCATTATCTCAGGTCCCTTGCCACCGGAAATTACCAGTGCATCGTATTCATCGGGATCGAGCTCATCAAAGGATAGGTCCGCTTCAACATGATAGCCGTGTTTACCTTCAATGGTACCACGGGAAACAGATGCCACCCTGGCATCGATACCTTCCTCTTTCAACCTGTGTAAAGGATAAAACAATTCGAGATCTTCAAAACCATCGGCTCCAAAAACCAAAACTTTCATTCAAATGTACCCCCATAAAAATTGAAAAACCGGAATGATCCGATTATTCCTTGAGAAGTTTCAACGCATCCCTGCAGGCAGCTACAGCGGGTGCACCCGAGGTTATGGATATGACTTCCATGGTTTCCATAATCTCTTCAGCCGTTGCCCCGTTTTTCAAGGCACTCTGCATCTGTACAACCGTGCATCGTTCACATTGCTTGGATGCCACCACTGCAAGTGCCATAAGAATCTTCATCTTTGCAGGCAGCGCACCATCAGATAGGAGCTTCTGATTGCAATGATTGTATTTTTTCAGGAAATGCGGATCGATCTCACCCAATGTTTTCAGGATTTGCGGAGTGAAACCCAGTTTGTTACTCATACTGTCCAGTAATTCTTCATGTTCAAGTTCTTCATGTTCTGACATGTTATACCCCCATTTGGTACATGCGTTTCTGGTTGCATGCTATATAAATACATTTGGTGAAGAATAATTCTCCACAGAAGCAGTTTACGCCATAATTAATATTATATTTTTGGTGACTTTATTTTGGTTAACAAAAACCTAAAAGTTAATTAGTCTGTTATATTGTAGTTGAAATTTTTAATTGCATAAAAAAATCCTCACACTACAGAAATTCTATTCCCATTTAGGTTATATGGGAAAATATCCTATTAGGGATTGCACCCGGGAACTTTTGCAGCAAGTTCCTGACCTGGATACAGCCGAAGGGGGTTCGGCTTAAAAAATGGGAGTGGGTGGTACGATTGAGAGCAGTGGATGGGGGTCCTGTGCTCTCAATTCTCCTGTGTTTTACAGTTAATTAATGCCTTGTCTTTATACAGTTATTACAGAAGTTTAATTCTCTTCAGAGACGAGAGAAAAATATATAGCGCTAATACCTTCCATTATCCTAAACCCTTTACCTGTAATCATGTAATCACCCCTCTCATGTTGCTGTATGATCATCCCACTATCTGAGAGTTTCTGGAGATGAAATAAAAGGTTTCCCCCTCGAAGATCTGTGAGTTTAGAAAAAGCAGAGAAACTCATTGACTGACCACAGACTGCTTTTAAAATTTCGAAACGCTTTGTGTGGCATAAGGGATCGAGCACGTCATCGATAGCTGATTGTGCTGGAATAAGCGAGATGTCCTGCTTCTTATCCTTATTTGTATCATATGTCCTCATAGACTCCATAAGGCTGACCTGTTTTTCAAAAAGATCGATTGCCTCGGAAAAGCAGATGTCACACTTATCATAAGGCATGCCTTTCCTTAAAGTCTTGATCTCAACACGTTTCTTATCAATAAGTTCACTATCAACAGAGGGCTGTTTGATAAGAGCTGCATTTTTCTGTAACATTTCTGTGAAAATTGATCGGCATTGATCAAGACGCTCACATTTCTTGACCATGTTTTTAGAAAGTCCAATTTCTGCATCGGCAACAAGGTGTTTTTCCATAGCATCAGAATAATCACTTCTTACAAATGCCAGAATGGATTCAAGATGTTGCCTGTTTGTATCTTCAGTAAATGATCTGACTTCTCTGTAGATATCATCAAGCTTTTCCCTTATATCCCCGAGTTCGGATTCGCAATTATTGTTCATAATATAGAATTTTCACACATTGCTTATAAGGGTTTCTAGTAAAACCTTAAAGGTCATAGGAGTTACTCCACTATACAAGAGTCATTGTAATGCCGATTAAGTATATATGAATAACTATCAATTATCTATTGTGGTTCAAATCTTCCAAAGAACATGGAACCACATAAAAAACCATAAAGGAGAAAACAAAATGAGCGTAAAAGAAGAAATCCATTCCCAGATCGTTGGAGCACTGGCAGATGCATCATTCCCTATAAATTCACCTGAAGATCTTCTTGCAGCAATGCCTGCTGGTGCAGACACTAAATGTAAAGCAGGAGATGTCGAGATTACCGCAGGAGAAGCAGGTGCACTTCTTACACCAGAAGACTTCCCAATTGAGAGTGCAAAGCAGATCGCTGACACCCTTGTTGAAAGGGCTGGGTTGTAATACCCACACCCTTTTGCACACAACACTCAAGGTATTTACAAGCTGATTGTCAATAGGAGTGAATAGTAATGAAAATTCTTGGTGTATCAGGTTCCCCTATCAAAGACAGTAATGCCGACCGTGCTCTAAAAGCAGCCCTTGAAGCAACAGGCATGGATTACGAATTTGTCAAACTTATTGATTATACCGTTGCTCCCTGTAAGGCGTGTCTGGGTTGTGTAAAAACGAATGTCTGTGTAATTAAAGACGACGGCATTGCTTTGGCAGAAAAAGCTAAAGAAGCAGATGCTCTAATTATTGCAGGTTTTACACCTTATTCCACCCTTGACTCACGTACAAAGGCATTCATTGAAAGGCTCTACCCACTTCGTCATAGATACGGATTTATGAAGGGAAAACCAGGCGGTGCTATAATCACATCTGCAATCCCGAAGGATTTTGAGATGATGCCACCCGCCTCTGATAACGGTATCAATGCGATTACATATTACATGATGGAAGAAGGAATGGAGGCTGTAGGCTCTGTTAGGATCCTTGGCAATAATCCATGTGTTCGATGCAGATTTGGAGACGAATGTGACATGAGCGGTATCAAGATGACGTTTGGTCCAGATGCAACAAAAGAGTCTGTAGGAATAAACAAATTTGAGGACCAACCTGAAGCTGTCAATGCCGCAAAAGAACTGGGCAAGAATATTGCAGAATACCTGAAGTCAAAAGAATAAAACAGGAATGCTTACAGTATATTTTTTAAACGCTGTGTACAATGTTTTACTGTGGTATTTTTGAAAAGTATCGCAAATAGTTCTTGTCAAAAGGAAGAGGAAAAATGACAGAGAATAATATTACAGAAACTTTGAGGAACCTGGCTTTTGAGTTAGGTGCTGATTTTATCAGTATCACTGATAAATCCTGTTTTGAAGATTCAGATTATACTGGCAACAAGCCTCAGGATGTGATGGAAAATTTACAATCAGTAATTATCCTGGGGGTTTCTGTACCACGAGGAGCATTTGAAACGTTACCAAAGGGCAGAGGTGAATATACAAATACACTTATGGCAGCTACAACTACATTGAGAGTCATTGCATTCAAGTTAGCTAAACTTATTGAAAAAGAAGGTTATATGGCAACGATTGCTCCAAGTGAAGGAAGTGAGTACGGTTACTGGTATGCCAATCGTGAGACACTTAAAGCAGATTTATCTTTCAAATATGCTGCTTATCGTGCAGGAGTGGGAAACTTTGGCATGAATCATCTTCTGATAACAAAGGACTTTGGGCCTAAAGTACGTATGGCTGCTATACTGACGGATGCACCATTGGATACGGAAGAAAAAACCGATTTGCCACTTATAAATGATGCATGTAGTGAATGCATGAAGTGTATCGAAGTATGTCCGGTTGATGCTCTTACATCAGAAGGGGTCATTCATAAAGAAAAATGCGCCGAGTATATGTTTAATGTTCTTGGCGGACTTCGATGCGGACTATGCATTAAAGTGTGCCCTTTGAACACTTTTTAATTTATTCAAGTAAGGACGTCTCTGAAAAGATAAAAGATTAAATGAACTCAAACTGAGTTGCGATTAATCTTTGTTAATAGCACCTGAAACCCCTACACGGATTGCAGGAAATCAGAAATATCCAGTCACTGGACCTTTGCCTGAATCTCTTTTGCGAATTCCCTTGCCTTCTGTACACGAGATTCATCAGGCTGTCCCTTAGTGGAAGGGCCCATCTCACCAAACTCTTTCATTTGTGGATCATCGGATTCCAGCAACATGTCGATTACAGGTTGTGCCAACTCACCCTGGCATTCAAACGTACCAATATAATTTCCACTGTCTGCAATATCCTTGCAGGAGCCGGTCCATGAATGAATGGCTTCGAATCCCTCGGGAACAGCATGGGTCATGAAAAATGCTATGTTCTTACCAGCTACATTCTCCTTTACAAATTTTGAAACATTTTCTGGAATATTGAATTGCAGGACCGGAAAGCCCACAAACACAAGATCATAACCTTCAAAGTTGCTTACATCTTCGATGTTTTTGATATCCTTCTCCCCGGTAATTTCCCCATAAATTGCTTCAGCTATTTTTTTTGTATTTCCTGTCTGTGTCATATATGTTACTAATGTCTTCATATAATCTCTCCTATCATTATTAAAAAATTACTTGCTGCTAGTTTATATAGATACGGGTTAGTGAAATGTATTTTTGTTGTTTTCGATACAGAATAATAACTCATGTATAGGTGTGAAATACGGATTTATGACAGTGATAAATTTATTGAGATTGAATGTTGATAATTTTGTGTATATTGGGAAAGAGGCCAATGATATTGATGAGTAGAGTAGGTATGTTTAAAGCCACAGGATTTCTTGAACAAGAAAGGGGCAATGCAGAAAATACTTAATTTATCTCAAAAACACATTGAAGGAGTGGATAGATAGAAAAACGATTCAGAGAATCAAGAAAAAGATAGTTGAGAAGGGAGATATTAAATTGAATACTGTTGCTGTTGAAAGAGTGGTTAAACATTTAAAGTAAAATAACATATAAATATAAGATTCGAATTGTAACTCATATTACTTCTGCAAGTATACTAGAGGATTTATTGTGGTAATCCAGTAGGGGCATTCGGGGGCTGTAAAAGATTTAATCTATTTAGCCAACGAAAAAGGTTTTCAAATATCGAATTTAGATGAAATTGATGCCATAGAAAAGGAGTTAAAGCATCAATATTATGGAAGAAAACTCGATGTGCGTAGGGAAATCAAAGATGAAATACAAAATATCGAAATAGAAATTGACATTGTAGAATGTGATATAAATTCACAAAAACCGCGCATAATAGACGAGATACAATCAGAATATGATGAGATAAAAAACAATGTAGAAGCATTGCAGTCAATTCAATTTAATTTGAAAGATATTTTTAACTACATATTAACCAAATTAAAAATACGTAAAAGCAAAAAACAACTAAAATATTTAGATACAAATTCTCAAAATGAAGTAGACAATCGCCTTGAACCTCTTCTTTCAAAATTGAGACAATTAAAAAGTAAAAGTGATTATCTCGAAAATAACACGGATGAAGAAACCGACTCTCGATTATCATCTCTAGTTTCTAAGGTTAATAAAATTGAAAGCCTTAGAAAATCCAATGAGTACTATGGTGCTTTGGGAGAATTGGCCGTTATTGAGGAATTAAACAAACTGTCTAATGACTACTACCTTTTCAATGATTTATATCTTGAATTGAATGACTACATAAGTTTTAATGGGTCAAAGTTGAGATCATCTCAAATAGATCATCTTGTGGTTGGTCCAACAGGCGTCTTTGTGATTGAAACGAAAAACTGGAGCCAACGTTATGTTCAAGAGGTGTTCGATGATGGATCTTACACACCATACGATCAACTTAATAGGGCTGGCTATCTTGTCTATCGCCACTTAAACAACCATAAATATGGAAATGCTTTGCAGAAGCTCTATTACAACCTTGCAAAAGATGAAATTAAGGTGAAATCAATACTTGCAATAACTGGTTCCAACATACCATTGCAAAAACATTCCTTCATTAAGTTGCTTCGTTATAATCGCATTCCAAACTACATTAAAAACACTGGCACAATTATACCAGAAGGTTTTATAATTGAAATTGCAGAAAAACTGTGCCCAAATTACTAAACTTATAGAATTTCTACTCTAAGTCAAAAATGAACTTTTTAGAAGAGTGGCGCTTTGCTGAGTTACATATATTTCTAAAAAAAACAGATGCGGGGAGTGGGATTCGAACCCACGAACTTCTACAAGACAGGGTCCTAAGCCCTGCGCCTTTGGCCTGAATGGGCAACCCCCGCATAGTGTTTTTGAATTATTGTTCAGTACAGCGCACAATCTCTTAAGAGTTGTAGAATTTATTTATCTGTTCTATACTGAATGGAAGAAGAGGGGATTTTCTAAAGGTACTTTACATTATATGAAGAAGAATGCTGAAGCTGAGAAGCCATTTACCCTCAATGCCCATGTTAGGGAAAGATTGGAAATGTAGGAAGGGGGCTAAATGAATTAAAACTCTCCCCCATCAGCTATTTTTTCATCAAATGCATTATCATTTATTTCCATAGGATTCTCGATGTCGTCAGAAGTCGTACAGAGACTGTGAATAAATTTAATTGTATAAATCAGATCAAAAAAACATAGACCTAGAAATACATGGATTATGATCAATTTTATTGTTATGTTGTAAGTATTGCCAAATGGAATCGATGCAAAAGGAATTAACATAAGCGAAAAAAAGATTATGAAAAATCCAACTAATATTGAAAATGAAAAAATGGTTTCAAGATAATTTTTTTGATGTGAATATTTGATATTATCTTTATTGAAAGTATAAACCACTATCAGAACACTAATGATTGCTACAAAGCTCTGCGCTACTGAACTAAAAAACCAATACCAAACATCATTGGTTATTAAGGATCCTTTAAGCAATTCGCTATAGGATATAAGGTAACCTGAAACTGCAAATATGACTACACAAAAAACCAATCTGGCATAAATCCCATAAGATATTTGGTTATTGATTTTCATGTTAGCTCCAAATTAAATAATTATAAATTTAAGTTATTGTTTTGAAATCAAAAAGATGAGCATCCTGCGATTTTGCTCGCAGGATATCTTTTTTAAGCAAATGGGTGCTCTGCAGAGTCCTTCTTTGCAAGTGCTTCATCAACGGTTGGTGTTCCGTCAATAGCGCGTTTGATTGCCATCTTTGTTGCTTCGTAGTTGAACTCGTAGATCTTATCCTTGTCTGTTGCATCCCACTCGAGGAATACTGAGACAATGACAAGAAGGTTTTCTGCTTCTTCTTTTGGAATAACGCCGTCAGCTACACTGTCCATTACAGCTTTTGCAATAGCTGCCTGTGCAGGGCCGAACATCAGGGAAGCCTGCGTTACATTCTTGATGGTAACCTTGTTCACCAGAAGTGTTGCTGGTTTTGGCATAACGTTTGGTTCAAGGACTGCAAGCAGTGGGGAATGACCCTGCTGTGGGTTTGCAAGTGCATTCATGAATGCATTCTCAACTGCACTTCCCTTTGTACCGATAACAAGATCGATGTGTGCAACTTCAGGTCCTTCTCCTACCAATGCTTCGCCAATAAGACTCTGTGTTATTTTTGCCATATTTTATCTCTCCTTTTGGCCTGCAGAAATACCCACATTGTATGCTCAAATTTAGATAATTTGGAACATTATTGTTTTATTTAATAGATAATGGAGGTTTTCTACAATGCCGTGTTGCACACCCTAATTACCAATAGTAATTTAAATACTTAATCTAACCAATTAGTAATCAGGTGAGATATACATGGGTCAATTGAAACGCAGTCCTATAGACAAAGCAATCAAACTAATAAGTAAAAAATGGACTCTTAACATTATCAGGGACATGTTTTGTGGAAGCACGCATTTCAATGATTTTTTAAAGAATAATCCAAAACTCAGTAGCAAGGTCCTATCAGAGAAATTGCGTCAGCTAGAACAAGATGAACTGGTAGAAAAAATAATTGTTTCCAAGACACCTTTAACGATAGAATATCACCTAACAAGTAAAGGTAGGAATTTAAACAAACTGCTTTATGAGATTTCAGGATTTGCTTATAAAGAATGTGTTGATGAGTCTGCTACTGAATGTACAGAACATAGCTATGAGCTGACCAAAGAAATATTGGGCATCGAGAATTGAAACGGTCCTGTAGAACATCAATTTAAATCAACATAGGGGATGAATTTAGGTTATATTCAATATCGTACAATACATCCTATATTATTATGTTTGCTTTTCCAACTAACTTGAATCTAAAATTCAGGCGACTAATTCTTTAGTAAAATTCGAGAATTAAACCTTCCTGACTTCAAAATTTTTTACCATTGTTATATTTTCTTTTTATACACCCCAAAAGAATAGTGCGAGAGGTGGGATTCGAACCCACGGACTCCTACGAGAATGGGTCCTAAGCCCATCGCCTTTGGCCTGGCTGGGCAACCCTCGCCCGATTGATGTTGATTAAATACATACCTTACATATTAAATTGACGGATTATTGAAAGCAAATTTGCAGAAAACAACATGCAGCCCTTTGAATATAATCCTAAGCCATGTGCCTTTGGCCTGGCTGGGCAATCCCCGCAAAAAGATTGAAAGGCATTTCACGTATTTCCAGAATTTCAACCTGTACTTATCGTCCGGCTGTGTGGAAAGTGGTCTTACATGGGCACACATAGATATTAATGTTGCGCAAAAATATCATTCAATCCTGATGGCAATCTCATGACGTTTCAGGAAATCCGGCGCCCAGGGCGGGTCATAGCTCAGCCGGAAGAAAGTGCCTTTGCGGATGTAATCATGGGAATCCAGGAATTGTTCCAGATAACTGCGTTTTTGGGCTTTCAATTTTGAACCAGTATATTTATATCATATACAAAATGAATATAAACATGGTTTAAATACCAATTAAGTTACCTGTTGCCTAGTATTTCTTGATTAGATTATAAGGGACACTTCTAAATGAATCGAAAAACAAATCATGAAAATGAAAAAGAGCGCAATGTCCTTTATGAAATAATGGATGAAGGCATTTGTTTTCATGAAATCGTTTATGATTATGAAGGTAATCCCATAGATTACAAAATAACTGATGCCAATCCTGCTTATGAAAATATTCTCGGTCTCAAAAGAGAAAAGGTAAAGGATGTTCTGGCATCTGAATTATATGGAAGTGATGAACCTCCATATCTTGATATCTATTCAAAAGTCGCTGAAACGGGGAAACCTGCCAAATTTGAAACGTATTTTGAACCAATGGATAAGCACTTTCAAATTTCCGTATACTCTTACCAAAAAGGTAAATTCATTACTGTTTTTAATGATATCACCGAACAAAAAAATACAGAAGCATCTCTTTCAGAAGCATTAACTCAACGTAATAAGAATTTGCAAAGAATAATTCATCTCACCGATACATTGCGTTGTATACGTGATGTGAATCAAGCAATTGTCAAAGAAAAAAACTCGTATGAATCATTACAGAAAATGTGTGACAGTTTAACCAGATACAATAATTATACTGCCGCCTGGATAGGTATTTTTGATGAAAACAATAAAATTAATATAATTACTGAAAGTGGTCACAGCAACAAAATTGATAATTTCCGTCAATATATCCAAAAGAATAATTTGCCACACTGTGCCCAGTGTGCTTTAGAGGCCAGTGATTATATAATAATAGAAAATCCCGAAAAAGAATGTAGTGGATGCCCATTGCAAAATGAATGTGGAAGGGAAGATGTCTTTGTATCAAAAATCGAATATGGCAATAAGGTATACGGCACAATTGCAATAGTAATACCTGAAGATTATGTAAGTGATGAAGAGATTATTGGTTTATCCAGGGAAGTTGTTGGTGACATTTCCTTTTCACTTTATAATCTGGAACTGGAAGCACTCCGACAAACTGCAGAAGAATCTTTACTTGAAGGGAAACTTGTGGCTGAAGAAGCCAATCGTACCAAGTCCGAGTTCCTTGCCAATATGAGTCATGAATTGCGTACTCCCCTTAATTCAATAATTGGTTTTTCTCAGGTTTTGAGTGGAGAACAATTTGGAGAACTAAATGAAAAGCAGCACAAGTATATTTCAAATGTAGAAAATAGTGGAGAACACTTACTGGAACTAATTAACGATATTCTTGATATTTCAAAAGTTGAATCTGGTAATATGGATTATGTGCCTGAATCTGTAAATATTGAAGAAATAATTGATGATACAATTACGCTTGTGAGCCCCATGGCAAAAAAGAAAGCAATTGATTTACATGTCAGTTTTAAGCATGAAAATCCAGATATACAGGTTGACAGGTCAAAATTCAGGGATATCATGTATAACCTGCTTAGCAACGCAATAAAATTCACACCTGAAAAAGGTGAAGTCCAGGTTACTACAAAAATTACTGATGGGAAACTCCATGTCTCTGTTTCAGATACAGGCATTGGAATTCCTGAAGGAGAGTTCAAAAGTATTTTTGATCCTTTCAAACAAGTAGATTCATCCGCTAACAGAAAATTTGGCGGTACTGGCCTTGGCCTATCTCTTGTAAAAAAGTATGTTGAGATGCACAATGGAAATATTTGGGTTGAAAGTGAAGTCGGAAAGGGCAGTACTTTCACGTTCACTGTCCCTCTTGTTTAATGGAAAAGTGTTTCTCTGGTAACGATTGCTATTTTAGCGTTTTGTAGAATACCAGGATACGAAAAATAATACTATAGAAGACATAAATAAAAGACAGATCAAACCCACGATTTGGTAATTTATATTCCGGTTCGATTTGTTATTTGTTGAATTTGATCTGTTATTTTGAATAATATAATCTTTTTCTTCCATACTATTCATGATAACATTGGTAATTGTGCTTTTATCAAATGAGTTTGAGATTTCATTACAGTTATATTTAAGTTCTTTTTGTGGACTTTCATCTTCAAAATCTTCATTATTATCAAAATTTATGAATAAATGAGAACTTACGATAATTACTGTAGCCACAATAATCACAAAAATAATAAAATTGGCTTTCATTCAATCACATTTTGCAGTCAATTCGGTAGCTGAGAATATGTTACAAAGAATATTTATATTTATATGTAACATATATAGACCCTATCAGTCTTCTTTATTCAAATTAAGAAAATTATCAAGTATTATGTATATACACTTTTAATTATTTGAACTGATTAGACTTAACAATTTATTGATTAATTTACTTTTATAATATTTTTAAAATAGGGTTATTATATAACTCCGCTCATATGGTAACTTATATATATTATAATTTACATAATTAATTACGATGGACAAGATGGAAAGCAGCTTTCATTTCGTACCACCACCATACCACCAAACTGCTTTTTTACGATGTTTTGCCCATCATATTGATCCCCGTATACAATTAGCATATATAACAATTTCAATATAGAATTGCTAAACAATTTTTCGCATAGACATCTACGCTGGCATTTTAACACATTCTCTCAGAAGACCCAACCCCAATTCTATACCAGATATTCCTCGAAACTGAAGAACCAAATATGGCACTTTGATTGTTATTTGACATCCAGGGTGCCGTATCATTCAAAGAGAATAGTAGTAATTCCCACGCACCATAAATGAAATCACCATCCTGAGATGAAAGCAGGATTGCAAAAAAGAGAATGCGTCGACCGGGATTCGAACCCGGGTTTAGGGCTTGGAAGGCCCCAGTCATAGCCACTAGACCATCAACGCTCACTGCAAACCTCTTGATAGTATTTTTCAGATATAACCCTTTCGGCCATGCCACAATACAAGGTATTGCCAGCAACAGAATACAATTACAGGGAATAGGTTTCCCTCATTTCCCTGATAGCATCCCTCAGGCGGGCTGCTTCCTCGAATTCCAGGTTGCGAGCAGCCTCATGCATCTCCGCCTCCATATCAATAAGCATGCTGTTGGCCTCCATTTTGGAAAGCCCCATGTCAACCCCGGCAGCCGGAGTGGATACATCCTCTGCCTCCACAATTTCACGCTGAATTTCCTTCATTATACTGGTCGGTGTAATGTTATGCTTGCGATTGAACTCCAGTTGCAGATTACGCCTCCTTTCCATCTCACCCATTGCACGGGACATTGAACCGGTAATCCTGTCCGCATACATAATAGCATAAGCATCCACATTCCGCGAAGCCCGGCCTATGGTCTGGATGAGAGAGCGTTCCGAACGCAGGAAACCTTCCTTGTCGGCATCAAGTATTGCCACAAGGGCGACCTCGGGAATGTCCAACCCTTCACGCAACAGGTTAATCCCCACAAGCACATCAAAGGTACCCTTACGCAACTCCCGCACGATCTCGGCCCGCTCCAGGGTATCGATGTCCGAATGCATATAGCGCACCCTGATACCCATCTCCAGCAGGTAGTCAGTCAGGTCCTCGGCCATTTTCTTTGTCAGGGTTGTCACAAGGGTCCTGTAACCTTTATCCGACACCTTCCGGACTTCTTCCATCAGGTCATCAATTTGATTTGCCACAGGCCTGACCTGTACCGGAGGATCAACCAGCCCGGTGGGACGAATGATCTGCTCCACCACCTGATCGCTCAGTCCCAGTTCATAATCCGCAGGTGTGGCGGAAATATAAACAGCCTGATTGATCCTCTCCTCGAATTCCCCGTAATTCAGAGGGCGGTTGTCATAGGCAGAAGGCAGACGGAACCCATATTCAATGAGAGATTTTTTGCGTGCCCGATCCCCGTTATGCATCCCTCCTATCTGCGGGATAGTCACATGGGATTCGTCGATGATGAGCAAATAATCATCCGGGAAGAAATCCAGCAATGAAGAAGGAGCCTCGCCTGGTTTGCGGCCGTCAAAATGACGGGAATAATTTTCAATACCGCTGCAATACCCAAGCTCTTCTATCATTTCGATATCAAACCTTGTGCGTTGCATTATACGCTGGGCTTCCAGTAATTGACCCTGTTTTTCAAATTCGGCAACTGTATCCTTCAATTCCTCATCGATTGATACAAGGGCACGATCAATCTGTGACTGGGGCATAACAAAATGCTTGGCAGGATATATTACAACCTGCATATCATCCTCCACTTCACGTACAACCTTGCCGGTCAGGGGTTCAAAATAGGAAATCCTGTCAATCTCATCCCCGAAC
Source organism: Methanohalophilus sp. RSK (assembly GCF_003722075.1). Lineage (GTDB taxonomy): Archaea > Halobacteriota > Methanosarcinia > Methanosarcinales > Methanosarcinaceae > Methanohalophilus. Next base: position 186,930 of record NZ_RDSK01000013.1, on the reverse strand, counting down.
ATCTCTACCCGCACTGCTACATTATCCTGCGCCGGAAAAATCTCAACAGTGTCCCCACGGGCACGGAAAGTACCCTGGGTGAATTCCACATCATTCCTTTCATACTGGATATCTACAAGTTTACCGAATATCCAGCTCCTGTCAACCTCATCCCCCGGTTTCAGGAAAAGGGACATTTCCTGCCATTCCCTGGGCGAACCCAGGTTATAGATGCATGACACACTGGACACGACAATTACATCCCTGCGTTCCATAAGCGACTTGGTGGCAGACAACCTCAACCGATCTATCTCTTCATTGATGGAAGAATCCTTTTCAATATAGGTATCAGTTGTGGGAAGATAAGCCTCAGGCTGGTAATAATCGTAATAACTGACAAAATATTCCACCGCGTTGTCCGGGAAAAAGTCGCGGAATTCTGAAAACAACTGGGCTGCAAGGGTTTTGTTATGAGCAATTACAAGGGTAGGCCTCTGCACATTTTGAATGACATTTGCCATTGTGAAGGTCTTACCAGATCCGGTCACACCCAGCAGTGTCTGGTGCCTGAAACCACCGTTTATACCATTCGAAAGATTATCGATCGCCTGTGGCTGGTCACCACGGGGACTGTAGTTTGATACAAGTTCAAACTCCGGCATACTAACATCCTATCTGTTGTGAAAACGTATATAATTATACCAATATTACCACCAAAAGGTAAATCAGCACCAGAATGATGGCAAGCACCATCGCCTTTTTCGAGGTGTTGCTGTCTGAGCCAAAAATTATCGGCAAGGGGCCGACCATGATCACTCCTCCACTTCTGACATCGATACGTGAAGAATTGCCTTCATCACCTGTATGGACTCCATTCACACCACCACTTGTCTGTGATAAGGGCTGTTTTTTGTGAAAGGCGTGTTGTTCACGGATACCCCGTACTATCAGGAAAATACCAAGCCCAATAAGGGCCATCCCCCCGTAAACGAGTATATCCCCGATCAACGGTTAACCCTCCATAACAAAATGTAGATCACAAATATTAAAAGTCCTAATAAAAGCATTGAATAGGAAACACCTTCAGAAGAACCTATCACAATTGGAATAGGGCCTATCAATACAAGCCCGCCAAATTCGGATTGACCTCCGTTTTCATAAATCGATTTTGTAATAAAACCTAAAAACAATAGAAAAAACCCAATTGCAGTCAGCACGAAACCCTTTGTTATAGATTTTTCTGCTGAGTTCATGAGATAAAATAAGGATTCAGATATTAAATATCATGTCCTCTGAATGTAACCCGGAGAAAAGGACTGATGAACTGAAGATTGTTCTTCCATATCACCCACATAGAGATACTCCCGGTTGGTGCGATTGCCCCGCCTCTGGAGAAGATCTTTACGGTACATCCGGGAAAGGTATGTGGACACCGTGCTTAGTTTGATTGGCCCATACACCTGCTCATACTGATGCTGTATTTCCTGTGAAGTACCCCACATACGTGGAAACTCGTATTTCAGGAACAATTCAAGTCTTTCACTTATTGTCAACGAAGGATCTGATTTTGATTTATTCACCTGTTGAGAAGGAAAGGACCGGTTTACACTACCACTTTGCTGTCCTTGCTGGACTTGAGGTGGCTGGGACATCGATGGTGCCGGGGTGGTGGGTTGCATGGGAGGTAGTGGTTGTGGCATCATCGACGGGTAGTAAACCGGTGGGTAATACATTGGATTATAGTAATGTTGTGCAGGCATAGGCGGATAATTTGGAGGGACCATCTGTGGTGGAACCTGCTGTTGTGGTGGATATTGAGCACCGGAATGTGAAGGTGTGTTTACTTCACGACTGTTTTGTGATTGTGAAGAAAGGTTAAAAGATGAAGATTCTTCCGATGGAGGTTGCGACTCACCAAACATGTTGATAAACTGGATCGAGCGATTCTGCCAAGTATCTCCTTCAAATTGAACTCTGGCAACCTCGTTGTCATCATCATCGAATAACTCGAGTCGAATCTTCATCTTTTAGCCTCTGCATAAATCCATTCATCCCCTCAGATGTAATGGAGTGCAAAGCCATTCATCCCCTCAGATTTATGGTTTGCATTGTTTAGATCGAATTGTGAATCGTTATTACAGTTTCACACATCCATTATATGCAATATATGGTATGATAAGATCATATATAAGTCTTTTGTTATATATTTGTTTTAAACTGTTTTTTACTTGTGAAAAACAATAAAATAAAACTAAACAATTTAAAAATTCATATTTCATCTTATTCACAACAAGCAAAGAGAACAATGTGATATAAATATTACTAAAACTCGCCTTTTGCTCCAATGGAAATAAAGGGGTTTGTTTTTATCTGTATAGAAGTGTGAAACAGGCCATATAGGAGGACAATAGGTGCAAAAACACAGATAAGAGTCATAAAAACATAGGTGAAAATACATAAAACACGCCCAGATAATACCTGAAAACAGGAGTGGATTTATATTCGATGATATGCATAGGGACGCATTATGTCCGATGCAACTGCAAATACTCCTATTGAAAATACCAATAACACTGTTGATACTGCAGAGGAGATGGACTCTGAGATCGAATCACTCAAAAAGGAAAATGAGGAACTAAGAGTCCAGAGTGAATCTATGAGAGCAAAGCTTCTTGAAGCAAATATGCTGGCAAACAACTACCTCGAGGAAATGGAAAAACTCAAGGAACAACTCGAGCGTATTACATCACCCCCCCTTTTCATTGCAACTGTCATGGAAACAGAAGATGATATGGCACTTATCCGCCAGCATGGCAACAATCAGGAAGTCGTTACACAGATACCCGCAGAATTCAAGGATGAAATCGAACCAGGTGTGCGAGTATCCATCAATGCTGCATTTTCCATTGTATCAATAATGCGTAAAGCAACCGACATGCGCGCCCAGATAATGGAAGTCATCAATTCCCCTGATGTAGATTATGATATGATAGGCGGACTGGATGACGTCCTCAACGAGGTAATCGAATCCGTAGAGATGCCCCTTACCGAACCCGAACTATTCGATAAGATCGGTATCGAACCCCCATCCGGCGTCCTTATGTACGGTGACCCTGGAACAGGAAAAACACTGATTGCCAAAGCAGTGGCATCCCGTGCACATGCAAGTTTCATACGTATGTCCGGTTCGGACCTGGTCCAGAAATTCATCGGAGAAGGAGCAAGGCTTGTGAAAGATGTGTTCCAGATGGCCCGGGATAAATCCCCGTGCATACTGTTTATTGATGAAATTGATGCCGTGGGCGGAATGCGTACCCATGACGGCACCACAGGTTCTGCAGAAGTAAATCGTACAATGCTGCAATTGTTGTCCGAGATGGATGGATTCGAGCCAAGCGGCCAGGTCAAGATCATAGCGGCCACAAACCGTATTGACCTGCTTGACCCCGCACTTCTTCGCCCAGGAAGGTTTGACAGGGTTATTGAAATACCAATACCCGATGAAAAAGCGCGCGAGGATATCCTCAAAATACACACCCGACACATGAATATTGCAGATGATGTGGATATGACCAAACTTGCCAGGATGGCCGACGGCCTGAGTGGAGCAGACCTCAAGATCATTGTCAAGGAGGCAGGGATGTTTGTCCTGCGTCGCAGGGGCGAACAGATTACCATGAAGGATATGACAGAAGCCTTCAACAAGGTGACAACTGAAGAAGAACAGAACACAGCAAGCGGGATGTTTGCCTAACCCCGCTTCTTGTTTTTACAAAAGCTTAATATAACATAAATTGCTTTAGAATTGTGCCCTCATGCCAATGCGCTCCGATAGTGTAGCACGGCCAATCATACAGGACTCTCACTCCTGTGACTCGGGTTCGAATCCCGATCGGAGCATCTATTCACGCTTTTCTACAAAATTACTCCTTACTATTTGATTTTGTACTTTTTATAAATGCATCCGATTATTTCAAAACTTTTCCAAAGGGCATTTACAAGATTTTGAATGCCCGCCCGTTGTGAGATGGTACAGCATAGAGATATCACCAGTAGGAAAATATCGATTTTATCCCTGTACAAATATAAAATTCTGAAAAATAATTATCTGGTTTTTGTATAGTATTTACCTCCTCTCATGCACAAATATTATATATTAGGGCACCCTAAGAAACTCTAAATTAGGAAGCCCTAAAAGAGAGAACAATATGAAACTGCCATCGCTGAAAACAAGAGGCAAATGCTGCCAGACATCGGAAACTCCATCAAATGGACTTGAAAAGATAGTGCTTGTGGGCAACCCGAATGTTGGGAAAAGTGTCCTCTTCAACCATTTCTCGAACAGCTATACCATAGTTTCCAACTATCCCGGAACCACGGTAGAGATTAGCAAAGGAGATGGAAAGGTCGCAGGAAAAGAGTACGAGATAATAGATACTCCCGGAATGTACTCTATGTTGCCTATTACAGAAGAGGAAAGGGTGTCCCAGAAATACGTCTTTGATGAAGATGCCCATGTATACATCCATGTAGTGGATGCAAAAAACCTGAGGCGGATGCTGCCCCTTACAATCCAGTTAATTGAAGCAGACGTACCTCTTATACTTGTACTCAATATGATGGATGAGGCGGAAGAAAGAGGAGTGGAGATTGATACCCAAAGACTTGCAAAAAGGCTGGGAATTCCAGTCGTTAGCACAGTCTCAACCGCAGGCAGAGGGTTGAAAGAGCTGGAAGAAACCATCGCCAACTACAAACCCACTCTAAATTATTTCGTTCCAAATTACGGCGAAGAAATCGAATCTGCAATTGAGAAAACAGCTTCTGCCCTCAAGTCCGAATACTCCATATCAAAAAGAACCCTTGCACAACTTCTGCTCCAGAAGGATTTGGTAGCCTTTGAAAAAATCAAACAGAAGGAGGAAGAGCCGGCACGCATAAGCAAGATAGTTAGTGACATTGAGACTGAATACAGCGAGCCACTTAACCTGAAAATCGCAGTCAATAAGCAGGATAATGTCAACGAAATTGTTGATTCTGTAATGACACAGCAGGAAGATCGGAAAAAGCCAGCAGGTGAAAAACAGTCCAAAAAAGAGAACAGCCTGAGTAAGCAAATAGACAAACTTCTGATCCGGCCAATTACAGGCATACCAATACTCTTCCTGATACTATATTTCGGTCTTTACAAATTCGTAGGAGTATTTGCAGCAGGAACGGTGGTTGATTACCTAGAAGGAACACTTTTTGGCGAACAAATCAATCCATGGGTTATTGCTAATTTCAATGCTTTTGTACCCTATCCAGTCATCCAGGATCTGTTTGTAGGAGAATATGGGATACTGACCCAGGCAATCACCTATGCTATCGCACTGATAATGCCCCTGTGGGAGATTTCTTCATCGTATTCTCGATAATAGAAGACACAGGATACCTGCCCAGGCTTGCCATGCTCATTGACAGACTATTCAAGAAGATTGGCCTCAGCGGAAGAGCAGTAATCCCCATGGTACTGGGATTTGGCTGTGTTACCATGGCGACAATGGTCACCCGCACCCTAGAAACTAAACGTGAACGAATTATAGCAAGCATGCTCCTTGCACTTGCCATTCCCTGCTCCGCACAGCTTGGTGTAATCCTCGGTGTGCTGTCCTTCAGCTCAAAAGCATTGTTCATATGGGCCATTGTGGTATTTTTGGAATTGATACTCATAGGATTTCTGGCATCAAAAGTCATGTCCGGAGAAAAACCAAACTTCTTTGTAGAAATGCCACCCCTACGCCTGCCTAAAATATCCAATGTCGCTATAAAAACATACTCAAGGATGCAGTGGTATTTCCTTGAAGTATTGCCACTATTTGTAATAGCCAGTGTAGTGATATGGATTGGAAGGCTTATAGGCCTGTTCGATATTGCTGTGAGATTGCTGGCATACCCATCACAGTGGATCGGTTTGCCCGCGGAGGCAGGAGTCATGTTCCTGTTCGGATTCTTCAGAAGGGACTTTGGTGCGGCGGGTCTTTTCGATATGTATAATGCAGGAATGTTGACCGGAGTTAACATTGTGGTGGCTGCTATTACACTGACCCTGTTTATGCCCTGCATAGCCCAGTTCATGATGACAGTAAAGGAAAGGGGCCTAAAAACAGCCTTTGCAATGGCAGCCTTCATATTCCCAGGTGCATTTGTTGTTGGTTTTGTAGTAAATTATCTTCTCAATTATTTCGGAGTGGTACTATGAAATGCCCATTTTGTGGATTCGAATTCGATAAACCCGACAAATCCACATGTTCAGGATGCGGTAAACTGCATTCATGCAACATGCAGAAATGCCCAAACTGTGAATACGAGATACCTAAAGAAACAAAACTGGAAAAATTGCTAAGAGGTGTATTCAAGTGAAAATTAGTAACGATGCAGAAGAGATTGTTGAGAGAATGTGGGTATGTACAGAAGAAAAGGGAATGGAGTCAGTTCCACTGGATACACTCGGGATGGAAAAAGAATCAGCCGAAATACTCGAACTCATAGAGAAGAAAAACATCACCCTTCAGGGCAACAATGTAATTCTCAACCAGAAAGGAATTGAAAACGGCAGAAATGTAGTCAGAAGACACCGGCTTGCCGAACGTTTGCTTGTAGACGTGCTTGACACAAAGGGCAGGTACATCCACAATGCTGCCTGTGAATTCGAGCATGTACTCCATAGGGGCATAGATGACAAAATATGCACCCTCCTGGGCCATCCCAGAACATGCCCCCACGGAAGAAATATTCCTGAAGGAGAGTGTTGCAGAAAAGCCAAAGACAGAATAGAAAGGGTCGTTGCCCCCCTCTCAACCCTGAGCAATGGCCAACAGGGCAAGGTTGCATATTTTGACATCAAGGATGAAGAAAGACTACAAAAAATCATGTCAATGGGAGTATTGCCCAGCATGCCCATAGGACTTGTACAGTCATATCCATCCTATGTTTTCGACCTGGAACATACACGTTATGCGGTTGACAGGGAAATGGCAGACTGCATCTATGTAAAAATCGAGAGCGAGGTTTGAAAAGCCCGCTCTTGATATTACCTATGAGAATTTCCAAACCTGAATTTTGAAAAATACACCCGTAAAGGCCAGATGAGAGATTCAATGGTTAGAAGCAATCGAACTGACTTCCTCCAGGGTATCAACTTCTGGAGAATAATGCACATTCTCTCCTGCAACAACCCGTTTTGAGATCTCAATCTCAATCTGCCTCATGAACTCATCCACAGTATTACCCATAAGGATTACAGGCAGTCCTACCCCGACCATCTCATCGAGCACTTCCCCTGCATCCGCATCGGCGCTGAATTGACGGATAGGTGCCCTGATATTCCTGGCAAACGCCTTTGTGGTGCGGCCACCCATGAAAACCTCATCAATGTATCCTTTCTCAAAAAGATGGTTGAGATATTTCACAAATGAATATGACCTGCCCCTCCTTTCATCCCGCAGGTAAACAAAGGGAAGAATCTTCTCTTTACCTGCAAGCTGTTGACGTATCATTTCCGTACTTTCCACATCATTCACCTCAGCCGCATTAAAAAGTACACCCGACTCAAGTTCAACCCAGCGAGGTTGCATTGACTGCAGGTAGGAATCCAACTCGCCATCAGGGATAGGGTCACTGCCAACTTCAGCAAGCACATAATTCAATCCATAAACCGTTTCAGCACCAAGCAGTCCCCTGTGAACCTCCGGAATTTGTACATTTATTGCAGTTGCTCCACGTTTTTCAATCTCTTTTTTCATATAATCCTGCAATACGGGATTCTGTTCACAGTTAATAACCACAGTATTTCTTGGAACTGAGCGGGCAAAGGACCTTGCAATCTCACGCTTATCCCTGCCCAGGGTGGAGAGATGGTCCTGTCGCACATTGGTGATCATGATAATACGCGGTTTCACGAAAATCTCATTAACCATCCTTGTGGTGTATTCAGTTATAGCCTGGTTTTCAATAATGGCAACATCCTGTCGTTCATCAGGAGTATAGGACTCGATTACAGGCACAAATTCCCTGTATCCGTGGATGTTTTCATACAACATAACATTTGGACCCAAACGTTCAATCGGTATTGCATAACCATTAATTATAAGATGGGGACGATTGCCGGTAACCTTAGCCAGTGTATTATAACCCCGTCTTGTTAGTATCTCAGAAAGACGACTAACCGTAGAAGACTTACCACGAATCCCGACAACATCGATACGGATATCCGTCATTTCCAGCAGAGAACGATGCTTAGTACCTCTTTTAAGGAAACATTTAAAGCATTTCAGAGGACTGCGTTCTCCCACTTTGATGGTCAGCAGCTCATCACTTTCATCCATTACAAAGATTTTTTCTGCACCCATCATGTCCACTAACAATGAGCGGCGCATTTTTTCCGCTTCTTCGGATAACTCAAAGTGTTTGGCACTACATGCAAGCGTGTTGCCGGAACAGAATGTCAATTGCCAATCCTCTGCATCGGCATGGGCAACTTCCATGGAAGGAATATTATTCAGAGGTACATCCCCATAAGCGTTTACCCCTGCCAGTTTTGCTGCCAGGGCACGCACCCTATCGACTTCCCACCAGGCATCGGAAGACATGGAGAACGTTTTACCACTGTAAGCAAGAATGTCTTCATCGCTGCGCAATCTCCAGGTCCATTTACCATTTTTGTTATATATCTCATAAATAGCCCGCCTCATTCATCCCCCTCCGAAAACAGGGAAGCATCCCATACATTTTTTTCCAGGGGTTTGCCTACCCAGTTGATTTTCACAAAGGCTATTGATATAGCAAAGGCCAAAAAGACCAGAAATACCTGATAGATTCCCAACTCATTGAACAATCCCCCTTGCTGGCCTTCTCCCAATACGGCAGCCAGAATTAGGAGAGGAGCCAGAATGGATACCTGTAGAGGAATGAACAATTTCCTCTCAGCCGGAGGAGTGACATGCAGATTATAGGCATTAAGACCGGCAATCAACCCCAAAAAAAAGATGGACAAACCACGGGATACCGGGAAAATGAATACAAAAGGAAGTGTTAACGCCAGGGAGATAGAAGTTCCAAGCCCTATGAGATTTCTTCCGTAAAGCAGGGTTGCTTTCTGGATTATAGTTATACCTATGAAAGAAGCAATCAGATTGAAAAAGTAAAGCATCAGGAACCACTTGTTTTCCAGACTGAAGATTGCCAGGATGGCCATTGAAACCACACCTACACGAATTCCATAGGATTGCCTGACGATTTCCGAAAGTGCCAGAGATACAATGAACAGGATAAAAGCAGAAAAACGGTTCATTATGGAAGAGGCAGGATAAACATCCACTGCAACCTGTTTTAATAAAGCTATATCTGATGTGGGGCTGAAAAGAATTGGCGGGGTGAGACTGCCAATGGTTTCAGCTACAAATGGATTGATCAGAACCCAGGCTGCTATGACCAGCCCAAGGAAAATACCGATAGAAGTCAATATATCCGCAACCCTGTACTGAGGCTTTATACGGGAATAATTATAAGCCGCCAGGCCGGGAAGAATACTGCCAAAGAAGACGACATCAGTAAAATCGTAGCCAATCCCTTTTAGATAAAAAAGACCCAGGACTGGGAATACCGAACCTATCAGTAATGTTGCAACAAGTTCATTCCTTCCATAGATCATGGTGTTCTTCTGCAAATAGAGCAGGCCTATGTAAGCAATAATGACACCTACGATGAATAACGGCAACATCAGAAAATTTTTGCATGCATAGATAGCAAGCACAGGAACAACAATCACTCCCCCTAAACGGTAACCAAACAACTGGGTCAATATGATTACTTCCAGAATTCCAATTATCGCCAAGATCACCGCAATGAGCATAGATAATAGATTGCGTTAAATATATATTAGTTTTATCAGGCGATTAATGAAGACAGTAGAGAGATAAGAAGATACAATTCAATTGAAAGGGAGCAAAAGTAACCCTCAAACGGACTCGCAAAGCCAACCATAAAACATCCATGCAATATGCATGAGAAGGGAGTTAATCGGAAATCTCTATCAGACAAAATTAGAATACATATTATCGAAATCCTTGCCTGAAACCGATTCTATTATTGAAATATGACCAGAAGTATTCACCTTACCGGCGGCCAGCAACTTCCTGTTGGCAATTTGCATTCTTTCAAAACCAACTTTTTCATAAACATCCGATACGAAAACAAAAGATTTACTGTAACCATAGCCAATCCTTTCTGAGCTGGAAGTGTTATACTCATCCGGAATCGACCAACCATCAAGAGCCCATGCAAACTGGTGTTCTTTTTTGTCATAATCCCCCTCAAGTTCGGATTTCATAGCCAGGGCCTTTTTAGGATTTGTTTGTTTTAATACCAGGAAAGTATACAGGTTGGCATAACCTTCATGCATCCAGAGTTGCTCAAAATTACATGCATGGGTCCAGCTGTGACAAAGTTCGTGTATCAGCACACGGTCCCCTGCTGAATGTAGAAGGGATATTGTACCATCACCATAATTGAAACCATCATAACCCTTCGTTTCTGCGACGGAAGATTCCCTGATTATAAGATCCGATTTGCCCGGAAAAGGTACTCCCCAGACATCCTCCAGCAAGGGAAGATATGTAGCCGTTTTTTCCAGCACATCCTGCGCCCATTCATCATTTCCTTTCCGGTATTCCACACTGATGTTGACATTCCTGTCTCCCAGGGAAACAACTTCACTGGCAACCATAATGTCCACTGTTTTTACACAATCAATCCTCAAGGGAAATTCCTGAAAACTTGCGTTGCCAAACGTATAAACCGTATGATCGTGTAGATTTTCTTTTCCATAACCCACATCTTCCAGATATGTTTCATAGTCATCAGGGACAATGAGTTCCACAGTTCCAGTATCTGATTGTTCCGTAATTGTGAAAGTAGTATAGATGGGATCTGTCCGGACATCGTATTCCAGTGTGAAAGTGTAACTATCCCCATACCACACATCCTCATTGAATGTGAAAATGTAATACTCTCCGCCATCTTCAGCTTTTTTGAACCCCACTTCAGAAGAATCGTCATAGGAAGAAAGATTCGAATGATCCGGAGGAACAGGATAATTTAATGAAGAGTAAAATCCCTGCCAGTAACGGGTATTTTCATCCTTGTTGGTGAAAGTGATCTCTTTTGTGACATGGACAAACCCTGAGCCGACTTCATAGACAGAATTCACTTCCACCTCATTCTGCCCCCAGTCCGCTGAAGCCGGAGAAGTTGCCAGCACACAAAACAAAACCACTGAAATAATAGAATAAAATACAACGCTGGTAAAAGAATACCTTCCAGATTCCATTACCTGTAATTTGCCATGATCATAGGGATAATAAATATGGCAATGAATATACAATTGGTGTACATAAAATGCTGTATATTAATTAGAATAAATAAAATGGCCGCACCTAAACCAACAGGTAGCAGCAATAAATAAAAAATAAGAGAATATGTCCTACCCAACAGGACACTTTAATCAATTTTTTTGAACTTAGAAGATGGGGCTCCACAAATCGGACATACATCCGGTGCACCGTTTTCCACAGTATTACCACAAACTTCACATACGTAATACTCAACCTCTTCATTGTTGCCCGCATTATCAAGGGCTTTCTTGTAAAGTTCGGCATGAATTGCTTCTACCTGATTGGCAACATCAAAACTCCAGGCAGCCTTACCATTACCTTCATCTTTTGCCTGTGTTATGAATTCTGGATACATTTTCTCAAACTCATAGGTTTCTCCCTCAATGGCCTCCCTGAGGTTTTCCTCTGTGCTCTTAATACCATTCATAATTCCCAGATGGTTGTGGGCATGAACAGTCTCAGCTGCTGCAGCAGCCCTGAACAATTTTGCAATCTGAGGGTAGCCTTCGTCATCAGCTTTTTTTGCAAAGGCCAGATACTTCCGGTTTGCCATGGATTCGCCGGCAAATGCTCCTTCAAGGTTTTCAAGCGTACTCATACAATATACTCCTTATTTTGTAACCATACCACATTATACCTGACACTATGTAAAATGTGCCCCATCCACAAATATAAATAACACCCTGCCATCCCATTAATCATGGAAAAAAGACCTGAAAATGCACAAATAGCTGCTTTTGAGGCAGGGATCAAACTGGGAGCCCTCTATCACCAGTTCACGGGTTCACCCCTTAACCTGCAAAATGTGGATAGCCTGGAAAAAGCCATTGCTGAAAGTATTTCTGTACAGCCTTTTGTTGAAGAGATCAATGTAAATATAAACAGGGATATGATAGCCGCAAAATTAAATGGTGAATTCGGATACTGTGAACTTGAAGGAAAAATGTTGACAGTGGACCTGAAAGTAATCCATGGAGATACCAGAATCCGGGCATCTATGGCCTACAACAAAGAACTGGATTACCCACTTATGGAAATAAATGAGGTAGAAAGCCTCTCATAAATAGGTCGAAAAGCCTTCCACAACTCTTTCATTTTGTTCTTTTGTACCTACAGTGACTCTGATTAAAGAATTTCCTGCATCACGGAAAGAAGTACAATCCCTGACAATAACCCCCCTGCGCAACAGGTGGTCGCATACATCCTTTGCACCATAGGGGGCAACGTCCACAAGTATAAAATTAGCCTGTGACTCATATACTTTAAAAGGCAGGTTTGCCTGCAAATATTTACGACCCTCGATTACCATCTGTTGGCTGGCCTCCAGATGCTCTTTGTCCGAAAGGGCAGCAATACCTGCTGCAACAGCCGGTGCACTTACATTGAAGGGAGTAGCAGCTTTCATATATTCGACCTTAAGCCAGGCAGGCATTATGCCGTAGCCAAGTCTCAAACCTGCCAGCCCAAAGGCTTTGGAAAAGGTCCTGCCAACAACAAGATTATCATATTCCCCTACTAGAGATGCAATATCTGATCCTGCAAACTCCACATAGGCCTCGTCCACAAAAACCAGGCACTCAACCGAATCCAGCAACCTGCGCAGTTCTTTTTCAGCAGTGACATTGCCTGAAGGGTTGTTGGGGGAGCAGATGAATACTACTTTTGTTTTTTCATTAACTTCAGCAATCACCCTGTCAATATCCAAGTCAAATTTTTCATTGCGTTTCACAAATACCGGTTTTGCACCACATGCAGTTGCAGCAATCTCGTAGTAGGAAAAAGTGGGAGTTGTAATCACAACTTCCGATTCCGCAGATATGAGCATTCTCATCAGGCCGTCAAGCAAACCATCCATACCCGGACCGGATGCCACAATATTGGCCTGTGGCATACCAACATAAGCAGATATTGCATCCACAAGTTCCCTGGCATCTGCCGATGGGTAAATATTCACAGTGGCGGCAGCTTCCTGCAGGGCACTGACTGCTGCCGGGGAAGGACCCAGGGGATTTTCGTTTGAGCCGAGTTTGATAATCGAATCACTTTCCAGATTATATTTTTCAGCGATCCCGCCAATCGATTTACCCGGCACATAGGGAGCTATCGACCTGATCTCAGGTTTTACCAGTTCATAACTTGCCAATTACATCCACCACCGAATCAACCTGTTCTTCGGTTATGACAAGCGGAGGTACCATACGCATGATGTTGCCTGCTGTGCAATTAAGCAAAACACCTTTCTCAAGGCCCGCAGTTACCATTTCTGCGCAGGAGTCCTTCACATGCACACCAATCATCAATCCTTTACCCCGGATTTCCAGGAAATCCTCACGGTTTAAACCTTCCAGTTTCTTCACGAAATACTCACCCATCATGCGGGAGCGTTCCACGAGTCCTTCCTTTTCAATTGCATTAATGGATGCCAGGGCTGCTGCACAGGCAAGAGGACCTCCACCAAAGGTTGCGGCATGCTGGCCCTTCTGGAAAACAATGCCTTCCCTGCTTGCAATGGCACCCATGGGAAATCCGCCTCCAAGTGCTTTGGCCATTGTCATTATATCCGGGGCCACATTGAAATGATCCTTACAGAACCACTTGCCCGTACGCCCGAAACCAGTCTGCACCTCATCGAATATCAACAGGGTACCGGTCTCATCACAGATTTCCCGGACTTCTTTAAGGTAAGTTGAGGAAGGAACATTGACACCACCCTCCCCCTGGATGGGTTCCACGATTACCGCTGCTGTATCCGAATCAATGACATCTGCAATCGCCGGTGAATTATCGTAAGGTACAAAATCAACCCTGCCGGGGAGAGGTTCAAAGGGTTTCCTGTAAGCCTCTTTGGAAGTTACCGCAAGGGCACCCATAGTCCTGCCGTGGAATGAACCTTCTGCGGCCACGAAGTTCTTTTTACCTGAGTGGGCCCGGGCCAGTTTCATGGCAGCTTCTACAGCCTCTGTGCCGGAATTGCAGAAGAACAGGCGATCCAGGCCGGTAACCTGTGACAGTTTTTCTGCAAGCTCGGCCTGTACATCAGTATAATAGAGATTGGATACATGGATGAGTTTGCCTGCCTGCTCCTGTATCGCTTTAACAACTTCAGGATGACAATGTCCCACGTTGTTTACGGCTATTCCTGCAACGCAATCGATATACTGTTTGCCGGCAGTATCCCACACAAGAGCCCCTGCTCCTTTATCCAGTGCGATAGGATAACGACCGTAGTTTTGCATAACGTATTTTGAATCTTTCTCTACAATAGAGTTATAAATCTCAGTAGTTTCACTCAAAAAAGAACACCTTTTTACTGTGGTTGGTCTGCTATGTCCAGTTTTATCAGTTCCCTGTCCCGGGCGACCTCTTCTTCCTCACGTATGAATGTAGTGCCACCGGTGGCTCGCATCACGCCATCAACCCTTGAATCCTCATGAATCCTGATAGAGTAAGCATTGATTTCTCCCAGTATATGCGTACCTTTACCTACCACAACCCTGCCCCGGGAGACAATGTTACCGTGGATGGCATTATTTTCACCGATCTCAATATCACTGGCGGTCCTGATACTTCCATACAAAGTAGTAGCACCGCCCATTTCCAAAGATTCAGCCCTTATATTACCTACGAGTCTGCAGCTATCTCCTATGGTGGCCGCGCCAGGAACCCTGATAGAGTCTGCAGATATACGAGATCCGTTGGGAACTACCATAGCACCATAACTGATCTCTTTTGCTTCCTCTTCAAAGAATTCACTCATTGCCTTTTCTACTTCTTCACCCTTACCCATACGTAAAAGTTCGGAGATATAGAGGAAAATGTAAGTGATTACAGGCACAGGATTACGAACAACTATCCAGCCATGAGCTTCAAAGCCTCTGTTGATCTTTATATCATTACCAACATCAAGATCTCCATTGACGAAAAGTTTGCCATCTATATTCACAAACTCGCCTATATAGGCATTTTCGCCACAACGCACATTGCCACCGATTTTTGACCAGATGTCTATACGAATATCAGACCTGGCAAGTACATCACCTGATACCGATACCCTTTCTCCGATTATCACCGAATCAGCAATTATACCATAGCGTATATCGGAATGGTTCCCTACTATAATATCCTCATCCAGAACAATATTATGTTCTTCCATTTTAGTATTTGGAGGAATTACAAAGGTTTTCAGGAGCTGGTCTTCTTCGATAGTTTCACCTTCTGAGGAAGTACAATATAACTTACATGGTTATTTGTTGAATATATATTTAGATTTTGATTGCAACTACATATCAGCTGCTATCCACACCAACCCTGACATCAACAGCCGGGCCGTTCTGCATGGCAAGAACTTCTTCAGGAGCAAGGAGTAACTGGCCCGTAGCAATAAGATTGTCCTGTTTATCCACAAGCAAAACTTCATCCCCTGCCCGCAGACCAGTGTCTATGTCCTCCACATGCTTGGCAAAAGCAGTTTTGCCTTTTGAGACAAAGGGGATTGCATCCTCACACATCATCACGCGATAGCCTGGTGCTGGAAGATGGGAATGGATCAGCGAGGCTCCCTCAATACTCAAAGTGAACATTCCGTCCCTGGCACGCACAGTTGCCATACGTCTTCCTTCGGAAAAGATCTGCCTGATCCTTTTTGTACGGGACAGCTTAAATGTGATGTCACCGGAAAAGAGAATGTTCCCACATCCTTTGCCGAACTGGTAATCAGCCATGGTGCGGACCTGTTTAATACGTGATTCCTCTTTTGTCATGGCCATAAAAAAGCATTCGGACATTAAATGAGTAGCGGTGAATACATGGGGATTAATCAAACATTTTAAATATTATAGTCACCCATTGGAATGTGAGGAAGCGGAACCTGTCATATGGTTTAATACAGAATTACTGTAACCAAGCAAAACCATTCATCCCCTCAAACAATGTGTTCCCTTCCTCATATTCTCTCAATTTTAACCTTTTACAACACCCAGAGGCATGAGTTTTGCGACCTTACCTGCAATACCAAGCCTGTGTACAACATCCACAACCTCACTGCTGGATTTGTAAACCCCTGGTGCTTCCTCGGCAATGACCGAAGGATGAGCTGCCTTGACAGAGATGCCCTGGCCACTAAGGTCTTTTTGGATTTGTTCTCCCCTGAAGGTGCGTTTCGCACCGGAGCGACTCATTACCCTGCCGGCACCATGGCAGGCGCTTCCAAAGGATACATCCATTGCTGCCTGCTTACCGCAGAGCACATAGGAAGGAGTACCCATACTGCCCGGGATAAGTACCGGCTGACCTACATCCCTGTAAGCCTGCGGGACATCGGGATGGCCTGCAGGAAATGCACGGGTGGCACCCTTACGGTGTACATAGACCTGTTTTTTTCCACCGTTTACATTATGTTCTTCCAGTTTGGCGACATTGTGAGCCACGTCATAGACCAGATCCAGACCCAGTTCATCCGAATCCATTTTCATTTGTTGTTCGAACACTTCACGACAGTGGTGCATTATGATCTGCCGGTTGGTCCAGGCATAGTTGGCTGCTGAGGCCATTGCACCGAAATAGGCCTGTGCTTCTTCTGATTGTGCCGGTGCACAGGCAAGCTGTTTGTCAGGCAGGTCTATTTTGTATTTCTGCACTGCACGGGTGAGATGGCGCAGGTGATCGGTGCATACCTGATGACCCGCACCCCTGGACCCGCAATGGACCATGAAAGTAAGCTGGCCCTGTTTGAGGTTAAAAGCTTCAGCTGCGACCGGATCATATATCTCATCCACATACTGCAATTCCAGGAAATGATTGCCGCTTCCCAGGGTTCCAAGCTGGGGCCTGCCCCTTTTGCGGGCTTTGGCACTGACCTGTGCAGGGTCACCCCCTTCAATGCACCCTTCACCCTCACAGTGGGTGAGATCAGCTTCTACACCATAGCCCTGCTCCACAGCCCAGCGGGAGCCATTGGTGAATATGGCTTCAAGTTCACTTTCCGACGCCCGTATCCGGCTTTTGGAACCCACACCCGAAGGTACGGCTTTGAAAAGGGAATCCAGCAGGTCATTGACTTTGCCGTCTACATCGGATTTTTCCAGATTGGACCTGATCAGGCGCACACCGCAGTTGATGTCAAAGCCCACGCCTCCGGGACTGATGACACCTTCCTCGGCATCAAAAGCAGCAACTCCCCCAATGGGGAAACCATATCCTACATGGGCATCGGGCATTGCCATTGAGAATTTCTGTATTCCTGGCAGCGTGGCCACATTGGCTACCTGGTCCACTGCTTCCTTTTCCAGATTGGTGAACAATTTATCTGAAAGATATATCCTGCCCGGTACCCTCATCCCGGGTTTGTAGCCCGTGGGAATTTGCCATATATCATTGTCTATCCGTTCAAGTCCTTCTATTTCTGGTCCTTCTGTATCCATCCTATCAAATCCCCTTTTCATGTATCCACTGTAATACGTACCGTAACTCCTTGTGATGTAATTTGTACACCAAGGTCATTATATGTTACCGCTTTGACTTCGGTGTCAAATATGTGTTTTTTAAGATCCAGAGGCTCCCCCTCTGCTTTTGCTGAAAGGAGGTATTCATCGCCTTCCTTTTCAATAGCAAATACCTCAAAGCTACTGAACACAACCATATTAACTTCAAAGAGATAAAGAAGTTCAGAAAGCCAGTCCACAAGAAGGTTTTCCAGATCAGGTGCCTGCAATTCAATATACTCGGTAATCTGTGGATTAATGCCGGACGTATCTATCATAACGTTGAACATTGCCTGTGCGGCATTTGCGAAGGCTTCTTCTGCGGTTTTGCCAAAGGCTTTGAACCTCGCATCTGCGGTATGTTCGATGTATTCGTATTTTTTCATGAGGACAACCAATTACAGGGAGTAATTTAAATCATGCGTCTGTTTCAACCCAGACGTGTGCGGATAAAATGTATACGCTGCAGGGCGGTTACATGGGAAGCGATGCCCATAAGGATAAGAGACCAGCCAAGCAGGGTGTAACCAAATATAGCATACGGATAAATTATGTGTAAAAGCGATGCGACTATGACCAGTACGAGACGATCCGCCCTGCCCATAATCCCACCATAGAAGCGACCGATGGATAATGCCTGGGCCTGGGTACCGAGATAACTTGTCAGAAGGATGCCCACCATTGTGAACAGGCCGATACCCCAGCCTGCATATTCCCCGAAGATCAGGCCACCGACAATAAAGACATCTGCATAGCGATCAACCACATGATCAAGGAAATCCCCGGCTTTGCTACTTGTGTGAAGATAGCGGGCCATGCTACCGTCCAGTGCGTCAAACAGGGAGTTGAGGACTACAAATATAAGTGCCGCACCTATCAGAAAATTGTTGGTCTCCCCCAGGGCATAGCACAGCCCTGCGGCTGCGGAAAAAAGCAGGGAAGCAAGTGTTACCTGGTTGGGGGTTATGCCCGTGTCTGCAAATATCTTTGCGAGTCTAGAGATGGGGCCTGCAAAAACAGGCCTGAAGCGGTCCAGGGTCATTGTATAGTCCCCTTAGTTGTCCTTCCATGATTTAATCTTTTACTTTCACAACGAACTTTTAGCAAGATCGTAGTAATAGCGTACCTTGCATGTGTGCTCTATCTGGGTGGTGTTGATATATGCCCGGTCCAGAGTTTTTCCTGTAGATATGGTGCCGTGGCTTTTGACAATAACCCCATCGGATTCTGCCAGGGCCGCAGCGGAGTTTGCGGCAAGTTCTTCGCTGCCTATACTGCCTTCCACAATAGGCACAGGCCCGAGAAAACATACACCTTCACTGTCCAGTGGTTCGATGTGCCCCTTCTCGTCCAGCAGTGACATGACTACGGCAAAGGGGCAGTGGCCGTGCACGATGCATCCGGCATCAGTCTCCTGGTAGATACGCCGATGCACCCGGGTTTCCGACGAGGCAAGGCTGTCAAATTCACAGGTGGTATGGATGGGCACCTCCACCACATTCTCCGCACATATTTCGTCTAGCGGGCATCCGCTGCGGGTGATCACCATGCTGTTGCCCCGACGTACGCTTATATTTCCAAAATGGGACTCAACCAGCCCGTGATCCACGAGTTTTTTCCCGATTCTTGCCATTTCCTGCCACATAGGAGTTAGATATAGCGCAACCAGCCATAAAATTTATGTGCCATTATGATATCTATGGGTTGCATTCGATACCATAAGCGCCTCGGTGGCTCAGCCTGGCAGAGCGAGTGACTTGTAATCACTAGGTCGCGTGTTCAAATCACGCCCGGGGCTTTCTACTACCAGTAACAAGCCCTAATACTTTCACATAGGTTTCTTGGACTATTTATCCAAATAAAAGAAGGTATTAGGTATAGACTTTTATAATCATAAAAGACAAGTGGAAAACTGCAGAAAGAAGAATTATTAATGCATAATATTCACAGAGAAATAAAGATCTGATTTTTGAATTTGTTAAAGTCCTGTATGCGGAAGGTTTGTCGGATCCTCGAATACTCAAATACATGGACCAGTTGAATATACTGGCCTACAAATTCGGCAAAGATCTTGACAAATAACACTTACAGATATGTATCGAGTGGTTGCTGAAATTGTTTAGGAAAATTTCTTTCTAATTTTTGGATAATTCAACATTCACTTGTCGATATTTATACATCATCAAGCACTCAAGGACATCTTGATCATCGTTTTGAGATGTCTATAATCTTAGAGAATAATTGAAAAGAATGTATAAGAAGATAATTTCAGAACAAGTAATTCTATTGCCTATCAAATCGAATTATTTCAATAGTTATTTATAGGGTGGGATTTCTGATGAAATTACTTTAATTTAATTGGAGAGTACAAAAAACGGAGCTCAATTACAATAGTCTTGTAGCAACAAAAGGAGAGGTTGGACCATCGCTGACAAAGTTGAGAACCTAATGTATTTCAATTGGGGGAAATCCCTATCATCAGAGGGCGATAATCTTGATTATCATTTACTTGTTTACCATTGTCTGGATGTTGCTGCGGTTGGAACCATCCTTTTGAAAGACGACAAGCTATTGTTACAGAAATTCAAAGAGCATATTCCACTAAACGATGAACAAATCATCTCGTTGATTTCATTCTATCTTTCAATCCACGATCTGGGTAAATTCTCAGAAAGATTTCAAAATCTTCAACCCGATTTATTAGTGTCTTTAAGAGGACATGATAGTAACAGAAGTTATAATCTCCGACATGATAGCATGGGTTTTTACCTCTGGAAGATGATCTGGCAAAACGCGTGGGATGAGAACTGGCTTTGTCTGGACAAAAGCACCTTTGATTCATTTGATTGGAACGATCTTATACTTCCATGGATTAAATCAGTAACAGGGCATCATGGAAACCCTCCAAAACCATATATGAACAATGGACTTGCAGTCGATCAAAATGAATTATTTATTCAAGAAGACCTCGTAATGGCAAGTTCATTTGTAAAGAAAGTATCATCTTTTTTACTGAAAGATGCTTTCAAAGATCTCTCTGGACCTGAGGGCTATGAATATGAATTTGATGATTTGGAAACTGCATTCAAAAATACTTCATGGTTGCTTGCAGGCATTGTAATAGTGAGTGATTGGATTGGTTCTTCAAATACATATTTTAATTATTTATCGAAACCTCTTCCACTAGAAGAATACTGGGAGAAATACGCTTTACCTTCAGCAGAAAAAGCGATGAATAATTCAGGTATTTTACCTTCAACGGTTTCACATAGTACTGGAATGGATATCCTCTTTCCCAAAATCGATGTTCCAAGTCCGATGCAAAATCACATTTCCAATTGTCCCATTGCCGATAATGCCCAACTCTTCATATTGGAAGATTCTACAGGCAGTGGCAAAACGGAAGCTGCTTTGTGTTTGGCTCATCGAATAATGGCAAGAGGTATTGCAAACGGAATTTATTTAGGATTGCCTACAATGGCAACTTCTAATGCAATGTATGAAAGGCTAATGAATTCCTACAATAAATTGTACGAATATGATACCTTCCCTTCACTAATACTAGCGCACGCCCAACGTCATCTATCGGATCTTTTCCGTGAATCTATTGGTACTGAAGTTCACGAGAGTAGTAATTATGGAAACGCTTCGTCAGAAGATACTACTGTTTCCTTCCAATGCTCTGCATGGGTAGCTGATAATCGCAAAAAAGCTTTACTTGCTGATATTGGTGTAGGTACTATTGACCAAGCTTTAATGGGAATCCTTCCTTCAAACCATCAATCGCTAAGATTAATGGGTTTATCACGCAATGTTCTGATAGTTGATGAAGTTCATGCATATGATCCGTACATGCATAAATTGTTGTGCAGTCTTTTAGAATTCCATGCTTCATTGGGAGGCAGTGCAATTCTTCTCTCCGCTACACTACCGATAAAACATCGCCAGGAATTAGCATCGCATTTTTGCCGTGGCCTCGCTT
Source organism: Methanohalophilus sp. RSK (assembly GCF_003722075.1). Lineage (GTDB taxonomy): Archaea > Halobacteriota > Methanosarcinia > Methanosarcinales > Methanosarcinaceae > Methanohalophilus. Next base: position 165,058 of record NZ_RDSK01000013.1, on the reverse strand, counting down.
GTCCGAGAAATAGCATTTACAGTGAAAAATATCCTCTTGCAACACATGTTTGCGAAAACGGTCTTTCGGAAAATCAAATAGAACCCCGTGTGGGTACAGAACGTACTGTCAATGTTGAATTTTTCAATGATGAGCCATCAGTCAGAGAAAGACTTGTAAAATGTTCTATTGAAAGGAAGTGTTGTTGCTGGATTCGTAACACTGTTGATGATGCGATTAAAGCATACGATACACTTGTATCTGAATTGGGGAAAGATTCTGTAATCCTTTTCCATGCAAGATATGTAATGGGAGATCGTTTGAAAATAGAAGATGATGTTCTTAAGACATTCGGAAAAGAAAGTGATATTCAGAAACGTAAGGGCAAAGTGCTAATAGCAACACAGGTAGTAGAACAGTCTTTGGATATAGATTTTGACTACATGGTTACTGATCTTGCTCCAATTGATCTGATTTTTCAGAGAGCCGGTCGTTTACAACGCCACTGTCGTGACAGAAACGGTGCTCTAAGTGACCTTGATGAACGTGGCACTCCACTTCTAGGAATCCTGTCTCCAAAATTGGACGGGGAGATTTCAGTAGACTGGTATTCGGACATGTTCCCTAAAGGAGCATATGTTTACCAATCTCACGGACAATTGTGGCTTACTGCAAATTTGCTTGCAGAAAGTGGAAAGTTCTGTATACCAGATGAAAGTCGATATTTCATAGAGGGTGTTTTTGGCAAAGATGCCGGCATCAAAGTTCCTTCAGAATTGAAAGTTCTTGATGAACGTGCCTATGGGGATGCAATGGCGCAAACATCCATGGCTAATTTCAAGTCTTTAAATTTTTCACAGGGTTATGAGCGTTCAGGTACTCAGTGGCTGGATGACGTTGTAACTCCAACTCGTCTTGGTGAATCGGTGAACATTCGCCTTGCACGGTTTGAAGATGGAATATTTGTTCCGATGGTAAAATCTGATACTTTTTCATGGGAACTGAGCCAGTTAAGTGTTAGTGGTGGCCGTATCAGGTACCCAGATGATTATGGGAAGGAAGTTAATGAGTTGGTGCAAAAAGTTCAGGATTCGATGAATGACAAGGGTAAGTGGAGTATATTAATTCCTGTGTTCTCGGATGACGGAACTAATTGGAAGGGTACTGCAAAAGACAAATACAACAGACAAGTCCGATTAGTTTACAATTCGGAGTTTGGTCTATGTATAAATAAGGAATGAAGAAGGTAATACTATGGTATTTAATTTGATTCATGAAAAATGGATATGGGTAAGTAGGCAGGATGGTAAAAAGGAACAGATAGCTCCATGGGAGATTACTGACAAATTAGATTCGAATCCCATAGTTTCTCTGGATGCACCCCGCCCTGATTTTAATGGTTCTTTGATCCAATTTCTGATTGGATTGGTACAAACTACTATGTCTCCTAAAAACGAAAGAGAATGGAGAAAACACATTACAGAACCACCAACCCCTGATAAATTTTTAGAGACGTTTGTAAATGTTTCTCATATTTTCAATCTAGACGGGGAAAATGAACGTTTTATGCAGGATTATGAGCTATTTGAAGGGACCGAAAATAGGGTAGACGCGTTTCTTATGGAAATGCCAGGCAGTAACACAATTGATAATAACGCAGACCATTTTCTAAAGAGAGATACAGTGACACAAATGTGTTTTTCTTGTTGTGCAACTGCATTGTTCAATTTACAATTAAATGCTCCCTCAGGTGGGCAGGGTCACCGCACTTCACTTAGAGGTGGTGGTCCTTTGACTACTCTAGTTTTGGGAAATAATCTGTGGCAAACAATTTGGTTGAATGTTATTCCCGAAGATAATTTTGAAAGGTTAGGCGATGTCGGTCAAAATGCAATAAGTGATATTTATCCGTGGATGGGACCCAGCCGTACAAGTGAAGAAAAAGGAACAGAAACAACTCCAATGAATGTAAATCCCAAACAGATGTATTGGGGAATGCCGCGTAGAATCAGTATTGATTTCGACAATCTCAAGGAAGGCTTTTGTGACATCTGCGGTTGTGAGACTGACAGACTTGTTTCCCATTATACTACAAAGAATCATGGAATAAACTATGAAGGGGGTTGGTGCCATGTTTTGAGTCCGCATCGTGAAACAAAAGATGCTATTATACCACTCCACCCGGGGCCGGGTGGCATAACCTATCGCCACTGGCTGGGTCTGGTTCAGAATGACCCCGAGAATGGGCAGCATCCTTCTTTGTCTTTTGAACGATTTGTAGAGAAACAGTTAGATTTGACAAATTTGGACGATGTATTCCAACGTTCTTCTCAACTATGGGCATTCGGTTATGATTTCAATAATATGAAGGCTCGTTGCTGGTATGAAAGTATTATGCCTTTATTCAATGTTCCCGATCATATTAAACAGAAATATGAGTCTATTGTATCCCAATTAGTTAAAACTGCTGAAATTATTGGAAACAATACTTACAGTTGCATCAAAAAAGCATTATACAGTGAAGAACAACTAAAAGATAAGAAAAAATATCGTCTTTTTGATAATTGGATTGATTCTAGATTCTGTCAGGATACAGAATCTGATTTTTACAATATTCTTAACAAACTGATTGTTGAACTTGATCATGATTCTGATGCATTGGAACTGAAAATAAAATGGATAAGAATTTTATCAAAAGCATCTGAAAAATTATTTGATGAATATTCCCAATCCACACAATTTAATGTTGTTGACCCAGAAAGAATAGTGCTAGCTCGCAGAAATCTTAGAAAATACAATTCAAAAGGTGGCAAAAAGATAAGAGAAACACTTGGATTACCGAAGAAATCGGAAAAATAAGATTGTGAATAATAATTGTGCTTAAAAGGTGATGAAAATTGGGAATTACAAAAAGTTCGTTGGAAAAAAATCCAGAATCATGCCAGGCTTTACTAACATGGTGGAGGGATTTGGACAATAACCGGGGAGATCGGGCAGATCTTCGCAGATGCCACAACACTGTGGAAGTGGTGTTTAATCCTGCTTATCACAAATTGTGGTTGAGTTTGAACAAGCTCGGATTTGGAAATCGAGACTCTGTTGCATTAATTGCCGGAGTATTAGTTCATGTAAAAAATAATCAGTCCGGAGAATCGTTTGCAGCCCAAATGGCAAGTGTCAAAGATGGTTCAAATGCACAGGTTAGTGGATTACGGTTTAAAAGACTGTTAAAAATCAAGGACAAGGAGAAATTGTTCAGTTCGATTGTTCGAATTGTTAAGTTAATGAATGGAAATGTCAATGTCTGCAATCTTGCAAACAGCCTCTACTGGTGGAATGATATTACAAGGAAAGAATGGGCTTACAGTTACTATGAAAAGGCACCTGGAACTAAAAGTTAAAAAATTAGGAGAGAATAAGATGACAAAATTTGTACAAATACACACACTCGTATCGTATCCCCCATCCAATTTGAACCGCGATGATTTGGGAAGACCAAAGACGGCTGTTATGGGTGGAACTCAAAGACTCAGGGTTTCTTCACAGAGCCTTAAACGAGCCTGGAGGACATCAGATATCTTCAAAGAAAGTCTTGGTAATCATATTGGCGTTCGCACAAAAAGCATGGGTGTCAATATTTTTAGAGCATTGACAACTGGTGTTAGTTTGGCAGATGTACTGAATAACAATAACGATGCATCACCAACCAATTCAATTATTTCTGAAAAAGAGGCGAAAAAGTGGTCCAAATCGATAGCCGGTGTTTTTGGTAAATCCAAAAAAGATAGTGATGATTCCTTAGTTGGTCTCGAAATAGAACAGTTGGCACATTTCAGTTCGGAAGAGATATCTGCGATTGATCAGCTTATAACTAAAATATCATCAAATAATAGCGATCCTTCTAAAGATGACCTTAATCTTTTGAGAAAAGAACACACTGCTGTAGATATTGCTATGTTCGGACGTATGCTTGCATCCAATACCAATTTCAATACTGAAGCTTCGGTGCAAGTTTCTCATGCCATTACGGCTAACGAAGTTGCAGTTGAAGATGATTTTTTCACAGCCGTAGATGATCTGAATAAAGGAGAGGAAGATATGGGTTCAGGACATCTTGGTGAAACAGAATTCGCTTCCGGTTTGTTCTATACTTATGTTTGTGTCGATCGGGAACTTCTTGAAAACAATCTTGGCGGAGACAAGGAACTTACAAATAAGGCATTATGTGCTTTAGTGGAAGCAATGGCAACAGTTTCTCCCACAGGTAAACAGAATAGTTTTGCTTCGAGAGCATATGCTTCATACATGATGATAGAGAAGGGAAATCAACAACCACGTTCACTCTCTGTTTCGTATTTAGAGCCTGTCAAGGGGAGAAGCATGTTGATAAATGCTATCGATTCTCTCAAGCAAACAAATGAAAAGATGAAAAAGGTGTATGGTGACTGCTGCGAAAACAGCCTGGATATGAATGTCTATACCGGAGAAGGTAGTTTGAAAGAAATGCTGAATTTTGTAAGCAGTTAAGCAGAAAGGAGTCGGTTGGGGTGAAAGATTATTTGATTTTCCGGTTATATGGTTCAATGGCTTCATGGGGTGACATTGCAGTAGGTCCTTATAGACCTAGTTTTGACCACCCTTCAAAATCAGCAATCTTTGGTCTGTTGGGAGCAGCCCTGGGTATTCGGAGGGAAGAAGAAGAAAGACAACTTGAGTTGGCTTCTGCTTATCATTATGGAGTTCTTATAAACTCTTCAGGAGTTATGCTTCGTGATTATCACACATCTCAGGTTCCTGCTTCTGGTAAAGGGAGAAATAAGAAGAACTTTTTAACAAGAAAAGATGAACTTGCTGTTTCCAAGTATGAATTAAATACCATTCTTTCGACACGAGACTACTATTGTGACGGGCTCTATACTGTGATTCTTTCTTCCAGAACTGATAATCCGCCATATTCTCTTGAAATGATTGGCAACGGTCTAAAAAAGCCTTCATTTTCTATGTACCTAGGAAGAAAATCATGTCCTTTATCCCTTCCTCTTGACCCAATGATAGTATCCGGTACTAATATGAAAGAAGCACTTGCAAATGCTGAGTTTAAAGATGAAGATTTTGTTAGAAATATAATCAAGGATGGTGTTTGCAGGTTCTATTGGGATGATCCTGACGAAGATATCACATTCCAACATAGTATTTCCCGACGTGACAAGGTATTGAGCCGTAAAAGGTGGCAATTCTCAGACAGGAAGGAGTACTATTCGATGGTTGATTGGGGGAATGATGCATGTATATGAGTAGAGCAAGATTGCTTCCAACTGCAGTTTCAAATAAAACCCTGTGGAAAAATATGGGAAACAGTTACAACATTCACCGATTGGTATGGCCTTTGTTTTCAAGAGGTGCTGACGATAAAAGGAGTTTTTTGTACCGTCAGGAATCGGACGGAAAATTGCCAACTTTTTACTTTGTTTCTGAAAGGAAGCCGAGAGATGAATCTTCTTTGTGGGACATCGATGTAAAGGAATACGATCCAGTATTAAAGTCCGGCCAGAACCTCTCCTTTTCTCTTCGTGCAAATCCAATCGTTTCAAAAAGAGATGAAAAAGGAAAACAACATCGACATGATGTGGTCATGGATGAAAAGTTTCGTATTAAAAATGAAAACAAAGGAAATGCTGTCTATCCTGATATCTCAGAAATTGTCCAGGCTAAAGGTGTTGAATGGCTGCAGAAGAAGGCTGAAAAGAATGGTTTTTCAATAAATACCGATAAAGTACGTGCCGATGGTTATCGGAACCATAAATTCTACAAACCAAGTGGTAAACATCACGTCAGCTTCAATACTATCGATTTTACCGGAATTTTAACAGTTACTGAACCGGAATTGTTTAAACAGGCCCTTTTTAGTGGAATTGGTCCTGCCAAAGGTTTTGGCTGTGGTTTGCTTCTTGTACGACCGGTTAGTTAAATGGTGATTTCGATGCTTCCCAACCTAAAACCCATCGCCATAAAGGAACGCTTTTCATTGTTATTTCTTGAAAAAGGAGAACTTGATGTTATAGACGGGGCATTTGTACTCGTTGATAAAAATGGAGTGCGTTCACAGATTCCCGTTGGTGGGATTGCCTGCTTAATGCTGGAACCGGGTACCAGAGTATCACATGCTGCAGCATCCCTTGCTTCACGTGTAGGCTGCCTCCTAATATGGGTTGGAGAGGCAGGAGTTCGGCTTTATTCTGCCGGCCAGCCGGGTGGTGCACGTGCCGACAGGCTGCTTTATCAGGCAAAGCTTGCTCTCGATGATGACTTGCGGCGTAAAGTTGTTAGGAAAATGTATGAGATGCGCTTTAATGAGATAGTGCCGGACCACTATAATATTGAACAGATGCGTGGAATGGAAGCAGCCCGGGTTAAAAAAATGTATCAGATGTTTGCCCAACAATATGGAATCGAATGGAAAGGACGCAGTTATAACCCAGGTGACTGGGATAGTGCTGACGTACAAAATAGATGCCTGAGTTCGGCAACCTCCTGTATATATGGTGTTACCGAAGCAGCGGTTCTTGCTGCAGGATATTCTCCAGCTGTCGGTTTTATCCACACTGGAAAACCTCGTTCCTTTGTTTATGATATCGCAGATTTGTTTAAGTTTGAAACCGTGGTTCCAATTGCTTTCAGAGTTGCATCCGAAAAACATACTAATTACGAAAGAGCTGTGAGGCTTGCTTGCAGGGATGTTTTCAGGGAATCGAGACTTTTGAAAAAGATCATTCCAACTATAGAGGAAGTCCTTTCTGCAGGTGAGATCGAGTTGCCTGAAACACCGAAAGAGTCATGGCCTACAGCAATTCCAAATGAGAGGAGCATTGGTGATGTTGGTCATCGTTCTTGAAAATGCTCCTGCACGTTTGAGGGGTAGGCTTGCTGTATGGCTTCTTGAGGTTCGTTCAGGAGTATACGTCGGAAATTATTCAATCAAAGTAAGGGAAATGATATGGCGTAATGTTGAAGAGGGACTGGAAGATGGTAATGCTGTAATGGTATGGAAATCTCAAAACGAAGCAGGATATGATTTTGTCACACTTGGCACCAACAGGCGTATCCCTAAAGAAATGGATGGCATAAAATTAATATCTTTTTTACCAGATAATTGACTTGTATTGAGATGATACATGTGGCTTATAGGAAAATCCAATCAGGAACATTGATAAGAATTTTCAGAATTCTTACTACTGTAGGAATCTGACTTCCGCCTTTCCAAATAAATAAGAAACAGAGTTCCCCACACATGTGGGGATGAACCGATGATTATACATCAAACACAGAGGTAACCGTAGAGTTCCCCACACATGTGGGGATGAACCGGGCTATCTGGTTGAGGTAGTCAGCTGCAGAATGAGTTCCCCACACATGTGGGGATGAACCGATTTTAATACCGTTCTGGTTTTTGGGTTTGATGAGTTCCCCACACATGTGGGGATGAACCGTTTTTAAATACTTCATATGGTAAATGGGGACAGAGTTCCCCACACATGTGGGGATGAACCGAGTTCCAGACAGGAAGGAAGAAAGCGATTGTGGAGTTCCCCACACATGTGGGGATGAACCGCATTAACATGGTACGTGAAAACCTGCAAAAATGAGTTCCCCACACATGTGGGGATGAACCGAGGGTGTTTCCGTAAGTGCCATTTCTGTATTGGAGTTCCCCACACATGTGGGGATGAACCGTGTGTTGCCGTCAACGTCAACAGTTCTCACATGAGTTCCCCACACATGTGGGGATGAACCGAATGCTTTACCATTATGAGTTTGTTCGGCGAAGAGTTCCCCACACATGTGGGGATGAACCGGGGCTACTGTTCGAATTGAAAATACTACAATAGAGTTCCCCACACATGTGGGGATGAACCGCACTCCAGCAATTTGATGCAGTTCCAATCGGCGAGTTCCCCACACATGTGGGGATGAACCGATTTCATGCAAATTAACCTCAGGTTGCGAGCAGAGTTCCCCACACATGTGGGGATGAACCGTTTTCCGAAATCTTCCACATCGAATACTATATGAGTTCCCCACACATGTGGGGATGAACCGTATGATACTTTTTATACTTTTCTTGTAATATAGAGTTCCCCACACATGTGGGGATGAACCGAACACAGATGGTGGAATTATCCGAAAAAACAAGAGTTCCCCACACATGTGGGGATGAACCGCGGATGCGGAAGAATATAATGCAGCGCTTGATGAGTTCCCCACACATGTGGGGATGAACCGAAACCTTTGAGAACTCTGCTGGTGGGCTTGATGAGTTCCCCACACATGTGGGGATGAAACATATACATGGAAAGATTATTACATTAAAACAGGAGGATACCATGACCAACGCTGATGAAATTATAAAATACCTTAATATGAGCAAGCACCCCGAGGGTGGGTATTTTAAAGAAACTTACAGATCCGGGGAAACGATCAAGCACAAATATCTCCCAGGCAGATTTACCCTGGATCATGCATTTTCCACGGCAATCTACTTTTTATTAAAACAAGATGAATTTTCAGCCCTCCACACAATAAAACAGGAAGAAATCTGGCATTTTTACAACGGGGCACCCATTGACATACACATGATACATCCAGATGGCGTTTATGAATCGATCCATCTTGGAAATGACATATTAAACGGTGAGGTTCCACAGGGTATTGTCCCTGCAGGTTCAGTCTTTGGTGCAACAGTGTGTGACAGTCCCAAATATGACTATTCGTTGGTGGGATGTACGGTTGCGCCGGGTTTTGAATTTGAGGACTTCACACTGCATAAGAAAGACGAATTACTGGAAAGATTCCCCCAGCACAGGGAGTTAATTGAATCATTGACAAGAGAATAATATTCTTATTTTGTTCCTTGGGCAAATTCATGAAGGAGACGATGTTTTAATACATATCCCCCTTTTTCAAAAAGCATCTTTTCTCTTTCTCCCCGATTACCTTCCTCAACTTTTGTACAACCTTTGGCTCCCCTATATCCCTGCTCAAAATATCAAACACCAGTGCCATTCCAATAAGTAAAAAATCTGACAAAAGATATTCAAATTTCAGAGAGGGGATTGGAGTGTCCGGGCAGTGAAATACAGGAGCTGCATTGACATCCAGTCCATAATACATATGTCCCTCATCCGAGCCGATCATCCGGAAACCACATGAAACATAGAACCTGCCGGCAGCGTAGTGGTGTGGAGATCTATAGGAAGTAGTCACATAAACACGACTGTACCCCTTATACCGGGCATGCTCAATGATGCAATTGACCAATCTGTGGCCGTGCCCCCTGTTTTGCTGGCGGGAAAAAAGAAGCAATATGTAGATAGCATCCCTGGCATCATATGCATAAGCCACAGCACTCCCCCATGTAAAACGGCGGGACTGCATTGCAAATTCGCAGTCATGGAAATAATCCAGCAGTGAGAAACTGTCATAGATTGCCCGGGAAGCATCGATAGCCTCCTTGCAACAGGCCACACGGCCAATGTCCCTGTCTTTGGCTAAATGCATAAAACACCTTAAAAGAAATTAGTAAGGCAGCAAGCATAAAGGTTGTGGTGGAAAAGCAGAATTGAAGTAAAAAAAGAAAGGAGGAAAACAGGAAAAAGCGGGAAATTAGTCTCCTATATCCTCCGAGGCCCTGCCAAGAGCTTTTAAGAATTCAATGGCTATCCCCAGCCCTTTCTGGAAGTCCTCATCTCCCATCTCACGAAGTGCACCATACATCCCCACCTTTGGCGGGTTCATCAAAGCCCGGTCCATACCCGGGTCCTGCATACTCCTTTCCAGTACATCCACAAGATCGGTACTGGCAACTCCGTTGAGCAGTTTTAGCATGGGAGTCATCACATTCGCAACACCGTGGACCGTCTCATCATTTAAGTAACTCTGCATGATACGGGCAGTCCTGACAATATCCAGGAAGGCGTCGATGTCTGCCTGTGTCATTCCTATATTAACATTCTCTATATCTTCAGCCATACCAATCACCTCACATCAATGCCTTAATACTCATGTCCCAGTGCAGGTAGTAATACATCCGGTACAGATACCAGCCAAGCTGAGTGGTATCGAACGACTCGGGAGGGTTCTTGTAACTCCAGGTTGCAATGTATGCTCTACCGGCATGGGCATCAGAGGCCATATCCGTGATTATCGGGCAACCGGTCTCCCCCTTGTACTTTGACTTGATATTGTTGCCATTGATCGTATTGATCAGGTTGTGGGATACCACCTGTGCCTGATAGTGCGCACCTATTCCTGTTTTCAGGATGTCGGCCGGACCATTGTCCCCCACAACATACACATTATCCTTATCCCCAACCGGACCACGATACTGCAATGTTGTTTTATCCGCAGGGATCCAACCTTTCTCATCCGTAAGACCCGAATCCAGTACAGCCTGTTGTGGCTTGTGGGGAGGAACTGTGATAAGCAGGTCATAGTTTTCCTGTCTGCCGTCTGTAGATTCCACCATCTTGTTTGAAGCATCAACCTTGCCAAGCTGGAACTGCCTGATAGCCTCAATTCCTTTTTCTTCAAGGCGGCCGGTAACCAGTTTGTTAAACTCCGGCGGACCTATTGGTTCCATGGGCCACAGAAGTGTCAGCTGCACATCATCCCTGATATTGCGTATATCTCTCAGGTAACTCTCCAGCAAAAAGGAGAATTTTACCGGCGCTCCGGGGCATGGTATAGGCATTCTGGAAACCGAAACCACTATCCTGCCACCTTTGAAATTGCTAATAATCTCCCCTACTTCCAGGGCATCATCCATAGATGTATAGAATGTATTTAGATCATCTTCAAGACCCGGCACACCGGAAGCATCCGGTCTTGCACCCATTGCAATCACAAGATGATCATAGGAATATTTTGTACCGGATTTGACCGTTATCTGCTGCCTGTTCAGGTCAATATCCGTGACTTCACCCTGATCCCCAAAATGACTCTTTATTCTGGGACTCAGCGATTCTTTCCGGGGCCTGACCAAGTCCTCAGGGGTGTATAACCCAAAGGGCAGGAAAGTAAAACCACCCTGGTTTACTCCCATATCGTTCCTGTCAAGCACTGTAATTTCAAGTTCATCCTTTGCAATTTTACGCCTGAACTCACGGGCCAGTGTGTTTGCAATCACCGCGCCCGCATAACCGGCTCCAAGTATCAGTACTCTTTCTTTCATGACAATCGCCTGTTGCAATATTATTACAGTACTGATATTGGATGCCAGCCCTATATAAATCAAATTAAGTACGGCTATCGTAACAAGAATATTAGAAGTACTGCAACCTGAATAAGAAAAAGGTCCGTAACGGCGTTAATCACCTCTGCAGGAAAACGCCTATAAGCAGACAGCACCGCAAATAATGAATAGGCAGATTTCAAATATTAATATAGTGAACAAACATGCCACCTGAAAAAGGGATATTCCAGATTATAGTGTTGATTGCTACAGTAATGATATATGTTGCCACAGTCAACCTGATATTTCACATGGCGGGCGGCAATATTCCTGTTTATGCCCCCGGGACCCTGATTGTAGCATTGCTGGGTTATGTGCTTGGAACATACCTTTACTCGAAGATATATGAATGAGGAGCCTTTCCAAATGTTAATATAACCTCCCTTCATGTTATATAATGGGGAATCTAATGAATAACGTTAAAACGATATTAATTGCAACAGATGGATCTGAACACTCCAAAAAGGCAGCTTCAGAAGGAATCGGGCTGGCAAAAACCTATGGAGCAAAGGTATTTGCAGTACATGTAATGAAAGAACTTTCATCAAAAACCCTTCCTTATGGAGCAAGAATCACAAATTTTGACATCCCCCACGAAGACATAAAGAGGGAAGGACAGGAAGCCCTCCAATATGTGGAAGAACAGGGAAACCCTCAGGGAGTAGCGATTGATACAGCTCTTTTGACAGGCAACCCCGCAGAAGAAATACTGGATTTTGCAAAAGAAAATGAAATAGACATTATAGTTATGGGCTCACTGGGACGTACAGGCCTGGAGCGCTATCTTATGGGAAGCGTTTCTGAAAAGGTTCTCAGGCATGCAAAAACTGCGGTAATGGTAATCCCTTGAAGTTACTCAAGGGATTCCAGTGCTTTTCTCAACATATCTGTTGATTGTTCCATTTCAGAAGAGGCAGCAGAAACGTATTCTGCAGCCTGCTGGAATCCCGCATCCTCAAGTTGGGGAATCCATTTTTCAAAACTATCACAATGGTTTTCGTTGTGTTCGATCCAGTGTCCAAACAAATGTTTCAGTTTATCCCTGTTTATTTCTTCCATTGTACCATCTCATACATTACGCGCATCGGCAATCTCACCTTTTATAGCCGAAGCGGCAACCGTTGCCGGGGAAGCAAGATAGATGTAGCCACCTGTACCCATACGACCCCGGAAGTTGCGGTTTGCAGTGGAAATACATACTTCACCTTCACCAATAACCCCCATGTGACCACCCAGACATGGACCGCATCCCGGAGTACCCATGGTAGCGCCTGCATCGAGGAAAATCTCTATTAATCCTTTTCTCGCGGCTTCCTTCATTATCTGTCTGGAAGCCGGTATTATAATCGTCCTGACCGCAACCTCGTTGCCTTCCAGCACTTCTGCTGCAGCCTCAAGGTCCTCCAGTCGGCCATTGGTACAGGTACCGATAAATGCCTGATCGAGTTTTTTGCCTGCAATTTCGGACACACCACAAACGTTGTCCACCTCATGGGGACAGGCAACCTGCGGTTCAAGGGAGTTCACATCAATGTGATATTCGCCCACATAATCTGCATTCTCATCCGAATAAGCAGGTTCATAATCACTGACCGCCCTGTCTTTCAGGTATTCAAAGGTCGTGGCATCGGGAGGTACTATACCCGCCTTGGCACCCATTTCAATAGCCATGTTGGAAAGGGTCATCCTGCCTGCCATGGAAAGATCCTCTATGGCATTACCATAGAATTCAACCGCTTTGTAGGTCGCCCCTGAAGCGGTCACCTCCCCGATTATCTTGAGGGTGAGGTCCTTGGCATAAACCCTGTCGCCAAGTTTTCCTTCAGCTGCAACCTTAATGGATTCCGGTACACGGAACCAGAGCTTGCCGGATGCGAATATTTCGGCCATGTCCGTTGCCCCTACACCCGTACCGAAGGCTCCAAAGGCACCATATGTACAGGAATGGGAATCAGCACCCACAATCAACTTGCCCGGCATTGCAAAACCCTTCTCAGGCAATACCTGATGGCAGATACCGTTACCAATATCATAGAAATTGTTTATGCCCTGCTGACGCACCCATCCCCTGATATCCTGCTGCAGACCTGCCGTAGTATCGGAATTCGCTGGTGCCAGGTGATCAAAGGGGATCACTATACGTGAAGGATCCCAGACCTTTTCAACTTCCATCTGGCGGAAAGAACGGACTGCCAGAATGCTGGTACCGTCGTGGGCCATTGCATAATCAATATCAGCTATCACAAAATCATTGGCCTTTGCCTCTTTGCCGACTGCCCGGCTGAATATTTTTTCGCTGATAGTAGTCAAAATTAAACACCTGTGAGATTCTTGAGAAAAATACGTTTTTACCCTGTATAGATGTTATGCACAATAATCTTTTCCGATAATCAAAGAGTCTCCAGGAAATCAGTCAGGTCAACCGAATGGGTCTGGAAGCCACAAACCTTGAGAGGATCGCCACCCAGTGCCAGAGCGGTGAATTGGGCAATGTTCATATGCACCATATCATACTTCTCGCCAAACTCCTTTTCTATAACGGGCTGATAACGGTCATACTGCACCTGGCAGTTGGGGCACATAAATTGAGCAGAAATATGAGACGAATATCTAATATATATTCCAAAATGGGAAACTAATAAAGAATCAAATGAAAAATAAATGCCTAATCAAGAGAATTCTTTGAGGCGATTTATATTTTCCAGTAGAATCTGGTTCTCTGAAAGAATTTCATGTTCTATACTTTCAATAATGGAATCCATGGGCACTGCAAGCTTATACACTTTGATAGGCCTTCCCTTCCCTTCATTGCGTTTTATTTCCTCAAATTCAACCCAGCCTTTTTTCTTCAAGAGGAAATTCATAGCAATGCTAACTTCCGGTTGCCTTAACTGTGACATTGATTCTATTTTGCGGGAGGAAACTTCTTCACCACATGAAAGACAAGCAAGTGTCCTTGCAATCGGTTTTGAAAGGTGTAGCCTCCTTAGCAGCTTTGCAATTTCTCTTTGATTTTCATTCATTGAAAATAATTCATCTTCTTCCATGGAAACACCGATTAATTTGAATGGAGCGTTCATCAGAGTATATAATATTCATATATGTACTTAATATTTATATTATCCCTTCAATATATAAAGTTATGGAAGTATGGACACCCCACAATAGATTCAGCAGAAGACAAAAATGTACAAAAACAGATATGATGGTGGGCCCGCTGCGATTCGAACGCAGGACCTCACGGTTATCAGCCGTGCGCTCAACCTGGCTAAGCTACGGGCCCATTGGTACACGATTTGTCATCGCGCAACCACTCAAATACACACCCTTGTACTTTAATGTTTCGGCTAATTAGCTTCATAATAAACCAGATTTAATGAACAAACCAAAAATCCCGATATGAACAGGGAAACGGCCCAACTGTGCACCGGAGATACTTTTTTAAGTAACTAACCTAAACCTAAATTGTGTACAATAAAAATATATTAAGATCAATTGTATTCCTCACGTATGGGATATTCACCGTACTAATCATAATTATATTTTCAATCTTATATTACAATGTGAACTTATCCCTGTACGAGTTCATAGCTACCATTACATCTGTCCTGATTTACCTATTTGTGTTTACAATTTTAGCATTCAAAGTACTGATCAATTCCAGCAAAATGGAAAAAGACATTTTAATAAAAGAAAACGCTGTCGAAAAATCAATCAATCAATCCGATAGGTTTTATAGATATGAAATGTAAATTTATTGATGTAAATAACGCTTTTCTTAATTTATGGGGATACGATGATAAAAGGGATGTCTCTGGAAAAACTATTTTTGATTTTTTCAAGAGGGAAAAAAGGACAAGAGAAATCGTACAAACTTTGATTTCAGAAGGAATGTGGGAGGGAGAAGTAAAATGTGTCAAAAAAGATGGGACAGAATTCCCTTCACTACTGTCAGCAAATTTAGTACTGGATAAGGACGATAAACCTCTTGGAATTATGGGATCTGCTATGGACATCACCAAATACAAAGAGGCAGAAAATGCAATAATAGACGGCAAAATTGCTGCAGAAAACGCCAATAAAGCAAAGACTGAGTTTTTAAGAAATGCAAGTCATGAACTCAGAACACCTTTAAATTCAATCATAGGCTTTTCCCGTATACTGATTGACAATCGTGATTCTGAACCTTTAACTGAAAATCAATTGAAATATCTCAAAATAGTACTTAAAAGTGGTGACCATTTATTAAAGGTTTTTAATGACATTCTAAGTATCGCAGACATTGACCTGCGAAAAACAGAGATTCATGCCCGACCATTCAATATATTAGAAGCTATAAAAGACATTGAAGAGGCCTTAAGGCCTCGTGCTGACTCAAAGAAAATTAAATTGGCATTTGATGTAGATCCGGATTTAGAAATCATAAATGGAGATAGGGAAAAGCTGAAACAAACATTATATAATCTTACTGAAAACGCCATTACTTTCACACCCCAAAATGGTTCTGTTTCGCTAACAGCAAGAAAAATAAATGATTATATTGAGATTAGCATAAAGGATACAGGTATCGGCATATCCCAGGAAGATAAGAGCAGACTGTTTCTACCCTTTGTACAACTTGATGGTTCAACAACTCGCAAATATGATGGTTTGGGACTTGGACTCACTATTGCCCAAAACCTCATAGAAGCACATAATGGCGATATATGGGTTGAAAGTGAAATTAATAAAGACAGCACCTTTACTTTCACAATACCCACAAATCTCCAGCTTTGCGAAAATTGATCTTTATTTCCCTTTATAAAAATAGAAATAATGGAATGCATCCGGAAAATGAATTCATACAATAGGTGGATTATAAAGATTTTGCTTTTTTAGCCAATCACATCACTTTCTTTTCAATTTCTCGGCCAGGTCTTTGCCAAGCCTGTTGCATTCCAGAAGATCCTTTTCATTTGGAGCATACTGGATTCTCAGTACTGGGTCTATAACTTCCATTCCTGCTTTACGTAGTTTGTTTGCTATCTGGACAGGGGCTTCCCCACTCCAGCCATAAGAACCAAAAGCAGCACCGGTTTTTCCCTCTACCCCAAATTGCACCATTTTATCAATAAATTTAGAAATTGGCGGATGCATGGCATAGTCAAATGTGGATGAGCCCACAGCAATCGCATCGGCAGAAGCGGCTTCTGCAGGATCCCATTCGAAAAAACTGTCCACCTTTACTTCAACGTGCCTTGTCCTGGCACCTTCAGCTATGGCCTCAGCCATCTTTTTGGTATTCCCCTGAGTACTCAAGTATACTACTGCTAATTCTGGCATCTTTTCCACTCCTCCATAATGATTATAAAAAGATGTGATGTTTGCTGCTTTAAGTGTTTCCCATAAAAATCCAAAACCGGTATTCAAGGTAAGAAAATAATAGTGATGCAAAGCAAAATTGGCGATAGGTTTATTAATAATGATTGCAACTGTGAATTGCAAATATGGGCCGGTAGATCAGCTCGGAAGATCGCTACCTTGGCATGGTAGAGGCCTCGGGTTCGAATCCCGACCGGTCCACCATAATTTTGATATCTTTTCTGGCTTAGTGCTATAGGTTGAACCTTACCAAACTTATTTTTCCAGATGTAATTTCATTTACTTTGTAACCGATACTATCATTTTATTGAAGATTCAATATCTCGAGAAAGGAAATCAAGGTTTGGGTCATTACGTTTTTCAGCATAATCTCCCAGTCTGCCTGATATAAAATCGGACAGTTTTTTTCTGGCCTGATGAATTCCCCCTTTATATGCCGGAGAGGGCTTTACATTCATGTCAATATCCATACTTTTCAAGATCTGTTCAAAATCATTCGGATCCAGAGAGTCCACATCAATTGAGAGGGATGAATTGGCCAGAGTGGATAATTCAAAGGAGTGCATGAATTCATCAAGATGTTTATGGATTTTCTTACGCAGGGTGGCTGCCGACCATTCCTCCTTATCGGAAACAGTTTCCACCGGCACTATAACATTACTTTCCACCTGCGCAAAAGGACAGGAAATCAATGCGGCAAGATTCACACGCCAGCGGCGTTGTAATTTCTGGTAATCCTGATCGGTAATCAACAGGCTTGCATCCCGGGCAAACTCATGGACAACATCAACTGGATTTCCCTTCAACATTACAAATTGTATTCCCAGTTTTTCCAGGGATTCTTTTGTTTGGACCAGACCTTCAAACATGAATGTATAATGCCGCAGGTTAACTTCAGGATATTCTGTCAGGCAGAATAGAACCAACAAAGGCAAATCCATTTCATTTGCCTGCTGTATAGCAAATTCCAGTGCATGATTATACTCCACACGCTGGGAAGATTGCATCCAGTAGAGTACGTATGTTCCCCTTCCAATAGGCCCCTCATTGAGCCAGTGAATCCTTCCAGTATTTGCCATCAGAGGGAATTTTATCTCCTATCACGTGAACTACACCTGAGCTAAAGACTCAGGTGCTTCCTGCTTCATTCTTTGAACTTATGTTCACAAGTCCACAGGCTCTCCCCGTAGTCCCTACGGTGCTTCAAATATCTATCAAATTCTGTTTATTTAAGGCAAACTTCTTAATGTTGATTGCAGCATTGACATCTCTGTCATGGGATGCACCACAATAAGGACATTGCCATTTACGGTCTGCAAGTGTAATGTTTTTGTTATGATACCCACAGACATTGCATATTTTAGTAGATGGCTCGAACTGTCCGATACGGAGAATTGTTTATCCGTACCATTCTGCTTTGTATTCGAGTTTTGTTACAAAGGAAGACCACGATGCATCGGCTATATGTTGGGCAAGATTGTGGTTTTTGAGCATACCGGACACATTAAGAGTTTCTAATGCTACTGCTTGGTTCTCACTAATGAGCTTTGTCGAAACCTTATGCTGGAAATCGTGTCTTTGGTTGCTTATTTTTTCGTATATTTTGGCTATTTTTTGACGTGCTTTTTTTCTATTTTTTGATCCTTTCTGTTTTCGAGAGAGGCGTTTTGATAGAACTTTAAGACGCTTCATTGAGTTTTTAAGGTGTCTTGGATTATCGATTTTGTTACCATTTGACGTGATGGCAAAGTCCTTAATGCCTACATCTACTCCTACGGTATTATTTTCAGAAATCTCCGCTTTTTCTGGGATTTTCCGACTATCATCTACAAGAATACTAATGTAGTATTTTCCGGTAGATGTGCGTGATACTGTAGCGGTTTTCAGGTCTCCATCTCCATAGTGACGGTGCAAAATAGTTTTGACGCTACCTATTTTCGGAATGTATATCTTATTATTCTCAAAATCAACCTTGTAATTCTGAGGAACACTGTAAGCCTGTACTGGGTTTTTCTTTGATTTAAACTTAGGAAAACTCCTATTCTCTCTGAAAAATCGTGTAAAGGCATTATCGAGATTGAGAGTAGCACCCTGCAATGACTGAGAATTAACGTCTTTGAGCCATTCGTGCTCTCCGTCTCTCTTTAATATTGTAATCCCTTTGTTCAGGTCAAACCTTGAGATTGATTTTCCATCCTGTTCATAGGATTTGATTTTCTGTTCTAAAGCCCAATTATAGATGAATCTACATGCACCGAAGTGTTGAAAGAACTTCTCTTCCTGCTCTTTTGTAGGATACATTCTATATTTGTAAGCACTTAACATTCAAATATATATTAAAGTTAACTGTATTTATAGTTTAAGTTAATGAGGTGTGCCCTAGAATGATGGATACTTTTTGTAGTACCATTGGAAATATTAGCACGGAAGCGGCATTAGAATACATAAGGAATCAGGGATAATGGACGCTTACATCCCCTATGTTTCATTTTAAAGAAATGAAACTCCCATAAAATCTCCGATTTAATGCGATGCTAAAGACGTGGGGGGTTTACGCTCTGTTTATAAAAGACTAATTACCGATACAAAAATATTTCTAGATTACACACATTGGTCGAACATAGTTAAATAAACTGGGATTAGTATGGAGAAAGAAGAAAAGGTAATTGCAATTTTGCTGACAATGGCGATATTATCGCTGGCTGTAGCATATATCACCTATTTTCCCAACTCTTTTAACAAAACAGGTGAGCAGCCCTTAACAGATTCTACAGAAGTAGGGAAAACTGTGACAATCGAAGGAACCCTCTACAGTAAAGAAACCACATTTAATGGAAATCACCTGATTCTTCAGATAGATTATAATTCCGATTTGTTGACTGTATTTATACCGGAAGATAACGGTGCAATGAATATAGATTCACGGATAACTGTCGGGGATAAATTAAGGATAAAGGGAGAAGTGGATGAATATAAGGGAGAACCGGAGATCATAGTGGAAAATGAAAACGATATCAAGAAAATGTAAATCGGTACAATTTTAAGTCATAAAAAATATCATTCCTATACATGAAAGCCTGTATTATGTGTGGAGGAAAGGGGACCCGACTTAGGCCTTTAACTTTTGACAGACCAAAACCAAATATTCCAATCATCAACAAGGCGTCAGTGGTACATCTTGTGGAACATCTTGCAAAAGAAGGATTCACTGAGATAATTGTCACCCTGGGCTTCATGGGTGATAAGATCCGGGAGGAACTGGGTGACGGTAGCATGTTCGGTGTCCATGTGGAATATGTGTACGAGGAGAAAAAACTGGGTACTGCAGGAGGTGTGAAGAACGCCGAGAAGTATCTCTGCGATGAACCATTCCTGGTAGTGGGGGGCGACCACGTCATGGATCTTGAACTCCGTACTATATACAGGTTCCATGAGCACAATGACGCAATCATTACTATTGGTCTGCTATCCATAGATGATCCACGGGAATTCGGTATCGCGGATATGGATGTGAACAACCGGATAAATCGATTCCTTGAAAAACCCGGGCCGGGAGAAATATTCAGCAATCTTGCAAGCACGGGTATATACATGTGTGATCCGGAAATCTTCAAGTGGATACCGGAAAACCAGCCCTACGATTTTGCCAAGGACCTATTCCCAGCACTGATGGCAGAAGACAGAAGGATCAATGGTTTGCTTGTGCGAGGGCACTGGACCGATGTGGGCAATCCGGCAGCCTATCGCCAGGCACAGCGCTGGATGCTTGAATCTATGCCGGGAACAACTATTGAAGGTCACTTCAACACAAAGGATTCCCGTATAAACGGACCCCTCAAAATCGGAAACAATGTGGTAATCGGTTCCAACACCGCAGTTGTGGGGCCAGTGGTGCTCGGTGAGAACACAACAATAGGTGACAATGTCCTGATCGGCCCATATACGACGATTGGTTCTAACTGTGTCATCAAGGACGGCTGCAGGGTCCTTTCATCCTACATATTCAATGATGTGACCATAGGAAATAATTGTAACACTTCGGGTACTGTGATTGATAACAATACCGTGATTGGCCAAAACTGCAGCCTGGAAAACGGGACCGTAATCGGACCAAGGGTAAATATCGGGAATAATTCGACGGTCCATTCCAATGTAAAGGTCTGGCCGGACCTGACAATAAAAAGTGGGTCCATAATACAGGAAAATATATTAAACCCTGATTATGGTTAATTTGAAAAAGAGAGATTGAGTATCCTGAGCGGATATTCAATCATTTAATATTACTTTTATTCTTCTATGGAAACCAGCGTAATATTAAATCTTAGTGTTTCACCGGCCATAGGATGATTGAAATCAATCATTGCTGCGGTGTCATTAACATCGACAATAACTACCTGCTGACCATAAGCGGTTGAAAGCCGGTCGCCTATTTGGTATGGTGTCGTTTTATTGGGTAAATCATCAAGGGGTACTGCCCTGACAAGTTCTTCTTTGTAGGGACCATATGCCTGTTCAGGTGGAAGCTCCACTGTCTTTTGTTCCCCGACAGCCATTCCCTGCACTGCACTGTCAAAACCTTTGATCATACCCTTGCCTCCCAGCGTGAAACCCAGGGGTTCGTATGTTCTGGCAGGGTTGTGTATACCCGCTTCCAGAGCAACTTCTTCTATGGAAGTATCGAATACCGTACCGTTTTCAAACTCACCAACATAATCCACAGTGACATTGTCTCCTTCCTCTGCAACTTCAGCAGAAGTCGAGCAGCCACTTATGAGAAGAATTGCGGTAAGTGCTAAAATAAATAGTAGTTTTCTCATGCTACGACTAATTTATTATTAATGATAAAACTTGTCATTCACGAACCACTGTTGCTGAAATGGACCTGAAACCGTGACCTGTTACCCTCACATCAACAAATTCACCCAGGGGAAGTTTTTCTGAGATACCTACAAGTATCGGATAGGAACCCATCTGCCTGCCAAAGGTACCCACCGAACCCTCCCCCCATACTTCACAAAGCACATCCTTAAGTACAGTTCCCTCGGGCACGACCCTCTTCAGCATAGGTAAATCAATATCCTTGCGGACCTTTTCCTTGTATCTCAAAAACATTTTCCGGTTTTTTGTCACGGGTAACTCCTGTTCTGCTGCGGGAGTACCACTAAAAGGCATAACCTGACGAATGTTTATCCTGCGCACCAACAGATCATTATCCAGGATATTCTTCAAAAAATCGTAATTCAATCCGAAGGTTTTCTTTGTTTCTCCTGCAAGACCGTGGACAAAATTAAGTCCGGGAAGCAGATGTGAAAGACCATTGGAGCCTCTTATGCTTCCAATATCATTCATCAATTTTACAGCTTCAAATACATCATCTGGCATTGCTTTGAGATTGTTGGCCCTGATTACAGCGGGATCGGCACTTTCCATACCCATGGCTGCTACATCCCCGGGTGTATGATATTTCAAAATGGTCTTCATTATTTTACTACATTCATCCGGATAGGTGGCTATAGTGGCCGGATTGGCATTGTCCATATGCAGTACCTCCAGCCCCGGAGCCACTTTCCGGATTCCCGAGTACAGGGATTCAAGCGCCTGCGGATCTGGCCTCGGGAGAGGATCCCCGCAATCCACTGCATGATAGGTGAAAAGATCAGGCTGGCGACCCAGGCGGAAATACAGGGCACCTTCCCTGTAAAGACTGGCGGCTTCAGCAACGACCTCCTCCACGGGACGGTAGGTTGATGGGCCATAAAAAAATTCAGTACAAAAAGAACAGTGAGTAACCCTGCCACATCCGCGATAGGTTTCCATCTCACACATTATATTCGGGAAATCCGGATGCCTCCTGATTATAAAGACACCCTTGCAGGCCCATCTGCCAATCTCCCCAACCGTACGCATCCGGTGTTCAACATTATCAGGGTCCTCGATGCAAGGGCCGGGGCCAATTATATCATGTACAAATGCCTCGATGTCCTGTCTTGCAACAAATACATTTTCATCAGCCATTTCAAGGGTTGACGCTGCCATGCCCCCTTCACTGCTGTAGCCCAGGCGTATAGGGCCACCGATCACCTTCACACCCGAAGCAGCCCTGCACAAGTATTCGATTTCCTTCAGGGTGATGGGTGAGGAGCGCAGGTACTTACCGGGGACGGTCATTCCCGATAAGATAACCACAAGATCAGCCCGACCAAGCAGGGCAAGGTCTTCCCGTTTACTGTTCCTGATACCGTCTATTGTAAAATAGGATATATCGTCCTGACCGATACCACGCTCAACCAGGGCTCCCGCTATATAGCGTATGTAGGGAGAAATATAAGGAGGAACTCCGAAACATGCGGGTTCGTCAACATAACCGTCTATGATTGCAATTTTCATGGATATCGTGGACCTTCCTATAAGGACAAACAGAAAGCTTACTTATATTTAATGATTCATAAATATGGAGTACATATCCAGAGGTTTCCACATGAGAAGTGACAGTATCAAAAAAGGGACAGAGAGGGCACCCAACCGTTCCCTCCTCAGAGCTACAGGAGTAACCGATTCAGAAATGGAAAAACCGTTTATCGCGGTGGTAAATTCCTGGACCGAAGTTGTACCCGGTCATATTCATCTTGATAAAGTATCCGAAGCCGTCAAAGCAGGCATACGCAATGCTGGCGGAGTGCCTTTTGAATTCAATACCATAGGCATATGTGACGGTATTGCAATGGGACATGAAGGAATGAAATATTCCCTCCCCAGCAGGGAAGTTATCGAGGATTCGATCGAACTCATGCTCGAAGGCCACCGTCTGGACGGCATGGTCATGATTACCTCATGTGATAAAATCACACCCGGCCACCTCATGGCTGCCGGCAGACTGGACATTCCGACTATCGTCGTAACAGGAGGACCTATGCTACCCGGTTTTTCGGGAGACGAGCCACGGGACCTGGTCTCTGTATTTGAGGGAATCGGGGAACACCGCACCGGCAAAGCCACAGCCGAACAGCTGAAGGTACTGGAAAATGTATCCTGTGCGGGTGCCGGGTCATGTGCCGGGATGTTTACCGCCAATACAATGGCATGTATGACCGAAGCGCTGGGACTTAGCCTGCCCGGCTGTGCCACAGCCCATGCGGTAGATGCCAAAAAGATCCACATCGCCAAGGAATCCGGAGAACGTATCGTGGCAATGGTGGATGAAGGGTTGTCAGCACGCAAGGTGGTCAGTCTGAAATCTTTTGAGAATGCGATCATGGTCGACATGGCGGTAGGCGGGAGTACCAACACAGCCCTGCACCTGCCGGCTATTGCCCATGCATTCGATATGGAACTGCCCCTGGATACATTTGATCGTCTGGGTCGCTCAATCCCACACCTCATCGGATTGAGACCGGGTGGCAAATATCACATGATCGACTTTGAAAGAGCCGGTGGTGTGCATGCAATAATGCAGAGATTGAAATCAAAACTCAACCCCGGAGAAAAAACTATCACCGGAAAGACAGTTGGAGAAAATATCGACGAATACGTGATCATAAATCCTGCCATAAATAAGAAGATTATCCAGACCCTTGAAAACCCCCTCCATCAGGAAGGTGGACTGGCAATATTGAAGGGGAATCTCGCCCCGGAAGGAGGGGTGGTCAAACAGGCAGCTGTTGAGCCCGAAATGATGCAGCACAAGGGCCCTGCAAGAGTCTTTGAAAGCGAGGAGGGAGCCATGCATGCAATCCTTGATAATGACATCAAACCCGGGGATGTTGTAGTAATCCGTTATGAAGGCCCCAAGGGCGGCCCCGGAATGAGGGAGATGCTCTCCCCAACTTCGGCAATTGCAGGTATGGGACTTGCCGATTCAGTTGCCCTCATCACAGATGGCAGATTCTCCGGTGGAACCAGGGGGCCCTGTATCGGTCATATATCCCCGGAAGCCATGGAAGGCGGACCAATTGGCCTTATCGAAGAAGGGGACATGATAGAGATCGATATCCCTGCAAGAAAACTGGAGATTCTTATCGATAAAGAAGAGATGCAGAAAAGAAAAGAAAATTTCAAACCCCTTGTCAAAGAAGTAAAAGGCTATCTTGCCCGTTACAGGAAGTCCGTAAGTTCTGCCAACAAGGGCGCTATCAGGGAATAATCAGCTACGTTGAACGCAGGTGCCGTCTTCTTTATCCAGAATGGAGATGGTACCTTCCCCGCTCATATCTTCAATACTATTTTCAACTTCATCTTTCGGATAGCGCACCGAAAGCAGGCTTATAAGAACTTGCTTTTTAATTATCATACCATCAGGAAGATACTGGAGTATACTCTGTTTAAGAGGAGAAGGCGCTTCGTCCACGGAGATCACTTTTTCATTATTCCTTATCCTTTTCATTTTAGTATAGAACGGATCATTATCCTGTTCACCAACTTCGCCGGATTCAGGGTTTGAAGCCCCTACAGGTTTTTCATCCGAAGATAAAGTATCGGCCACAGAAGAAGGAGGGACTGGATCTGTCGAGGAAGTGCCTGCTATGTGGTCCTCAATGGATTTCAATCTGTTTTCAATTGACATGAGTTTTTGAGCCATCAAGCCTGGATCATCGATTGTCTTTTCAGGATCAAGGGCTTCTTCGAGCAAACTGCGTATAAAATTGTCACTATCCGGCATCAATTCCAGTTTCGCAAAGAGGTTATCAGGAATGTCAATTTTCAATTGTCTCATATGAATCCCTTCATTAGTATAGACCATTGATTTATGTACAAAATAATATAATCAGACCAACCTGTTAAATGGATGGGAAGAAGCAGGTTCTATTTCAAATTCTTCGGCCGATTCATAGATCATGATATCTGACATCGCAGCCACCGGGAATATGTAAGGTGCATTCTCAATGGGGCCGTAAAGTACAAAATTTCCGGCTGCAACCTGCTGCATTACAGCAGATGCGATATCACACATCTTAAACACAAGGGGATCGTGTTTCTTTTTTTCCCTGAGCCATTCCCAGGAAGAAGGAGCGTTGTGAATTCCCGACCCTACCGGCAATCCCCATTTTGCCTTGGCTGCCAGCGTAATCCTCAGGCTGACCCCGGAACCATTGCCCATAGGAGTTATCCCCGGATCAATCAGTATATTGCACATCCCACATTCCAGAGCAATATCGATCAGGCCTTTATCCATTGAAGAAGTACCGGACTCCAGAAGTTGCATCCTGCCTTTGAAACCTGAATCCATGGCATTGAAACCCAGAACTATGGAACTGTCTATATCTGAATCTTTTAACACCTTGCGCTCCTTTTCACCGATTGTCATATTTATGGAATTATAGACTGCCCTGTCCCCCAGGCCGATCTCGCTCACATATTCTGCCACAGCCATCCGGGCCAGCGGGTCGGGGGAATCGATAAGGAAAGGAGAATCCGTAATCTCACTGACAAAGTCAATATAGTTGCGTAGGGCTTGTTCTGTATTGCCGAATATGTGCACCAGGCAGAGATTACCGGTTTCATCAGATGATGCACGCTGGGAATTGAGCAGGTCCTCTGCTATTTTGCGATCAAACAGCCCTTCATTCGCATCCTCCACGATATCATGTCCTTCGTAGAATATTGTGCCTGCAAGGGCTGTGGGCAGTTCACCGGGATTTCCTCCAATTTTCACACCGGCAATATTGGCAATTTTTTGCTCTTTTTGGAACCTGAACATTTGAAAACCTCAAGCAATCTCGTAAATTACACCGGAAAAAGCATCCATAACCACTTTTTCACTGATAAGTACATCAGCACCGATGGATTCTGGTGCCTGATATTTCCTGACAGCTTTTCTAAAGGATATCGGAGAAGCTTCAAAGGGTTTCTCCGAATCATGATAATTGTTAACAATCGAGCATATTTCATCAAGATCAGTAAGCCCGACACGGTCTATAAGTTCCACCTGTTGCCGGAAACGCTGAATGGTTTCAATTTCCAGGTTCTCAATAAAGGGAATCGCCCCCTCTGAACCCAGAATCCTGCCATCTTCATCAATACCGTTTTCGTAAAGGGCTTTCAGGGTCTGCCCGGCAAGATGGCCCCGGGATTCAGCACCACAGAGAAGCACGTACCTGATATTACAGTTGGATACAACATTCATTACAACTTTCTCAGCCCCCAAGTTTTCCGTTTTGCAACTACCCCAGATCGCTGCTTTTTTTAACAAAGGCATCGAACTTGCAAGGGTTACCACGGCAATACACGATTTGGGATTGCCTGCACTGAAATCCCCTTTTGTAACAGGCCATTTTTCTGAAACTGTATCCAACTTATACAACCTCCCTTTTGTTGGAAACAAGAGCTGCGGCAAGCATTATGGCCAGGGTATAATGGCCGCCCACGCGGGATGTGTCAATAAATACATGCCTGTCCATGAGTACGGGTGCCCCAATTCCATTGCCCCCACCCAGAAATACAAGTGAGCGGAAGATAAGATTGCCTGATATGCCATCCGGGGCAAGGATAAAATTAGATTCCCTGATGGCATCCTCTACAAGGATCGTGTAATGTTTCGCACCGATTCCTGCATCATTTAACCGGTTTGCCAGGAAATCCGCATCTGCCAGGGTGCGATCCACACGCTCATCACGACCAAGATCTCCCATACGCCCTCCGGACAGGATTCCAACTTCAGGTTCAATACCAAACCTGCGGATATAGGCAGCACTTCTTTGTACAAGCTCGATTTTATCGGAAAGGGAGTGGCCTTCATCAATACCCACAGGTGCAAGGAAAAAAGGATTATTGTCATGAGTTAGCAGGAAAGCAACCCTGTATAATTTCTCAATGCCGAGTACCTCTTTGAGGTGAGACAGGGTGCCTGAGGCTTTTGCCGTACCTCTTACAGCCGCATCAACGTCCCCGGATGCAAGCAGACTGCCGAGAACTTCTTCCGGTTGTGGGGTGTCAATCACTTCAAGGTTTGTTCCGATCGCCGATATATCACGCTGGTCGCCTACAAGAACCACCCGGGCATAGCCTTCAACCTGGGCTTTTTCTGCACTCTGGATCAGTTTGGAAGTAGGATTGCGCACACCCAGTGCAACCCGGGGACAATTATCAAGAGCCCTTGTACGTATGATATCCAGCAATCCGTCTGTCTTTTTCTGCATGGGCACCCTCATTAATATGCAAAGTTAAACAATCAACAAACAACACAATTATTAATTAGTTTTCGCTTTAATGTAGGTGAGGTCACAGATGACAATAGCGCAAGATTGGGCAGAAAAATACCGTCCTACCAAACTGGCAGATGTTGTGGGGAACAATAAACCCCTGCAGGCCCTCCGTGACTGGAAAGAAGAATGGGAGCACGGAGTTCCTGAAAAAAAAGCAGTCATATTGAGTGGACCTGCCGGTGTTGGAAAGACATCAGCTGCCCATGCCCTGGGAAACGAGATGGGGTGGGAAATTATCGAGATGAACGCCAGTGACCAGCGGACTGCCGGAATTATCGAGAAAGTGGCTGGTTCTGCTTCACGCATGAGTACACTTACGGGGATACAGAAGCGCCTCATAATACTTGATGAAGCAGATAATATGCACGGATCGGCCGACAGGGGTGGGACCCGCGCCATTACGAATGTGATCAAGAAATCCAATCAACCCATTATACTCATCGCCAATGACCTGTATGCTCTCTCATCAACCCTGCGTTCTCATTGTGTGAACATAAAATTCAATTCCATCCCCCAGCGTTCCATCCTGCCTGCTTTGAAAAAGATATGCAAAATGGAAGGGATAATGTGTGGCACAGGCGTGCTGGAAAAAATCGCTGAAAATACAGGCGGTGACCTCAGAAGTGCCATAAAAGATTTGCAGGCAACAGCAACTGATAAAAAAGAGATAGAAGTTGTGGATGTCACCACAGCCGAAAGGGATACAAAGGAATCTATTTTCAAAGTACTTACCAAAGTGTTCAAAGGCAGAGAGCCGATTGAAGCCTACAGGGCAACTTTTTCCCTGGACGAAACACCTGAAGACCTTATTCAGTGGGTAGACGAGAACCTGCCCAACCAGTATCTGAACAAGGATGAAAAACTAAGTGAAGACATAACAGCAGCCTATCACAACCTTTCAAGAGCTGATACATATCTTGGCA
Source organism: Methanohalophilus sp. RSK (assembly GCF_003722075.1). GTDB lineage: Archaea > Halobacteriota > Methanosarcinia > Methanosarcinales > Methanosarcinaceae > Methanohalophilus. Next base: position 136,310 of record NZ_RDSK01000013.1, on the reverse strand, counting down.
GGGTACGATTGCGGCAGAACTACGGACTCTGGAGATATGCCGGATTTCTGTTAAGCGGAGGAACGGCAGTGGCAAAGAAACACTCTCATTCCGGTTTCCGCAAGTTACAACCCCCATCCATGTGGAGACGTATGGGCCAACTGCGCTCCAAACGAAACATGAGGGATAACATAGCTGCAAAAGTGGGCTTACATTGCAATGAACCAATCCGGGATTGTCGTATAGACCTGCTTCGGATGTATGGCCTTTTGCTCAAAAACGAGGACTATGCAGTTGATGCAGCATATTCTCTTGAACTAGATGTAGATGAGATTGCTTACCTGACGGAAAGCAAAAGGGTGACCAAGAAAATCCAGAAAATCTATGATGCTTCCCGGGAAATGATGCATGAAAAGGAAGATGAAGATATCGACGTATTCATGCATGCTCCTGAAAAAGACAGGGGACAGTCAACCCTTGATTCCATGTTTTCAGAAGGAAAAGACCCTGCAGAAGAAAATCAAATGGACGGAAAGGAAAAGGATAATCCAAAACCTGCCAAATCCCAGAAGACTCTTTTTGATTTTTAAACTTATATTTGCGATAGCCATTTATCTTCCAACCGCCTAATTTTCCCCTAAGAGTTGAAGGAAATGGCCAGAGAATATGACATTATCATCATTGGGACAGGCGTAGCAGGCACTGTTTGTGCGAACAAGGCAGCTGCGGCAGGTATGAAAATCGCGATTACAGATATCAGGGAATATGGCGGGACATGTGCACTTCGGGGATGTGTGCCAAAGAAAGTACTTGTGGGTGTTGCAGAAACCGTTGAACAGGTTAATCGTTTCAACAAACTGGGAATCATGCCACAGTCTTCCGTGGACTGGAGTAAGTTAATGGACTTTAAGCAAACGTTTGTGGAAAATTTCCCCAAAAACAAGGAAGAAAAGTTCAAAAATATGGATATTGACACCTACCACGGGGGAGCAAAATTTGTTTCTCAAAACGAAGTGAAAATAGCAGATACAGTCCTTAAGGCCAAACACATTCTGATTGCACCCGGCTCAGTGCCCCGAAAAATTGGAATCAAAGGCAAAGAAAACCTGGTAACAAGTGAGCAATTTCTCAATCTCGATGAATTGCCCGGTAGAATTGTTTTTGTGGGCGGTGGATATATTTCGTTCGAATTTGCCCATATCGCTGCCCGGGCAGGAAGCCAGGTAACTATTTTGCAAAGAAGTGAAGTGCTCAAACACTTTGACAGGGATATGGTCAAATTGCTGGTAAAGGCTTCCGAAGAAGCCGGCATAAATGTCAATACCGGTGTCTCGGTCAGCTCTGTTGAAAGTACTTCTGCAGGATTTACTGTGAAGACCAGAGATAGCGAGGGCAAAGAATCCCGGATCGAATGTGATCTTGTAGTCAATGGTTCCGGTAGGATTGCAGCCCTTGAAGGCATGGAACTTGAAAAAGGGAATGTTGAAACCAATGACGGGTTCGTGGAGACAAATGAGTACATGCAAAGTATCTCCAACCCTTACGTATATGCAGCCGGAGATTGTGTAAAGCCCGGAGCTCCTTTAACTCCTGTTGCAAGTTTGCAGGGAACTACTGCAGCAGACAATATGATAAAAGGAAATGTCAAGACAGTGGATTATACCGGCATTCCTTCCACGGTATTTACCCTTCCTCCCCTCTCAAGTGTAGGTGTTAGCCTGTCCGAATCTACTGACAGGTATGAAGTCCTCATTCATGACCGCAGCCCTTGGTATAACAGCAGGCGCCTGTCGGAAAACTATGCGGCCTCAAAGGTTATCATAGAAAAAGAAAGCCAAAAAATTGCAGGCGCCCACCTACTGGGGTCTCATTCAGAAGAAGTAATTAATCTCTTTGCAATGGCAATAAGGCTCGGATTGACGCTTTCCGAGTTCAAGAGAGTGGTTTATGTCTTCCCCACAGTCAGTTCAGAAGTACAGTTCATGATACGTGGATAATCACCAGGCATGATAGTAACCATCCTTAGAGAAAACCTGCAGCTGTATTCCAAATATATCAGACAGGTTTTCTGCAGTTAATATTTCAGCCGTTGGCCCGTCCCTGTATACCCTTCCTTCACTGAGCAGGACCACCCTGTCAATTTCAGGAATCAGGTCTTCGAGATTATGTGTCACAAGAATTATGTTTTTACCTTTTGAAGCAATAGTGCGCATGGACTGCCTGAAAATATGCCGTGCCCTGAGATCTAAGCTGTTTGTAGGTTCATCCAGTATCAGTACATCCGGGTCATGCACAAGTGCCCTGGCAATCAGTAGCCTGCGAGCCTGACCTGTTGACATTTCGTTTATGGGACGTGAGGCAAGATGCTCAATACCAAGAAAGCCTAGCACATCATGGGCCCGCCTTTTCATATCCCCGGTAATAGTATGATTGCGATACAGGCCTATACTGCTAAAAAACCCGGATACCACCACCTCGATTCCCGGAATATTACGCATATATTCGTCCTGCAAGTCACCGCTTATTATACCCATTTTGTTGCGCAATCCGAAAATGTCCCAGCGTTCTTTTCCAAATAAGCGGACAATCGTCTTTTCAGAATGAAGAGGACGTAGATCTCCTGTAACCGTTTTGATAAAAGAGGATTTTCCCGCTCCATTAGGACCTATAATCGCAACATTTTCCCCATTTTTTATTTTAAGAGAGAAATTGTCCAGCAATCTGTTGCCATTTTTGCAAACTGTGACATTTTCCATTTCAATTATCATTGGTTTTACATTTTTCTTTTCCATGTATTACACAACAACATTTGAATAATTCATAAATTTTTTCTGGACTATATATCCTGCTATACACAGATATCCTAAGATATATATCCATATAAAAATATACTAACCTATGGAGGAAATGATATGGGGATGGAAGACAGTACTTTCTCAACACATCAATCAGGAATGATTCCCAGTGGCATAGAGGGGCTTGATAATTATCTGGAAGGTGGTATAGCAGAAGGAACTACAGTACTCCTGATGGCAGAACCCGGGGCGGGATCGTCTCTTTTTGTACAACAATTTGCATACGGTGGAATCGAAAACAATGAATATGTCCTGTTTTTTGACAGTGAACAAAGACCGGAAATGATAAATTCAAATATGGCCCGTTTCGGGATGAATATATATCCGCATATCGGCAAAAATATCAATATTATTGATGTCCACAAATATCGTGAGCAGGGACGTGAAGATGAACTTTACAATAAGTACCTGAGGGATACGGACATAAATCCTATACTTGGAGAAATGTTATCGGAAATCACCGAAAACGAATCCGAGAAAAAATGCCGCACCATTGTTTATTCACTATCATACTTTATACGCCTGGCAGGCATGGATCCTGTAGTTGAAGCTATTGAATCGCTATCAAAGAGAGGGGACATAAATAAATCGGTCAACTTTCTCCACATTACCAAAGGAATGCACGGGACAACTGTGGAAAACACATTAAAACAGGTTTGTGATACTGTGATTGAACTTCAGGTGGAAGAGAGGAGTTTCAATGTACAGAGAACAATATTTATCAGAAAACTCTACGGCTCCATTGCGCCGGATAATTTCCTGCCTTATTATATAGGAAAAGAAGGAATTAAACTGGATACAACAAAACGTATACTTTAACGGTTCCTGATACCTTTTTGCCTGTCAATCTCCGAAGCGATGGTTTCCAGTTCATCAAACATGCGCTCGGAGTCTTTGCGCATTTCATGTACTGCTGCCTTCAGGCTTCCCCCCCTTAGATAAAGCAGACGTTTTTCACGGTAAACAAGTCCTGCCTTTACCAGATTCCTTACATGGTGATTAACACGGGAGAGATTAATGCCAAGAGCCTCAGCTATCATTTCAGATGAAACACGTTCATTCTCGGCAATGTTATCAAGCAAAGTCATTACGATCTGGTTTGCCGTGTTTTCTATATCCCTTCCCGAAGACAGGCCAAAGCTATTACATAACCAGTGTAAATCCTTTTCAGGGTCCTTTTCCCTGGGTTTTTCCAGATTTACCAGAATAATCTGCCGGCTCATAAGAGATGATTTACAGAATAATAGTATATAAAAATAACTGTGTTTTGTAGATATGATATCTACAAAAAGCATATAAAATCCATAAAAAACAAAAAGTTTAAATAATAGGCTCGCCCTTAAGATTCCGTACTGACCGGGTTAGTCTGAAAAAGGTCAGGAGGAAAAAGATGAAAACGCACCTGCCATTATAATCTGATGGCAAGGAGCAAGCCCTGCTATCTTGCAGGGCTTTTTTTTGAGGCATTACACTTCGGGGGGAATGTCTTCAGAAAAACACTCCAAAAGTATAAAGCCCTGAAATATTGAATTAAATAATGGAGGATCAGTATGGACCTGAATAATTTCACACAGAAAGCCCAGGAGGCAATACAAAATTCCCGAACCATTGCTGCAAGATATTATCATCAGCAGATTGATTCGGAGCATCTATTCCTTTCCCTTCTGGAACAAAGGGAAGGACTTGTGCCTTCTTTGCTCGACAAGATGAACATTTCCAGTGCAATGGTTAAAGAACAACTCGAAAAACACATGTCAGGGCTTGGGCAGGTATCAGGTCCGGGAAGCGAGAATGTCTACTTCACCCAGAAAGCCATCCGGGTACTGGATAATGCTGCATCCCTTGCGAGTAAGATGAATGATGAATATACCAGTGTAGAGCATATACTGGTAGCCCTGGCCCGGGAAAGGGGGAGTTACAGCAAGGAACTGCTCGAGGAATTCGGAGCAGATGAAGAGCGCCTGAACCAGGCGATCAAGGAAATCAGGGGGAATCGCAGAGTGACATCAGAAAACCCGGAGGATACGTATGAACCTCTGGAAAAATACGGCATCGATTTTACAGAACTTGCCAACCAGGGTAAACTTGACCCCGTAATCGGCAGGGATCATGAGATCAGGCATACGATAGAAATTCTGTCCCGCCGCAGGAAGAATAACCCGGTACTGATCGGAGAGGCAGGTGTGGGTAAGACTGCCATTGTAGAAGGACTGGCACAGCGTATTGCAAAAAAGGATGTCCCCGATGCAATGAAGAATAAACGTATAGTGGCCCTGGACATGGGTTCACTGGTTGCAGGAGCCAAGTTCCGGGGAGAATTTGAGGAAAGGCTCAAGGCAGTCCTGAAGGAAGTAGCTGAATCTGAAGGCCAGATTATACTGTTCATCGATGAATTGCATACCATTGTAGGAGCAGGAGCCACTGAAGGTGCAATGGATGCAGGCAACCTGCTCAAACCTATGCTGGCCAGGGGGGAACTGCACTGTATAGGTGCAACTACCCTTGATGAATACCGGAAACACATCGAGAAGGATGCAGCCCTGGAGCGCAGGTTCATGCCAGTGATGGTGAATGCTCCGGATGTTGAGAACACAATCTCTATTTTGAGGGGTCTGAAAGAGAAATATGAGGTTCATCACGGAGTAAGGCTCAAGGATAGTGCCCTTGTAGCAGCTGCTGTCTTGAGTGATCGGTATATCTCGGACCGATTCCTGCCTGACAAAGCCATAGACCTGCTGGATGAGGCAGCATCCAAGGTGAAGACTGCCATCGACAGCAAACCGGCCAGTCTGGATGAAGCTGACAGGAAACTGATGCAACTTGAGATAGAGAAGGAAGCCCTGAAAAAGGAAAAGGATGCTGCTTCAAAGGAAAGGCTGCAGAGCCTGGAGAAAGAGATTTCAGAAATCCGGGCCGAATCTGACGCAATGCGCACTCGCTGGGAAAACGAGAAGGCCACTATTGCAAAACTGAACAACCTCAAAGAGCAGATCGATGATACCAAGACCCAGCTGGAACTGGCAGAGACAGAAGGCGATTTTGAAAAGGCATCCCGCCTGAAATACGGCACTCTGGTCCCCCTCCAGCATGAATATGAGGAAGAGGAAAATCGTCTGAAGGAAAAGCAAACCAATATGCTTCTCAAGGAAGAGGTGGACGAGGAAGATATTGCACATGTAGTAAGCGAGTGGACCAGAATCCCGGTTACCAAACTCATGGAAGGAGAAAGGGAAAAACTGGTGCATCTGGAGGATCGCCTGCATGAAAGAGTGATCGGCCAGAACGAGGCAGTAAAAGCCGTTTCAGATGCTGTGATCCGTGCCCAGGCGGGAATCAAGGACCCTCGTAGGCCAATCGGCAGTTTCATCTTCCTGGGACCTACCGGTGTGGGTAAGACCGAACTCGCCAAAGCCCTTGCAACCGAGCTTTTCGATAGCGAAGATCATATGATCCGCATTGATATGTCCGAGTACATGGAAAAACATACAGTTGCAAGGCTTATCGGTGCTCCGCCGGGATACATCGGCCATGAGGAAGGGGGCCAGCTTACCGAAGCCGTACGCAGGAATCCCTATTCGGTAGTCCTGTTTGATGAGATCGAAAAAGCCCATCACGATGTATTCAATATCATGCTCCAGTTGCTCGATGACGGTAGATTGACCGATTCAAAGGGCAGGACTGTGGATTTCAAGAATACGATCGTGATCATGACCTCCAATATCTGTGTGGATTACGCCATCTCCAAACTTGAAGAAGGAGTTGCCTACAACAAGATGCAGGAGACGGCCATGAACGAACTCACCAAACACTTCAGGCCGGAATTCCTCAACCGTATCGACGAGATCGCCATATTCCGCGCCCTCACCAAGGACCAGCTGACATACATCGTGGACATCAAGATAGAGGACCTCGTGCAGAGGCTCAAAGAGCGCAGGATCGATCTTGAAATCACCGACCGGGCGAAGAAATACCTTGGGGATGCAGGTTACAGTGAGACATACGGTGCGAGACCACTGAAAAGAGTCATCCAGAACGAACTTGAAACCGCGGTAGGCAAACGTATTGTCAGTGGAGAGGTGATGGAATCCGATACTGTTGTTGTCGATGCCGATGAGCAAGGCCTTAACTTCGAGGTCAGAAAGGGAGAAGAACATACATAATCTCCCTTTTTCTTTTTTAGAACTAATTGAACTCATTTTTCATAATACTGCCTGGGAATCCTCATGATCGGAGATTCCAGATACAGCATCAGGGACAAAAACAAAATCGTGGAGAATATCCACATATAGGAATTAAGCAGGAAATAGGACAGTATTGTTGAGAAAAAGAGTATTGATACAGCACCCATGGCCCTGGGACCGCGAAGTTTGGGATAAGGATGATCACTGATCATTAGATAGCACAACAGCACGACCAGGCCGAAGATTACCCAGCTATAGATATACCGGGGGGCAAGCAGGGCATAGGATGATAAAACCACAGCAGAAGCCGTGATTGGCAAACCTTCAAAATCCAGGATAGTTTTTTTCTTAGTGTTGAAGCGGGCAAGTCGCAATATCCCACATACCAGATACATGCAGGCAAAAACACCCGCTGCGTATCGCAGGGTACCTGATATATCTAAAAAGATCAGGCATGCCGGGGCCACTCCGAAAGAAACAGCATCTGCAAGGGAATCAAGGAATTCCCCCATCGGGCCCTGGCTAATAGTACGTGCCAGATAACCATCCATCCCATCGGCTACAGCAGCGACCAGCACAAAAACAAAACCCAGCTCAATCTGTCCACTAAAGGCCGCGAAGATAGCTAAAAGTCCGAAAACAGCGTTTGTTAATGTCATTATGTCCGGCAGGACCAGATCTTTGAAGATATCCATCCATTACCTCTCATGATGTGGGGTTTTTGCAATTTTGGTATCGCCTGCATACACCTTATCCCCTTTACTGACACAAATATCAAATCCTTCAGGGATAGTAACATCCACCCGGGATCCCAGCCGTATTATTCCAATCTTTTCTCCCTGCAGGATTTCATCCCCTTCCTCCACATAGGTAACTATCCGGCGTGCCAGGAAACCGGCTATCTGGGTTACTTCAATTTTTCCTACGGATGTCTGCAGCAGGATATTTGTTCTCTCATTGCGTGAGGAATCCTTGGTAAATGCCGGCAGATAGCTTCCTTTAAAGTGTTTTACAGATAAAACTTTACCGCAAAAAGGAGCGCGATTGACATGAACATTGTTAAGGTTCATGAAAATGCAAACCTTGCGCCCCCTGATATCCGAAATTTTACCATCGGCCGGGGCAATGATACAGCTTTTACAGAGAAGGGAATCCCGCTTAGGATCGCGGAAAAAGAAAACAAAAAATACTGTCAGCAAACCAAACCCAAAAGTGGAGTAGAGGAATATTTGCCAGACGGAAAACTGGCTCAAAAATAAAGTATTTCCGCCCAGCAGGGGCATATCCAGCATAGATTGAACGTTAAATATCTGCAATCGCGAAGTTACATACATAAACCCCATTGCAATTGTGAGCAATGAGGTCGTAAAAACCCAGCTATGAGAACCTTTTGCAAGCATTTACCTGTTTCCTGCAATTTTATCAATAATGTCCTTTAACCTGAATCTTGAAAGGGACACAAGTCCATCAATCAGATCGAAGAGCTGGGGAAGAATCTTCAAAACAGCATAGCCAATTACAAAGAGGGCTACCGCCGAACCCATCTTGGCAATCATATGATGGGCTATCTCAAAACTTTCTGCTCCAAACCATTGCTCCCCATAAGCTATAATTACAAAAACATCACGAAAAATATTCAGTATATAGATAACCGGTACTGAAACCATAAATGCCTGGAACAATTTAGAAGCGGGCGCCTTGACAGAAACGATAAGGCCGCTAAAAAGGGCAATACTTTCAATAGCAGTGCAGGCAAGGATGATCTCCACTGTATAGCCGTTGTAGGATATCAGGTACCAGGAATCCTGAGTAACTTGATAGCCCAGAACACCAAGAACCCAGGTGATGTTATCCGTAACGGTAGCAATAATCCAGTAATTAAGTGAAGGCAACTGAGCAAAAGGAAAATAAAATAGCGAACCTATTGCAGTCGCGCTGGTCACCATTGAAGTGATATCCAGATTCGCAACCGGCAGGGTCTTTGATCTGTATTCATCTACCATCGAGTAAGCCATCATAAGACAGAAGCAGGCAATCATTATTGTAAGGAATACATTGAAATAATCGTTAATTTCCATGTAATGGATTGGCTGGTAAGCCCAGTGCACACCAAAAGTAATCCATCCAAAAGCGCCTATCAGTTTACGATAGGATAATTTACCGGGAAGAATAGCTGAAAGAATCATTAATCCTATTGCTATCAATAAAATGTAGTCTGTCATTTTGGAAGCACCTTAATAAGTATCCAATCTTAATATAGTATCTATCCTATTAAGGTTTTGTCAGAATGAGACCGAAAACACCCCTACTAACAGTTGATGGCGTAATCATATTAAACGGGAAGATAGTACTTATTAAAAGGAAAAATGAACCGTACAGAGGATCGTTTGCCCTGCCGGGTGGTTTTGTAGAGATTGGTGAAACCACAGAAGAAGCGGTAAAGAGAGAAGTAAGGGAGGAAACGGGGCTTCTAATCGAAATACTCAAATTGGTTGGTGTATATTCAGACCCTTCCCGTGATCCCAGGGGCCACACAGTATCCGTGGCCTACCTTGCAGTAGGCAAAGGCGAACCAAAGGCAGATACAGATGCTGCAGACGTTGGATGTTTTAAGCCCAACAACCTGCCCGAGCTCGCTTTTGACCACCAGCGGATCTTAAATGATGCAGGAGATGATATTGATGGAATTTTGTCCAAAATGTAAGAGTATGATGTTTCCCAGAGACGGGGACCTTAAGTGTCGCAAATGTGGATATGAGAAAAGCAGGGAAGAAGGCGCAGAAAATATGGTTTCGAAAACCAAACGTGATGAACGTGAGGTTACAGTGCTTGAGGAAAATGTCGATGAAGGGTTACCTACAACACTTGTCCAGTGTCCGGAATGTGGAAATAACAAAGCATACTGGTGGATGCGACAACTACGTTCGGCAGATGAATCGGAGACCAGGTTCTTTAAATGTACAAAATGCAGTTATACCTGGAGAGAATATGACTGATATCCTCCGACAAAATAAAAACTTATATAACCTGTCGCGTATAATGATTTTCAGATTTTAATATAATCAGGCGGAGCGACAAAATGTTAGAGGCAACAATTGATGCATCACTTCTGAAAGATTCCATTGAATCATTATCTGTATTGGTTGACGAAGCCCGAGTACACATCTCACCCGAAGGTATAGGCGTGAAAGCTGTGGACCCGGCCAACGTTGCCATGGTCAGCTTTGAACTTCAGGCTGATGCCTTTGATGAATACCAGGCAGAGGAAAGCGAGATTGGCTTAGATCTTACAAGAGTACTGGACATATTGGGTGTCGCAGAAAAAACGGACAAAGTGAGGATGAAACTGGAAGAGGATTCCAGGAAACTCTCCATAAGCATTGGCGGAATATCATATACACTTACATTGCTTGACCCATCTACAATCCGCGCAGAACCCAGGATCCCCCAGCTTGAACTGCCTGCAGAGATCGTTGTGAACGGTAAAGGATTCAGCAGGACCATAAAAGCAGCCGAGAAAATAAGTGACCATATGTCAATGGGAGTTGAAGGAGAAACCTTCTTCCTGGAAGCAGAAGGCGACACGGATCGTATGCGTCAGGAAATGCCCCGTGATGAACTGATAAGCATCACTCCGGGACCTGCACGATCATTATTTTCCCTGGATTACCTTTCTGACATCGCAAAACCTGCCTCAAAATCCAATGAGGTAACCCTCCAGATAGGTAATGATTTCCCTATCAAGATCAATTTTGAAATTGCAGGTGGAAGGGGTAAGGTCGGATATCTGCTGGCCCCCAGAATAGAGTCTGAGTAAATTATGGAAAGGGCAGAACTTGCACTGTACCCCTTTACATCCGCCGCTTCGCAATATGTCGGAGAACTGGATTTTGATCTGGACCGCCTTATAAATTCAAGGGCGTTCCAATCAGCCAGACTCAGGGGTGAGGAAAGATTAATCCAGTCTCTTACCTCGGGCATCAGTAAACCCTCCCTTACAAATACAGATGAGGGACGGGTACTCACAGAACTTCTTTCCTACCCTTATGCAAGAATACTCGTATCCTGCCTGAACGATCCCTACCTTAACCGTAAATATTCTCATGCTGAAGCCGAAGCTGCATATTCCCTGCTGTTAGAGAGAGAAGATTTTTTTCTCAGGGAAATAGGAGAAGAATTCGGAATCCATGCCAAGCAGCACGAAAGAGGCTTCCATTTACATTTTGCGGATTTCTTGAAATATTCCACAACCCTCAAAGCAATTGAGTGGAAACTGATAAACCAGAGAATGGTACATGGCAACGTTTTTGTTGAAAGAAAAGATTTTGCCCGATTGTTGCAGGAAGCAATAAAAAAAAATATTCATGAAGGCCTGCCCCTCAAAGTTCCCGAAAAAACCTGTACAGATTGTTCAGGCGCACTATCAAGATTGAAGGAACTACTCCAGCAAAAGAAAGGTGATATTGAAAATGGACAGACAGGAGAAGTAGACAGTAAACTGTTCCCTCCCTGCATCAATTATGCCATCAATAATGTTCGTACAGGGGTAAACCTTGCTCATTCAATGCGTTTTGCAATGACTTCCTTTTTGACAGGTATTGGCATGACTGTGGATGATATAATCAACATGTTCAATGTATCCCCGGATTTTGATGAAGAAAAAACACGCTACCAGATTGAACATATTGCCGGATCCTCAGGTACAAAATATACTCCTCCCTCATGCAGCACCATGAAGACCTACGGCAACTGTCATGGGACCGATGACCTCTGCAAGAGAATCAACCATCCCCTGAACTATTACCGCAGGAAAATGTGGTATAAGAAGAAATTCAAAAAGCCTGCAAATACAAAAGAAAAGAAAGGGACAGAGTAACCGGTATAAATCACAGCACTCGTCTCACTTTGCACCCCTTCCCACCATTGCACTGATGGTATCACTGGAAAGGATTCCCACAAGACAACCTCTGTCATCAACCACGGGAAGGGCTGAGATTGCATGATCTTCCATTACAAGAGCTGCACTTGAAACATTTTCATCCGGATGGGATGTCAAAATTTCCCGTGACAATATGTTTTCGATGGAACTTGTTTTATTAGCAACAGCCCTTGTGATATCCCAGGAAGTCACTATACCCGTAATACGGCCACTTGCTGCCAGAATCGGAATATGTGTTGCATTTTTCAAAATCATTAATTGTGCCGCCTCTTCCAGCGTGCACCCTTCATGGAGAGTCGATACGTTCTCCGACATGACATCTCCCACAGTGAGATGGCCCAGGAAAGTGGATAGAAGATAATTTAATTGCCCCTTTTCCAGCAAAAAGGCATCATGGCCAAAATGTGAAATGAGTTTACGATACTGCACACTTGTATCATTGGAACCCAGCGCCTGGACTATTTCCTCAGACTGGTATGAAGGATAAAGCCAATCCGAAGATACAGAAATAACCATAAATTCTGTTTCTATATTGCTGAAACCTTTAACAAGGGATTGACCTTCACTCAGGTCAAAGTTGTCAATCGCGCCGGTAAGATAGAGATAGGAATTCGGATCAAAACGGGTAGTGAAAGTATCTCCCTGATGATGCAGATAACTTTCCACCTGGAACATCTCATTTTCCCTGATATCCCTTCCAAACTTATCATGCATGGAATCATCACTCAGGTAAGTGATGTGTCCGATCATGCGTGCAAGGGAAAGGCCCTGTTTGGGCAATTCCCCACCATAATAATCCCCATCATTCCAGTAGGGGTCCCGAATTATTGCCTGTCTTGCAACCTCATTAAAGGCAATCTGCTGGGGCGAGGAAATTGCTGTGGATGCAAGTACAATGGCTTTTTTCATGAAATCCGGATAGGAAACAGTCCATTGCAGGACCTGCATACCTCCCATGGAACCTCCGGCTATGGCATAAAGGCCGGAAATACCCAGATTATTAAGCAATGTGTGTTGCAGGTTTACCATATCTTCAATAGTGATACGGGGAAAAGACAGGCCATACGGCAGACCGGATTGGGAATTGGTGGAGGCCGGACCTGTTGTTCCCTTACATCCCCCAAGGACGTTAGAACAGATTACAAAATATTTATTAGTATCAAAAGCTTTCCCGGGCCCAATTACAATATCCCACCAGCCTGGTTTCTTGTCACCTTCATGCAACCCGGCAGCATGTGCATCGCCGGTGAGAGCATGGCAGATAAGAATCGCATTGGATTTGTCATTGTTCAGCTTGCCGTAGGTCTCATAGGCTACAGAGACATTACTCAATTCATCACCGTTTACAAGCCTGAAAGATTCTTTTAGACGATGATGTTTTGTTTCAACATAACCTACGGACCTCTCGGTCATACATTTACCTCGTTCAACGCCTGGTCAAGGTCTGCTATCAGGTCTTTTGCATCCTCGATACCAATGGCCAAACGGATGTAATCGGGCGTAACACTGGTACTAGCCTGTTCTTCGGGGGTAAGCTGCTGATGGGTGGTGGATGCAGGGTGCACGACCAGACTTTTTGCATCCCCGATATTGGCAAGATGAGAAAATAGTTCAAGATTTTCTATAAATTGTTTCCCTGCCTCAAATCCTCCTTTGATACCAAATCCCACTATAGGTCCGAAACCTCCTTTGAGATACCTTGCAGCCCTTTCATGGCTGACATGGTCTTCAAAGCCCGGATAATTCACCCATGCAACTTTCGGATGGTCTTTTAGGAAACGGGCGATCTCAAATGCATTTTCAGAATGCTTTCTCACACGCAGGAATAGGGTCTCCAGTCCTTGCAGGAAAAGGAACGAATTAAAAGGACTTACTGCCGCTCCCAGATCCCTTAACCACTGGACCCGGGCCTTCAGGACAAAAGCAACGTTACCCATTTCCGGAACATCCTTGAACGCATCCCAGTATACAAGACCGTGGTAGCTAGGGTCGGGTTCTGTGAATTCAGGGAATTTACCGTTACTCCAATCGAAATTGCCGGAATCTACTATGACACCTCCAATAGAGGTTCCGTGGCCGCAGATATATTTGGTGGCTGACAGGACTACAATATCGGCACCGTATTCGATGGGTTTCACAAGCCCGACACCGACTGTGTTGTCCACGACCAGCGGGATACCGGCTTGGTGGGCTATGGCCGCAATTGCTTCAAAATCCGGGATATCAAGTTTGGGATTACCTATGGATTCGATATAGATCGCCCGGGTATTCTCATTGACAGCCTGTCTGAAGGCTTCCGGGTTAGTGGAGTCCACAAAAGTGGTCTTCCTGCCCAGTTTGGGGAATGTGTGATTGAACAACTGGTACGTCCCTCCATAGAGGTTATCACCAGCCACAATCTCATCACCCAGCTGAGTTATGGTCAGCAGGGCAAGGGAAATGGCCGACATTCCCGAGGAAACCCCTAAAGCACCTGTTCCTCCTTCCAGGGCTGCCATCCTTTTTTCAAAGACATCGGTGGTAGGATTCATCAGGCGGGTATAGATATTTCCAAATTCCTTCAGGGCAAAAAGATTTGCCGCATGTTCTGTATCATCAAAAACATAGGCCGTGGTCTGGTAGATGGGAACGGCCCTTGAACCCGTGGTTGGATCCGGCTCCTGTCCTGCATGTATGGAAAGGGTCTCCGGATCATAATTATGTGATCTGCTCATTGTTTATACCTCAATTGACATTAATGTTATATTTTACTGCTATTCCCCTAAATGCATCTGAAAGGTAGTCTATCTTTTCCCTGCTGAGACCATTAGATATTCATTATGTAGCCTATTTTTAGCATCAACAGTATTATCGATATGGTGGCATGTTCGCTTGCATAATGATAATCAAAACGCTCCACCCCACAAAAGAGGGGGCTTTCCCTCCTACCTGTACCACATATCTTCCAGATCAAAAAGAGCTTCAAAGGTCTTTTCGATTGGATAATCTTTGGCACCTTTCATGTCCTTCCTCCTTAGAGGCCGGAGTGAGAATCGAACTCACCTACACCGATCTGCAGTCGGTTACATAACCACTCTGCCATCCAGCCGATATGTAGCAGACAATTCACAATCGTGAAATGACAATTGGGGATAGTTTTTACTATTATATATATGTTGGGAAACCGGAAAAAAGTTAATCATCATCCGCAGGACAGGCTTCATCTGCCCTCAGCTGGCGACAAATATCACAAAACCTGTGTGACAGATCATCTACTCTACCATCCTGGATATCGACCGCCAGACTAACGATGGAAACTTTTATTTCATCATCAAATTCAATCCTGTATCCCCGTTTTTTGGTAAGATACTGGGAAACCGCAGAAGGAGCCATCCCGAAAAGCTTAGCCACTTCCTGTTGTGTTACACCGTTATCCACCAATTCTTTTGCAAGGGCAGCCCTGATAGCAGGCAGTACATCCCATACCACAACCTGACACGGAGTTTCAGTTTTCATATTCTCATGCCTCATTTACTGTAGATATTGACCTACAAGTATATCACTATTGTGAATGGTGGTTGGTGCTTTCTACTGAATATACGTGCAAAAACTTAAAGGTATAAAAAAATAATATGTTCACATTTGTGACACAGCATGATAAGAATTAAAAAACAATAAGATATTAAAATAAATAAAGGAGGTCACAATGAACACCAACATGGAAAATACAGGAAATATCATTTATCTGGACCATGCAGCCACCACCTTTACTGATCCGAAGGTACTGGAGACGATGATGCCATATTTCACCGAAAATTTCGGCAACCCCTCTTCACCCTACAATATTGCAAACGTATCCAGAAAAGCGGTTGACAGTGCCCGACAGCAGGTGGCCACCGCCATCAATGCAGATACAGATGAGATCTATTTCACAAGCGGAGGGACCGAGTCTGACAACTGGGCCATTAAGGGCGTTGCCTTTGCCAACAGGAAAAAGGGCAACCATATAATCACCACCTCCATAGAACATCATGTTGTATTGCATACATGCCAGTGGCTGGAAAAACAGGGCTTTGAGCCCTTGAAGGAGAAAACCGATGCTTGATGCTACCGAAAAAGAACTCTATAACCGCCAGATAATGATGGTCGGTGAAGAAGGCCAGGAGAAACTTAAAAGCGCAACCGTACTGGTAGCCGGCTGTGGCGGCCTGGGATCACCAATTATGCATTACCTTGCTGTTGCCGGGATTGGGCACATCCGGTTTGTCGATAAGGATACTGTTGAACGGAGTAATCTCAACCGACAAATACTGCACTGGCATCAGGATATCGGAAAAGCCAAAAGCCAGTCTGCTGAAGAAAAACTTGCAGAACTCAATCCCAACATCGAACTGGAAGCCTTCAATACGGAAATCAATGCTGAAAACATAGATGAATTGATACAGGGAGCAGACATAATCGTAGATGCGCTGGATAACTATGAAACACGAATGTTGCTCAACAGGGCCGTAATCCGGCAATCCGTACCCCTGGTCCACGGTGCCGTTCACGGGTTCCACGGCCAGCTCACTACAATCATCCCGGGCAAAACACCCTGCATAGAATGTCTGATCCCTGAAAAACCCCCGAAAGAGGTATTTCCAATCATCGGTTGCACCGCAGGTGTCGTGGGAACCATGCAGGCAAATGAGGTGATCAAGTACCTGCTTGGCTGGGAAGATTTACATGCCGGTCATATTGTAATGTGGGACGGCAGGAGCGGAACGTTAGACAGGATGAAAATATGCCGCAGGATGGACTGCCCAGAGTGCGGCCATTTATAATATGAAAAACATGACAAATAACAAATTGAAACAACTGGAAAATTTCATACAATCCACCGGCCCAATTGCAATTCTTTTTTCAGGAGGTGTGGACAGCAGCCTGCTTTCGGTTGTCTCCAGGGAAATACATGGAGATAAACATATTTGTATCCTGTTGAATTCCCCGCTCATACCCGAATATGCGGTACGCAGGGCAAAACAAACTGCCCATGAATACGGATTAAAGCTGCATATACTGGATATAGATCCCCTTGAATATGAAAATATAAGAATGAACCCGAGGGATCGCTGCTATCACTGTAAGAAGAAAGTAATAGAAGTTGCAAGGAAATATGCTGCCTCCCTGGGTTATACGGTTATTGCTGATGGTACCAACGTCTCGGATACACAGACATTGCGACCCGGGCTTGCCGCCAGCCGGGAAGAGGGGATACTTCACCCTTTCGTGTCCAAAAATATCACCAAAGCAGATATCAGGCAGATAGCAAAACAAAAAGATTGCGACTTCTGGGACCTGCCCTCTTCTGCCTGTCTGGCCTCACGTATACCCTATGGCGAAATGCTGGACGCCGAGAAACTCAAAAGGGCCGAAGAGGGAGAGGACATTCTGCACAGAATGGGATTTTTGCAATGCCGGATGAGATTGCATGACGGGGGAACCCTTGCCCGTATAGAAGTCCCCGCTGAACAAATACCGACGGCTGTCCTGAAAAAGGATGAAATGATCCGGCAACTGAAAGCTACAGGTATCACCCATGTCTGCCTGGATCTCGAAGGTTACAGAAGCGGCAGCATGGATGAGATTTGAGATCAGCGTTGTTTGTACTTGCGACAGCTGTTCACAAAATCATCCACTGGGAATGAGTCGGGGTGGGCATGCATATAACTTGCCACAGAATTGTGTTCATAGATACCATCCATACCGTTAACAATTCCTTTGCCACGCTCCATAGTGTAAGCCAGACGGCTGTCAGACGCACAATCTGTTACAGAGTAATGGAATTCATGACCTCGTACTTCTCCCCTGAATATGGGGGAATGGGCATGCCCTTTAGTGTAGCCCAGTGCCTGCAATTTTTTCGTCATGACGGTCTCGGCGGGGAAAAGGTCAGCCAGTTTATAGACCCTATCCTCAATCTCGTAAGAAGTACAGAGATATTGCAGTCCGCCACATTCCCCGTAGATTGGCATTCCGTCTGCTGAAAGGTCCTTTAGTTTGTGGGTTGTCCGCGACTTTTCAAGTTCTGCTATGTGGAGCTCTGGATAACCCCCTCCGAAGTACATGCCGTCCACATCAGGAATTTCACCTTCAAGCGGACTGAAGAATTTGATTTCAGCCCCGCACCTGCAAAAAGAGTCCAGCATATCCTGATAGTAGAAACAAAATGCACTGTCCATTGCAACGCCTATTGTCACATCAGCCTCCCTGTTGGCGATGCATTCCTCAGGGGCAGCCGGGCGAGGTTCGTTTGCCAGAGATAGCACACCATCCAGATCAACGTTTTCCTCGATGAAGTTACCCAGTTTTTCCAGATCATAATCCCGTTCATCAGCCATGTGCAAACCAAGGTGGCGGGAAGGGACGGTCAGGTCCTGGTTACGGGGCAGGGCACCAACTACCGGCACATCCAGGACATCCCTGATCATTTGAGCATGTCTGGGACTGCCCACACGGTTGAGAACCACACCATCGATATGTACATCACTGTCAAATTCAGAGTAGCCTTTGATGAGGGCCGCAGCACTTCTGGACATGCCGTGCACATTGACTACCAGGATCACAGGGGCACCCAGGGATTTAGCCACATGAGCCGAACTTGCAAGATCTGAGGAATTCATTCCGTCAAAAAGACCCATGACACCTTCAACGACCCCTATATCCGCATCATTATAACTGCAATGAAAACTCTGCCTGACACCTTCCTCTCCCATCATGAACGTATCAAGGTTCCTTGAAGGTCTGCCGCAGATTGCGGTATGATGGGTGGGATCGATGTAATCCGGCCCTACCTTATAGGGCTGGACGTGCATTCCCCTACGGGTCAGGGCAGCCATGATACCCATGGAAACGGTTGTTTTACCGACTCCACTGTGTGTGCCTGCAATAA
The DNA here is from genome assembly GCF_003722075.1 of Methanohalophilus sp. RSK. Classification (GTDB taxonomy): domain Archaea; phylum Halobacteriota; class Methanosarcinia; order Methanosarcinales; family Methanosarcinaceae; genus Methanohalophilus. The sequence goes on along the minus strand of NZ_RDSK01000013.1, from coordinate 117,446 downwards.
CTATTGATTTTTTCATGGCACAAGTTGGTTTGATTTGGTATTTAAAATATGGGGCGGTAAGCTTCACTGTTACCGGATAAACTTAAGTTTATATACTCCTTTCACCATTCCAAATAAAACACCAATTACCGATATAGCATGACTCCTGAAAAACATCTCACAGATTCCTACGGACGCACTATAAAGAGCCTCAGGATATCGATTACTGATAGGTGTAATCTCAATTGTATTTATTGCCACAATGAAGGGAATATGAAAGTGGCAGATGAAATGTCAGCCCGGAAAATATCTGATATCATCAGGGCAGCCAGCCTGTATGGAGTGGACAGGGTGAAATTCTCCGGCGGAGAGCCGCTTGTCCGCAGGGATTTCGAGGATATACTAAAGAGCCTGCCCCCATTGAAGGATGTATCTGCAACTACCAACGGGATACTGCTGGAAGAGAGAGCCCGGAGCCTCAAGGAAGCAGGATTGGACCGGATAAATGTAAGTTTGGATAGTATTGATGACAAAAACTACAGCTTAATTACTGCAGCAAATCCGGGTGATGTACATAAAGTACTCAGGGGAATCGAAAAAGCAATCGAAGTTGGCCTTACCCCTGTAAAATTGAACATGGTAATGCTCAAAGGGATCAATGAAGACAAAATAGACCAGATGCTTGAATTTGTCCGTAAACACAAAGGCAACATCATACTACAACTCATACAGCTAATGGATTTCCAGGATGTTGTAGAATACCAGGTTGACGTGCAAGGAATTGAAAAGCAACTTGAAGAAAGGGCCGATGAAATCCATGTACGTAAAATGCACCGCCGCAAAAAGTACATCATCGACGGTGCTGAAGTTGAAGTAGTAAGACCCATCGACAATACTGAATTCTGTGCCAATTGCAACCGGTTGCGTGTGACAGCCGACGGGAAACTCAAACCATGCCTGTTGGTTAATGATAATCTTGTGGGTACAAAGGGCGCAAATTCAGAAGATATTCCACGGTTGCTGGAGGAAGTTGTGAAAAAAAGGGTACCTTTTTTCAAAGAAAATATCACGGAGTACTAACAGGTAAGATTGTTACCTGAAATTTATCTCGATATTCTCCTCAAATGCATCATTCACATCTGAGCTCAATTTCGATTTTGTATTTTCCAGCTGCTCTTTCAGGGATTGTAGCCGTTTTGTTTCATCTTTTAGTTTATCCTGTGTGGAAACCAAAGCCTCTTGCTTTTTTGAAATGTCTTTTTCCATGGAGGTTTTCTGATGATACACATCCATCCTGTCCAATTGGTCCCTTGACTGCTCGAGCCTGTTATCGTATTTCTTTTTATCCTCACACAAGGAATTAAGAGAAGAAGAGGTTTTTATTAAATGCACCTGTTCAAGGGTTTTATCTTTCTTCTTATCTTTCAGGCCAAGTGAATCGCTTTGAAGTCTCAGAATTAATTCATCATATAACGGATCCAGATCGTAATCCAGTGCAGAGACAGGATCTTTCATGACAATACCAAGTATATTACGCACTTGTGGCGATAGGGTATGAATTCCGTTTTCATCCTGTTTTTTCATTCTGGATAATGCCTTGGACAATGGGGTGAACATTCTTTTAAGATCAGCTTCTACATCCAGGACCTGTTGCCTGACATCGTCAATTTCACTGTTAATTGCTTCTGCGCGTGGATATTCAGAGCCATTAATCAACTTCTCAAGATCTGATTTTGCATCCTGCAGATTTTCATCCAGAGAGGTATACTTATTCTCCAATTCCTGAATTTTATTTCGACAATCTATTATTTCAGATTCCAGATTATGGATATCTTCAATGTCTTCGAATATATTGCTGATCATTTCCAGCTTATTCCAGGGACCTTCAATTGTCGAAAATAAATCACTTAAAGCATGGTTCAGGTTTGCAAGGTCGCCGTTTATTTTGTTATATTCAGCTGGATAGAGACTTTTTGCATAAAGCATGCTTTTTCGGGTATTGTCCAGAAAACTATCCATATGGGAAAGCGATTCAATATAGAAGGCATGAGCTCCCCCTATGGAATTGTCATGCGGGACAGTGATTTTCTCATCAAGTATTCCCAGGTTATCAACAATAACATCCCGGTTTGAATCTGCGATCTTACTCATTTTCATATCAGCTGATTCAATCGGTGTGGTATCCAGAAAGGAATTTTTATCGACCCTGAGCTGATCAAGTTTATTGTCAATTGCGGAATAAAGATCGCTTATAAGGGGTTTTGCAGAGTTAGCCTCCCTTTCATATCTGGTTTTACTCCATTCATAGAGATTTTCAAATTCCAGATGCAATTCTTCAGGCTCATCCTTGCCCTTACCAAATAGTTTCTTGAGGAAATCCATATGTTCAGATTAAAAAACATGTTGATTTGTTAAAAAGATTCTGCATGAAGAAAAATTGAAGCATAAATATTAAATCAACTTCCGGACATCAGGTTCAAATTAGAATATTTAATGCAGAAATAGAAGGATACAAAGGAAAATAAATATTGGAATCCATTCTATATGTACAAAAAAGGAAGTGTCAAAAATGAAAGTCGAACTCAATGTTGATGGTGAAAATATAGAAATAAACGATTTTGTTCAGCAATTCCTGGGAAAAACTGCTGCAGCTTCTGCAGAAAGTCTGCATGGTGTCGACCCGACCTGGAAAGAGATCGACATCCATATCAAAAAGTAATCAAAGTAATTTTTCTATTTCCGAGTTGTCCACCCGGGAAGTTGAATCCAGACTCAGAGGTGTTATAGATATGTGCCCCTTCTGGATAACTGCATGCACATCGGTACCTTCTTCACCCTGTGGCATAAGGTCACCTGCCAGCCAGTAATATGGCCTGCCCCTGGGATCATGACGCTCCTCCACTTCCATATTGAAAAACTTCCTTGCAAGACGGGTGATCTCGATCTCGGTATCTTCTTCCACATCATGCGGCAGGTTCACATTCAAAACATCCACATTTTCAGGCATTCCATATTCCAGAACTTTTTTTGCGATCCGGTTTACTACCTTGATACCAACCTCAAAATCATGTTCATAATCCCGCAGATCATCGAACTTGAGTCCCTGTTCTATGACCTGAATGGAAACCGCAATTGCCGGGATACCATAACTTGCACCTTCCAGAGCTGCACCCACGGTTCCTGATGTAGTGGCGGTATCAGTACTGATATTTTCCCCGATATTAAAGCCCGATACAATAAGATCGGGTTTTTCCTTCATAACCGAAAATATCCCCAGTATCACAGAATCCGTAGGAGTGCCTCCTATTGCATAAGCCTCTACACCATTTATCTTTGTACGGTTCATCCGCAGAGGCTCAAAAATAGAAATTGACCGCCCTACACCGCTCTGCTGGAAAGCCGGTGCAGCAATCGTCACATCACCCAGTGAATCCACACTTTTGTAAGCAGCACGTATACCAGCTGAATAAACACCATCATCGTTGGTAAGCAGAATTTTTTTCGACATGAAAAGCCAGATTAACCTTAAGGGTTTTAAAGGTAATGAATTGAATAAATCAGTAATTGATCCACTTGGAATATTCTGCGACAAAGCATTCGATGATATCTTCCCGGGTCAGGTTCTCTATATCATATTCATGGATTGGACCATGGCGAAGTAATATTTCCACCTTACGGATACGTGGCTGCTCTTCATCTGCATGTTGCGGAAAAGCAAAACCGGCCTTTTGGTAGGCCCTCCCTCTTATCTCAAAATAGAACTCCTCAACCTGTTCATCAGGCTTTTTGTCGGGAGGAGCATAAACGGTCAGAGAGGCAGAATTCATTCCGGTACCATCCACATTAACCTTAACAGTTCTGCCATATTTTTCAATTTCCTTTTTCAGGCCGTCATAAGCAGGAAATACCACATGTTTGAAAAAATCCCTCATATTGAGTTCTGCAAACCTGACATTCATTTCCTGCATACTCCTTTCCCCGGAATTTTTCTTTTCCGTCTGGAAAATATCCCGCAGTTTTTGTTCCCACATATTCATTTGGACCCTCCCCCGAATAGTTCTCCTACCAATTGCTTAGCTCTATTATCTGATGTATTTTCCGGCGGTTTTTTCTCCGAATTTATGATCCTATAACCATCAGACTCAGCTTTTAGTCCCTTCGATATGCTGTAACACATCAGAATTAAAACTACACAGAAAGGCAGAGCCGTGGTAAGAGCAGCTGTCTGCAACCCCACAAGTCCCCCGGTCAACAGGAGAACAGCTGCAACAGCACCCTGAAGCAGAGACCAGAACAATCTCAGGGGTTTCGCAGGTTTGGGATCTCCCCCGGAAGAAAGGATGGAGATGACAAGGGATCCCGAATCAGAAGATGTGACAAAAAAGGTCATTACGACAATCGTTGCAAGGGCAGAACTCACCAGTGAACCCGGTAATTTATCTAACAGGACATAAAGGGCAGTGGGAATACTTGTCTGGACGGCATTTATAATACCACCGTTGCCAAAAACCTCCATATGAATTGCTGTGTTACCAAAGACGATTATCCAGATGAAAGTTACAATTGCAGGAGCAAGCAGTACTCCCCTGATAAATTCCCTGATTGTGCGCCCCCGGGACACACGTGCAATGAACATGCCAACAAAGGGTGACCAGGAGATCCACCAGCCCCAGTAGAACATGGCCCACATTTTCTGCCATTCTAGGCCGGTGAACGCATCGGTCTGGAAAGTAAGATAAACAATGTTTTGCAAATAGTAACCTATACTTTGTACATATGAACTCAAAAGAAAAACAGAGGGACCTACGATAAAGACGAATATAACAAGGGTAAGACCCAGCAGGATGTTGACCTGACTCAATATGCGTATACCCCTGTTCAGGCCCGACATCACGGAAGTAGTGGCTGCAAGAGTTATGAATCCAATCAGCAAAATCTGGTTATTTATGGACACCGACATCAGCCCAAGATAATCCATTCCTGCATTTATCTGCATCACACCCAGGCCCAGCGAAGTGGCAACACCAAACAATGTACCAAAGATAGCCAGTACTTCCACAATATTTCCACGTATTCCATATATCTTATTACCAAACAACGGATACATTGTAGAGCGAATGGTTAGCGGCATATCATGCCTGTAGGAAAAATATGCAAGGGAAAGACCCACCACAATATATATTGCCCAGGCATGGAGTCCCCAATGGAAAAAAGTGAGATTCATCGCTTCAACTGCCGCCTCAATTGTGCCGGGTGCAGCATCCCGCGGGGAAGCGAGATGAAGAATTGGTTCAGCAACACTATAAAAAAGCAGCCCTATGCCCATACCTGCACTGAAAAGCATTGCAAACCAGGTGGTATCCTTATATTCCGGCCGATCCGAATCCTTGCCCAATCTTATGGTCCCATAAGGACTGAAATACAGCCATACAACAAATATGAGAAAAAATGCAACAGAGAGAATATAGAACCAGCCAAAATTTACTACAATCGCATCTTGTAATGTTCCAAAAATTTCAGACAATGTTTTTGTGAAAAAAACCCCCATAAACACAAAAAACAATACCAGAACTGCCGATACATAAAAAACATGAGGATTTAACTGAAACCCGGGACTTGCCTTTATCTGCATGTTGCCTCCTACCTATAAGGTAATGGCACAGAGACAAATTACAAAAGAGTTTTGATTATATATTTACTGATTCATATAAAAAGGAGGAAAGGATAAAAGAATTCAATCATTCAGGGAAAAGGGAGTTACTAACTTTGCATAATTCACTTCGTGAATATTTTCATTTTCGGAAATGTCACCCACAAACTGGGCTCCGTTAACTTCATAGTCACCCATTCCATACGTAGTTTCAAATTCTTCTTCCGCTGCAACAGGATCACAGAGATATATTTGGAGCTCACCATTTGAATCAAGGAATACCGAAGGATGAACACCGGTTTTTTCATAATCTTCTACTGCACCCCTGAAAACCATTGACATGTAATTAATAGTCTGCATTAATATCATCTCCTCAATAAGAGAAACTACTTATGGACATTCATATAATCCAAATGTACACAAATTGGTCGAAAAAGAGCGTATTAATGACTGTGTGTGTTCAAAAAATATGGTATAATAAATATAAATATCAAATAATAACTCATTGAGAAGTGTATATATGAGAAATATTTTTAAACATGGGGGCATTAGGCATAAGAATCTAAGGTTCTATTGTTACGATTAACTATTCAATTTGGGATTATTATGCTTGAAGAGGAATACGATATAAATTTCTTCTACGAAAACGGTTTTATCAGAAAACAGTGCCAAAAATGTGGCAGTTATTTCTGGACCCGTGACAGAGACAGGGATACATGCGGAGATGCACCCTGTGACCCATATTCATTCATCGGCAACCCCGTCTTCAAGAAAAAGTTTAATCTTGCACAGATGAGGGAGTTTTATCTTAGTTACTTTGAGAAAAATGGACACACACGTATTGAAAGATACCCTGTGATAGCACGCTGGAGAAATGATATCTATCTTACTATCGCCTCCATAGCAGATTTCCAGCCCTTTGTAACGTCCGGACAGGTTGCACCCCCTGCAAACCCACTCACCATATCCCAACCATGCATTCGTCTTTCTGACCTGGATGCAGTAGGAAGAAGTGGCCGACATCTGACTACCTTTGAGATGATGGCACACCACGCATTCAACAAAAAGGATAATGAGATCTACTGGAAAGACCAGACATTACAACTTTGCGACGGCCTGCTCAACGAACTTGGAGTAGATCCTTTTGCTGTAACCTACAAGGAGGAACCCTGGGCAGGTGGCGGAAACGCCGGTGCCTGTGTTGAAGTTCTCATAGGCGGCCTGGAAGTGGCAACCCTTGTGTTTATGAATCTCCGGCAATCCAAAGACGGAGATATCGTGATCAAAGGTGATACCTACAGGAAAATGGACAATTACATAGTGGACACAGGGTACGGATTGGAAAGGCTGGTATGGGCGTCCCAGGGCACCCCTACTGTATACGATGCCATATTCCCGGAAGTTGTGGGGGAACTCATGGAATTGGCAGGAGTGGAGCATCGGCTGGAAGATAAGGATTATGCAAATATTTTATCCCAGAACGCCCGGCTTGCAGGCCTGATGGATGTGAGCGAAAAGGCAAACCTGCTGGAATTGCGCAAACAGGTAGCTTCAAACATAGGAATTACTGCTGATAAACTGGGCACCATAATGGAGCCCGTTGAAACGGCATATGCCATTGCAGACCATGCCCGTTGTATAACATTTATGATGGGTGACGGAATAATACCTTCAAATGTCAAAGCAGGATATCTTGCAAGACTTGTGATCAGACGTACAATGAAAATGATGCAGGACCTTGGCATCACAATCCCGCTATCTGACATTATACAGATGCACATCAACCATCTCCCTGAATATCCTGAATTCGCCGACAGATTTGATGTAATAAACGACATACTGGATAATGAAGAAAAGAAATTCCAGGAAACCCTGCAGCGCGGGAAGAAACTCATACAAAAATCTGCAAAGCACTACAAGAAGAAGGGAGAAAAAATGCCTCTTGACACTGTTATAGACATGTATGACAGTCATGGCATACCGGCTGAGATATCCAAAGAAGCTGCCTCTGAAGTTGGAGTGGAAGTCGAACTACCAGATAATTTTTACTCCCTTGTCGCTGAGCGTCACAGCAGATCCGTACAGGAAGAAGAAAAAGAAATCCCCCATGCAGGTCGTCTCAAGAAACTCCCTCCTACAAAACGGCTTTTCTACGATGAGCCAAAAAGAATGGAATTCGAAGCTGTTGTTCTTGATGTTTTTGACAATAATATAGTGCTCGACAGCACACTTCTCTATCCGGAAGGAGGGGGACAGCCACCTGACCATGGCACATTCATGGTAGATGATTCCTTACTCAAAGTGATCGATGTCCAGATATTTGACGGCGTGGTCATCCATACCATAGAAGAAATCGAAGATGAACTCCATATTCGAAAAGGAGATATGGTTACGGGTAAAGTGGATGAAAAGCGTCGTATGGCGCATGCAAGAAATCATACTGCAACCCATATAATAAATGATGCAGCGCGGCAGGTGCTGGGAGAACATATATGGCAGGCAGGCGCACAGAAATTCGCCGATCGTGCCAGGCTCGATATTTCTCATTACAAAAGGATTGCTCCTGAGGAAATCAATGAGATAGAGATGATTGCAAACCAGATGGTAATGGAGAATAAGCGAGTGATCAGTGAGTGGATGGATCGCAGTACCGCCGAAAAAAGATATGGATTTTGCCTTTACCAGGGCGGAGTACCCCCAGGAGACCGCATTCGCGTATTGCATGTAGGAAACGATATTGAAGCCTGTGCAGGGACCCACTGCACCTTTACAGGACAGGTAGGCCCCATCAAGATTCTGAAGACAGAACGGATACAGGATGGAGTAGAACGTATTGAATATGCAGCAGGCGAAGCTGCTGTTGTAGCTTTCCAGACAAGGGATAAACTTCTCAGAAGTTCTGCAGAAACTTTGAGGGTAGCTCCCGAGCAACTACCGTCAACCATTGAACGCTTCTTCACTGAATGGAAAGAATTTAAGAAAGAAAACATCCGGCTCAAGAAAGAACTGGCAGAATCCCGCGTAAACCATTTAATCGAAAATACTGAACAGATAAAGGAGATTCGCTTTATAAGTTCAAGAGTAGACGGTGCAGATGCCGATGAACTTACCCGAATGGCAGGAGAATTTGCTTCAAGTGACGATATTGTTGCATTACTCTTAAGTGATCATGAAGGTGTCAAGATCGCAGCTGCTGCGGGTGACAGTGCAGTTTCAAAAGGGGTTAACGTAGGAAACATCGTACGTGAAATAGCAAGTCTAACCGGTGGAGGTGGAGGAGGTAAACCTTCAATGGCACGTGGTGGAGGCTAGGATAGTTCAAAGATTGACGAAGGTCTTGCACTGGGTCGCCGGATGGTAGAAAAGCAACTCGGGGATTAATAAAAAATGTATGGGACTTATTACATTGTGAACAGAAGTCCCAAACATTAATATTCTAAAACGCCAAATAGAGATATCAGGAGGAGTAGAGGGAAATGTCCGGCGAAGATACCGCAGAGATTATGGATACATTTCGTGAAGGACTTGCCGACAAAACTACTGTTTTTCTGGCTCCTGCAAGTGTATCCAGTGAAAGGTTAATCTATTTTTATATTCATTCCATACTCGAAAATGATGATCAAAAGAGTATAATATGGCTCTGTCTGAAAAACTCAAGAGACAGGATAATAGCTAATTTTAGAGATTATGAGATGGGAATTGGAAACTATCTGGATAGAATGTGGTTTATAGATATTGAAGATCCTTCAAAAGAGAAAAAAGAAAATACCCTTTACTATTCTTCCCAGACCGATTATATGAAAATCGGGTCACATACCTCTAAACTATTTTCTGAAATGCCCGGATCAATAATGGTCATTGATGACATGAATATCCTTTCAAAGGATAATCTCCAGGTCGTTGAAAATTTCCTGAAATACGTTATGTCAAATGTCCACCAGCATGAAGGAAGCGCTGTTTCAATGCTCAATAAAGGTTCTGCTGGTGAAAAAGAAGGAACTTTGGTATCCTTTTTCGATGTTGTAATAGATGCCTCGGATACCGGAGAGATGCATGTTGAAATGGGACTGAAAAGTCTTGATGTGAAATACGTAGTGGACAAGGGAAAAATCAATCTATACTATATCCAGAAAAAGATCAAAAAAGAAAGACTAAAAATACTTATTGTAGATGATGAACCCGATATTCCCGATCTTTTGAAATTGTCCCTTAAAGATGAACCCTACGATTTTTTAGTTGCATATAACGGGAAAGATGCTATCGAAATTGCAAGAGAAGAACTTCCCGATCTTATATTACTGGATATAATGATGCCGGATATGGACGGTTATGAGGTCGTTGAGACCCTGAAAAAGAAAAGGGACACAAGAGACATTGCAATTATCATGATTACAGCCAAAACAAAAGTAGATGACAAACTAAAGGGAATGGAACTGGGTATTGATGATTATATTTCAAAACCCTTTGACAAAAGGGAAGTTAATGCCCGTATAAAGATGGTTATGAAACGTTTTGGCTGGAAACCTCCCGAAGAGAGGGAATAATTACTAAACTTTCCTTTTGTAGCTTTTGTAATTTGAATATTATAATTACAACCATCAAAAACATTAATTTTAAAAACTCTGGTAACCGCACCAAGTTGCAGGCCATGTCTGATAAAAAAGTACCCAGGTGACAGGATGAAAAAAGAAAGATCATTATATCGCAACCCCTATCTTATAGCAGTACTCTATATCATTACAATTCTTTTTCTGTATACGGCATACCGTGATCTGATAGCTATAGCTGTTGGCGGAATATTTATAACCATTTTTGGCCTGATGTACGGAGTGCAGGAACATGACAGAGATCTTATATTTTACTCCAGTCTTTTTTTATCCGCATCAATCGTGGCAATAATCATAGCTGGTACCTTTGTTTCACTCATTGCATAACTTAAATTGAGTTCACCAAACCATATTCTGTGACCATGCTATTCTATAGAAGGCATTTCACACATAAGCAAACCTTTAATATAAGATTAGACAAGATGTTGTTCGAGATTTGCCGGATATACATACATTATGCCATCCGGTACTGAATATCAAACTTATTTATCATAATTATCGGAGTGTCCTGATGACGATCCCTAAAGAATATAACCCCCAAGAAGTGGAAAAAAGATGGCAGAATGCCTGGGACATGTCAATGTACCATTTTGATTGGGAAGATGAGAATAAACCCCAGTATATAATAGATACCCCCCCTCCCTATCCTACGGGCAATTTCCATATAGGAAATTCCCTAAATTGGTGTTATATCGATTTTGTTGCAAGATACAAACGCATGCAGGGATTCAATGTTATGTTCCCACAGGGATGGGACTGTCATGGCCTTCCCACTGAGGTGAAGGTAGAAGAAATACATGGCATCACAAAAAATCAAGTTCCAAGAGCTGAATTCAGGAAACTCTGTGAAGAACTTACAATCGGAAATATAGAGAAAATGCGCCAGACAATGCGCATGCTGGGTTTTTCGGTGGATTGGAGTAACGAATTCATCACAATGAAGCCGGAGTATTTCGTAAAAACACAGCACTCCTTTGTCCAGATGCAAAAACAGGGACGTATCTATCAGGCCGATCATCCGGTGAACTGGTGTCCGCGCTGTGAAACAGCTATTGCCTTTGCAGAAGTCGAATATGAAGCAAGGGACACAAAACTGAATTACCTGAACTTTGATAAAGTCAAGATCGCCACCACCCGACCCGAACTCCTTGCTGCCTGTGTGGCTGTGGCAATCAATCCCGAAGATGAAAGGTATAAGGAAAACATTGGTGAAAATGTAAAAGTACCTTTATTTGAGCATGAGGTGCCTGTAATCGCAGACAAAGAGGTCGATTCGGAATTCGGTACAGGCGTGGTAATGATATGTACCTTCGGTGACAAACAGGATGTACGCTGGTGGATCGAGCATAACCTGCCCCTGCGCAAGGCAATTGACCGGAATGGCTTTATGACAGATATTGCCGGCAAGTATGAAGGAATGAAATCTTCAGAATGCAAGGATGCAATCATTGGAGATCTCAAAGAGCAGGGTTACCTGTACGATCAGGACAGCCTTGACCAGAATGTGGGAATGTGCTGGCGGTGCAACACACCGATAGAGATCCTTTCTGAAAGGCAATGGTTTGTCAAAATAGAAAATGATAAAATCCTTGAGACTGCAAATGAGATCAACTGGATTCCCGACTACATGAAGATACGTCTGGAGAACTGGACAAACACCATGGAATGGGATTGGTGCATATCCAGACAGCGTATTTTTGCCACCCCCATACCTGTGTGGTACTGCAAAAAGTGTGGAAAATCCCTGATTGCAGAAGAGGACTGGTTGCCTCTTGATCCCACACAGACAAAACCTCCAATACCCTGTGAATGTGGTTCGACTGATTTTGAAGCTGAAGAAGATGTACTGGATACCTGGATGGACTCATCCCTGACAGCCCTGCATGTTACAGGCTGGCTTACAGATCATGAAATGAGATCACCTGCACAGCTGCGACCCCAGGGCCACGATATTATCCGCACGTGGGCATTTTACAGCATACTGCGCTCCAAAGCTCTTCAGGATTCCAAACCCTGGGACTCTATCATGATAAATGGTATGGTACTCGGAGAAGACGGACACAAGATGAGCAAATCCCGGGGCAACATTATATCTCCGGAAGAGGTCGTTGACCAGTACAGCTCTGATGCTTTCCGCCAGTGGGCTGCAATCGGAGGTTCTACGGGTTCTGATGTAATGTTTAGATGGAAAGATGTAGTATCAGGATCCAGATACTTTAACAAAATGTGGAGTATATTCCGCTTTTCAGTGTCCCATCTGGAAGAAGTACTACCCGAAATCCCTGAAGTTGCCACATCCAGCCTGGGCACAGTAGATCGCTGGCTACTCAGCAAACTCAACAGGCTGATAATTTCAGTAACCGAAAATATGGATAACTACCAGTTCGACGAAGCCTGCAAATCCATACGCGGATTTGCCTGGGAAACCCTTGCGGACAATTACATCGAACTTGTTAAAGCCAGACTATATGGAGAGGATGAAACTTCAAAGAAAGCAGCCCGCTACACCCTCCACACAACCCTGGAAACTCTGACCCGCATGCTTGCACCCTTTGCGCCTTTCTTTGCAGAGGAAGTTTATTCTCATATTTCTACAGGCAGCGTCCACCAAAAAAAATGGCCCTCTGCAAACAGGGAAATAATCGATGAAACTGCTGAGAAGCAGGGTGAAATAATAAAAGACCTCGCAAGCAGTATACGCAGATATAAATCAGATTGTGGGATGGCTCTGAATGCTCCCTTAAAGAAGATCGAGATATATTCTGTAATGGATGATGTTACAGACCTTGAGGGAGCTACAAACTCTGCAGTGGAAGTTATAGAAGGAAAACCCGAATTTGAACATGTGCCTGTGGATGTGAAACCCAACATGGGAATCATCGGACCAAAATTCCGCAAACAGGCTGGTAGTATAATCTCCACCCTGAATAACATGGATGCATCCAGGGTTGCACAGATGAAGGAGTCTGGATCCATTGATATTGAAGTTGATGGAGAAAAAATAAGTCTGGAACCTGAAAGTGTGGAAATAATAAAGGAAGTCACGTCTGCGGGCAGGACTGTAGACGTCCTTGAGGTCAGCGATGTAATGGCCGTAATATTGCGCTGATTTCGCTATTTATTTATTGGAGTACTCCCCTTGTTCCTATGGGGGAGTACCAATGGTATATAATACTATATTAATAACTACTGACGGTTCCGAAAATGCCCGAAAAGCAGTGCAATCGGGAATAGATTTAGCAAGTGCATGTGGTTCAAAGGTCTATGCACTTTATGTAATGGAACTGGATCCCGGAGGCCTTACAAAGGAAGCAATACACAGGGACTGGAAAACGGCAATGAAAGTGTCACTTCCAGAACATATTTCTCCGGCCCAATGGCGTACATTTGCAAAGATTGCCGACGAGAACTGGAAGATAGAGCGCAAGAAGCATCTCGAGGAAAAAGCAGAAAATGTTCTTTCCTACGTCGAGGAACTCGGGAAAAATAAGGGTGTAGATGTCGAAAAAGTACATATCGAAGGCAAACCGGCAAATGAAATCCTTGATTTTGCCTCCGATAAGAACGTAGACCTGATTGTAATGGGCACATTGGGCATGGGTTCTGACGGAACATTCCGCCTGGGACGTGTAGCAGAAAGAGTAATCCATAATGCCGGCTGTGATGTAATGTCAGTCAGGTGAATCCTGCAAGGTTACTGTATATATTCCACACACCATGAGTTACAAAATCCACCGCAAGAGCTGCAAGGAAAAGCCCGGGCAGCCTTGTGATAACATGAGCTCCGGTATATCCTATTAATTTATAGATACGACGGGAATAATATAGAGTCACAAAACATATGCCAAACGTCAGCAGGATTGACAGCAATACCACTAGTTTATAAGAAATTAAAGGAGACGTACCTGAAAGCACCACTACGGTTGTGATGGTAGCAGGCCCTGTCATCAATGGAAGGGCAATGGGAAATATCCAGACATCATCACGGCTGAGGGATTCATGAATTTCTTCTTCAGTTACGCTTTCACCGGATACTTTTGAGAGCAGCATGTCAAAGGCTACCTTGAACAGCAATATTCCACCAGCCACCCTCAGGGAATCTACGCTAATCCCGAAAACATTGAGGATGCCATGACCGGTAAGTGCAAAGAAAATGCATATCACGCAGGCAAGAAGGGTTGCACGGGTTGCTATACTGTTTTTTTCTTCCTGTGTCATGCTGCTTGTTAGTGAGATGAACGTCACGACTACTCCGATAGGACTCACGATAACGAGGATGCTAACAAAAGAGTAGATAAAAAATGATACAACGTCCATATCCCGCCACTATAGCAATCTGGTATTTAAAAGTGATCCTAAATAAGTTAGTTAATTAACATCGTTTTCACTGACAGATTCTTTACTTTCTGATAAACCGTAGGATTTTTTGTCCTCAATGTCACAGGATTCCGATTCCATTATTTCCACCATTTGGTTATAATCATCAAGAATGCTGTCCATTATAGAGCGGAGGTGTTCAAGCACCTTGGAGCGAAGCAGGCCTTCGGGAGATGATTCCATTTCTCCCGGTTCCGGAGCCTTTTCCAATGCCGTAACAATCTGCTCTATGTCGCCCAATCGATCCTTTATAGACGACCACCGATTCTGCTGGATTTCGGCAGGTTCTGCGGGAAGGCAGGAAATTTGTTTTTCCACTTTTGCCTTTTTATTATCGAAATATTCAAGCGTTTTTCGGGCTTTTCCCAGCATTTCGGCCTCTATAGCCTTACCAAAAATTATTTCTTCGGTAAATATCTCAGGAATGTAGTTCCTATCAGGCCGGCATTCCTCCTCATTTTCCCTACTTTCCCGCAGAGGAGGAATGAATCTTTTGCCATTCTTCATTACCCTCTGGTTCATGAAGGTAGGAGATACAATTTCAATATCCATCCTGTGAAGGGAATCCAGCACTTCCTTCTTAAAATTAGAACGGTCAGTTAGCAAGGCTTTAGTCTCTTTCAACAGACCCCCCCACCTTGTAGGTAACAGAGAAATCCCCTAGCTCAAGAACATGTACGAAAGAATCCTCCAGGCCTGCCTCATCAGCCGCCTTGAGTAAGGCGGTTTCAATATCCTGCCTGCATATATCATAAGCCAGTGAAACATTGGTAGAGATTATAGTCCCCGAAGAGCGGATGGTAATCAGGGGATTGGACATTAGTTTCAGGTTTGGCACGGTGATCAGGTCACGATCTTCTGATTGGATTCGTGTATAGAGTATAGTTTTGTCCGTCACCCTGCCAAAAATATCACCACTTCTTATGTAATCCCCACATAGAATGGCTTGATGAGCCGAACCATTATACCGGACATTCCATTTGAAACAAAAGTGGTAGAAGAAAGAGCTACCGTAGCACCAACAATAATACCTATCGCACTTACAATGATCTGTTTTGAATCACTGGATATCGGCAGGGAAAATATAACCAGCATCATACCCAGGAATGTTATAAGGGTAAAGACAAGATTCCTTATGAAAGTGTCACCCTTAAAAATCAAAGATTTTTTAAAAAGATACTGGAGCAGCAGGATCACCAGCGATGTCAATATAACTATGACTATCGTCAAATAAAAATCATCCACCCCCTACTGCGATACAATATTCCTCCATTTAATACTGGAAATAACAAATATTAGGTATAAATCTGTACATACTTATACCTATACCCAAAATCTATCAGTTAATTCTTTCAACTATTCGCAGGGCCATCTCCACAACATCTGTCGCACTCTTGCCAAGCAGCCTTATCATGGGTTCTTTCCCGACATCGCCTTCATCATATATGACTTCCGGAACCTTGCCGTATTTTTCTATTGCATAAGCCGTGCCCCAATCCATTGTACTCATATCGGAAGGCTCGTCCTTACGTTCAAAAGAAGCTATGCCAAAACCCATCTGGCTGCAGGCAGCAAGTATCTCCTTGCTATATTTCACATTCAGGCATGCCCTGGTATCAGGATTGGAATGAATAGCAGCAAGAACCACACTCCCTACATGTTTACTGGCACCAAACCCAACACAACCTGATGCCACAGGCTTGTCTTTTGAAAGGGTTATACGACCATGTACACCGGCTACATCTGATATTGTTGCAGCCTCAGGAGTCGCCATAGCAACATTGCATCCTACCTCGGGGATAAGTTTTGAAAAAGCCTTTTCCGAAAGCAGGATATCCAGGGCCTCGGTAGTATTCACTAAAGTATGGTATTTTGCAGCTGAATTACGCAGAAAAGCAAGCGGATCTACAGGGGATACACCCATTCCAACATCGGTACTTTTAGAAATGGCATTTTCTACAAATCTTTTGGCACACCTTGCAGCCTCGGGTACTCTCAATTCATTTGAGAGATAAACAAGCAAAGCCGCTGAATAGGTACACCCAGAACCATGAGTTCCCCCTTCAACAAATCGGCTTGATATTGTTGTAAATGTGTCATTGTGGGATTCATAGACAAGATCCGAAGCATCAAAATGACCTCCTGTGATTATTACATTATCCACACCGAGTTTTGCTATCCTGCGAGCTGCTTTCTGCCCATCTTCCCAGGTGTTTATCGTAACTCCTGACAGGGCTTTTGCCTCATATATGTTGGGAGTTACAACAAAAGCCAGAGGCAACAATTTTTCTTTCAGGATACTAAGCGCAGATTCTGCAAGCAATGTGCCCCCTGCCTCGGCAGTCATTACAGGATCCACAACCAGTTTAAGACGATGCTTCTTTACCTCAGATGCAACCACATCGATAATTTCAGGAGAAGAAAGCATTCCTGTTTTTGCCCACTTTACATCCATATCCGTACATACCGCATAAATCTGAGAGGATATATGGGATAGAGGCACCTCCGTTGAATCCTGCAGTCCCATTGTGTTCTGGGAGGTGATGCATGTAACGGCGCATGTGGGATGCATCCCCAGTGCCGAAAAGGTACGAATGTCTGCTTCTATGCCGGCACCGCCGCCGGAATCCGAACCTGCTATCGTAAGGGCTACCTTTGTATTGCTCATATAATTTCACCTGATGATAATTTCTTTGACTGATGCAGAATATCTGCGATAGCTTTATATATAGTATTTGCACCATGAGAGATTTACATTATTACATGCAAACACCCAATTAAATTCGTTTGGGTAACTTAAATTTAAATATTTATACCTACGGGGCAATTCAATATGGGAAACAGACCTCTGGATATACTGAACAACGCATTAAGCACAGCCGTAATCGTAAGATTGAAAGGTGCACGAGAATTTCGTGGAACACTTCAGGGATATGACGTTCACATGAATCTGGTACTGGATGAAGCTGAAGAAATCAAGGAAGGAGAAATAGTCCGCAAGATTGGCAGCGTTGTTGTCCGTGGCGATAATGTTGTATATGTATCTCCGTAACCTATAAGAATAATCAGGGCAATCAATGGTACCCTTCAGAATACTGATTACTACTATCCATATTACAAGGTGATAAATAATGTCAAAAGGTACTCCCTCAAGAGGAAAAAGACAGAAACGTACACATGCTAAATGCAGACGTTGCGGTAGCGTATCTCTTAATATCCACACCAAACAGTGCACATCCTGCGGATTTGGTAAGACCTCACGTATGAGAAGTTACAAGTGGCAGCGCAAGTGCAAATACTGATCACTCTATTCTTTTGCTGAGGTGCAAATGAAGGAAGAATGCGGTGTTGTAGGGATTTTGCTGGATGATACAAAATCCCAATCAAAAACCGCCGCACTTCAGATTTACTATTCTCTCTATGCACTACAGCACAGGGGACAGGAATCCACCGGCATTACAGTTTATAATGGCGGCTCAACCCATTCACTGAAAGGGATGGGACTTGTCCCGGAAGTTTATGCAAGGGAAGACATTGCAAAACTTGTAGGCCATGTGGGAATCGGCCATGTCCGCTATTCCACAACAGGCCAGTCGCGCATAGAAAATTGCCAGCCCCTTATTGTGAATTACAAAAGTGGTACTGTAGCTATTGCCCACAACGGCAATCTGGTAAACGGCAGTGACCTGAGGGACGAACTGGAATCAGAAGGCAGGATTTTCATTACCGATTCTGACACCGAAGTTATTGCCCACCTTCTGGTAAAGGAACTGCTAAAACACGGACCTGTAGAATCTATTAAAAGTGTGATGAACAGGCTTGAGGGGTCATATTCACTGGCCATAATGATCGATGACCTCCTGATAGCCGCCCGGGATCCGCTTGGAATCAAACCTCTCTGTATAGGAAAAACAGACCTTGGATTGGTAGTAGCATCCGAAAGTGTGGCCATTGATACATTAAACGGCAAACTTATCCGGGATGTAAAACCCGGCGAGGTTGTTGTATTAAAAGATGGTGAAGTGGAAAGCCATCAGGTTTATAATACCACGCATGCGGCACATTGTGTTTTTGAATATATCTATTTTGCAAGACCCGACTCTGTAATTGATGGCCAGCTTGTCTACAAAGTAAGGGAACGTATTGGCAGAGAACTTGCAAAAGAACATCCAATTGAAGCTGATATTATTTCCCCGGTACCAGATTCGGGCATTACTTCTGCTGTCGGATATACCCGGGAATCCGGCATCCAGTATCAGGAGGGTTTGATGAAAAACCGCTATATTGGCAGGACCTTTATTCTTCCGGGCCAGGAAATGAGGGAAACAGCTGTCAGGCTCAAGATGAACACTATTACAGAAAACATAGAGAACAAAAGGATAGTACTCATCGATGACAGTGTTGTAAGGGGAACTACTTCCCGGAAAATCGTCAATATGATAAAAGATGCTGGCGCCAGAGAAGTACACGCCAGAATCGGAAGCCCCGCTATAATTGCCCCCTGCTATATGGGAATTGATATGGCCACACGTGAGGAATTAATTGCGGCCAACAACAAAGTGGAGAATATTTGTAACACCATAAACGCAGATTCCCTGGGCTATCTAAGTGTCGATGGACTGGTCAAAGCCATAGGTCTTGACAAAGAAGATCTCTGTATGGGATGTCTGACAGAAGTATATCCACTGGAAATTCCCGGGGAAAAATGCCAGTGCAGGCAAACCCGGCTTAATCAATTCTAAACCTTTTTACTTTTCTTACTAATGCAGGATACAAAAGCAAACCTGCATAACCCAGAATAAAACCTGCTATTGCACCTGCTATAACATCCGAAGGATAATGCACACCTACTGCAATCCGGCTGATTCCCATCATTATGGCAAATATCCAGAACAAATAACTTGATTTGCCTGAAACCGGATGCAAAAAACTGGCAGTTCCAAAAGCTAGTGCTGTGTGACTGCTGGGAAAAGAATAGCCTGCTGCATCCACAAGGATACGTCCTGTTTCTGGCCTGGGAACCATGAACAATGATTTCAGCACAAAAACTACCGCCCAAACCGCAAACAAAAGCGTCAAGTAGTAGGCTGCACAGGGTTTACCTTTAAATATATATAGAAATGCAGCGATTAACAACCATATAAACAGGTTTCCCGCTATTGTCAGGGGAACCATTATAAAATCAAGAGCCTGAATGGAATTTATGTAATGAAATAATTGTAAATCAAATTCCTAAAATGGCATTGAAAGAAGATTGTAAACCACATATAAACATTTTTGCAGAATAATAGCTGTGAAAACATGCAAAATAATTCAAATTCCTGGGACTTCTGGATTGATAGAGGAGGTACCTTCACCGATATAGTGGCCCTAAAACCGGATGGGGAGCTCCTGACACACAAACTCCTCTCAGACAATCCTGAACAATACGAAGATGCTGCTATAGAAGGAATCCGACAGGTCCTGAATCTTGGAAAAGATGAAACCCTTCCCGCAGAAAAAATTACATCTATCCGTATGGGAACCACCGTAGGAACAAATGCACTGCTTGAGCGCAGGGGAGAACCTACGGTACTTGTAATAACGGAAGGGTTCAGGGATATCCTGAAAATAGGATACCAGAACCGCCCCTCCATATTTGCACTTGAAATCAAAAAACCTGAAGTCCTCTGTGAGAAAGTTATTGAAGCCAGGGAAAGGTACAACTCTGACGGAACAATAGTAACTCCTCTGGACTGTGAGGACATCAAAGAAAAACTTATGGAATATTATAATAAGGGTTATCGCTCGGTCGCAGTTGCCCTTATGCATTCGTTTCGCTATCCTGCTCACGAAGAGCAAATAGAAAAGATTGCACATGTTGTAGGATATACCAATATATCCCTCTCCCATCGCACAAGCCCGTTAAGCAAACTGGTTGCCCGGGCAGAAACAACAGTTGTGGATGCATACCTGTCCCCTGTGCTGGAACATTATGTAAATCTGGTACGCAATAAACTCAATGACCAGAAAAACCCGACTGATCTTTTCTTCATGCAATCCAGCGGCGGACTTGTAGACGGAGACAGTTTCAGGGGCAAAGACAGTATTCTCTCGGGTCCTGCCGGCGGTATCGTAGGATCGGCAGAAGTCTGCAGGATGGCAGGGTTTGACCGGGTAATCAGTTTTGATATGGGAGGAACATCCACCGATGTAGCCCATTACAGGGGAGAAATGGAACGAACCCTTGAATCAACTGTCTCGGGAACACACCTGCACACCCCCATGCTGAACATACATACTGTTGCCGCAGGCGGTGGATCCATCCTGCATTTTGAAGATGGCAGGTTCCAGGCAGGACCTGATTCTGCGGCCGCCGATCCCGGACCCGCCTGCTACAGGAAAGGAGGACCACTTACCGTTACTGACTGTAACGTAATGCTGGGCAAGATAAACCCACAGAATTTCCCCCAAATTTTCGGTGAGAATGCGGATTTACCTCTTGACAGGGACATTGTTGTGGAAAAATTCCGTGAACTTGCAGAAGAAATAAAACTGCAAACCGGCAAAAGCATGAAACCGGAAGAAGTGGCAGAAGGTTTCCTGAAAGTGGCAGTGGAAAATATGGCTAATGCCATCAAGCATATTTCGGTGAAAAGAGGATATCATCTTGAAGATTACATTCTCTGTTGTTTCGGAGGCGCGGGAGCCCAGCATGCGGGCCTTGTAGCTGATTCTCTGGGTATTGGAAAAATACTGATTCATCCCTTTGCAGGAGTACTGTCAGCGTACGGGATGGGACTTGCAGACAGACGGATAATCGAGGAGAAGGCCCTGGAAAAGTATCTTAAAGAAGGAGTGGAAAAAGAACTGGCACGTGTTACAAAAGGCCTTTCTGAAAAAGGAATGGAACGCATGCTTGCAACAGGTGACAGGAATATTGACATTGAAACCTTGGAAAGGGTCCGCCTGAAATATGAAGGTACTGAAACCACTTTTGATGTGCCATGTGGCCCTATAGACGAAATGACAAAAGCTTTTCACAACCTGCACATAGAACGTTTTGGTTTTGTAAGCGAAAATAGAAAACTGGTAGTGGATTCTGTTTATGTGGAAATTATCGGCAGAAACCAGACACCTGCGGAAACTACCCATTTATTGACAGATAAAAGCCCTAAACCTGCATCTTCAAAGGAAGTTTACATGGAAGGGAGATGGCACCGGATACCTTTGTTCACAAGGGATGGTCTCAAACCCGGCAATCGGATCACCGGTCCTGCCTTAATCATGGAAGATACAACTACCATTGTACTGGAAAAAGAATGGCAGGCTTGCGTAACAGAACACAATCATTTGCTGCTGGAAAAAAAGATAACAAAACCCAAGCCGGATATTGGTACTGAAGTTGATCCCGTCATGCTTGAGATTTTCAATAACCGTTTCATGTCAGTCGCCGAGCAGATGGGATACAGGTTGCGCAATGCAGCCCATTCGGTGAATATAAAGGAGAGACTGGACTTCTCCTGTGCAATCTTTGATGGCAACGGTAACCTTGTTGCAAATGCGCCCCACATCCCGGTACATCTGGGCTCCATGGAAGATGCAGTAAAAGAGGTAATCCGCAATCATGAAAATGATTTCAGCAAAGGTGATACCTACATTCTCAATTCCCCTTATCATGGAGGGACCCACCTCCCTGATATCACCGCAGTTTCCCCGCTTATTAGCAACGGAAAATCACAATTTTATGTTGCATCCAGAGGCCACCATGCAGATATCGGCGGGATTACTCCGGGTTCCATGCCACCATTAAGCAAAAGGATCGAGGAAGAAGGAGTTCTTATTGAAGAATTCAAACTTACAGAGCAAGAAATTTTTCGGGAAGAAGAATTGGTTGAACTTTTCAATCAGGCAACATACCCCCCTCGAAACCCCGACCAGAACATCGCAGATCTCAAAGCACAAATTGCTGCCAACCAGAAAGGAATAGAAGAACTCCGCAAGCTTGTTGATACATATTCCCTGAAAACCATTACTGCATACATGCAACACGTACAGGATAATGCTGAAATGGCAGTGGAAAGAGTGATTGATATTTTAGAAGATGGAGACTTCGAGTACAGACTGGATGATGACAGTAAAATTGCAGTAAGGGTAAGAATTGACAGGGAAAACACAAAAGCAATCATCGATTTTACAAACACTTCACCTCAAACGGAAAGCAATTTCAATGCACCGTCTGCAGTCTGCAAAGCGGCGGTACTTTACGTATTCAGGACACTTGTGCAGGATGATATCCCGCTCAACTCGGGCTGCCTCAGGCCTATTACTATAATCATTCCCGAAAATTCGATGCTTAATCCTTCATATCCTGCAGCTGTTGTGGCCGGCAATGTCGAAACTTCCCAATACATTGTAGATTGCCTTTACGGAGCCCTCGATATACTTGCACCGTCCCAGGGAACAATGAATAATTTCACATTCGGCAATGACAGATTCCAGTATTATGAGACCATCTGCGGAGGAGCGGGAGCAGGCAATGGTTTTGATGGAGAAGATGCGGTTCAGACACACATGACTAATTCCCTGATCACAGACCCCGAAATCATGGAATTACGTTTTCCTGTCAGAATAGAGGAATTCAATATTAGGAGTGGTACCGCAGGAGGGGGGAAATTCCGGGGAGGCAACGGCGTGGTCAGAAAGATACGTTTTCTCAAAAAAATGAAGGCAGCAATTCTTTCAAGCCACAGGAAATACCCGCCAAAGGGAATGGCAGGAGGGGAAGCTGCAAGCACCGGCGAAAATATCTTAAAAAAGAAAAGTGGGAAAACTATTGAACTTACAGCCGCTGATGAAGTAGAGGTGGAAAAGGGAGATGTATTCGTGATTAAAACTCCCGGAGGAGGAGGCTATGGAAGCAGAGAATGAAAAAAACTGCCCCCTACCAGTATCGGTACATATACCAGATGATGGTGAAGCGGGTTGTTTCTGGGAAGACAGAAAAGACCGCCACCACTGTGGCATTGACCTTTATGCAGAAAAAGGAACCCCGGTTTTTGCCATAGAGGAAGGGGAAGTTGTAGAAATTGAAATCATGACCTCTTCCTCAATGATAGAGTACTGGAATGAAACCTACCATCTAATAGTACGGGGAAATTCCGGGACATATTACAAATACGGAGAGATGTGCATTACCATTCCGGAAAAAGGTTCAAGGGTCAAAAAATATGACCGGATTGGAGAAGTCGGACAGGTACTCAACCCTGCGATGATAGATAGCACATCACCCCGATACATCCAGGCACTCAAAGGAAAAAACCCTGCCATGTTGCATCTTGAAATATGGGAAAAATACCCTGTTACAGATCATAAATTGTACCTGGGAGGCAACTGGTTCGAGTCCAAAAAACCTCCGGGCCTCCTGAACCCCCTGCATTATTTGCATAAATGAAATCATTCTCTGTAGAATTCCTTTCATATGTCTTTACCTAATAAATCAGCATTTCTATAAGAAAAAAATCCCCAGTATGATTTTGGATGAAAAAAGGAGGTAAATGCTTTTTGTTCCAGATTGGATATCTGGAACTCCGATTAAATCTGTGACTTAATTGCATGTCTGACAATTAATTAAACTTTATTGATACAACTATGACTAAAACTGAAGAGTTTCATCTTCCAATTTACACCTGAATTAATCTATATTAGGATTACTTATACAGAGTGAATAAAACGTTTCGTAATTTGCTGTAGTAAGCTATGGAGATAATATGAAAATAGTCTATTGATAAGTGTGCTTTAATTGTCATTATATTCACAGTTCTTGTCACATTCCCTGTTATAGGTGCCATAGTTACACTTTACCGAAAAGTCTATTTCATCGCCCCAACTCAAACCAAATAAATTGGACAGGTATATCACACCTTCTTTCAGAGCCACTCTTACTGATTTTTTGCAGCATCTAGCCCCCCCTGCATCGGCAATCGAACTAAGAGCACATGACGTTGCCCAGTTCGCATGAGATCTGGGTTGCGGTGTTAGTGGTGTAGCATCAAGTAAAATACTGACTGCGATACCTACACCAATCCCCCCACCACATGCCCCGTAAAGACCACAATAGCCACCAGGAATCTTTTTTCCTCGTTTGATAGCTTCTGAGATAGTACTTTCGTTCTCGTAGCCCATATAGTTTTGATAAGCGGCTACTAAAACTGCAGGAACTAGAGCATGGTGTTCCGGTCCATGCATATGGACACTAGGATGTTTCATCAATCTTTCTGCAATTAAGAAAGGACTACCTGAATCAGTAGCAACAGATACACTTTCAATTAATTTTAATGCATCGTTGGTATGGCATGTGTCGCATACATAATGACCTTCCATACAACAAAAATGCGCTTCTTTCTCTTCTAATCCACAATAATAGCATTTAAAATCAGTTGAATAATTCAGGTATCTTATTTCAGATCCACAAACAAGACAATCAACCTTATTAGATAAATTTTCTTTCGATGAAACATTCATTTTATCGCCTATTAACAAATAGCAAAACTATATATTGAATTATGAAAAACAAAATCGAATCCCATACAATGAACATTATGTGTTAGCCAATTACATTTATCAAATTTAAGAAGGAAGGAGTGTAGAAGTTAACATTAGACCCTGTGCCGAGATTGTTAACTTCAAAAATGAAAGAACTATATTTATTAGGAGTTTTTGGACAGATTCATTTTTGCATAATCAATCACTTTCCTTTATACATTATTTCATGGGATGTAAGCTAATGACTATATATTTAGAGGAGGTTGTGAAATTTATGCATGCCTACATGCCACATACATAAATTTCTTGCAAAAAATTCGGAATCGAATTTGATGCATTTCCTTCAAGGTGATGAGTCTATGCTGAATCGAATTAGTATATTATCCCCATCTTTCTTCAGTGGGAGATAATTCACTCACAATAGATTTTGCCCATTTAGCAGCTTCCATTGCATCTTCTTTGGTAGCATCTGCACCTATATCCATTGCAAAGGATTCGGTTACAGGAGCACCACCTATAATTAATTTTATATTATCTCGTGTTCCACTGGATTCAAGGGCTTTAACTGTTTTTTCCATACTGTCCATTGTGGATGTCATCAACGTGCTCATGGATACAATATCTGCCTTGTTCTGAGTTGTAGCATTAACAAAATCATCTATAGGCACATCTTTTCCAAGGTCAACAACATCGAATCCCATAGCGCTCATCATAGTCTTTACCAGATTTTTCCCGATGTCATGTACATCTCCCTCAACCGAACCAATGACTACGACAGCTGGTTTATCTGCACCATCCACTTTCAAATGAGGAGTGAGCTTTTCCATTCCACCATACATGGCATTGGAAGCCATTAAAAGATGGGGCATGAACGCTTCCTTTTTGTCATATTTGTCGCTCATTATTTCCATTCCCTTTGCCAGACCCTCAATGACGGCTTTATAGGGATCGATACCTTCTTCCAAAGCTTTTTCAGACAATTCAATAGCTTTGTCTTTTTGTCCGCTTACCACTGCGTCCGTCAATCCTTGGATTAATTCATTTTCTTCCATAGAATGCCTCCACATTTTTTAGTATAAAGACAGGATCCGCAATATTTACGTACATTTCCGATCTCCATACAATTCACTAAAGATTTCCAATATGCTACACAGAACAATGCCTCCATCCATTATTAGTAGCATAAATTGAAAACCATATCAGATGCAAACATTGTTCTTGGTCTGTAGTTATTGAACAATATCTAGTTTTCACTTTAAGGGATATATAATAACTCATAATAATTAATCAAGAAAAAGAATATAATCAATGAGGGTTTTGCAGTTCAACCCGTAGACAAAACAACTATGGACCCCCAAATCTAACGAGTGCTAAGAAAACTATAGTAAAAAGAGAAGTAACACCTTTGATATAATCAAGGATTTGAGTTACAACAACTCATGTATCTTGGAAATATGACAATGGTCCTAGTTATTGTTAGACCATTAAATTAGATTTTTACTTTAAAAACGTAACTATTTATTCATTATCAATGAACGATTAAGTAGCGTAGTCCATGCATTATGTTTATATATTGAAAAATGCGCCAAAATATTGAAAATTATCATAATATTTAGGCAGAATCGATAGCTAATAAGTGGAGGTAGACTTTGATATTTATGCAATGGATGGAGAATATTATTCGTTCAAAAACCATGCAGATGCATAGTATAAATTGGAGACAAAACCTGTCATTGCATATTCTTCTGATTTTAAGGTCCATAATAAGAACAGGATGAAAAGAATTGATCACCGGGTCAATAAGATATGAATAATTGGTGGATAGATTCATATGAAGTAGGAGAATAAACTTCGCCTGCTCAATGAGAATGGAAGGAAAAGGCAGGCCGGATGTATCTGAGAAATAAGAACATAGAAGATGAGGGTTTATAGGAAGGATATTCAAAAATTTCTACACCTCTATAAAAAACAAAATGATCAATCTAATCAATATAGTCGATTTGAACAAAGGCGTTGGATATAGCGCTTGCCTTGATATTGAATTCATATAAAGTAATTCATTTGAATTCGTTATTTATAGATATAAACTAGATATTCCCTTCTAGGATTCTATCGTCTGAAATTTTTCAGACCATTAATGTAATAATAGGAGGAACTTCATGTATGGAATTGCATTGGACCTAGGGACCAGCGGATTTCGTTTACAACTTATAGATATGGAAAACAAAGATATTGTAAAAACTGTAATAACTACCCGCCACCCTCTTCCCGGAGGAAATGTGACTGATCACCTTGATTTTGCAATTCGGGTAGGAGAAGATATTGCAAATGATATTATGATTAAAACTATTGAATATATGATACGTAAATTACCAATAAAATCTGAAAAAATTAATAAAATTGTGGTGTGTGGGAACCCGATTCAATTATCTCTCTTTCAAAATATCGAAATCAGAGATCTCGCATATGCAGGCAAAAACATGCAAAAACGCCTGGGAGTTGAAGATATAGAAAGAAATTTAAACATATATTATGGCAAGGATATATTTGTATCGTCGCCACAATTGCATAAATGTGAAATTATAGTTCTGCCATCTATAAAGCATGAAATTGGCGCAGATGCGCTTGCTATGATGATCAAAACAGATTTCCTTAAGCAAAAAAAACCTGCCCTTGTGACAGATTATGGTACAAATGCAGAAATGGCACTGAAGGTTGGTGATCGAATAATCACTGGTAGTGCGGCAGCAGGACCAGCCATTGAAGGTCAGGGAATTAAATGCGGTATGCTTGCAAGTCCTGGATCCATATGCGATGTGAACCAAGAAGGGGACTACTGGAGAATTGCTGTACTTGACCAAAATATGCTGGAATCGAAAGGACCACTTATCAATCCAGTCACTGGTGACATTCTTGAACAAGGTGACATTCAGCCCTTGGGAATAACCGGCACAGGTATAGTTTCTGTGATATGTCTGGCCTTAAGTACCGGCCTCATTAAAAATCTTCCTAATTTGCCAAATGGAAAACTTTTTTTGGGGGAAGCAATAGAGGTAAATGATAAAGATATTAAAGAAGCAGGAAAGGCAATTGGTGCAATTAGAGCTGCACATCTTACACTTCTAATTGAAGCCGGTGTGGATTATGGAGAACTAGAGTACATGTATATGTGTGGCGCTTCAGGTACTTATGTAAATGCTGATAAAGCAAGAAAAATAGGTTTGTCACCAGGATTTGTAAAAAATATTGTCCAATTCGGAAACACATCCCTTGCACTTGCAAAGGATGTCCTTCTAGGAGATATAGAGTTGCAAAATGTACGTAAACTTGCACATAGAATAAAAGCTGATCACCACATGATGGCATCCAGCGGAACATTCAAAGAAATTTATACTTGTGAATTAGCGTACTGGACAGAAGGAATGCCTGAAGAAGATTACGACATGTTCATGCAGTATTATAAATTGCCAAAAATACCTCCACTTGAAATTGCTCCTATTATTGAAAAAAGAGCAACAAAGGACATTGAAGATAGTGGTTATGGCGGTGTAGAAATTGTAGGAAACATTAATATAATTATTGAAGAGGAGACAAAGGGATGTATTGAATGCCATAGATGCGAGAGAGAATGCCCCGAAAAAGCTATAGTCAATACTAACAAAAATGGGAACATATATGCAGATTATGTTGCACATCGATGTCTCGGTATGAGCTGTAAAAGATGCGTAGATGTTTGTCCTGTAAGAGCAATAAGATACAGAGACATAAAGGTCCTTGCAATGTGAAGATACCAAAAACTCTGGCATCTATAATCTATATGTATCTTCATATTGAATTTGGCAAATACAAAAGTATGTTCGCACAGAAGCAAAAATAGTAAATCGAAGTGAGGGATGCATGAAAGAAAAACGAGCAAGTGAACAAATAAAAAATATACTAAACAGCAGCCCTGCTATTATTTTCCTTTGGAAAGCAGAATATAATTGGCCTGTTGATTTTGTATCTGACAATATAAGCCAGTTTGGTTATAGTCCAGATGAATTCTTGGATGGTTATTTAGAATATGCAGACATTATTCATCCAGATGATAAGGAAATGGTAGAAAAAAATTTAAATTTATACATGCACGAAAATAAATATAAGGGATTCTCCCAGCAGTACAGAATCTTAACAAAAGTTGGAGATATTCATTGGGTCGATGAAAGGACTCTTGTTAGAAGAAACAAAGAAGGAAAAACTACCCATTATCAGGGGATAATCTTTGATATTACAGAAAATAAGAAAGTTGAGGAACTATTACAGATAAACAAAAAGCGTCTTACTACATTATTAGAGTTAAACCAAATGAGTAACCAGTCAGTTAGACAAATTATGAACTTTGCTCTGGAAGAGGGTATAAAGCTTACAAAAAGTGATATTGGACACCTCGGTTTTTTGAATCAATCTGAAACTGCCTTTACCATACATGCAAGTTCAGAGCATTCAATGAAAAATCATAATGTTGAAGAAGAACAACACCTTTACCCTGTGGAAGAAGCTAGCCCCTGGGGAGAAGTTATCAAAAGAAAGGAATCAATAATTACCAATGAATATATGTCTAACTCCCCGAAGAAATGTTATCAATAGGAAGATGTAGAAGTAATTCGTTATCTGAGCGTGCCCATTTTAGAAGGCAATAAAGTAGTAGCTATTGCAAGTGTAGGGAACAAGAAATCAGATTACAATGAAACAGATTTAAAACAACTACAGCTTCTAATGGAAGGAATGTGGAAAATAATACAACGTAAGCAAATAGAACATTCTCTTGAGATGTTTTCTGAAGAATTTGGTAAAGCTGAAAATGAACTTAAATCAATAAATGGTATTAAGAAGGAATTTTTAAGGTTAAAGGATTCTAGCTATGCTTCCAATAATAATGAAAACGTTATAAATCAGGATACACTTGCATCCTTAAATCAACAACGAGATAAAGCTGTAGAAGCAACTATCCGAGAATCTGAAAAAATGAAGAGTGTTGTTGATTTTTTGCTTTATATGAGTAGAGAGCACGCCGGACAGAACCAATACAATATGTCTAACGTAGATATACTTGAATTAATGGACAAATCATTACTGGATGTTAGTTTAAGGATAGATGAAAAGAACATAAAAATTATTCGAAATATACCCAAAGTGGTTTCCAACATAACAGGAGATTATAATAAAATAAAAGATACATTTACGAGGATAATTGGAAGTTCAATTAAATTTTTGGAAACCTGTGGTACTATGAAGATTAGTGTTTATGAAGACACAGATCATGTTCACTTTGAACTTGAAGATAATGGTACGGGTATTCCTGAATCTGTCACATCGAACTTATTTATGAGGTTCTACAACATAGAAGATGCTATAGAAAATTCTGCTTCCAACAAGATTTATGAGGAACTAAAAGCAGATTTTTATATATCAAGAAGTATAATTGAAGCACATGATGGAACTATCAATATAGAAAGTGAAGAAAATAAAGGAACAAAAGTGCATTTAAAATTGCCGAAACGTGATATATAAATCCATTTTTATTAGTATAGATGTTGCTGATGACCATAAGTAAACAAAGGAGAATATTATGACAAATGAATTGATAGGAACGGTCTTTTTGTCTGAAAAAAGAAAAAGTATTCTTTTGATGTTAGTGAGTAATGGGCCTACTTCTATTGATGACATTAAAGATTCACTTACAGGGACTACTAGTGCAATTATGGCTCAGATAAAAATCCTTCTTGAGCAAGGTCTTATTGAACAAATAGATGACGAATATAAACTAACATATATCGGAAAAATTATACTTAAAAAAATAAGACCCCTTGTAGAAACATTGAATGTTGTAGAAGAAAATAAAGATTATTGGGAAAACAGGGATTTAAGTTCGATACCTGAAAGACTACTTGACAGAATAGGGGAACTTGGAGACGTAACTATACATGAGCCTGATTTAAGTCATTTATTTGAACCTCCTGAAGAACTTTTGACCAGTTTTAATAAAACCACACATGTGCATACTTTTTACTCATATTTTTGTCCATCTTGCCCTTGCAACTACAAATATCTGGCAGATAGAGGAGTGAAATTTGACCTAATGCTCACAAGAGCCGTTTATGAAAGATTCAAAGACGAATTTGCAGAGCAATATAATATAGTGAAAAACTCAAAAAATTCAAATTTATATATATATGATGACAATGACGTGAAACAGGGAGCTCTTTCAGTAACTGATGACTTATTGCTTCTTGCTTTCTTCAGCAAAGGTGGGGTATTTGATCATAAAAAAGTAATTAGTTTTGAAGAAAGTGCAAAACAGTGGGGATTAGAATTGTTTTCTCACTATAAAGAAAAAGCAGAACTTGTTGATTAAAACAAATTAACGCATTATGAATTTGAACTTACAGTAGTTATGATTAACTCATATGCAATCATCAAATTAGCTTTTCACTTCAAAAAGGTAACTCTTATTTTATTAACAATGAACATGACATGATTTACGTTCATACATTATGTTATATCCCCACTTTGAATGTCAAACCTGGGTTTCCCTATTATAGTTAGTGAAAGGTATTATATCTCCTTTAACAGACGTAAACCTATGCGACTGCTGTTGCGACAGGAAATTTGTGGATAATAAGAACGACTTGCACATCGACATCCTGCAGCAGATGTTTGCCAACTACCACCACGAAGGACCCTCATTAATTTATTAGTATGGTCATTTTCCTGCCGGACATTGCCATTTACTGAAGATTGATCATAGTTATCTACATATAGATCCTGAACCCATTCCCAAACATTTCCGTGCATGTCGTACAAGCCCATAGGATTTGGCTATTTTTGGCCAACAGGTTGAGCACCAAAATTTAAACTGCCATAATAGCCATATTTATCAAGCTTTGATTCGTCGTTACCAAAAGAATATCTTGTGCTGGTACCTGCTCTACAGGCATACTCCCATTCAGCCTCAGACGGAAGACGATATTTAACAGTATCTTCCATTTCATTTAATTTCTCGATGAAATTCTGTATATCATCCCATGAAACTTTTTCTACAGGTCTGTCATGACCAATGAATTTGGATGGATTTTTGTCCATTAAATTGATCCATTGCTTTTGTGTAACCAAGTATTTACCAAGATAAAAAGGATTTTTTATGTTCACTTTATGCACAGACTTTTCGTTCCTGTACCATTTGTTATCTACTGATAATGAACCCATATAAAATTCACCAGCAGGAATCAATACAAATTTCATACCAATTGAATTGGTGTAAGTTTTCGATGGCCCCGATTTGTCTTTCTCTATGATAAACCCACCATATAAGAATTCTCATAATTAAACTTTAACGATTCATAAACTCAGCATTTTTCCTTTAATTGACCTCTGGCAATATTCATTAACCATTTTGTAGGCAACATGTTTATTATTTTATGAATAATAAAAAACCTTCTCATTGGAATTAGTATCTCTTTGCCACATAACATTGCTTTGTAAGTATCCTGGGCCACAACATTTGCCGTTGTAGTCATCCATGTATTGAATGTGTTGGTGCCTTCCATATTTGCAGTTTTTTTAAAAGCCGTTCCTTTAACTGCCGTAGGGCATACTGCAAGGATTTTTACACTGGATTTGCGTTCATTGAGTTCGTAGTTTAAAGCACGGCTGAAATTTAATACAAAACTTTTACTCGCTCCGTAAGTTGCCATATTTGGGTTGGGTTGGAAGGCAGATATAGAGGATAGATTTATTATATAACCCATGTCATTTTTCACCATATCAGACAAATAAAGACGTGTGATATGGTATAAGGTACAAACATGAAGTTGTAACATCGAAAGTTCTTTTTCTAAACCAATCTCATTAACAAAACCAAAAGTACCAAAACCTGCACAGTTTACCAACACATCTACAAATAGCCCTCTTTCCTGAGTAAAAGCATAAACTTCATTTGCAGCAAGGGGCTTTGCAAGGTCAATTTGCTTCAATAAAATCTCCGATTTTGGATATAATCTCTGTAAATATGTTCTAGCATTCTCAAGTTCTACTCGTGGTTGAGCTACTAGTATCAATCTGTAACCATCCATTGCAAATAATTTGGCTAGCTCTAGCCCAATTCCACTGGAACCCCCAGTTATAATCACAGTTTTTTGTTCATTTTGAATCATTGGCACCAAACCTCATATATTTCAAAAAAACCTATACATTTTTTGTATAACCCACAATGTTTTTTTTGAATACGGTGGATACAATAAACTTAAGGAACCCCACCTGCGATGTATAACACTGCGCTCATTGGAAAATTCCCTGAAACCCCTGAAGCCAAAGGATTTACCTATCCCACTGTTATTTACCCCCCCAAAAGGCAAGTTTGGATTGCTATACCCTAGCATGTAATCATTGATAACTGTCCCTCCTGCTGAGGTTTCCTTTATGAAATAATCTATACTCAATGAACTATTACTTGCAATGTAAAGTGTGAGTGGTTTTGGTCTTTTTCTGATTATTTCCACTGCTTGGCTTTTATCTCGGTATGCCAAAACTGGAAGGAGGGGACCAAACACTTCCTCGTTCATAATATTCATTTCCTCAGACATGTTATAAAGAAGCGTTGGGGATACATATCTATCATTTTCATCAAATTCACCCCCTAATAGGACAAGAGCACCCTTGTCGAGTGCATCATCGAAAAGATTGTTGAGTCTTTGAAAATGCTGCTTGTTAATTATACGGCAATAGTCAGGGGATTTTGCAATTCCAGATCCATCGGTATCATAAAATTCTTTGATTGCTTTTCTGTATTCGTCTATGAATTCATCAAAAATGGATTCCTGCAAAATGAGATAATCAGGAGATATACATGTTTGTCCATTATTTATTGATTTAGCCCATGCAGCCTTTCTAGCGATTTTTTTAACATCAGCTGTTTCATCTACAATTGCAGGAGATTTACCTCCAAGTTCCAATGTTACACTTGTAAGGTGTTGGGCAGCCTTGGACATAACTATTTTTCCAACCTCAGGACTACCCGTGAAAAATATATGATTAAAAGGTTTATCCAGTAATTCTTGGGCGACTTTGCTATCTCCTTCAAATACTGCTACTTCACTTTCATCAAAAATATTAGATATCATATGCTTTATATATGATGATGTATTGATAGAAATTTCACTTGGCTTGATTATTACTGAGTTGCCAGCTGCAATAGCATAGATCAGGGGTACTATGGAGAGATTGAAAGGATAGTTCCATGGAGAAATTATAAGCACAACACCTCTCGACTCATAATGAATAGATGATTTTGTACCTACCAGAGGAAGTGGAGAAGGCACATATTTAGGTTTCATCCAGTTTTTCAGCTGCCTGCAAACATATGATATGTGGGATTGAACAATTCCTATTTCAGTTGCTATTGCTTCTACTTCTGGCTTATGAAGATCTCTATATAGGGCACCATAGAGATTTTGCCGATTGTGTGAATTATTAAGATATTTATCTATGCGCATCAGAAGTTCAATGCGTTCTTCCTCATTAGTGTGATTTATTTTTGAAGAACCACTTTGTTGGATCTTAAATATTCTTTGAATTTCCTGTTGTATACTTTGGTTCATATATATCGACTTTTAGTAATTTTTAAATTATATTAATTTATATAGAAAATATCCCTGCCATTGATACAATGTAATATAAAGTGAGTAAAGAAGCAGCTATAACTTCCACAACTCCCCATTTTTTTACCCCATCGATACTGTCTGCTATAGTGATGCAAATCCACAACAAAAAGACATAGCCGGTCATTAGAGAAAGGAGAGAAAAATCTGGATGATACCATGTTCCCAGAATTTCTCCACTGAATTCAGTAAGTACTGTAAAAAAACCCACAAAATATGCAAGTCTCAACTCTTTGAAATTTTTGAATAGTAAGAATGCAAGGGAAAACTTAACCATTATTGCAATTGGATTTTGTGCTAAATCAAAAAAAAAGAAATCAAAAACTAACAAAATAGTAAGGCTTACAGGAATGAAATAATTGACAACAGGAAACCATTGTGACTTTGAATACCTAAGTTCAAATACATGCCAAAGGTTATAAGAAGACCAGAAGATTGCACCATAACCTGGCAAGATCCATATTGGAACATTGCCGATTACACCCCCAAGATAGGTGAAATATCCATATATCACTCCTAATAATTCATGAAAATACCCGAAAACAGAAGCAATTATAAGAAGAATTTGTCCCTTTCGTTCACTGTTACTCCAGAACATTATCCACAAAAATGAGAGTATTGTTAAAGGCAATATTTCATCCATTGCCCACCTGTAGAACAATAATATACCTATGATTACAAAAAGCATGAAAAAGAAAAAATACCAAATATTGTTGATCAATGCTTTACTTTTGTTTTCAACTATTAACTTTAAAGTCGTTGGAGGGAGAGTCTCTTGATTTAGCATAACTCAAAAATATGCAGAATATTTGGTATTATAGCTATGCATATATAATCATCAATGTAACTGACAAAAACAATGAAGACGATAATCACGGCATTCTTATCAAAAAAGGTGGAAGGATTTTATTGATGTCCTGTAAATTGGAAATTTTGTATTAGTAATAATATTGCAAATTCAAATGTTACGAGCTATTTCATTTGAAGAAGTAACCGCTTCCCAAACCCCTCCAATCTCTTTTGAGTCACCTACACAATATACATTAGCAGATATATTTTTCTCTGCAAGTCTCCTATATAGAAAATCATCTGCTTCTCCACCGGTAGCAAAAATAATATAATCAGCATATGTTTTTATTATCTCTGTATTCGTTTTCTTTAAGTTTTTCTCAAAAGGATTGGATATATTTTCAGGGATCAAACTTTTCCAGGGTGTATAAGGACCCTCTCTATCCTTATTCGCTGCTATACGGACCAATTTTCCTGAGATGTTTAGAATTTTGGAAGAAGTATAGGCACGAATTGGCTTTTTGATGACATCTTCTTTTTTGCCCGAACAAGACCCTTTTCCCATCATCAGCCACAACATTTGCGACCTGTTAGGTAGAGAGGTAGAAGGCATAAGTTCTTTGTTTTTACCCACAATTGTAACATTCAAGTTTTTTTCAAGGGACAGGGTATAACCAATTTCACAACCGATGGAACCACCTCCAATGATAAGTACATTCTTTACATTATCAGGTAATTGCATGTCACGTGCTAAGAAATCTCTAGCTTCTGAATAATTTGTTGATTCCATTCCCTCTATAGAAGGAAGTGTGGGTTTTGATCCATTGCAACATATAATAACATCAAAATCATTTTTTATGTGATCATTATTTATTTCAGTATTTAGTCTGATTTCGAGACCTTCTGCTTGAAGTAAATTAAGACGATGTTTAAGGTTGTCTAAATATCGTTTAATATCGTGTTTTATAGCCATTTTAGCTGCCAGATGGAGTTGACCACCAATATTAGCCGTTTTTTCAAAAAGGATTACTTTATGCCCTCTGTTATGAGCAGTTATTGCAGCCTCACATCCTGCGGGCCCTGCACCTATAATAGCAACTCTCTTAGAAATGTCAGCTATTAATAATTTCTTTCGATCCTCAAAACCAGTGTAAGGATTTACTGAGCAACAAGGATGTCCCCCTTTTTTGAAAGATTCAATGCAACCTTCATGGTCACCAATACAATGAATTATTTCCTTATCCCTACGTGCCTTTACCTTTGAGGGCCAGTGTGGATCTGCTAAAAGAGGCCTTCCAAGCATAATGAGATCAGCCCATCCATTAGCAAGAATTTCTTTCGCCTTTTCAGGTTTCCCTATTTTCCCCACTGCGATCACAGGAGCAGAAATACTTTCATCATTGAAAAATTTCTTTACCCTTCCTGCTATTTCTTCCACATACACAATGTCATCGAAATAGGAAGGAGGATGAGGCCAAAACCAGTTATCATAGCAACCTTTATCGACATCAAATGCATCAACACCAGCTTCATATAAAGCCTTACAAAACATCAACCCTTCTTCTATTTTTCTTTCTTTGTTTTTAAATTTTTTTTTGAATATATAATCCCCATAACTTTCCTGAAGTCCCTGAGTTAAATCAATCCTGTAAATAACGGGAAAATTTTCACCACATCTTTCTTTAATTTCCTTTACAACATCTATTCCGAATTGGAATCTGTTTTTATATCTCCCAAATTTCCTTCTATTCCAGGGATAAGATGTCAATTGATCCATCAGATACCCTTCATGACCATGCAGATGTATACCGTCAAACCCTGACACCTTTGCATTGATTGCACATTGACCGAAATTCTTCACAATCTTTTTGATTTTGCGATCAGAAAGAGGCAAATGAGGAACTTGAGGAATATAAAAATTCCAATTCAAGGAAGAAGACTTGGGTACCTTCCCTTTCAAAGCAACTTCAGGAGATCCAACCCGTCCAAGTCCTGCAGATAACTGGATAAATATCTTTGAGCCATAGGGCCGTACTGCTGAGCAGAGATCTCTCCATCCAGAAAGGCGTGTCCTTGATGCACCATCAATACGAGGGAAATATGTATTGTTACATTCTGCATCAAGTGTTGGATCAATACCAAAAGAAACAGGAACCAATCCAGTAATCAAAAGACCTGTTCCACCTTGTGCTCTTTCTACAAAAAAATCAATCATTTTGTCTGTGGGCCTACCTGTGGGATCTGCCATGTTAATATTTCCAATCGGAGCCATTACTATGCGGTTATTTAAGTTACATTTACCAATATTAGTTGACTCAAACAATTTTTCATCATTCATTAAGCAGTCCTCACCTAACTATTATCAAGTGATATTCTTTCATATTATTAATTAAATAAACGGATGGCTCTTTAGAAACGTAATCCGATATATTCAAATAGAGGAATCTGTAGATTTTCTCATGCCAAACTGGGCGATCTCCAGAACATTGAAAGCAATTGCCGATACAGGGGATAAAAAAAGATAAATTCCAGTTCATGTCAGTAATTTGCCGAGTATACGACTTTTTAGAATTGAGAAGTCCTCTGATCCGGCAAGTGAGATAGTGCGTGGACGTTCAAAAGGAACTGATATCTCCTCGATAATTCTACCGGGTCGCCTACTCATGATACAGATACGATCTGATAACAAAAGGGCCTCTTCAACATCATGTGTAATGAAAACGATGGTCTGCCTGTTGTTCTCCCAGAGCTGGAGCAACAATTGCTGCATACTGTAACGTGTCTGGGCATCCAGTGCTGCAAAGGGTTCATCCATCAACAGGACCTTGGGACCCAGTACCAGTGAGCGGATAAGGGAAACCCTTTGTTGCATACCCCCCGATAACTGGGAAGGATAATAGTTGCCGAAACCCTCAAGCCCGACAGCCTTTAGATATTCTGAAGCAAGTTGTTCTGCATCCTTTTTTCTTTTGCCCACTTGTTTCAGGCCGTACATGATATTTTCCTTTACATCAAGCCATGGGAACAGGACCGGAGATTGGAAGACCACTGCTCTTTCCGGGGAAGGACCTGTTATTGATTCCCCACAGCATACCGCATTTCCACAGTCCACATTTTCAAAACCGGCAAGTATGTTCAAAAAGGTCGATTTGCCACATCCACTTGGACCCAGAATACTTACGAACTCACCTTCCTGAATCTCAAAATCTATTTTCTCTAACACCTGAAGAGAAATATTTTCACCAGGCATGTAAAAACTCTTATTGATATCACTTACTGATAGTTTTGCTTTTCTCATTCTTCATAGCTCCCTTTTAATAGATTCAATCTCCTGAAGGAACCCAGTAGTAACAGGTCACTTATGCGACCGAACAATCCGATGAAGATCATCGAGACAAGTATCATCTCAACATTACCTAACATACGTGCATCCATCATGACCGCACCCAGTCCATGTGTCACTCCTGTTAGCTCACCCAATACCAGATACGCCCATGATAATCCTAAACCCAGTCGAAGCCCGGCTACAGTTGAGGGCATCGCTGCCGGAATTATAACCGTAGTGAATATTCTCAGTTCACTTGCTCCCAGCATTCTTCCAGCACGTACAAGCATTGGGGATACTGATGATGCACCCTGGGCAGCATTGACATAGATGGGGAAAAAAGATGCAAGGGAAATGAGAAATAAGGTTGTACTCTCCCCTACCCCGAACCATACCATTGCAAGGGGAAGCCAGCCTATTCCAGGCACTATACGAATGAGATGCACAGTCGGATCCAGAGAACTCTTCGCCAGAGCTATGCGCCCTGAAAGAAAGCCGAGTGGGAGGCCAATCGCTGCAGCCAGTCCAAAACCTGTTACCACCCTCCCTATGCTGGCTATGGAATGCACGAGAAGCTCCCCTGAATAGGGTGTCAGGCCCTCACTTGCAATGGCAAAATCGATGGCGGTGCGTATCAGGTCCCAGGGAGAAGGGAGCAGATATGCAGGTACAGCATCCTCCATTGTTGCAACATACCAT
Organism: Methanohalophilus sp. RSK; assembly: GCF_003722075.1. GTDB lineage: Archaea > Halobacteriota > Methanosarcinia > Methanosarcinales > Methanosarcinaceae > Methanohalophilus. The sequence continues at coordinate 77,801 of NZ_RDSK01000013.1, read as the reverse complement.
ACAGTGAACAATGTTACAGGGAGTATGAAACCTGCAATCTCCAGTTTATCGATATGCTTATACATTCTCACTTTCATCCAGATCTTTACGTGCCTGTTCCACAAAACTCAGGTCAAATAAAGTATCCATGTCCGGGACCTCTTCTATCATTCCCAGTTCTTTCATCCTCTTTGCCAGGTTTTCTGCTTGTTGAACATAGTCCTCGTCCATGTTCCATGCAAGTTCCATATTACCCGAAGCAATATCCAGGACCTGCGGGTCTGTACCAAATTCGGATGACATGCTGAGCCATTCCTCCGGATTATCTTTCAAATATTCTGTGGCCCTTGCATGGGCTGTAACCAGTTCCTGTATCTCTTCCCTGTTGTTCTCGATCTGGTCTTTTGTGGTCAACATTCCTGCATTGATCGTTCCGACACCCTCTTTGTAATACGGATAACTTAGTACCCGTCCATAGCCATCTGCTATTGCCAGGGAAGGATATGGTTCACCACTGCAGAAAGCATCTACCTTACCCTGCGAAAGTGCCTGTCCCATATCAAAGAAATCAATCCTCTGAAGAGTTACATCTTTTTCAGGGTCAAGTCCTGCATTCTTCAGTGTTTCAAGAAGAAGTACATGATGCATGGTTCCAGGTACATATGCGATAGTCTTTCCTTTCAGGTCAGCAGGTTCCAGGATATCCGAATCTTCTCTTACCACAATAGCCGAACATTTGTTGCAAAGAGCACTCACAACGACAACAGGTTCACCCCTTGATGCAGCTGTTATCGCAAGGGCTATGGTTGTGCCGGTCATTTCAAGGTCCCCTGCAAGCAGAGCTGATTTCTGGTCTCCCGGATTGGTGAAAGGAAGAACCTCTACAAAGTGGTCATCTGTGATATAGTCCTGATATAGGAATGGCTGTATAGTTTGCGCTGTCTTCCAGGTTCCTACTGTGGATGTCTGACTTTGCTCAGGGGCATCACCTGTACAGCCTGAAATGACCAGCACCAGAAATATGCACAGTACAAAAAATAGTTTGTTCATCCATGTCACTCCCCTGAGAAAAAGGTATAGCCTGCACTCGTGAACCGGTCTTTTGCGGTGTTCATATCGAATTCATGCCACTCACGATCACAGTCCCCGGTGTCCCTTGGAATTGCACCCGTCTCAACAACAACAATATTGGCGCCCCATTGTATTGCAAGTGGTGAAGGTGGATGTACACAGATATTAGGTGCCTGGTGGCCGGATGCCAGACGTGTCACTGCCACTATCTGAGCCAGTCTCTTTTCAGATATTTGGGCACGGTCGGCAAGAGGAGTGCCTGGCAAAGGCACCCTTGCCATGACACCGGAGAGAATGGCATTATGTTCCATTCCTTTCATGAAAACATCCGCAATCTCCTCATTCGTATGTTCGATGCCTACAGGTTCGACCAGATGGGCAAGACCCAGAGGTGACAACTTGACACAGCCTAATGTTGCAAGTCTTTCTTCAGGTTTGAACTTCGTATCCGTACCTTCGCGTAGCCTAAGTGTGTGATAGACCATCTGAGCCCGGGCATCTGCAAGGGTCATTGCTTTTTCATCATCAAACTCACCGGTATTAACAACGATCTCATAGTCTCCAGAAACAGATGAACGGATATCCCGTATCAGCTGGATGAGCTTGTCGAATCCATAGAACTGAGTTGTGCGCAATGTTACCCATCTTGCACCCCGGGATACAAAATTATCGATTAGGCCTATTATCTCTTCTGTGCTCCTTTCACTTTCCTGTTCCACTAATCCCCATTTCTGCCCGAATGAACAAAAATTGCAGCTCATGGCACATTTCCTATAGTCAACTCCTATAGATGCCCATACACTGGCCCGATTCCCGGTCACATATCCAGCAACCTCCCTTGCAGCTTTCCCAAGTAATTCCGCATCCCGGGAATCAGGATCTATCTCAAGCAGGCCTATAATACTCTCCCTGTCCAGTTTTTGGCCATTTAGCGCTCTTTCTTTTGCATCCATAATAAAATCTGTATTTGACAAAACACTCACCTTTTTTTACATTAAGATTTATGTTCCCTATTCAGCTTACAATACAAGCCCTTAAATGTCTCTATATCAAAATTCGACTGGAAGTATTTATAATAACTTTAAGTAATTAATCGACGTTAATATTATTATCAACAAGATGATTTCAGTCCAAATTATGAATCTTGTAATACATATGCCATGTGTTCACAGTACATCGAAAAGATCATCAAAAGGAATCTTGGAAAGGGGAAGGAAATATGAATTTGCTATCATTTTACTAATGGCTCTGTAGAAATCCTCATTTGAATAATTATTGAAACAGAGATTGCCCTGTCTATATTATGAATTAATAATTTGAACTTGACCTCTTTTCTGATTTCTGTATTTTGTTGCTCTCAGTTCTTCTCTATATTTCCTTTTCAAAACAGAAAACATCGTCTCTACCAGGTTTCTATAATGGTAGATATCTTCATCAAATTCATCTCTCATTTTTCGACGGTATACCATTAAATCACAGATTTAATGGGAGTTCCAGATATTCAATCTGGAACATTTTCCCTTGATTCTTTTCCTTTTTCTGCATCTTACAGGTATGATGGCTTCTGCTTTCAATTCTTCATTGATTAGAGTATGTATCTTCTCAGAATCATATCCTTTATCCATCAGATAACACTCAGCTTTTCTCCTTTTGTGACATTGTCTAAGTAATGTCGATGCATGCTTTGCATCATGCACAGGCTTACCTGAAATCTTAAAACCAGTTACAATGAACTTCTCAACGTCAACGGTTATACTTGTTTTCAGATACGACCGTCTTTTCTTTCCTGTTCTCACAGAATAATAGTAACTACAATGTCCTCCTGTAAATCCACTTGAATCAATAGCAACCAGAGGTATTTTTTCACCGTGTGAATAGAAGAGTTTCAGAGTTTGGTATAGTAAGCTATTGAAATAGAATGAAGATAGTCTATTGATAAATTTGTGTAATGTTGTGAAGTGAGGTACGTGCTTTATACCAATCTTGGATTGGACCCCTTCCATTAAATCAACAAGTTCAACAACGTCTCTATAGTCCGTATTCATATACTCTTTGATCAATACCAATGCCAGTAACTGATGTTGGGTATATTTTCGTTTGGAATACTTACAACTGTAGATTAGAAGATGAGATCTTCCAGCTACAGACATAGCTGTATCGATAAAGTTTAAGTAATTAAGAGCCATTGATTTTTGACATGAAGCGTGAAGAGAGATTGACAAGTGAAATGAAAAGATACGGTGTAAACAAGAATCTTTTTGATTCAAATAGACCTGTAACCTGTCCTTCATGTGGAAATTCATTTAATCTTTTCTACTCAAGGGCAAAAGTCTGTACTGGTTGTCCAAAATCAGTTACCGGATGTGAATTGGCTCGATGTGTTTACTGTGACACTGAGTTCCCTCTGAACAACATCATGTCCAAATTTGATTCAAGAAGAACATCCAACTACCTTGGTTCCGTAGTAAAACGTTACTACGACACTTTTGGAGAAAGTGAATTTCGCTAAGTTAGTTGAAAATACAAGTATCCCCTAAATTCTCAAAAGCTGCTTGTTTGTAGTTATTGAACACAATTCCAAACATAGCCCTTCAGCCTCATAATGCTTTTTTTGTAGCAGAATTTGTAGCATATATTCATGTATTTGATAATATCAAAGATGTTTATTATTGTTACAATGAAGTTATTTTTCTTATATTGCCACTGGGCTATATCGTAAATATATCCATTTGATGAACATTGAATTAACGGTTGATAATAATACGTTTATTGATAAATAATTAAGGTTTATTATATATTCTTTTATTTGGATAGAGTTTGTGTTCAATAATGCAAAACAAAATCATGTGCTATTGGACGTAGATAAATTTTGTAAATATGGATGGTAGTAAGTGTCTAAAAATTAAGATCTTTACTAGCATTCCCTAAATATCAGGTGATAAAATGCCAGCAGAAGATTATGCACCAATAAATCAAGATTGGCTAGAAAAAGCAGGGAATTTATGGACAACCCCATGGGCAGATACGCCTTCAGAAAGAGTAACAGTAGATCCCATCATCCTATCCCATGCCGCAAGCATGTTCAGGAAGAGTCCAGGATATTTCTATAAAAATCCAGAAGAAGCTGTAAGGATGGTCTGTCATACCTGCGAATTGTACGATGTTACTCCAGTGGGACACTATCTGTATGCAGATTACTGGGGAGAGGACTACGGAGGAGAATTAAAATTTCAAGAAAGTGCACCACCAGGTATGCAAAAACGTCCAATCACAACTCCAGAGGATGTTGACAACTTCGAAGTCTTAAGTCCTGAAGAACTTGCCAAAGGTCCGAGTTTTACAAGACATTTCCGGGCATTGGATACCTGTAAAGAAGAATATCCACAAATGTTTGCTCCTATCACCCAGTTAGCTGGTACCATGGAACTAGCTACAAATTGGGCGGCTATTGAAGATGTGTTCATGTGGATGATAACAGATCCTGATTTAGTTGACAAACTATGTTCAAAAGCTGTAGATCATATGGTAAATGCGAGTAAGGTTACCGCCGATAGGTATGGAGCCAATGTAATGATAACCGGATCAGTGGTAGCTAGTGGAGATTTGATGGACAGAGAACAGATTAAGAGGTTCAGTTATAATCCTGTATCAAAAGCTGTTAGAAAGGTTCTAAATGAAGGCGCTGGCCCTGGAATCTATTATCATCTTTGTGGAAATCATAGTGATGATTTTGATTTGTGGAAAGATGCCCCAATGAGCCCATTCACTATTGTACAAATTGGGTATGATGGAAAAGAAATATTCCCTACTTCAAAACTTGTGGAAAATTTTGGAGACCGTTGTACATGTTTCGGAACTGTTGATACAAAACTAGTTGACCGTGGTACACCCGCACAGGTTTATGAGCAGGCAAAGCAACAAGTCCTTGCAGGTAAAGATAGTCCCAGAGGTTTCATTTTAGGAACTGCTTGTGAATGCCCAACAAACGCTCCTCCAGCAAATGTTCACGCAATTGTAAAAGCTGCAAAAGACCACGGAAAATACGAAAAGTTCTAAGCAGAAAAATCATTGCGACATAATTATAGCAAATTAAAGAGGTATTCTCATGGATATAAATATGACAGAAGAAGTGCAAAATTTATTAAAAGATGAAGGATTCAAGAAAGAAGAGATCCAGGAAATCATCGAAAAAGCAGAGTCAAACGGAAAGAAACTCAAGCATAAGAGTGAGGACACTTTTATTGCCAAAGACGATTCTGAAAATCTGACCACCTATGCTGTTTACACAATATCAGGAGAGGGGATTAACCTAAACAATGTCTATTCTCACAAAATGCATATCGATGGTCTAACCGGTGGAGAACTTCATGAAGTTGAAAATGATGACCAAAGTGAGTGGATCTGCCAGAAGTGTAATGAGACCGCACTTGAAAGGAATGTCGACATGTCCTACATGGGAGTCACAAGAGCCGGGCCTGCTATTGTATGCCCCAAGTGCCAGGAGTTCTATGTTTCAGATGGTGTGGCAAAAACACTCAAGACCGCTGAATCTATCCTGGAAGAGAAGAGAGCATAAAAATAGCTGATAGGGATTTGTAAAAAATTTAATATTTGGGAGGGAGCCTATTGGATATCATAAATAAAGTCGAAAGCCTTTGTCCTGAGTGTCTCAGGAAGATTGAGGGTGTAAAATACGTTGAGGACGGTAAAGTATTCATTAAAAAAGAGTGCGATGACCACGGAAGTTTCACAGCTCTTATTTCTAATGATGTGGATCATTACCGTAAGATGGAAGAATGTTTCGATGTAGATCGGAAAAGGGTAAAGGCGCCCTTGACAGATGTGGATAAAGGCTGTCCTTTCGATTGTGGTATTTGCCCCTCCCATAAACAGGATACATGTCTGGCAGTTGTAGAGGTAACTGACAGATGTGACCTGGACTGTACATATTGTTTTGCCAATTCTTCTATGGATAAGAGCCTTGATCCTGACATGGAAACAATAAGAAAGATGTTTGAGACGGTCAAGAAATGTCAGAACGATCCCACATGTATCCAAATCTCTGGAGGAGAACCAACTCTCAGGGACGATCTACCTGAAATCATAAAGATGGGAAGGGAGATGGGAATCGATCATATAGAACTGAATACAAACGGACGCAGAATTGCTAAGGATCAGGAATATTTTGATAAGATTGCTTCTGCAGGTATTGATTCGATCTATCTTGGATTTGATGGCGTATCGGATGATGTTTATATGCAGAGGACCGGAAAAAAGCTGTTCGATGTAAAATCCGAAGTTATCAACAGATGTGAAAAAGCCGATATTGGTGTAGTCCTGGTGCCTCTGGTTGCTAAGAATTATAATCTTCATGAAACTGGTAAGATCATAAAATTTGCAAGCAACAAGGTACCCACAGTCAGAGGTGTACACTTCCAGCCTGTCTTTTATTCGGGACGGTCTCCTTCGATGCTGGAGGGAAAAATAACCATAGTTGAACTCCTTGAAGCGATTGAAGATCAGACAAATGGACAACTCAAAGTTGAGAACTTCACCCCCTCGCTTATGCCGACAGCTCATTGTGGAACTACCTGCCTTACACTGGTCAACAATGGGGAATTCATACCACTGACAAATACTTCTCTTGGAGCCGCAAAATCAGCCTTCGATGTGGCAAGCAAGACAAAAAACTCAATTATGGGCAGATGGAAAGGTTCTGAGAAAGAAAAGGAAGATGATGACAGTTCATGCTGTGGTGAGATTATTGCCAAAGGTTCATGCTGTGAAAAACAGATTGATGTAACCTCACTTGATACCTCATGCTCCAATTCGGAAGGAGGCTGGGCAGACTTTATAGAGATGAGCAAGGATAACTATCTCACAATCTCCATGATGGCATTTCAGGATGTCTGGTCATACGAGAGAGAAAGGGTAGAGAATTGTTGTATACATGTTGTGACCGAGAATGGGAAATTTATTCCCTTCTGCAACTACAATCTCACCAATTGCAAAGGTGAATATCTTTACAGAAATACAGGATGAACAATTAATAAACTCCCGTTTATAGGGTGGATATTATCTGCAGTTTCCCTCAGATCACCGAGAAATAACCTAAATATCCACCCTTTTTTATTAAAATGCAATTTTATCTATTTAAATACAACAATCATTTGACTTCAATTCGATGAAACTGGAGGTTTAGTAATGCAAATTGTAAAGCAATTCAATAATGCTGTACGCCAAAATATCGCAAAAAGAAAACTCGAATCCAGAAAATTGGACAGTAATACCAGTAATCCACTAGAAAAGTGGAGTATTGTCAAAATAAAAAAAGATATCTCAAAAACCAATGAATTGAAAAATACTCTTAATCCGAATAGTCTTAGTAGGAAAGATATAGAAAAATATAAACTTATAAAATTACGTGAAGTATTGAAATATGCATCAAAATATAGTCCCTACTATATGGATCTTTACGAAAAAGAAAGAATTGACCCTTCCAGCATACAAAAACTTGAAGACTTAGAAAGTATACCATTGACAGATCCCGTCGCTCTTGCTGAAAAACCCTATCATTTTCTGTGTGTTTCAAGAAAAGACATAGCTCGTGAATTTACCACTTCAGGTACCACCAATATCCTAAAAAGAGTATCTTATACACAAGAAGAACTACTAGAAATTGTAGATTCCGTAGTGGCCGGTTTAAAAATGGCCGGAATGGATTCAGAGGGAGATACGCTCCAAATAATGTATCCTACTATAACAGCGACATGGGAACCTGGTCTTGTCTTAAGTAAAGCATGTGATCTGGCTGGAATGGATTCCGTAATAAATGATTCTCTTAATGCAGAAAGTCAAATATCCACCATGAAAAAGGTTGGAACTACTGTAATTATAGGAACATCTTCTTTTATTTACAGCTTATCCAGACAGATAAAAGAACTTGGCATAGATCCTCATGAGTTAGGAATAAAACGAATCATATGTTCCTCAGAACCACTGACTGCATTTATGAAAAAAGAGATTGAAGAAATATGGGGATGTAAAACCCTTAGACAATGGGGGATGACTGAGATGGGACTGGCAAATGCCATCGAATGTACTGAACAAGATGGTATGCATGTTAATAATGCAGATTTCCTTGTTGAAGTAATAGATCCAAAAACAGGGAAAATACTCCCGCCAGGCGAAGAAGGTGAACTCGTATTCACTACGTTGAGACGAAAATGCATGCCTCTTATACGCTATAGAACTCGTGACATAGCCACACTTATAGATGAACCCTGCAGATGTGGAGCCACTTTAGATCAAAGAATAAAGAACATTAAAAGAATAGATTTGTAAGCAAATTTGAACAGTCCAAATTAATGAAAGTGTTCTTAATTTTGCTGTATTTGGCAAAAATGCAAACAAAACTAAGAACATACGAGACTATACCTAACAAGAATATATTCCCATTGGAACTAATCCGTGCTGTAAACCAAATTTACGAAATCCTGGACCCCCTCAATTTTTGGAAAATATAGGGAGAACGGGATTGACATCAACAATCTGCTGAAAATTGAGGATGAAATTGAGATTAAACCATTAAGAGTGTGAACAAATGTTAACACTTATAGAGATACCATCCAATTAAATCATAAATCCTTCCATTCTAACTTAATGATATTTTTTATACTTTATTTTTTGTATGCGCCACGTCGGTGGAAGCGTGACTATTATGTTGATACACCATCTGGGTTCAGATAGCTAGCAATTGAATCTTTGGTACAAATTCCATTCAAACATTGTATAAATGTTTTACATATTAATATACTTCCTAGCTTATAAAATGACAAATAAGTTACGCTCATGCAATGCCTGTTGATAATGAATAAATAGTTACGCTTTTAAAGTGAAAAGCTAATTTGATGGTCTCAGTTTCAACAGAGCAATCAATTGATAAGATATTAATATTATTGAATTTCATGGTAAAGGCATGCCAGAGGAAGACGAAACCTGCCAGGTGAATGTAAAGGGAGTTTACCTCATGAAAATGGAAGAGGGACTAGCCCCAACTGTCATTCTGGAAGGTCCGAGCGGAAAAATAATGCCGATTTATATTGGGCATCTGGAAGCCCTGTCCATAAATAATGCATTAAACAGTGAGACGACACCTCGTCCAATGACCCATGACCTTTTGATGTCCATCCTCTCAAGAATGGAAGGCAAAGTGGAAAGCGTATTCATTGACGAAAAGACAGAAGGAGTATTTTTCGCCCGTCTGACTTTGAGCAAAAACGATGTTAAAATGGAATTCGATGCAAGACCCAGTGATTGTATCGCCCTTGCTCTGCGAGCAGATGTTCCAATCAATATTAAAAATGAAATTCTGGAAAACGATACCATAAGTCCTGATAAACTGGATGGCGCGAAATCATTCGAATCTCTCCTATAACTGACTCAAAAGTAAGAAGCAAGCGTTGTCTGAGACGATACTTCCTGTAACCCGGCAACCCTAACTCCAATCCTGCGAATGTCCGTTTTGTTTTCCTCAAGGAAGATTGTTAGTAATTTATCCAGATGTTGTCTCAGAATTTCTTTTTCAGCAACTGCTCTCTGGAGGGTATGGTTACGAGTTTGGGTTTTGAAATCAGATGTGATTACAATCAGTGTAACCTGACGGAAAGAAACACTTCTTTCGATGACCTTTCTAATCACATCACCGGCAAGGTTATCCAGGACTGGCATGATCAAATGATAATCCGATGAATTTTCCGGTAAGGTGGCTATCCTGCCAATTTGCTCACTTCCTTCCCGTTGCCTGACAGGAGACTCATCAATCCCCTGTGCAGCCTTTTTGAGCCATGAACCTTTCTTTTTACCAAAAGCATCTATAAGAGACACGATATCCGAAGAAGCAAGTTGCCCCACTGTTTTTATACCCATCTGTTCAAGCCTGGCGGTTGTGACATCCCCCACACCCCAGAGTTGAGAGGGAGTACGATCCACCAGAAATTGTTTTACATCATGGGGTGAAATTACCGTAAGTCCATCTGGCTTGTTTTCCGAGGATGCCATTTTAGCAATGAGTTTGTTGGGCCCGACCCCCACAGAACATGTCAGATGTTCTTTTTCCAGAATCTTTTGCTTAATACCTTCACCCAGTTTACGGGCACATTCAAAATCACCGTTACAGTTATCCGCAACTTCGATGAATGCCTCATCTATACTGATCTGCTCAAAGGATTCATCATTATCCGCATGCGAGCGCAGTATCTCCATGATACTGTCAGATACTTCTGTGTAAAACTCTTTCCTTACAGGGAGAAAAACCGCATCCGGATTCAGTTTAATGGCCCTGGAACAAGGCATGCCGGATTTAATACCGTATTCCCTGGCAGTATAATTGGAGGTGCTTACCGAGCCTCCGTGCTCCCCCCTACCCGAATACATGCAGACTACCACAGGCCTGCCTTTAAGGGAAGGATCTTCACGCTCCTCAATAGCAGCATAAAAGTAGTCCATGTCCACATGGACAACAATATGTGACATAATAAAAAGAGAGGTTTTTTAGATTTGTATAGTTTGTGGAAAAGAGAAACCATTTTTGAATAAAGGAAAGGTGCATAATGCACCTTTCATTCCATGGATTCAGCAATCCTGACAATTTCATCAGAATCCACAGATCCCATGATCGTTACCATGCATTTTCCACGATTCCAGGAAAGATGAGTAGACCCACCATCCGGATAGGATGTCAGACGAGCCTCATTGCCGTTGACGGTAACAGGTTCACCCCTTTGCGGAAGAGAGGGTTCTTCTTCATAAAAAGTTTCAGTAATATGAAGGAATCCATCTCCTGACTGGTAATAAAGAGATATAATATTTTCAGGTCCTCCGAAAAGAGCCGAATTATTGTTTACACGAGCATACTGTAACTCGCAGCCTTCCGGCAGATAGGATGGAACAAGGATCTCATTTTCAGAAACATCCATCGCTTTTTCCAGCGTCAGGTCTTCAGGCACCATATCATTGATGTCATCATACCTGACTACCTTCGCATCTTCCGGTATCTTGAAATTAAATTCCGAATCCTCAATTCCGGTGTTAATTTTCAAGTCACGGTATTCTACGACCATGAGCTTTTCACCGTCATTATACATTTCATATTTCAAAGGCAACCAGGTTTCCTTATCCAGCCACATCCGGGTGGATACATTTGTTGGAAAATAACTGGTATTTGCCGGATTATTTTCATTTTCTCTGGGATTAATAGCAATAATGTAAGAATCTCTATCATCGATTTTTTCTTCACCTTCAAGTGAAATCTCGTTATTTTCCATTGTATCCTGGATCAGATTCAGATAATCAAAATCACTTTCATTGAAACTTGTTAGTGATTCAAGGACCATAACAGTATTTTCATCAGGATTATAGGTCCAGGTAGTACTCCCGTTAGAAACTGTTATAATTTTACCAGATGACGAGGATTCAATTATTTCTGTCCTCATCATATTTGGTTTCTTCATTTCATACCTGGCAACGGTACTATCTTCATTTCCTTCTAAAAAAGTAGCCATGTGAATAGTCGCTGAATAATCCTGAATATTATCCTGCTTTTGTTCAAACTGTTCTGCTATCTGTTCTGCCGTTAAATCCCCACCAACGCATCCTGATGATAACACCAGGATCGAGATGGCAAGCATACCCATAATTATTTTTTTAGTACTCATTCATATTCCATCCAAAGTAACAGACCGAATAAAGTACACTCAATATAAAAAGTTATTGCAAAAAAGGAATTATTAATATGGATGGTTAAACAATACTTGAAGGACAGAGATGATGTACAACACATTGCCCACAAGCAGGTTTGCGGGCAAAACATACATTCCTGCCATGTAATATCAGGGTCAGGGAAAAATCATCCCACTCATTCCTGTCAACAAGTTCCATCAGATCCTTTTCAATTTTGACAGGATCCTTATTTTCAGTAAAACCCAGTCTTGTAGCAAGCCGTTTGACGTGGGTGTCCACAGCAATACCCGCTTTTACACCAAAACCTCTTGCAAGCACAATATTAGCAGTCTTACGGGCCACACCGGGAAGTTTTAACAGGTCTTCCATAGTGGACGGAACTTCACCATCAAACTCCTCGCTGATAACTCTGGCACTCTGTTGCAGGTGTTTGGCCTTATTACGATAGAACCCGGTAGAATAGATATCCTTTTCCAGTTCACTGATGTCCGCATCCGCATAATCAAAAACCGAACGGTATTTCTTGAACAACTCACGTGTCACTTTATTGACCTGCACATCCGTACTCTGGGCCGACAGGATAGTCGCAACCAGCAATTCCAGCGGGGTTTTGAAATGCAGAGCAGGCTGTGGATCAGGATACTCCTTTTTAAGAAGTTCCCATATTTGAGGAAAATTAGAAAGATTACTGGCTGTCATAGAAAAAGAGAATAAGATTCAGGCTTATTCAAGCCCGAAATCTTCAATGTTTTTATCTGCAAGTGCCTGGATCAGTTTGAGTTGTTCCCCTGCGCCTTCCATTTTGAAAAGGTGCTTGAACCGTTTCTGCATCTTGAGATAATCCTCGACAGGCTTTTTCTGTTTGCCTATCTTGCGTACCTTTGTAACTTCACCATTCTCCATTTCGTACAGCGGCCACAGACCGGTCTGTACTGCCAGTTTTGCAACTTCCACAGTCTTGGAAGTGTCAAAACCCCATCCTGTGGTACAGGGCGCATGGGCATGAATATAGGTTGGGCCCTCAATCTCGGTTGCCTTCTTGATCTTCTTGATCATATCCTTGGGGTAACCCAGGGAAGTTGTAGCAATGTATGGAGAACCATGAGCTGCCATTATTGCAGGCATATTCTTCTTGGGCCTGGGGTTTCCATAGGAAACCTTTCCGGCAGGGCTTGTTGTGGTAGACGCATCAAAGGGTGTAGCACCACTTCTCTGCACACCGGTATTCATGTATGCCTCATTATCGATACATACATAGGTAATATCATGGCCTCTTTCAAAGGCACCGGAAATGGATCTCATCCCGATATCAATAGTAGCACCATCTCCTCCCAGAGCGATTACCTTGGTGTCACCTTTCTTACCCATTGCCTTAAGGGCAGCCTCCACACCGGAAGCCACAGCCCCTGCATTCTCGAAGAGGGAATGAACCCACGGAACCTCCCAGGAAGTTTCAGGGTAAGGTGTACTCATAACTTCCAGACAGCCGGTAGGGGATATTACAATACAGTCCTCCCCTGCAGCCATAAGGGTGAACTTGGCCACCATTGCATCACAGCAACCTGCGCAACCACGGTGTCCTGATGTAAACAATGATTTCACAACAATTCCTCCTTCAGATCAGCATATTTGCTCTCAGTATTGATACCCGAAGAAATTATGCCTTTAGCTTCCTCCACGATGTCCTCAATGGTTTTTTCGGGTATGTCACGACCACCGTGTCCAAGCATCCGGCCCACTATCGGGACATCAACCTTAGTATTATACAGGCTTGCCTTGGTCTCGGTAAACAGGGATCCTTCATTGAGTCCCAGAGAGATGTTCTTGTCAAGTGCGACAACAACCTTTGCATCCTTTACAACATTCTTTATTGCTTCTGCAGGGAATGGCCTGAAAGTCCTTACTTTAAGCAAGCCGACCTTAATTCCCTTTGCACGGAGTTTATCCACGACATCCCTGATGGTACCCACAAGTGAACCCATAGCCATGAGGATTATATCAGCATCTTCTGTTTCATATTCATCGATAAGGCCACCATAGTACCTTCCAAATATTTCATAGAACTCATTGGCAGCTTCTTCTATCTTGGGCAGGGCATTATCCATCGCCTGTTGCTGCAGGTACCTGAATTCAGTGTAGGCAGTTGGATCTGCAAAGGCACCGAAGGTCAGCGGGTTTTTAGGATCGAGAGTAAATTCCGGTTCATAAGCAGGCAGATATTCATCCACAAGATCCTGTTCCAGCAAGACCAAAGGTTCATAGACGTGAGACAGGATGAAACCGTCCATACAGGTCATTGCAGGCATCATTACGTCCTTATCTTCTGCAACCTTGTAAGCCTGGGCAGTCATATCCGAGCTTTCCTGCAGATCCTCGGCATACATCTGAATCCAGCCAGTGTCCCGCTGGGAAATTGAATCCTGTTGATCGTTCCAGATGTTAATAGGAGCGCTGACCGCGCGGTTTGCAATGGTCATTACAACCGGCAGGCGCATTCCTGATACATTGAAAAGCACCTCATGCATCAGTTCCAGACCCTGCGAGGTGGTGGCCGAATAACACCTGGCACCTGCTGCTGCGGATCCCACAAGGGCCGAAAGGGCGGAGAACTCAGATTCCACTGTTATATATTCACAGTTTGGAATCTCACCATCGGCCATAAACTGGGAAAGGTCCTCCACAATATGGGTCTGTGGGGTGATAGGATATGCAGAAATAACATTTGGCCTGCATACCTTCACAGCATGGGCCACTGCATAGGAACCTTCGGCCACATCCATCTTATCCTTGTCAAGGGTACGTATAACTGTCATTTATTTCTCCTCCAGTACCATATCGATGGCTTCCTTGGGACATTCATTGGCACATATTCCGCATCCTTTGCAGTAATCGTAGTCAAATTCAAAGAATCCGTCGTCCCTGGGTAGTACTGCCATATCAGGACAGAGCAATTCACATAATTTACATTTGATGCATTTATCGTAGTCATAGACAGGCCTGAATGTTCTCCAGCTACCAGTCTTGTTTGCCCTCGTGGTACCGGGTTGACAGACTCCTCCGAGTTGTATGCTCATTATTTATCCTCCGCCATCAAGTCATAGGCTTTCTGCACAGCCTCTGCATTTTTCTCTCCTATTTTACCAGAGAAGCGCCCCTTTACTGCATTGACAATGGAACTGGCCCTGACCTCGCCCGTTGCACCTGCAAAGGCTCCTAAAAGAACAGTATTGACAATAGGCCTGCCAATGATATCAAGAGCAATTTTTGTTGCATTTACAGTCATTATACGGGCATTGGTGTCAAGATCAAAATCTTCCGGAGCAAAATCAGAATTAATAATTATGATACCATCATCCTTTGCACCGCTTGCAATATCCACTACCTCAAGAAGTGTGGGATCCTGAACAATTATGTAATCCGGTTCATATATCTGGCTTCTGAGCCTGATTGGGGCATCGCTGATCCTTGTAAATGCCTGTACTGGTGCTCCACGTCTTTCGACACCAAAGGCCGGGAATGCCTGACTGAACTGGCCATCCTCAAAAGCGGCTCCTGCCAGTAGTTCGGCTGCTGTTACCGAACCCTGTCCGCCTCGACCATGTATTCTTATTTCTTTCATCTGTATTCTCCGTAACAAATGTAATGAACATATAATTGTAGATAGCGGATACGAACCCGCATGCATCAACAATTACCGTTTGGATGGTAATTGGAATAAATACAATGTTTAATTGTGTAGAATAACTAATTCCTATTTAGTTTTTCGGTGATAACAAATGACAGAAATTTATTTTAAAAAACCCAAAAGAACAATTAGGCCTCCCTGCATAGTATTTCCATCCTGGAAATAATACCCTCACTACTCTTTACGTTCTGGATGGAATTGCGGAATGACCTGGAACCTGCAAGACCCCTGGTAAACCACGCAGAATGTGCTGCCAGGTTTACATTTTTGTTCAAATCATAGGTTTCCAGTAGTTTCAGATATTCCTCCAGACTGCTTTTTCGCTGATAACAATCGGCAGGTGAAGACTCTACACCACTTTCAAGGAATGCCGCTATCCTTGAAAAGATATCAGGATCCCCCATGGCCGCCCGCCCTATCATAAGACCGTCACATCCCGTATATTCTAAGACTTGAGCAGCAAAAGCACCGTCGCGTATATCCCCGTTTGCAATAACAGGTATTGATAACTCCTCTTTAATCCTACGAGTGTACAAATGATCCGCTACACCTGAATATTGTTGCATGGCAGTCCTTCCATGGACTGTTATGGCTGAGACCCCGGCATTTTCAAGCCTTGATGCAAGTTCTACAGTCTGTGACACATCCCTGAATACGCGTATCTTCACAGTAACCGGCACAGTTACTGATTCCACTACACACTGTACAATATTTTCCAGCACATCAGGTTTTTCCATAAGCATTGAACCCGCACCCGTTTTCCGGATTCTGGGAGACGGACAGCCCGCATTGATATCTATAATTGAAGGAGATGTTTCATTTTCAATCAGGCGGGCAGCTTTTGCCATAGAAACCGGGGATCTGCCAAATATCTGGACACCGAATATACCCTCATCCGGACAACTTAACGCCATATGATGTGATTTTACATTGTCGTGCAGTATCGCCTCTGAATTAACCATCTCGGTAAAAGCAAAAGATGCACCCCTGCGCCTGCAAACTACCCGATAGGCAAGATTGGTCACCTCTGCCATTGGAGCAAGCAAAAGGTTTCCTCCAAGCCTTACCTTTCCGATTTGCATGATATGTCCTATGGGATAACGATATATAAATAATAACATATCATAGGGCAGGAGAGGAGAAGCAACTCATGAAAATAATAGCCTTTGTAGGAATGCCCGCCTCCGGGAAATCCGAAGCCTCAAAAGTGATCCGTAATATGGGACTTAACGTAATCAATATGGGAGATGTGATCCGGGAAGAGGTCAAGCACCGCCAGCTCGATCCAACAGACAGCAACACTGGAATGGTAGCCAATGACCTGAGGGACAAAGAAGGCATGGATGCCGTTGCCAGGAGATGTATCCCGAAAATCAAACAAAGAGATAACGATGTTGTTGTGATCGATGGTGTCCGCGGGATTGCAGAGGTGGAAACTTTCAAGAAAGAATTTGGAAATGAATTTTCATTAATAGCTATAAGCAGCCCTATTGAAAACCGGTTTAAACGTGTGCGTAAAAGATGCAGAAGCGATGATATGCAAAAAATAGAAGATTTGAAGATAAGGGATGAAAGGGAAATGAAATGGGGAATGGGCCAGGCAATAGAAACGGCCGATGTAACCATTGACAACACCGCAAGTCTCAAGGAATTCAGGCAACACGTGAAAGATACGGTGGAAAAGATAAATGGCCAGAGTTAAGTTATGGGCCCCTGTAAATCCAACAGAGGATGCCTCAAAGGTCTGTGGGGCACTCACAAGAATTAGTGGTCTTGCACCCCGTTTAGATGATAATATCGCAGTTATAGATTGCAACCATCGTGACCTGCAGATCTTACACCGCCTGCTGCGGGATGAAGAAATTCTCGATACCGCAAGATCCGTTCTCGAAAAAGGAATACACAGCCCGGAAGAAAAAATAAGTTTCATGCTCAATAAACAGGTTGCTTTTGTAGGACGCATCAGTTTTCCTGCAGGAGAAGAAGAGCTCGGGTCGATCCATGTGGAAATTAAATGTAATGAAGGGGAACTGGAAGATATAATAAACTGGTTAGCCCCTCCCACAGAAGAAGGAAAACCTGTTTATGAAAAGAAAATGCCCCCATTAAGAGAAGGTGAGTAAGTTGTCACCGGCAATCGGGTTTTCTGCAAGAGCAAGCGGAGAAAAGCCACTTGAATGGGCTTATGAACTGGAAGAGATGGGATATTCAGCAATCGAACTTGTACAGGAAGGAAAACAGAAAATTACTTCTGAAAACATTGACAGGGTACAACAAATAAAGGATACAACAAACCTGACCTTCACAATACACCTGCCATTTTCTGACATAAACCTTGCAACCCTCAATCCCGGTATCCATAAAGAAATTATAAGGCAGATGGGACATTGTCTGCACATGGCATCAGGTCTTGCTGAAATTGCAGTAATCCATCCTGGCTATCTATCTCCTGAAGGAGCATTATATCCTGAAAAGGCCTGGGACAATACGATAGGAACCCTGAAAGAAGTAAGCACCATTGCAGGGGAAGAAGGAATTATGATTGCACTGGAAAATATGCCAGATATGCCTCACATATTCGGAAAATATCCTGCTGAAATACTGGAAATAATAGAAAAGGTAGATTCGGATAATATAGGCATGACACTGGATATCGGCCATGCCAATACAATGGGCTTGCTTGATGAGTTTCTGGATTCCTGCAGGGAAGTAATGGTCCATTCCCACATACATGACAACCATGAAAAACGGGATGAACACCTCCCTCTTGGCAGGGGCTGTATTGACTGGGAAAAAGTATTTGACAGGGTTGACGGTTATGAAGGGTTGTTCATTACAGAAATGAAAAATCTGGAAAATGGTACAGAATGTATGGATTATTTAAAATCAAATCTTATTCTTTAACTCTACCATGCCTTGTATCCACATCATCCATCCTATCCAGTAATTTACGTATTGCAGTCCGGATAGCATCCGACTGACTCACGAATTTCCTATCTTCCCCTACGTGACAATTAAGGTCATCCAGCAACTGCTGGGGGATATCCACACTAACCTTGGGCACAAATCTCACTCTCCTGTGAATTTTATATAAGATAATAACCGATAATACATATAAACGACTCGTTGAAAACGGGCCTAAGAAAATAAATTGGCATACGTCCAATTATGCTTGTAAAATCAGGGGAAATTTTATTTCAGCAACCGGATATAACATATTTTTGGGGTTTTACAAAATTGTAAGCTCAATATTGAGACCTATAGAAGAAAAGCCAGACACAAAGGACTCTGATATTGAGTGGGACGTATCACACAAGCATCTCAAGCCCGGGGAAAACATCACAATAACGGGCAATACCAAGCCCGAAGCCCGCATAAATATGGTCGTGAGATTTAATGTTGCGGTTGCGGTACATGATGGCAGGTACAGCCATGATTTCCGGAAAGTACACATTCCAGAAGGGCCGAATGAATTTAAAGTCCAAACAAGGCCTGTTAAAAACATGACATTTACCGTTAAAATGTTGATGCCTTTCCGACAACACAGGGATGCTGAAGATTCAGTGGCCACATACATAGACACAAATGTGCCTTCCGGCACCTTCAATATAAACATCAATGGAGATGCTCAGGAAAATACAGAAACGGTTCAGATGGATGTAAAGGCCTCACAGGTCATTCGAGCCGATCCTGAAGGTAATATTAGTTATACTTACGATACAACCCCATTTCGCCCCGGAATCGTTGAGATCGAAATCGGCAATGATAAAAAAGAAGTAGAACTTATAGGGGAAGATTGAACTCCCCCGAAAAACTTTATTATTTTGACATCAAGGCAATGAATCTGCTCGATTCCATCACAGGAACACTGTCTATTTCACAGATGTCGGACCATGGAAGGTTGAAAGCCGCATAGGCTTCTGCATCATCACATTCGTAGAGGATGAAATAACGTCCTCCTGTAAGGTCAACCCACTGTTTGATTATATTGATACCTGATGGAACTTTCAATTCCTTAAAGTGTTCAATTACCTTATCACTGAGTGTTGGCTCCCATGTACTAATATCCATATATAACATCTTTTCAAATCCTCCTTTACAGTTAGGAATGAGATAGATGGCTAACTATCACCCCACGGAACCCCATTCCGTATCAATAAATATTGAGAAAGTAGTATATAGGTTTTGTTGTTTAGCCTATTTTTAATCCAAAATAGAAGAAAGAAAAATATTGAATATGATTTGGAAAATTGCAAAGAACAACAAAATAGGCGGGCCGGAAGGGATTTGAACCCTCGGCCTATGGATTAAGAGTCCATCGCTCTGCCTGACTAAGCTACCGGCCCATTTGTGCGGCCCTTCATAGGTATTACCTGAATATATACGTTTCGGCAAAAAGATAAAACAAAAACAGTACATAGCCCTATTAGTAACTAAATTATCGCCAAATGAAGAGGGGAGTAATTGTGGGAGAAATGGATAAATCAAAACAATATCCTATGGATATGTATTCCACCCTGGTCAAAAAAAGTAATGATGGGATCATAATAATCCAGGATGATGTTATAAAATTTGCAAACCCTAAGTTCAGGGAGATTATCGGATATACATCCGAAGAACTTAAGGGAATGGATTTCAAAAACATCTTTCCTCCTGAAAGCATCAATATGATCAGCGAACGATATCATCGCAGGCTCAAAAAAGATCCCGATATCCTGGAAAGATATGAAACCGAAATGCTCAGCAAAAAGGGATTAAGGGTTCCTGTAGAGATCAGTGCCTCTTACATAGAGTACGACAACAGGCCTGCTGATATGGCAATAATCAGGGACATAACAGAAAGAAGGGATGCAGAAAAAAGATTTGAACAATATACCAAAAGTCTTGAAAAAAATTATCATGTCAAAGAGCTATTTGGTGACATCGTAAGTCATGATCTGAAAAATCCTGCAGGAATAATTAAGGGTTACTCACAGTTGCTGATCGAAGGGGAAGAGGAAGCAGAAAAAAAGAAGATGGCCCTTACTATCAACAGGAACATAAACAGGATACTGGAACTTATTGAAAACGCATCTGTTTTTGTAAAACTTGATACCCTCACAGACATCAAATTCGAAAAAGCAGACCTTGCAATGATGCTGAAAAAAGTCGCAAACGAATATACAGAAGAAATTCAAGAAAAAGAAATTGACCTGAAAATAAATGTCAGCGGCGAATATCCTGCAAGCATCCACAAATCAATCCATGAAGCATTTTCCAATCTCCTTTCAAACGCAATCAAATACGGACCTGAAAAAGGCCAAATAACCATCGATATAATAAAAGATAATGGCATGTGGAAGATACGTTTCATCGATGAGGGAGAGGGAGTACCCGATAATAAAAAGGAGCTAATATTCGAAAGGTTCGAAAGGGCAGGATCATCTGTCAGTATAAAAGGGACCGGACTTGGACTTGCCATTGTCAAAAAGATAATGGAACTACATGGCGGCCATACAGGTGTTGAAGACAGGGAAGATAGAAAGGGAAGTATTTTCTGGGCCACCATCCCCCGTGCCTGATCAGGCGTGTTTTACCACACATTTATGCAGACCGGTGATCTCCACAATATCACTGTTATCCGGACTCTGAATTATCATCTGCCCCTTGCGAAGATAGGGAATCCTTTTTTCAAATTCCAGTGGAACATTTAATGCATTTATAGCATTGTCATTTGAAAGATTGAGAATGATCCGACTATTTATCTGCTTGAGCACTGTGTCATCGATATCCTGTGGGTCCTGGGTAATCAGGAAAAGACCAAGTGTTTCCTTGCGCCCCTGCCTTGCTGCATCTGCGAATCGGGAAACAATACGTCTTGAATGAGCCGACACCGCGCCTGAAAGATACCTGTGTGCTTCATCAAGAGCCAGTAACACGGGCGTCTTTTTAACAGAATCGTTGCCTGATGTGCTGAGTTTGTTATCCACTACGATTGTCATCAAGGTGAGAGTGATGAGGTCCCTGATACGACTATTATTTATATATTCAGTCGGGAAAACACTTACCCTGCCCGGCTTGAAAACCTCATCAAGTATTTCGGTAATCGGTTTTGCCGGCTGGTCGAATACCTTACTGAAAGAGCGATTTTTGACCTTACGCACAATGGCATCATAGGAAGATTCATGGATTTTCCCGCTATCCACATAAACAGAACGTGTGCCCTCATCAGCAATGAAATTTGTAAACCCCTGATAGGTATGATTTGCAGGAGTCTTGAAATAATCCTCAAGCAAAAGCTCAAGGCCTATATACTGGTTTTCTGTCAATTCCGCTGCTGATATCAACCAGGAATTATTCCTTACAAGTTCGAAAGGAATTGTAAATTCCATTTGTTGTGCACGGGATTTACCCGGATAGGACTGGCCTTCCACACTTGCCAGGAATGTCCTTGTATCCTGATGGCCTCCATGCAAGACGTCCTCTTCTGCAAAGGTTACTTCATCGGCATATCCTATATCCACATTGTCCTCAAACAGCTGGGAATATTCATCCTGTGGATCCATTATCACAAGACATGGGTTTTTCTTTCTGCCCTGTTCACCCCTTACAAGATACTGGTTATCCGATGCCAGGAATTGACGCAGAATATTCTTTGTAAGGAAGGTTTTACCCGTACCGGTACTTCCGCACACCAGCATATGACGGAACATGAGAGGATCCCCCATTGAATAATCGTTGCGCAGATAGTAGGCAACTGTCGGAGGAGAAGCATGTGTCCTGACAAGTTCACCCCCCACACTCAAATGTCCCAGGAAAATACCTTCGGTAGGAATGTTGAGACCTGTCTGGATCTTGAGTTTTTCAGAAACCGGTAGTATCGGAGTATTGGGGCGGGGAAGCCTGTCGGCCATGCGGCGCATTAGGCCTGCCTTTACGGGAGACAGGATACACAGAGGGTCAAGATATGCAAGGAATTTGTAATCTATCTCATTGGTATTATTGGCCTTTAACATGCGCAGGGAATGCAACTCTGTCGCATCATCCACTTCAAATTCCTGAAGGTACTGCAGTTTCCAGACCCTTGCAAACAGATCTTCATCTCCGTAGGGAACCAGTACATATGTACCAAGCCTGACATTCGGCCTGTGCGAAGAAGTAATATAACCAGTAAGTCGTGCACCTGATTCAGTTATTTCCAGCGGGTCAATTCCTGTTGTAATTGTACCCAGCGCATTATCAAAGGACAATCCATCCGGATTATCAACTGCATCAGGAACATATTCCTCAAAATCTTCAACCGGTTCTTTCGTGGATACACTGTCCCCCTTATCACCTGTGGCATAAGCAAGTATATCGTCATCATTATCCATCTGTATCACTCCAGCGTATATCGTTGTATTTCGTATCAACCCTGAGTTTACTGAATTGCCCCAGAATCTGTTTCCTTTCTTTTTTGCGTATCTTTGCTATAGAATCCACCTTGGAGAGGGTCGGTGGGATACCGCCTATTGAAATGTCATATAATACCTTGCGGGTTAGCAGATGCCTCATATCATCATCTTTTGTCAGACCATAAGGAGATTCTACTTTAAAAAGAACATTCATAGCAGGAACATAGATTACAAAAAATGTTAATGCATAATCCTCTGCATCATATTTGTGGGAAAGAGAACTATCCATCAAAGGACTTGTGGTCTGGAGCATATTCTCATAGAACTGATTGGGTTGCATGAACCAGTTTGTATAAGTAATACAATTGCGTGAGTCTTCAGCAGAAGGATGGAGGACATTCTTGAAAAACTGGGCATCTACCAGCCAGGGTATATCCAGCTCCATTTCCTGCTTTTTAAGCGTTTGTACAATCTGCATATCTTCGGGATTTTTCACAAACCCTACCAGTGGAAGACTATTATCCATTGCATGATCCATGATGTCAATGTAATTCTGCAGGATTTTCAATGCCGAAGGATCATACCTTATTCTGACTTCTTCAGAAGGCACAACCATCCAGTACATTAACTGTTTAGGATATATGGGACCATCCATTATGAAGAAATCCCCTTTTGCGAAAATATCTTTCATCCAGAGAATATGTTCGGACTCGGAAAGATAAAGAGCAATATTGTGAACGAGGCGTTTTTCCCTGGTCTCCAGCAAACCTGCTTCAATTTTTACCAGACGGCTTCTACCATTGCCCCTGTCAAATAATTTCCAGTCCTGTGAGGTATTGATAGTAACATTTGCAGAAGAGGAATAAGTAGCAGCAACAATTGTTCTTTTGGAATGAATATCAAGATCGCTTGGCGAGGAAGCCATTGCACAATGACAGAAATCCAGTGCAAGCCCCGAATCAAAGAGAAAAGTGTTGGTACTTCCACTATCAGAAGAAAGAGTCCTTTCAACAGGGTCTTTTGATTGTGACATACGGGCTATATCTACCTTTCCCCTGTATAGCCTCCCGATAGATTTCAAAACAATTCTGGAGCCGTATTTTAGTTCTTTCAAAAAATCAAGAAGATCAGTAGTATCGCTGTCTTCATCATCCTGTTCTACATCCATTTCAATACCGGATGCGATTTCCTGTATGACTTTTATATGGATAGGTTCAAGTGACATTTAATGCTAAAAGAGGTCCCTGACAATATATAATTATTCACATAGACTGGAATTTTCAGCAGATAGCGCCACTTTTCATAGAAAAAATTATCACCATAAAGTATAAAAGGAATTAAGCCATTTATAGTTTGAATTCCAAACGATTATTCCCTGTTTAATATTGAAAGTACATTTATAAAAAAGATTGTTATGATATTTACTAAATAACCTATTAAAAAAAAAGGGGTTATTTTTATTTCTGAGGAAAGAACGAAGAAAATTGTAGTTAGCAACTTAACGAAGATATTTGGGAAGCATCCAAACAAAGCTTTGTCCTATGTTGAAGAAGGTCTTTCAAAAGATGAAATCTTCAACAAGACTGGCCAGACCGTAGGATTGTATAATGTGAGTTTTGATGTGTATGAAGGAGAAATTTTTGTACTTATGGGGCTTTCAGGCTCCGGTAAGTCAACCCTTCTACGTTGCCTAAACCGACTCATTGAACCCACATCCGGATCGATACAGATTGACGATGAGGATGTTACAAAAGCATCAAAGGAAAGACTCAGGTTGATAAGGGAAAAACAGATCAGCATGGTCTTCCAGAATTTCGCCCTTTTGCCACACAGAACTATCATTGATAATGTTGCTTATGGTCTTGAAATACAGGATTTCGCAAAGGATGAAAGACATGAAAAGGCATCAGTAGCAATCGAAACTGTTGGACTGAAAGGTCATGAATTCAGTAAACCATCCCAATTGAGTGGAGGTATGCAGCAGAGAGTCGGACTTGCGAGAGCCCTTGCAACAGATCCGGAGATCCTCTTAATGGATGAAGCATTCAGTGCCCTTGATCCGCTTATCCGCAGTGAGATGCAGGACGAGTTGCTCGAACTTGAAGAAAACATGCAGAAAACAATTGTTTTCGTATCACATGACCTTGATGAGGCCCTCAAGCTCGGTGACCGTATTGCCCTGATGAAAGATGGGGAAATTGCCCAGATCGGGACTGCCGAAGAGATTCTCACAAACCCTGCGGACGACTATGTTTCCAAGTTCGTTGCCGGTGTGGACAAAACAAAGATTCTTACCGCCGAAAATGTAATGAAGAGACCCGATCCGGTTGTATCACTCAAATCCGGTCTTGAAGTCGCCCTCAAACTTATGGAAAAGCACGGCATATCCTCCATATATGTGGTAGATAAAGCCAAGCGCCTTCAGGGATTCCTGAAAGCCGATGATGCGGTCCGGGCACAGAAAGCCGGAAAAACCATGGAAGATGTCGTCATAAAAGAGTTCCCGAAAACTACAGTCGATACTCCACTACAGGACCTCATATCAATCCGGGCAGAAACTGACAAGCCAATTGCAGTTGTTAATGAAAACGAAAAGCTTGTAGGCGTGATAGTCAGAGGCAGTATCCTTGCTGCACTTAAGACCACAGAAGAAGATGATGAAGAACAAGAGGAGGAGGTAGAACAATGATAGTACCACAACTCCCTATAGGAAGCGTTGTCGAATCTTTAGTATACTGGATTAGTGATACTTTTGGCTTCATCCTTGATTTATTCAGTGCTCTCTTTGGGTTTGTCATTGATATTTTCAAAGATGTACTGATGGCAATGCCACCTCTGTTATTTGTTGTGCTAATTGCAGCCATTGCATACGTAGTTGGGCGAAAGGATTGGAAACTCGCTTTAGGCACTGGCCTTGGATTCATAGTGATACTGAGTATGGATCTGTGGGAATATTCCATGGAAACAATCGCTCTTGTAATTTCGTCTGCTGCACTGGCTCTAATAATAGGTATTCCGCTGGGTATACTTGCAGCAAAGAGTGAGACTCTTTACAAGGTACTGAGACCGATTCTGGATCTTATGCAAACCATGCCTTCATTTGTTTACCTTATCCCGGCAGTTATCTTCTTTGGACTTGGTAACGTACCGGGTATGATTGCAACCGTTGTGTTCTCCATGCCCCCTGCAATCAGGCTTACAACCCTTGGAATTACCCAGGTTCCCAAAGAACTGGTAGAAGTTGCCGATGCTTTTGGATCAACCCCATGGCAAAAACTTATCAAGGTCGAAATCCCGGTAGCCCTGAAAACTATAATGGCAGGGGTAAACCAGTGCATTATGCTTGCTCTTTCAATGGTAGTTATTGCTTCCATGATCGGAGCACGTGGTCTGGGTTACCAGGTATTGATAGGAATCCAGAGAGTCGATATCGGAGTCGGATTCGAGGCAGGACTCGGTATTGTCATAATAGCAATTGTCCTTGACAGACTGACCCAGCACCTTACCCCCAAATAAGGGCTGAACAGTCTTTTTACTTTTTATCCAATCACACAGGAGGAATAAAAAATATGGATAATAAATATAAAGCAATAATAATCGGAATTCTATTAGTTCTTTCTCTCTTTGCTGCAGGCTGTGCCCAGCAGGGAGATGAAGGTGAAGGAGCCGACACTGGCGCTGAAGAAAAATCAACAACCATCGGATATGTAATGTGGGATGGCGAGATTGCAAGTACCAATGTAATGAAAGAGGTCCTTGAACAGGCCGGTTACGACGTAGAAATAATCGCTGTTGATGCAGGCCCACTGTATCAGGGACTTGCAGATGACCAGTTTGATTTCACTACATCTGCATGGCTTCCCAAAACCCATGCAAATTACTGGGAGCAGTATGGAGACCAGGTTGACAGCGTTGCTGTAAACCTTGAAGACTGCAAACTCGGTCTTGTAGTACCAACTTACATGGAAGACATTAACTCCATTGAAGACCTGAATGCAAACAAGGAGAAATTCGATGGAAAGATCACCGGTATTGACCCCGGTGCAGGTGTCGTGCAGAACACAGAAGATGCAATCGATATGTATGACCTGGAATACAATCTTGAAACCAGCAGCAGTGCAGGGATGGCATCTGCTCTTGATGGTGCCTACAGGGATGAGCAACCGATTGTTGTCACCCTCTGGACACCTCACTGGGCATTCAACAGATATAACCTGAAGTTCCTGGATGATCCACAGCAGGCCTACGGAGAATCAGATCATGTGGAAACCCTTGCAAGACAGGGACTCGAGGAAGAAAAACCGGAACTCTATGCAATCATCAGCAGGTTCAACTGGAGCCATGATGAGATTCAGACCGTAATGGCTGATATGGAAGACGGCATGGATGCCGAAGATGCCGCTGCAAAGTGGGTCGAAAACAATCCTGACAGAGTTAATGAATGGCTTGGAACTGAATAAGGGTAATTTACCCTTATTCCTGTTTTTTTATCGTTCCAACCATCTTTATAAAATGCAAAAAGGAGTGATAGTTTGAGATATAATGTTTTGAAAGTGCTAGCATGCTTTATGGTAGCAATCGCCCTAATTGGTGCAGGTTGCACATCACAGGAAGAAGGCCCAACAAAAGAAACAACAAAAGAACCAGTACGAATCGGAGTAATCCAGTGGGATGACTCACGTGCGGGAGCATATGTATTCACAGGTATCCTTGATGAAGGAGGCTATGAATACGAAACTGTTTCCGCAGATGTCGGTGGTCTATACCAGGCAACTGCACAGGGAGACATCGATGTCCTTATACACACATGGTTACCTGTAACCCAGGCTTCCTACTGGGATAAGTACGGAGACAGTCTGAACAAGGCAAAAGTTGTATCCTCAGGTGCTAAAATTGGACTTGTTGTTCCAGACTATGTATATGATTCCGGAATTACCACAGTGGAAGACCTGAAAGGCAATGCCAGCAAATTCGATGGCAAAATCAATGGTATTGAGCCCGGTGCTGGAATAATGATAACCTCAGAGAAGGCAGTCGAGGAATATAACCTTGAAGAATATGAATTATATTCCAGCAGTACTGTGGGAATGGCAACCGAGCTTCAGGACAAAATTGACAATGAGGAATGGATCGTAGCTACCCTCTGGAGGCCACACTGGACCTTTGCCCGTATGGATGGCCTGCACTTCCTTGAAGATCCAAAGGGAGTATATGGAGAAAGTGACAACCTTGTAATCCTCACAAGACCCGGTTTTGAAGAGGACAGACCAGAGTTCTACCAGCTTATCCAGAACTATGAAATGGATCTTAATGATATCGAATCAATAATGGTCGCTATCGATGAAGGAAAGAAGCCAGAACAGGCAGCTCAGGATTGGCTTGCGGAGCATCCTGAAAAGTATGATGAAGTACTTGGAACTCAGTGAGGTGCCAATCCTCACATCTTTTTTTTCCGCAACCTTTAATAACTAGCATTCCCTCTAAAGTAATCCACATATCTAAGAAGGAATGGAAAACCCACTTTAGATACCGGCATTGGACATATTTAAATCGTAACAGTGGACCTATGGAAGTATCCATAAAAACCATTGCGCTTGTAATATCATCTGCTGCACTGGTCCTGCAATCCTACTTATAAACCTGAATATTACACAGACACCAACAGAACTTGTCAAGGTTGCCAATATTTTCGGCTCAGCCCTGGCAGAAACATATCAAACTAGATCTCCCCGTTGCTATTAAGACAATAATAGCCGGTGTTAACCAGTGTATTATGCTGGCCTTTCAATGGCAGTTATTGCTTCCATGATCGAAACCTGTGGCCTGAGTTATAAGGTATTGATAGGAATCCAGCGAGTAGATATCGGAGTTGGATTCGAAGCAGGACTCGGTATTGTCATAATAGCAATTGTCCTTGTCAGACTGACCCGGAACCTTACACCCAGATAAGGCCTGAACAGTCTTTTTACTTTTATCCAATAAAAAAGGAGGAATAGAAAATATGGATAATAAATTAAAAATGATTATAATAGGAATAGTGTTAGTGCTTTCCCTCTTTGCTGCCGGATGTACCCAGCAAGAAAGCGAAGGTGCAGGCGCTGAAGAAAAATCAGCAACTATCGGATATGTAATGTGGGATGACGCAATTGCAAATACCAATGTAATAAAGCAAGTTCTCGAACAGGAAGGGTATGAAGTAGAAATAATAGCTGTCGATGCAGGCCCACTATACCAGGGACTTGCAGATGGCCAGTTTGACTTTACCACATGTGCATGGCTTCCACAAACCCAGGCAAATTACTGGGAGCAGTATGGAGACCAGGTTGACAGAGTAGGCCCAAATCTTGAAGACTGCAAACTCGGCCTTGTAGTACCAACTTACATGGAAGACATTAATTCCATTGAAGACCTGAATGCAAACAAGGAAAAGTTCAATGGAAAGATCACCGGTATTGATCCCGGTGCAGGTATCATGCAGAACACAGAAAATGCAATCGATATGTATGGTCTGGGCTATACTCTTGAAGCCAGCAGCAGTGCTGGAATGGCATCTGCCCTTGATAGTGCTTACAGGGATGAGGAACCAATCGTTGTCACCCTCTGGACACCTCACTGGGCATTCGGCAGATATGACCTGAAGATCCTGGATGATCCACAGAAAGCTTATGGTGATGGCGATAACATAGAAACACTTGCAAGACAGGGACTCGAGGAAGAAAAACCTGAACTCTACGCAATTATAAGCAATATACATTACAGCCACGAAGAGATACAGACTGTAATGACCGACATTGAAGCAGGAATGAGTGCCGAAGAAGCCGCTGCAAAATGGGTCGAAAACAATCCTGACAGAGTAAATGAATGGATTGGAACTGAATAAGGGCAATTAACCCTTATTCCTTTTTTTTTCGCTCCAACCATCCTTATAATAGGCAAACATGAGTGATAATTTGATGGAATAATCAACGGTATCAAACCGGATGCAGGAAATCATGCACATTACGGAAAACCACACTAGAGAAATACAACCTGAGTGCAAACCGTGAAAACTAGAATCCTCACATCTTTTTTTTCCGCAACCTTTAATAACTAGCATTCCCTCTAAAGGAATCCACATATTCAAATAATCAATATCATAGAGAGTGATAATTATGGGCAAAACCGGAAGTATTGAATGGGTAAGAATAAAAGGACGCAAAGGCAACACAATCAAAGTTAAAAAAGCCAGAGCTAACAAGGCACACACTGCACCTGCACAGAGATATTCTTCTGCAGGTACAAAGAGGAGATTCAAAAGAAGATCCCAAAAAGCCATTGTTGGCTGATTTTCTTTTTTTTATTATACTAATTTTTAGAATACAATTTTCAATAGGTTAACCGATATTCCCCTTGCAGTAATATTTATATAGAACCACAAACATGTATAAACGACCTGTATAATACAGGGAATATCAATTTGATGTATATAATACGGAGGTAAAAGTAATGGCAGGACAGATGGCTGGTGGACAGCCAATATTTATTTTAAGAGATGGAAATCAGAGAACCCGGGGCAGGGATGCCCAGAGCAACAACATAATGGCTGCAAAAGCTGTGGCTGAAGCTGTCAGGACCACACTCGGACCAAAGGGAATGGACAAGATGCTTGTAGACTCCCTTGGTGATGTAGTGATCACAAATGACGGTGCAACCATACTCAAGGAAATGGACATCGAGCACCCTGCTGCCAAGATGATAGTTGAGGTAGCCAAGACCCAGGACGATGAAGTAGGAGATGGAACAACCACTGCTGCTGTGATCACCGGTGAACTGCTCAAAAAGGCAGAAGACATGATCGAGCAGGATGTACACCCAACAATCATCGCATCCGGGTACAGGATGGCAGCTGAGAAAGCTGGCGAATTGCTCAAGGGACTTGCACAGAATGTTACAATCGATAACAAGGACACCCTGATAAATATCTCCAATACGGCCATGACAGGAAAGGGTGCAGAGGCTTCCAAAGATGCACTCAGCGAAATAGCTGTATCCGCTGTCGCAAGCATTGCAGACAAGACTGATGACCAGACAATTGACATCGACAATATAAAGGTAGAAAAGAAGGTCGGTGGCAGTGTCGAGGATTCAGAACTCATTGAAGGAATGATCCTTGACAAAGAGCGTGTACATTCCAACATGCCAAAGAAAGTCACCGATGCAAAGATTGCACTTATCAACAGTGCCATCGAACTCAAGGAAACTGAAGTCGACGCGGAAATATCCATCACCTCACCTGACCAGCTCCAGTCCTTCCTTGACCAGGAAGAAAAGATGCTTAAAGGGCTTGTAGACAAAGTCGTCGCAAGCGGTGCAAACGTTGTCTTCTGCCAGAAAGGTATTGATGACATGGCGCAGCACTTCCTTGCAAAGGAAGGAATATTTGCAGTTAGACGTGTCAAAAAGAGTGACATGGAAAAACTCGTACGTTCCACCGGCGGTAAACTGGTTACCAACATCGAAGAAATGAACGCAGATGATCTTGGAAAGACCGAAACCGTGGAAGAAAGGAAGGTTGCTGGCGACAACATGATCTTTATTACCGGCTGTGTCAATCCAAGATCCGTATCCATCCTTCTGCGCGGCGGAACCGAACATGTAGTCGAAAACATTGAAAGGGCACTTCATGATGCTCTGCGCGTAGTAGGCGTAGCTATAGAGGATGAAAAACTCGTAGCAGGCGGCGGCGGTCCGGAAGTGGAAATTGCACTCCAGCTGCAGGATTACGCATCATCCCTCAGTGGCAGGGAACAGCTGGCAGTTAAAGCATTCGCAGAATCCCTTGAAGTTATCCCAAGGACCCTTGCAGAAAACGCAGGTCTGGACCCAATCGACATGCTTGTAGAACTTCGCTCTCATCATGAGAAGGGCGCCAAGACCGCAGGCCTTGATGTCTACAGTGGAAAAGTCATTGACATGTGGGACGCAGGTGTTGTTGAACCCCTGAGAATAAAGACCCAGGCAATCAATGCTGCAGCAGAAGCATCCGTAATGATCCTGAGAATCGACGATGTAATTGCATCCTCCAACCCATCCCCATCAAGCGGCGGTAGCGAAGGCGGCATGCCACCAGGCATGGGCGGCGGAATGCCTCCAGGTATGGGCGGTATGCCACCAGGCATGGGCGGAATGTAAAGTAATCTGATACTACAGAGCGCTTTTTGCGCTCTGCTTTTTTATATTTTATTCAGGAATCAAGTTCCAACCCTACAGGACAGTGGTCTGAACCGATCACTTCACTTAAAATAAAGGCTTCTTTTACACTCTGTTTTAGATCAGCACTTACAAAGAAATAATCCAGCCTCCATCCCACATTACGATCCCTTGCTCTGGTCTTCAGGTCCCACCAGGTATAGTTACCTTCATTTTCATTAAAAAGCCTGAAAGTGTCGATGAAACCATGGGAGAGAAACCTATCTATCCATTCCCTTTCCACAGGAAGGAAACCGGAACGGTTTTCGTTCTGTTTTGGTCTTGCAATATCAATCGCTTTGTGAGCAGTGTTCAGGTCTCCGCATACAACTACAGAATGACCCTCTTTCCTTAATTCCTGTACATATTCCAGGAAAGCCCTATAGAAATCCATTTTATACTGTAGTCTCTCATCCGAAGAATTACCATTGGGAAAATAAATATTAAAAAGAACGAATTTCTCATAGAAAGCAATCAGGATACGGCCTTCGTGGTCGAAACGGTTTATACCAAAACCATAACGAACTTCTTGTGGCTGGACCTTACTGTAAAGGGCAACACCGCTATAACCCTTTTTTTCAGCAGCACTGAAATAACTGTAATAACCATCGATACGCCTGATATTCGGTGGCAGCTGGGAAGGGCGGGCTTTTGTCTCCTGCACACACATGATATCAGGTGATTCAGAATCCAACCATTCCAGAAATCCTTTTTTAGCAACTGCCCGCAAACCATTGACATTCCAGGAAAGCAGTCGCAGGTTTATTCCTCCTCATTTTTCGCAGGAGAGATACCTATATCGACAGCCCGAATAGTAGCAGTTACTTCATCCCCTTCATCGATATCCAGATTTTCCAAATCCTTTTCTCCCATTATAGAAGTTAATACTGAAGACTCAATTTCAATCTGGATTCTGGAGATTCCATCAGAAGATTCTATTTTCCTGACCTTACAGGCAATATTGTTGGTCTCACTCACATTTTCAGAGGATAATTCGTCCTCCACCATCCTGTCAATATACTCCCGATTAATCTCATATTGATTTATCAGGTCCCTTCCATACTCTGTAAGAAAAGTACCCTGCTCCTTACCTCCTCTTACAGTCCTTACAACATCGTGTCCGATTCTCAAATTCATCTTCTTCAATATGTTCCAGGCATGTTTGTAAGAGATCTGGAGCTTTTCACAGGCTTTTTTCAGGGATTTCTCTTCATCTATAGCCTTCAGGAGACGTACCTTACCGGCGCCAATCACAGGTTTGCCTTCATGTGTCAACCATACTTTTGTACGGGTTTCCAGAGTATCAACCCCCGATACATTTAATTACATCATCTGCAGGATAGTTCAGACTGATTATTCGGGTTCTGCCCCGCATACCTTCACCCGAGAAAGAGACATTCAGGTAATGCGAATCTTTTAATTTATTCACCAACCCATAAAACCGCGTATATCCCAATTCGTTGTTATTGTTGAAAAGTTCGTAAAGTTCGCCTGCTTTGATTTCATCATTTTCCGCCACAAGCCGCAAGATATCTTTTTCATTATCTGAAAGGGATGATATGTTACGCCTCAAATGCAAAAGGCGTGATGATTCATAGGCCTTATCCACATCCTCCCCAGAAATGTTTTTACTTGCCCTTTTTTCTGCGTTCAGGCCTGACCTCTTGAGTAGATCGATACCAACACGCAGATCACCGGTCACATCGACATAATTCACTATTTTTTCCCTGACTTCCTCCGCCACTACCTCAGGATAGAAAGCCAACTGGATTCGGGAAGAAATGATGTCCCCTACTTCGTCATAAGAATAAGAAGGAAATTCAATCTCTTCAGGCAGGAATACAGAACTCACTTTTGGATCAAACCTGTAAAGTTTTCCTGTATCACTTACAATCGCAATCACACCCATTTTCACACCGGGATACTGTTCATGGGCTCGTAATATGGAATACATGATCTCATCGGCATGTCCGCCGTGGAACAAATAATTGATATCATCCAGACATACTACCATTGCCTTGTCCTTTTCGATAAGTTTCAGGACAATCTTTTCAAAAAGTTTCCTGAAGGCTACTCCTGAAGACGGCGGGTCTATATTGAAAAGTTTGCGATATATGCGTGAAACAACAGCAAAACGAGTGGAATCCATCTGGCAATTGATCTTAACCAGAACCACATCCGAGGTATGTGCTTCAATTTCTTCAAAAACCTTCAACACAGCACTGGTTTTACCGGTACCTGGTGGACCATATACAAGACAATTAATAGGCCTCATACCTTTTACTGCAGGCTTTAAGCTATAGATGAGGGATTGTAGCTGAGAATCCCGGTGCATAAATTGTTCGGGAAGATAATCCAGCTCCAGTACGGTGGGATCTCTGAAAATTGTCTCATCCCAGAGAAGCATATTATTTTTCATATACCTGTCTCCTAAACCTATTATTAAACTCCCCTGTAAATATAATAGCTTTTTTGCAGGACAATTTGGAATCCTTTATATATTTGCTCACCTATGGGTGATTGGTTATCGTATGAAATGCAGGAGAGGAAGACCAAAATGCCCCCGCAGGATAAGGGCAGAGCCCAATATTATGTGTTTTAAACCCTGTGGCATACCAAGGTCTGAGGTTGAGGTAATAGAACTCGCATTTGAGGAACTGGAAGCCATCCGGCTTGTGGATGTGGATGAGCTGACACAGGAAGAAGCTGCCCTTGAGATGGGAATTTCCAGAAGGGCTTTCTGGGAAGAACTGAAAAATGCGAGAAAAAAAGTCGCCAGAGCTCTTGTTGAAGGGCAGGCCATAGATATCAAAGGCGGAAATTACACTACTGAATAAATGGAGTCATTAAAATGAGTCAAAACATACAGTCAGCTGAAAGTCTGGTAAATTCCAAAGTTGAAGAACCAAAACTCGTATCGAATCTGCGTGGAATAAGAAATAAAATCATGGTTATGAGTGGCAAAGGCGGGGTAGGAAAGAGTACCGTTTCCGCAAATCTCGCTGCAGCCCTTGCCAGACGCGGGAAAAGGGTCGGGCTGCTTGACAGTGATATTCATGGACCAAGCATTCCCACAATGTTTGGAATTGCTGACAAGAGACCAGAAGTAGGAGAAAAGGGGATCCTGCCTGTACAGGTTGCCGATAACCTCAAAGTTATGTCCATCGGTTTACTGCTGGACGATCAGGATTCCCCTGTGGTCTGGAGAGGACCTGCCAAGATGGCAGCCATAAAACAGTTCCTTGAAGAAGTTGACTGGGGAGTGCTGGACTACCTGATCATAGACCTGCCTCCGGGCACAGGAGATGAACCATTGAGTATAGTGCAGTTGCTGGGCAAGGTCGACGGTGCCATCGTTGTCACAACTCCCCAGGATGTAGCACTTACAAGTGTAAGGAAATCCCTGAAATTTACAGAAATGCTGGAAGTACCCGTTATAGGAATGGTCGAAAACATGAGCGGTGTAATCTGTCCCCACTGCAATGAAGAAATACAGGTCTTTGGCGGTGAATCTGTAGAAAAGGCTGCAAAAGATTTCAACACGCCCATACTTGCCACATTGCCTATCGAACCCGATGTTTCATCATCAGGGGACAAAGGAGATGTATATGTCAATGATGATAAATCCATCTGGAAAGAAAAGTTCGATTTAATCGTTAATTCTGTGGAAGAAAAGTTCAACTAATCTTCCATTCTATTTTTAAAGGCAAGGGGATTTTTATGGAAAATAAAGAGATAAGTGACAAACTCAAGGAAATACTGCAACTAAGATACGAACCAGTAGCCGTGAAATTGGTTAAAAAGAGCGAAGATATTCCTGCAGACTTTAACCAACCCGAGAAGAAAACCCGCCATTGCCAGTCTATCATGAAAGCAAGGGCAGGCGAATGTCTTGTGATACCGGCAGATAAACATGCATGTGTGGTAGGTGGTTCCAGTCTGGGACTTTTAGAAACACCTGACAATGTAAGAAGTGGGGAATTCCACTCCAAGATCGGCATGTTCGATACACCTGAAGCAGCTGCTAAGATGATAGAGGAAAGAACAGAATTCGAAGAGTGTTCCATGCAGGCAACAGTAGTTTGTCCTCTTGAAAAGGCTGACTTTAAGCCCGATGTAGTGGTTCTGGTCGATCTTCCGGAAACCCTTTACTGGATAGTGCCCGCGTTTACTTTTGAAAAGGGAGGAAGGGTAACCCTGAGCACAGCACCGTTCCAAGCCACCTGTGTGGATTCAACTATAATTCCTATCCAGACCGGCGATGTAAATTTTTCCATGGGATGTTTCGGATGTCGCAGGACCACCGATATAGGCAGGGATGAAATGCTTGTGGGAATTCCGGGCCCAATTCTTGAAAACATAGTAGAGCATCTTGAAAAACTCTCTGAAAAGCCCATCAGAAAAGCCAGGGGATTGTAAGATTCAGGCAAAGGAAACTAAATATAACGATGCGGCAAGCAGAGGACTTGACTGGCTGGATGAAAATCCGCCTGTGACCCTCAAGGAATATGCCAGAAGCACAACTGCCAGCTATCTCTGGGACAGGGGATATACCCGTACAGCCACCCTTATAAAAGAGATTCACAAGCCACAATCTTTCAGGGAAATTTGCAGAGGTGTATCAGCCCTTGCCACAATGGGGATTTACTATCCTGCAGTTACCCATTATATCAAAACCAAACAGAAGGATGGCACTTTAGAAGATATATATGATAGAATTTATGCCCTGATTGCCCTTGCAGATCTAAAAGTGGCCTGTCCCGGGGAATGCCAGAAAATAATAAGAGCTTATAATCGTACATGGGAACATCCCGGCACAACTGCATTGATAATAATTTGCCTCATTAAACAATCAGAACTGACAGGAACAGATTACACTGATTTTATCCGGGAAAAAACTGACTGGTTATTGTCCCGGATGCAGGAGAACGGAGGCTGGAAATTCATAGCAACCAGCAATCTTGTTATGCAGGCACTGATAATGGCCGGTCGCTCAGGCGAAATAGACAAATCTATCCGGTGGTTACTGGAAAAACAAAATGATAACGGTAGCTGGGGCAAAAATAACGGAGATATTACGGCTACTGCATAGTCATTGATAACTCTTGCTCTGTATATCAATGCTTGAAACAGAAGGGCTAAAATACAAGCCATTTATAATATTGGAAACATGAACGAAGACAATGAGAACAACATGAAATTCCATCTACAGAGCAATACATATATTGTCCGGAAGAAATCCTATTTTGAGCAAAATGTAAGCCTGGATGGAAATCTCATTACAGGACCTGATACTAATTTCTGGAAAAACCTGAAAGTTGCCGGCAACGTGGAACTGGGCAAGGGTACAGTTATCAGAGGGAGCCTCCATGCAGAAGAAGTGATACTGGGCCCTGATTGCAGGATTGACGGGAATATTCATGCCAGCAGGAATGCGACCTTGCTTGATCGTTGTACAATCAGTGGTCAAGCCACTACAGATGGGTGGATGAAGGTAAGGCCTGGTTGCAGTATAAAGTTTGTAAGGGCAAAAAAAGAACTGGAACTTGTTGGTAAAGTCAATGTTGAAAGTATAGAATCAGGTACGAAAGTAATCGTACATTCTGAATGAATTACTTATTTTCTTCAGCCAGCATATTCAGCAGACGGTTACGCAGTTTATTTGCAGAGGTACTTGTCCTGTCCCTGGGCCGGGACAGATCAACATCAACCATTTCCTTTATTCGCCCGGGGCGGGAAGTCATAACAGCAATCCTGTCGGAGAGATAAACTGCTTCATCCACACTGTGTGTTACAAAAAGAATTGTAATCTTTTTAGATTCCCATATCTGTAACAGTTCCTGCTGGAGTTTATTGCGTGTCTGGGCATCCAGGGATCCAAAAGGCTCATCCATAAGTAAAACCGCCGGGTCATTTGCAAGAGCTCTGACAATCGCAATCCTTTGTCTCATTCCTCCTGAAAGTTCGTAAGGATAACTATCCCTGAACTGTTCAAGACCTACAAGCCTCAGATATTCTTCAGCAATCTTCCTGGATTCTTTCCTATCCATACCACTCATGTCCAGGCCGAAGGTCACATTATCCATGACTGTCCGCCAGGGGAACAGCGAATATTCCTGAAAAACCATGCCCCTGCGAGGATCTGGAGAGTTTATTGTCTCTCCATCCAGCAGGATCCTGCCCGAATCAGCCCTGTCAAGGCCGGCAACGATTCTCAATAAAGTGGTTTTTCCGCAACCTGATGGACCAATGATACAGACAAACTCCCCATCTTTAACCTCAAAATTCACATCCCTGAGGGCATCGGTAGCCTCACCTCTATCCTTCTCAAAACTCTGTCCCACATTCTCAATCACAAGTCGGCCCATTTAAACAACGACTCCTTTTCTCCATTTGAGCAATTTCCCGTCCACATACCAGCGGAAAACACGATCTATCAACAATCCCAAAAAGCCCAGAATGAGCATGTAGACCAGCACGAAATCCATCTGGTGCAGATAATAATGCCACCATATCTTGTATCCCAGACCGTTTTTACTGACACCGAACATCTCAGCTGCTACCAGACACATCCAGCCAACACCCATGGCAATTCTTATGCCTGCAGCTATAGAGGGCAGTGAATAGGGTAGTGCAATATAACGAATAAGAGAAGTGCTTTTCATGCAACCCAGTACCTTACCGGCTTCCACATAAACTTTTGAAACGCTCTTGAAACCGGTCAATGTATTGATAATAATCGGGAAAACAGCCCCTACAAAAACTACAAATCCGGCAGATATGTGAGTTAGGCCAAACCATACAATTGCAAAGGGAATCCATGCAAGAGGAGGAATCGGACGTACAATCTCTATCAGGGGATCTGCTGCCCTGTCTGCATTATGGAACCATCCCATTGCAATCCCGGTTGGGACACCTATAACAAGAGCCGAAATGATACCTATTCCAAAGTGCAGCAGACTTATTGAAAGATCGGTGAACAGAACTCCCTTTTCGATTATTTTGATGAAAGCATAAACTACATCTGTAAAACTTGGAAGAATGAAGGTATTCCCGATAACAAAATCAGCTATAAGTTGCCATATTATAATGGCTGTTACCAGAGAAATGATTTCTATGCCTTTTTTTGAAACCGGTTTGGTTTTCATGATACCTCCGGAAATATGTGGAGGAATTACCTCCACTTCCGGCGACCTATAATCAACAGGTCCTTAAAAGGGTTGCTGTTTATTTTACTCAGTTATGGCCAGTTCATAGAAACTCATGTCGAATATATCTTCCTGGGCGAATTCCTCATCGACATAACCAAGTTCATACTGCACCTGTGCATAATCCACAGTGGAATCTGCTATTATGGCAGGATCAGCAATCCACTGACCATCCCATTCTTTCAGGGAAGCACGAACCACATCAACATCCCAGCCCTGTTTATCTGCAAATATCTGTGCAGCTTCATCCTTATTGTCAAGATTATAATCTGTGGCTTTTATGTGGGTTTTTACAATCTCGGCCACCATTTCCGGATGATTGCGTATGAGATCACCACTCACAACAACTACACAGCATGCATGATCGGGAAGCATTTCCCCTGAAGATACAATTGACCTGCCGTTGCCTTCCTGTTCAATCAGGGTTGGAGCAGGATGGGGCAGGAATGCAGCATCAATCTGGCCTGCGGAAATTGCAGAGATAGCATCACCGGGACCCATCGGTTTTATATCAACATCTTTGTCCGGATCGATACCGTTTTCTTTCAGCCAGTTACGCAGAATTGTATCCTGAATCGTGCCCGGTGGGAACGTTGCAATGCTCAATCCCTTGAGATCTTCGGGACTTTCATAGGAAAATTCAGGACGCAATACAAGATCGGATCCCTGGGAATTCACGCCTGCAACTACTTTGGCATCAAGACCGTTACTCAGGGCTGATACGAATGGTGCAGCGCCGACATAGGCCACATCCAGGTCACCAGCAAGCATTGCCTGCATTTCAGGAGCACCGGTCGGGAATTCATATTCTTTCACTTCTTCCACACCATTGGAAGCAAGATCCTCTTCCCACCATCCTTTTTCCCTGGCTGTCATATAGGAAAGCTGATGGGTACTGGGTTGGTAACCTATATTAAGAGTGGTCACGTCCGCCGCCTCTTCTGCTCCTCCGTCTCCATCCTGGGAAGCACAGCCTGCAAGGAAGACAGCACCTGCCACAACAAGCATGAGGATTAGTATTTTACTGATTTTTTTCATTATGATCCACCTTTTTATATTTATCACTATAATCTACTATATAGCCA
The DNA here is from genome assembly GCF_003722075.1 of Methanohalophilus sp. RSK. Taxonomy (GTDB): domain Archaea; phylum Halobacteriota; class Methanosarcinia; order Methanosarcinales; family Methanosarcinaceae; genus Methanohalophilus. The sequence goes on along the minus strand of NZ_RDSK01000013.1, from coordinate 37,432 downwards.
ATATTGTTAATGTAATCGAGACATTATTTATATATTGCCTTATGTCGCCATATTATGTCCTAAAAGTATTAATATATCATCAATCATTCCCTTTTAATGCTAGAAATAAATGGAGATAGGAAAATGAGTATTGCAGACAAAGTTATCGAATCAGCATTTGAATCCGATGAAGCGTTCCAGCATACTTTACTGAAGGTCATCAAGGAGGATCTGGGTCTTACAGCGATAGAATTTTCCGAACATTCCTCCATTCCACCAAGTACCCTCTACAAACTTATGTCCGGCAACCGGGAACCCAATTTACGCACGATGCGCCAGATAGTGAAAACCATAAAGAAACTCGAAGGCCATGAGGGCGGAGAATTCATAGCTGTTATAGCATCCCGGCCGGTACTGGATAATATTAAAGAGACAAAAAGGAAAATTCACGGAAACCTGTGCACCATACGAGAGTATGCAGCTACCTCCATGGAAGAAGCGATCATTGCGGCTGTACGGGCTGAAAGGGAAGGAGCAAGGGCACTGGTATGCGCACCTATCGTAAGCCCTACGGTGGAAAAAATCATCAAAATACCTGTATCTACCATTATGCCAAAGGATAGTCTTCTTGAGGCAATCGAGAATGTGGCACGAAAAATGGAAATGGAATGAAAAAAGAAGATAAGAGCGCTTTTCTAAGCGCTCATGTTCTGGTTTTACCTGCCCAGCATGGAACGCAGGGATTCTGCGATCTCAGCGAATTTGGCAGTTCCGCCTGTGGCAAATACGTAGGCTGCACCTCCACCAACTGCAAGGATAAGGCCACCAAGGGCATACCATACAATACTTGTTCCCTCTTCCACATCCATGGTTGTTGAAAGGCCGCCTGCCTTGACAAGATAGGTACCCGGCTCACCTGCAGTAGAGGTGAATTCAACGGTTGTGGAATTGTTCTGTCCGAGAGTGATTTCCTGGCTGTCTGTCACATTGTCGTTGATCGATAACTCGACCGTGTAACTGCCCTCTGCATTACCTGTGTTGGTCGATTCAAGCATTACCGTGAATTCCTCACCGGCAGTGGCAGGAAGCGGATCGATCCTCAGATTGCTGAATTCGAAGTTTGCTGCCAGTTCATTGACCTTGATGTTCAATTCTGCATCAAGGTAACCATCAACTTTGGCTTCCAGCTTGTGGGTGCCGGGCTCTTTGGGATTGTAGGTTATCGTGCCGTCCTCATCAGTCTCACCCAGGGATGTGCCGTCAAAGAATACCTCGGCATCCTCCAGTGGTTCGGAGCCGATCGCCTTGACCACAGAGATGGTTATCGGTGTACCCTCAAAGACTTCCTCAGGGGAAACTTCGATACTGATCTTTTTGCTCTCATCCTCAGGAGATATTACTTCGAAACTGCCTTTTGATGAAACATAGCCTTCCTTTTCAGCTGTTGCAGTAAACGTACCGGCATCACCAGTATCATACTCGAAAACACCTTCATCTGAGGTAGTTCCAACCTTTTCATCATCAATGAGTATCGATGCATCCCTGATAGAAGCCCCACGGGAGGTTACTGTGAAAGTGATTTCCTCGCCTTCGACAACAGTGGTTGGTTCGATATCAATGTCCAGGGATTCATCGGGTTCGGTTTCCACTTCAACGAATGGGTAGTAACGGACATTACTGCTGTCATCGGCAACCTTGAATTTGATCTCGCCCATGATGTCGATGGTGCTGTCTTCATCAAGGTCGATGGAGTCTTCATTTTTCAGAGTGATCGGACTTGTACCGGTAACTTCCATCTCCCCAAATGTGTCCCCATCTTCAACTTCTTCATAATCTTCGGAGATCTGGAAGATACCTTCAACAAATACAGCACTGGTTTCAGTACCGCTGAACACTTCATTGAAATGGACAACGATTATTGGCACATCGTCTTCATCACCGACATCTTTCTCATAGACATATTCATCGTTGGAAGATATTATACCTGACTCAACGTCATCTCCATCCCGGGTCAGTTCAACCATTACCCTTTCACCATTGACATCAATTTCCTGAATATTAAGGGCATAACCTTCTTCCAGAATCAGGGAGGAACCTGTATAGACCGATTTTTCATCGTCATCATCTATCAGGACCTTTGAAAGCTGGCCGCTGGACATGAGATCTGAATCATAAATTTCACCTCCAAACTCACTGTCATCATATCCTGCGAAATACTTCTCGGCCATGAAACCGATTACATTATATTTACCCCAGTTATTGTATTCGAAATCTACAGGTACAGGTTCAGCTTTATAAGTTAGATTACCTTCATCAATTGACCGTCCATCATATTCCACAGTAAGAGATTCACTGCTCAGCCCCTCATCTATGTCATAATAGAAACCCTCGAAGTTCAATGGAGTCCAGGTAAAGCCCTGATCTTCAGCAATGGTACCCCTTAGTTCATAGGTGCCGGGTTCGGACATATCGACAAAGGGTGCAAATCTCAATACATCATTATCGTCTGCTACTATGAATTTGAGTTTGCCCATGATGTCAATAATGTCGCCTTCATCAAGGTCGATGGAACCGTCCTCATTTTTCATTTCTATTTCAGTCTTACCTACATTGGAAATCGTCATCTCGCCGTATTCATCGCCTTCATCGATTTCCACATAGTCATCGGAGATCTGGAAAATACCGTCAATAAAGACAGCATTTGTCTCAGTACCACTGAATACGTCCTCAATATGTACTGCAATTACGGGGACATCATCCACGCCTCCAAGGTCCTTTTCATAAACATAGGTGTCACCGGAGGAAAGGATTGCATCATCTACCTCATCTCCATCCTGAGTAAGGCTTATCCATACACTGTCCCCGTTTACATCCACCTGCTGAATATTGAGGTTATAACCTTCCTCAAGAGCCAGAGATGATCCGGAGTAGATGGATTCGTCATCGTCTGTATCCAAAAGAACCTTTGATAGGATGCCATCTGACATCAGACTGAGGTCGCTATCTACGATAGATGTAGATGTATTTTTATAACCAGCAAAATATCGCTCTGCCATGAAGCCTATTATCTGGTAATTGTCCCAGCCATTGTACTCAAATTCCTTGGATATAGGCACGGTACTATACAAAAGGGCATTTTCCTCTATCTCACGACCATCGACATCAATCGTGATTGTCATAGACTCGGAAGTATCACCTGTGTCAAGGTCATAGTAGAAACCGGAGAAACTACGGCCGTTCCATGTGTACGTGGTTGACTGATTTCCTTCTTCCCAGATACGGTTACCCCAGTAATATGTAGAAGATTGGATGGTTACTGTCTTTTCCGAAGAATTTGCTTCAAATGTACCATCTGAAGCAAAGAATTGGTACGTATAGTTTCCTTCACCAAGAGATGTAGTATTATATGAATAATCCACACCATCCTCTGGATTGTTGGATGAAACCTTACTCATATTATGAGTATCACCTTTTATTACTACCCTCACATAATCAGACTCGTTATTGTCCTGATCTTTATATGTTGCATTGAAGTAAATTTTAGAACCGACGATATTTGATCCGGTTTCATATTCAGCTTTTCCATCTATTGTGGGTTCATGGTTTGAAACTGCTGAATCGAAAGTATCAGGAGTGTTTGTATACGTTACTGTTTCAGTTCCGTCGGATGCTTCAAAATGATATGAATAAGTGTCTTCAGGGAAACCTGACATATTGTAGGTATAATTTTTACCATCAGTGTAATCGGTATCCCCGGTATCCACCGGATCCATATCGTGAGTGCCGTTTATGTAATCCATATCGTGAGTGCTGTTTATGTAAACTTGAATGGTTGAAGGAGTCTGATTATCAAGGTCAGTATAGGTTGCATTGAAATAAAATGTAGTTGTCGGAGACCCAGTTGAAGGTGAAACAGAGCCGTCTAACTGGGGTGCATTATTCACTGTAAATGATTCTGTAGAAGTTGGATCTGCTGTATCTGTTCCATCAGAAGCAGTGAAAAAATAGTCAAAAATACCGAGACCAAAGAAAGAACCTGATTTGTTAAATTCATAGTCCTTTCCATCAATAGTTGTGTCATCTCCCGAATTTGATTCATTCATCCCATATTCAGTTCCGTTAATAGTTACATTTACATAAGCTGCACTATCATTATTTGCATCTGTAAAAGTAACTGTGAAGTCAAAATTTGTAGAATTGTTACCCGATGTTGATGACACGCCTTGATTGATAAGAGATGGTTTTGTGTTCAATATCTCAAATGTTCCACCCCCAGAAGGACCGGTTGTATCTCCTGCAGCAGTAGCTGAGAAATTGTATGGATGAGAAGCGTTCGCAACACTTGAATCATGGGTTGTGCCGGGAGTGAAGTCAAAATAAAAATCTTTACCGTCACTATAATTAGTGTCACCAGAATTTGATTCGTTCATCTCATAGTCAATACCATCAATCGTGATATTAACAGAAATAGAATCATTATCTGCATCACTGAAATTTGCGGTGAATGTAAAATCTTGTCCGATTTCACCATTTCCAGGCGTTACACCGCCATCATTGAATGTGGGTGCAGCAGCCGCTGCCACTCCGCAACTCATACCAATAATCATCAATCCTATCAATAAAATCTTAAATCCGGTTTTCATAGCATAATCTCCTTTGTATAATCATATCTGTTCAGATGTTCCTATATGTAAATAACCTTTTCGATTAATAGCAAAGTTTGCCCTATCTTTGCCAATTAAGTTAATACCTGCATCAATGCCAACAGTTTCTCCTACAACAGTTAAATAAGATTCGGCCTGTAACGCCTCGAACATCTCCCTTGAAACCGTTACCAACAACTCGAAATCCCCGCCTGAATACAGCGCCATTTCCAGGGCTTCTTGCTTGCTTGAAGCAATCTCAGAAACACGCCTGTCTATTGGGAGGGATTCTTCCCTCAGGACAAAACCCACGTCATTGACAGCGGCAAGATCATACAGCGACAGTGCCAGACCGTCACTGGTATCCATGGCAGAGGTCACAGCACCGCTTTTTGCAAGCATCCTGCCCTCGACAATCCGGGGCACGGGTTCCAGCAGGGATTTCATGAAATCGTCATCAAAATCCATCTTTTTCAGGTAGGCTTCCAGGGCTGCCCCGGCTGCCCCCAGGGTGCCGGTAACACAAACCAGATCTCCGGGTTTTGATCCTTTACGGGTGAGAAGTTCTTCTTTGGAAACCCTGCCCAGGGCAGTTCCTGTGATGGTAAGTTCCTCATGGGAATCCACGTCCCCTCCGATCACAGAAGTTTCGCAGAATTGTGCACAATCCCGCATTCCCCGGGCAATCTCGCCGGCATCTGCCAGAGACATATTCTCAGGATAACCCACCGCTGCAAGCAAACCCAGAGGCTGGCCGCCCATTGCAGCAATATCACTGAAATTCACCGCAGCAGCCATCCAGCCGATCTGCCAGGGGGTCATCGTATCGGGAAAATCGGTTTTTTGGTGCAACATGTCTGTAGTAACTACAAGGTACTCCCCGCCAAATTCAAGGACCGCACAATCATCATCCCCGGCAGGCACCCTCAATTCCCTGTTACCCCTGCCAAAAACTGAAGCCAGCTGTGAGATAAATGCGCGTTCATCAATATCCTTTATCGTTGATACCATCGAAACCTCCGAAATATCCAATGCCTCTCTGCACATCATATCAGCAATACGAATGTTCCGGTTTACGAAATCAGAAGGCATCGGAAAAAGCCAGAAAGCACGCCTGCAGATCAAGTACCGCCAGGACAGGCGATAATTCAGCAGGTATGCTTCTCATAACTATATCTTACAAAAGGTACTGCCGGCACATATAAAGAGGTTGCTTAAACTTCAGACTGGTTTGAAGTTATTTTTTCAGTGCCGTTTTTGCCGGTACGTATACAGACATTATTCAGGAAAGAAGTTGCAGCATAACCCAGGGATAAAAGTTCATCCCGGCTCAGGGGAGACAGATTCCTCAGGTTCCTGTCCATTGAATGTTCCGTTTCACCCTGCTGGATAAAATAGGCAACATCGCTGCCAGCACATTTTAAAATAGAAGAAGCAATCGATTCAATATCCTCGGGTTTATCCATAAAACCTGGCAGCACGGTTGTTCTTAATTCCTGCAGGAGTTTGTTCTCTGCAGCCAGTTTTATGGAACGTTGCACATTATTCACAGCATCTGCCGGTGAAATTGTCACAGCAGGATAGGAGCCATAACCAATCATCCTGCCATAATCCCCGGCATTTTCAAGAGAGGCTTTGACATCGATGAAAACACCATCAACCAATTCATTTTCAATAAGATCTTCCAGAACATCGATGTGTACACCATTGGTATGTATCCCGACCAGAAGTCCCATATCCCGGGCCATTTGAGCGATTCCTGAAACTGCCTGCTCCTGTTGCAGGGGTTCCCCACCCGAGATTATCACAGAACTCACAAAGGGACGGGAAGTTTCCATTAACTGTTTTATCTGGGAACTTTCGACCAGCTCTGAACCATTCAAAATAGAATAGTTCTGGCAGTAAGGACACCTGAAAGGACAGTCCCTTAAAAAGAAAACTACAGAGGCCTTGCCCGGCCAATCGAGGGTAGAAAGGGGGACATAGTCCCCGAAATTCACCTCGAAATCTTCAACGCATGTCCGGGGAGCCATATCTCATCCTGTCCGCAAGTTCTTGTTTCTTGGCAGCATTCCATCCGCCTACAGACTGGATATAACCGGTAACCCTGGAAAGGTGCTCCACATTATCGGAATTACAATTCTCACAACGGTCCTGCAATCCGGACATCATATGGAAATCATTCATACAGACGGTCATGTCCTTTGTAAAAGCAAAGTAGCCAGTCTGGGTGTTGCGTGCAAGATGCATGGTAAAGTCTTTCAGTCCCTTTGCATCGGGAGAACCTTCACCAAGCCAGATGTGCATGATATTTCCCCCATCAACAATAGGGAAGAATACATGCTCTACATTGATCCGCTCCATCAGGGACAGGTCTGCTCCCGGTGGTACATGTGTACCATTGGTGTAATACACAGGCAAATCGTGCGTTTCCTTGAGTCTGGATACCGAGGATTCCACATCTCCCTTGAGAACCGAAGCAGCCATTTCCCTGTACTCATCATGAAGCAGGTCTGAAACACCGAATCTCTGACAGGTAGTTTCAGCAGGCGTTCGTGCAAGAGCTATCTCAACCCCGTGTTCCTCTGAAATCTTGCGGGCATGCATTTCCATTTCTGTCATTGCCCTGACGGCAACCTTGAAAGCCTCTTTTGACTCATGCATCTGGGAACCTGTATGGTACTGGACCATCTCATTGATACCCACCACACCTATGGTAAACACAAGACTATCCATATCAACAGCAACAGCGCCTTTCTTGCCGGTAACCGGGTCCTTGGGCTGCTGTGTGGCAAAGGGCATCCTGCCGGATTCAATGATCGGGGTCATCCATTTAAGTTTGGTCTGGAACACCTCAATTGCCCTGTCCATCAAACCCTTAAGCTTTGCGAATAGTTCCTCATCATCACCCTGTGCATCGTAGGCAGCCCTTGGACAATTCAGGGAAACAACCTGCCAGGAACCCATGGAAAAGTGTTTTCCGTCCTTGAAGTTAAGCTTTTCTTCAAATTCATCATCATCTTCTGCATTTGCAGAAAACTGATAAGCACAGCACTGGTAACAGGAGATTCCTTCACCTGCTCCCCTGTAAGGAGGAAGCTGGTTATCAAAATAGGGAGTGCCAAACTTGGCGGTAAGTTCGAATGTCAGGTTATAAAGATCATCATAGGTCGGAAGTTCTGGATGGGCACGATTGAACATCTCGTCCTCTTCCATGAAATCAGGCTCAATCGAGATCTCCGGTTTGGGGAAATTAAAGGGTTTACCCCAGTAATCACCCTCAAGCATGACATTCATAAGCGCCTGGAAACCAAGACGGACCTCCCTTTCATAATCACCATAAACCCTAACGTCACTACCATCCGAACCATCCCAGACACGTCCGCGATAGACTACAGGTTTATCTCTCCAGAGTTTTGGAACCCCGGGAGAAAGCTGTACGGAGGAAAAGACAAGCTGTCCTCCCCGGGCTACCATCATCTGGGTCATCTCATAAACGAACATCTGCATCAGCTGTTCGATCTCCTTGTAGGACTTACCCTCTAAAAAGGGCGCAAGGAACGTAAGGAAATTATAGAATCCCTGACCTCCGGCAAAATTCGTCTGGGCACTACCCAGGGCTTTTACCGCATGAAGAACTGCAACTTCAGCTTTCATTGCAGGACCGGCAACACTTGCCTTGGCACCGGAACCATCCGGCATGAGACCATAATAGAAGAAGTATCTCAAATCCCAGTCCTGACAGAAAGCGCGGGTTCCCATGTATTCCAGGTCATGGATATGCAGATCACCATTCAGGTGAAGGTCGGAAAGTTTGGGTGGCAGAAGTAAAAGATACTGTTCCTTGGAGATTTTGTCGGCCTTTTTCTTGTGGGAGGTTTCCGCATTCTCCTGGAGATTGGCATTTTCTTTGGCTTCAAAGCCTGTACCCATATCGATCTCGCAGGCATCATAAACAGGAGTACCTACCCTGGTGGAAATATTACGCCATTCCACCTCATTGCGCTCAATCAGGACCATATTAACAACTTCCCTGATGAGCGGGCCGGAGAGGAATCTGAGATTCATACTACGAATTCTTTTTTCCGTTTCCTTTGCTATACCAAGGGCATCATCCCGGGTGATAGCCGGGATACCATGGAAGCGTTCACTGAGAGAGGTTTCTTTTAGCAGCTGATTTACAACGATATTGCGGTCCCATTCAACCATATGGCCGTCAGTGGTCCTGACTTTAGGCATTATTGAAACAAAGCTCCCGTCAAGAGTCTGCTGGCGTGGAGATGATTCGGAAGTTGCTTCAACAACATTGGACGAAGGAATGGTGTCCTCAGGGACACCGCTTATATCGGTATTTTTTACTTTCTTTTCAATTTCTTCTGCCATAGAATCCATATTAAGCCCCCATTTAATTTAGTAAATTCTGAAGGACATCCATATCCACATCACTGCCTTTGAATATATTGTCAGATGTAAGGAAATCGTCCCCTATCTGCAATACAGGTGCTTCACTTGTAAAGACACCATTTATGCGCAGTTCGGTAAGTGCTTCTGCAGATGTCATATCTGCTTCTTTAAACTGTACATTATTCTCTTTTAGCGTCGCTTTCAGACGGGCACATTTCGGGCAGACATCGGTGGTATAGATAATAATTTCAGACATGATACTCCATCCTTGTAACAATAAACACCATCAGGAGAGCCAGAGAAGATAGAAAGGAATCAACGATCATGAACAAGATTCCGATTTCCCCTAAACGACTGACTTCCCGCAGTAAGTAGATCGAAATAGGATTCATTCATTTATAATGCTTTTTCACCCTATGTCTGGATACACTGAAATGTGCCTGGTAACAAATGTGATATACAATAAAATAATCTAGATGTTCTGAATTTATTGTATTATCTGATCTGGTAACAAACAAAAAGAAATGTTTCCAAAAGATGTATAACCTAAACCCCGATAATAGCAGTAACTTGAACCAATTGAGGTGTACAATATAACCGACTTACTTACATCAGGGTGCAAACCCATAGATGAACTGCTTGGAGGCGGGTTCGAAGCAGGAATTGTGACCCAGATATATGGAGAATCCGGAAGCGGAAAGACAAACCTCTGTCTCCAGCTTGCAGTCCATTGTGTAAAGGGTGAAAAAAAAGCAATTCTTGTTGATACTGAGGCAATCTCACCGGAACGGTTCAGTCAGATAGCAGGTGAAAATGCCAGGGAAATTGCCCAGAACATAATCATCTACGAACCCCACAGTTTTGAGGAACAGTATTCTGCAATCCATGAGATAGAAAAAATAAGTGCCCAGAACATCGGACTTATAATTGTGGATTCAGCAACTGCTTATTACCGCTTTGGTCTTGAAGATGAAGAGAAAAGTATCCGCACCCGCAGGGAACTTGCCAATCAGATAGGCTATCTGCACGGCCTGGCCCGCAAGAGAGGAATTGTAGTTGTTATCACAAATCAGGTCTATTCAGACATAGGAACGGGCAAACTGAAACCTGTGGGTGGCAGTACGGTCGAACATATGTCAAAAACCATAATTCAGCTTGAGCGTACAGGGGAGAATAAAAGAAAAGCCAACCTGCTCAAACATCGCTCCCGGCCGGAAGGATTGAGCAGGGAATTCATAATTACCGAAGAAGGGCTGGAGTAAAATAAGAATATTCACTCCAGATACGGAGACTGGGCAAGCACCGACATCCCATTATCCGAAATATTAAGCACACGCACCTCATTGATTGTGCTCGAGCCCCTCATTTTCATAACAAAGATGGTACGCTGGAGATTATTGCCTACCCTGACACGTTCCAGTTTGACAACTGAATCGGCACCATATTCCACCATCTCATCAAGGTCAAACATCTTGCCAACCGAAATCAAAGAAGTTACATCGCGGCTGCGCAGGACACCAAATACATCATCTATCAGAGTCCTGAGTTTATAATTTGAGTCTATGGCAAGGAAAAGGGCCTCAATTGAATCAATGAATACCCTCTGAGGCTGCACATCATCTATTTTGCTTTCAATTAGCTTTTTGAAACTCTTGATAAGCTCTGAGGGTGCGATTTCCACACTTTTCTGGAGACGAAGCCCCGGATCTGTGATATCAACAAAAGAAAGTAAGCCATCATCCTCAAGTTTCTTGAAATCCCAGTCAAAAGATGCTTTCATTTCCCGAACGATGGATTTGGATTCTTCCGATGTGATTATACACATCACCTTCTCGCCGTTCTTTGCCCCCTCATAAATGAACTGAGATCCAAAAATCGTTTTACCGGTACCTGATTTCCCGGAAACAACGTTTGCGGTACCTTTAAAATACCCGCCTTTGAGCATCTCATCCAGTCCATTAATACCAGTACTAACCCTTTCAGGAATTGTTGTCTCCTCCATTTGAAACACCTTGTGAACCACACCACGCTTACGCATGATGCTTCCTGCTTCATACCTTTTCCCAACGGAAACAAGTCCACAGGCTCTACCCGTAGTCCCTACGGTATTTTAAATATATTAAGTTTACTTGTTTCTCGTAAATTTATACATTACATTATGTAGTTAATATTTTTATATTTTTTGTACGCCTTCATCCCCTAGCTTACGAAGGGGCATTCTGCTTTTTTGATAAATATCTCACAATGTAATCAGAACATAATAGCAAAAATATCCACCTATGAGTAAACACAATGGAATTTATTTACATCCCGACTTTGACAGTCAAAAGTAATAATAGTGTTCTTAGCCTTGCTGTATTGGGTTATAATGCAAACAAAAACTAAGAACATATGAGATTATTCCTGACAAGAATATATGCTTTCCTATCGGAACCGTTCTGGTTGTAAACCAACTTTACGAAACCCTTAATCTTCCTTCAGTTTTTGGTAAACACAAAAAGAATGGAATTGATATCAACAATTTACTGAAAGCTCTTGTAAGTTACAAACTGACATATAATTTCAGCATAAGTAAAGCTCACGAATGGATCAATCAGGAGGAAGCCCTTGATATTGTAACTACCGTTGCGATAAGCAGAAATTTTTTCTTTATAAATGTTATTCTGTTCACAGTATCTCCGAAAGATTTCCTACACTTTTTGATCGAAACTCTGTTTTTGTTCAAGATGTCACAAAATGTTGTAAGACATTCAATATATATATATTAAGCATCACACTATAATCTATCTAGGAATGATTCAACATGGATAGATCCCACTCATCCAGGCTGAAATGCCTGTTAGTATTGATATTTGTATTGTCATTGCTCACCATCGCAACCCACCCAGCGGCTGCGGCAATTATTACAGTTGATGATGGCGGTGATCAGAATCACACTGCCATCCAGGATGCAATTACTGCCGCCAGTGCAGGCGACACCATCCGGGTGTATCCCGGCACGTACAATGAGAACGTGGAGGTAAATAAGCAACTGAACATCACTTCAACAGATGGTGCTGCCGTTACGAATGTTACTGCTGTATCATCATCTGATTCTGTGTTCTTTGTCACTGCTGATGATGTGACCATCAACGGGTTCAATGTGAGTGGTGCTACATCTGTTTATAACTCCGGCATCTTTCTATCTAGTTCCAGCAACAACACGCTGACCAATAACACGGCGTCGAGTAATTATCGCGGCATCTATCTGGATATTTCCAGCAACAACACGCTGACCGGCAACACGGCGTCGAGTAATTATCGCGGCATCTATCTGGATATTTCCAGCAACAACACGCTGACCGGCAACACGGCGTCGAACAATACTGACGACGGTATCTATATATATAGTTCCAACAACAACACGCTGACCGGTAACACGGTGTCGGACAATAGTGACGAAGGCATCTATTTATCTACTTCCAGCAACAACACGCTGACCGGTAACATGGTGTCGGACAATACTGACAACGGCATCTATATATATAGTTCCATCTTTTTACCTAGTTCCAGCAACGACAACACGCTTACAAGCAACACGGTGTCGAATAATACTGACAACGGTATTTATCTATCTGGTTCCAGCAACAATACGCTGATCAGCAACACGATGTCAAACAATACGTACAATTTTGGAGTTGTGGGTGACAACATGTTGGAGATGCTTAATGACATTAACACAAGTAACACTGTGGATAGTAAACCTATTTATTATGTTGTGAATAATAGTGACATTACAATTGATTCATCCACGAATGCTGGTGTTGTATATTGTATCAATTGCCAAAATATATCCATCGAGGATCTAACCCTCTCAAATAATGTGAATGGTATTTTCCTTTACAATTCAACCGACTCAAATATTACCAACAACACAGTGTCAAGTAATTATGAATGTATTTCTCTGGATTCTTCCAGCAACAACACGCTTACAAGCAACACTATGTCGAACAGTAGTGACGACGGTATTGATCTAGACTATTCCAGCAACAACATGCTGACAAGCAACACTATGTTGAACAATAGTGACGACGGTATTGATCTAGGCTTTTCCAGCAACAACAACACGCTGACAAGCAACACAGTGTCGAACAATAGTGACGACGGTATTGATCTAGACAGTTCCAGCAACAACACGCTGACCAATAACACAGCGTCGGACAATAGTGACAACGGTATTTATCTGAAGGATTCCAGCAACAACAACACGCTGACAAGCAACACGGCGTTGGACAATGGTGACTACGGTATTTATCTATCTGATTCCAACAACAATTTCATCTACAACAATCTCTTCAACAACTCTGACAACATTAATGTTGACGGAACCAACACTGGCAATGTCTGGAATACCACAAAGACCTCAGGCACGAGCATCGCAGGAGGTTCGTATCTTGGTGGCAACTACTGGCTTACACCAACTGGTACAGGGTTCAGCCAGGTCAATGATACCGATGTGGATGGTGATGCTATATGTGATGAGACATATAGCATTGCATCAGGTCATGTGGACTATCTGCCCTTGATTGCACCGGACACAACTACACCTGCCAGTAGTGGAGAAAGTAGTAGCGGAAGCCGTGCATCCGTCGGTCAGAGCAACACGCCATCGAATGTTGCATCCACGGATTCTGCAATAAAGAAGGTTCTCGCAGGTGACAACGTGGAATATGATCTCTCGGGTGGGGAGGGACCGGTACTCGGTATCAGCTTTGATGCAAATAGCTATGAAGGCAATGTCGTCACCAACGTGCAGGTACTCAAACAGATGCCAGACGATGTAGAGGATGATCCTTCGGATGGTCAGCCATACCAAGTAGTAAGTCTCACTGTTGGAAGTGAGGGGACCATCTCGAATGAGAATGCTGACAACATCCTGATCAGGTTCAAGGTTAGCAGGGAATGGATAAATGAAAACAATATAGATCCATCCACCATTCGCATGACAAGGTACCATGAGGATGCATGGAACGATCTGCCAACCAATCAGGTAGGAGAAGACGATGAGTTCCTGCACTTCACAGCCCAGACGACTGGATTTTCTGTATTCAAGATAATTGGGGATGAACTCGTGGAAGTATCCGAACCTGTCGAGGAACCAGAGTCTGAACCTGTTGAGGAAGAAACACCTGAAGCTCCCGCTGAGGAGGATACCGGTCTTCCGGGATTCACGGCAGGAATTGGCATTGCTGTGCTGGGATTGGCAGGGTTTATGTACAGAAGAACGAAGCAGTAACGGCGTAAGGGGAAACGGGTGTTTCTCCTGACTTACATTTCTATTGCACCACTTCTGTGGTGGTGCTTTTCTATTTTTATTCCTTCAGCAGCGTATCCGCTGCAATGTGCCCGCTTCTGATCATGTGATCCGCCATAACCAGAGCCATCATTGCCTCTGCGACAGGCACCTGTGGTGGGATCGTGCTTTGGAACTTGAATTCAAGGAAAATCAATTATATCGAGGTATTTTCAGAGCTTTTGTAGCCCGACTTTGACAGTCAAAAGTAATAATAGTATTCTTAGCCTTGCTGTATTCGACGAAAAATGCAACAAAAACTAAGAACATATGAGATTATTCCTGACAAGAATATATGCTTTCCTATTGGAACCGTTCTGGCTGTAAACCAACTTTACGAAATCCTCGATCTTCCTTCAGTTTTTGGTAAACACAAAAAGAATGGAATTGATATCAACAACTTGCTCAAAGCCCTTGTAAGTTACAAACTGACAGATAATTGGGTTCATTGCACAATTGTTCATATCACTGATGCGATATGAGTACGATGAACTCAAATCCAAGTCTACAAAATTCATTAAAAATAGCTTATTGAATTTGACAGTTACCGTGGATTACATGAAAAATAAGGCAAAAAGGTACATTTACGCTAATTTTGATGCCATAAATACACTGATTTTAAGGCAAAAAAGGATGAAATCGTAGAAATTAACGTGAATTATTTAACATTGTCAAATGGGTTTTCCTGACAAAAAAGTGAAATTTTGGGGTTCAAAGAGGGGACGGTTTCTTCAAGATAGAGTTGAAACTGTCAAACTGGGGTTACATATAAAATAGGGGATTCCTTATATAAAAATTCATGTATCTTCCCCTGAAGTTAATAAAAAACCGCTTTCATCAGACGTATCCGGTTCTTCGACAACTTCTAGCAACACCTCACTGAAAAGTAATTTTTCCAGTGTACGCGTGACATAGCTGCGTTGCTGATGTTTACTTATGTCCTCCCCGAGACGCAGGTCAGAATCAACCTGTACCCTCCACAATGCCAAACGGAGATTTTCAGGGTCCTTTATGTCCATAGTATAGAATTTCTCCAGGAAAAAGGGAAGAATAA
Source organism: Methanohalophilus sp. RSK (assembly GCF_003722075.1). GTDB lineage: Archaea > Halobacteriota > Methanosarcinia > Methanosarcinales > Methanosarcinaceae > Methanohalophilus. The sequence goes on along the minus strand of NZ_RDSK01000013.1, from coordinate 22,020 downwards.
AGGGATTGTCCACAACTTCACACAATAAGAGATATTCTTCAGGGAAAGAATTTGTGATATCCAAGTTCTGCGTACCCACAATCAGCCCTAATGTATCCAGAGAATAATCCTTGCCCTTAATATTGACACAATTTGTCATAGACAACCCCGAATTATTTATTCTACCTCTTTTCCAGAATACCAGTGCAGCGCTGCAGATCCTCTGCAGTATTGACATTCAGGGCTACTTCAGGGTCTTCCAGAAGATAATTATAATATACCTGTTCCTCCCGGATTTTGCTTCCGTCAAGGATATTTATCCCGGTGGGGACTATGAGGTTTCCACTCCAATTGAAAACGGTATCCGGGCGCAAACCTACCTTTTTACACAGAGAAAGGGGTATAAATACCGACATTGAAGGTTTTCCACACCTGTAATATTCTTCCACAATGGAATCGATAAGATCGGCTGTTATCAGAGGGAGGTCGGACATGATTACCATCAGGGGTTCTGCAACTTTTGCCTGTTCCACAGCATAAACCATATCGCCAACATAATTATCGCCGGCAGTATCAATGGTTTCGACATTACCTCCATAGCAATTTTGTACAACTTCTTCGGTGTGAGGGGTAAAGGGGGACACTGTCACATAAACATCACCAATGCTCCCTGACTCCTCCAGGGCATCCACAACATAACATACCATGGGCTTACCCAGAATATCCACACAGGGTTTCTCACCCATACCCAGACGCAAACCCTGACCACCAGCCATTATAAAAGCATCCATGAAAGACCTCCGTAACCTGTATTGATAGCCATTATTGCAAGAGTGATGGCAATCAGGGAAGTAAGCCTGGCAATTTCATTGGCAGTACCGATACAATCCCCGTTGACACCACCAAAATGCCTGTTAGAAACATTGAGAACTCCGAAAGCTCCCATTATGGCTGCCACAAAACCTATCAAACCAATTAAACCCAACCCGAGAACAGATACAGCACCACCCATTACCAGGCCAGTCAGGTATTTACCGATATCTGTTTTGTCGATAACCATGGAACCCAGGCCTTCATGGATCGATTTGCCAAAAGCTGCTATTGTGAGCATACCCTGTTTGGCACCGATCTCCGCCACAAGCAGGGACAGGGGCAAAAGTGCCCACTGAGGCAGCGATGATATACCTCCGGTAATGTATATCTGCTGCTGAAGAGAGGAAATACTGGCATAGAGCAAAATCAGGCCGATGACACAATATGCCACCCCGCCTATGCCCAGCGACATATCCTTAAGGGCCTTGATCTTCTTTTCAAGGGAACCGTGAGCAGTACACCCGTCACCAAAATCAGACAGCCCGTCCAGATGATTGAGACCTGTTAGATAGTAAATAAAAACAATAACCAGGGCTGCGGAAATATTTGCAGGGAACACATACTCCACAATTCCTGTAAACATGCCAATCAAAAGACCCAGTATAATACCCGTAAAGACAAACAGGTAACTTCGTTTAACCAGTTCATCGAGGCCTTCCATGGTAATTCCCACGGGAATTGTCGATAAGAAACCAAAACCCGTCCTGACTGCAAGTAGAAATCCGCTCATCCGGCTATCACACCACCGTCGACTTTTCATCATCTTCTTTTTTAGAGTTGTCAATCTCTGCCATTCCCCTGGTATACATATTGGCAGAAACGCCTCCGATAAGTCCACCAATGACATCATCCATGAAAGGACCGAGTTCTGCAAGTATACCCGGTTTTTGTTTGTCGAACCTGACAAACTCAAACATTCCCTTGTCCCCACTGATATATTTGGAAATGCTCATCCCCAGTACCTCATCAGCTATCAGGAAGGTCAGGTCCCTTTCATAGGAATCACGACTTATGTTAGGCAGTGTCCCATTGCGACCCTCTCTTTCAAGCAGGATACCGGAATAGATCAACATGCAAAGATTGGGATCGGAAATCGCAAGACGAAGTTCCCTGATAAAAAGGGCTTCTGCCTTTTCACGAGTCTCGATTCCCGGATGAGGCGTGTAAAGTCCCATTGAAGCTTCCACAAGTGCCTCTTCAGTAATACCCTCCTCCTTCAGGATATCCATAATATCATAAATATAACCGGTATCAGCTTCTTCGGGCTGTTCTCCTTTTGTATTCCTGGATTCTACATCAGACAATTTCATAGTATCACTTTGACCAGATTATATAAATTTCCAGATGAAGTTAGTAAAAACATAAATTACAAGTGAAAAGCACGCTATAGCTATAAGAGCCGCTCCTTCTACAAGCCGGTTTGCCCTTTTAATAGATTCCGCACCCGGGGATGCAAGCCCCTGCCCCAGCACATAAACTCCCGGTTTTTCCAGTTTGACACCTATAGCACCGGCCACTGCTGCCATTGGATAGCCGGAATTCGGGGAATCCGGAACGTTGCAATCGTTATTTGAACAGTAGCATGCACCTGAAGGATCAAAAGACATATTTTTTGGCAGGATGTTCAGGAAAAATGCAGCCACCCAGATGAAAAACAGGGAGATCCGGGCAGGAATCCAGTTAAGTACATCATCCAGTTTTGCCGAGAAGAAACCAACTTCCCTGTGTGCCTCATCACGGTAGCCAACCATGGAATCAAGGGTACTTACGGCTTTAAAGGCATAAGCTGCTATCAGACCGAAGGGGCCTGCTACAGAATAATAGAGAAGGGGAGAGAGAATAGAATCTACATAATTCTCGGATACGGTTTCTATGGCAGCAGAAGATACATGAGAGCCACCAAGTTTTGATGTGTCCCTGCTTACATACATAGAAAGTTGTCTCCTGGCCTCCTCCAGGGCTCCCACTTCCAGAGATGATGCAACTTCTTCTCCGGCAAATAACAATCTGCGGATAGCAAAAGTACTTTTGAGGAAATAGGCCTCAATAACTATACCCACAAGTTCAGGCACCAGGGATTGACTCGATACTAAAAGTACAACATAGGCAATAAGGGATGCAAAAAGAATGCATGTAATACCCATGAAAACACCATAGGCTTTTCTTCCCGATGAAGGAATGTGCTTTTTGAAAATGCCAATCAATGTCCCGATCCAGACCACCGGATGCAGGCGAGCCGGAGGTTCCCCTACTGCAAGATCAATTAACACAGCAAATAAAAGCACATAAATCATATGCATATAACCGGCATAAATAAAGTCCATCATAATAGGGGCTCCATTACCTCATCCCAGGCTTTTTTGAGTTTGTCTTCCATCTCTCCTTCACCTTTGAGGACATCAAGCAGATTCCGGACAGTTGGTTTTTGGTGAACCAGGCCACATTTTTCACAACTCCACACCTTGCCTCCGCTTGAGCGACAGACCCACCTGCCTCCTGTGCACTCATCCCCGCAGGGATAAAAGGGGCAGAAGCAGAAAGTGCAATCCTGCCCTTTGAAATGGCAGGGATAATAGGGACATGCCCTGTTCGCACCAAGAGGCCTGACAGGTTCTTCTTCCAGTATCTGGTTAAGATTCTCCATGGCACTATCCCGGGCACTGTCAACTACAACGGTCCCTATAGCTTCCACAAGTCTATCAGTATCCTCTTTCGGCCTCACCGAAACCCTGATAAAATTACGGTCCAGGGAATAAAAGTCGGAACAATCCCTTACAAGAAGACCTTTTTCAGCGAGTCTGCGAGTCAATTCGACCGAATCGAGACTTGCAGCGCTTACATCAACAAGGACAAAGGATGTATTGCTTTCATATGTCTTGAATTTCCGCACCTTACTCAGGCGCTCCATAAGGTAGCGGCGGTTTTCCCGGACGAATTGTCTGGAAGCAGGCAAATAGGTATTAATCAGTTCTTCCTGCATATCCAGCAAGGAAAGAGCCGTTGCCTCTTCCAGCAAACCCAGGTTGAAGAGATTGCGTACCCTGTTCAAAATTGCTGCAAAATTCTCATTAGTAATACCAAAAGCAATCCCTGCTCCGGGAAGCGAAAAGGTGTCTTTCAGGGAACGGATCACCAACAGATTGGTATCATGAGATACTTCACCAACCATTGTGACGGATTCAGCCGTAAAGTCTATCAGACTCTCATCAACCACCAGCAGGGTAGAATGGTCATTACAGCGTTGCAGAAGAGAAATTAAATCACTTTTTGAATAAAGCTGGCCGAAAAGATTGTCCGGATTGGTTAGGAGAATAATCTTTGCCTTTTTAAGCAAAGCTGACGATATGTTTTTTAAGTCGTCCTCAAAAACATAGTTCACTTCCCCACCACTGATTATGCAATGTTTTTCATTGGCCGGATTCTGAGACCTGTTCAGAAGAACGGTATCCCCGGTTTCAATTACTGAGGAAAACACCATGCGTATTACATCTTCAACTCCCAGAGCAGGAACAATATTATCAGCAGAGATATTATTTCCAAAATATTTGGCAGCACTTGACCTTAATTCTGAATATTCATTATCAGGAAAGTGTGAATACATAGATTCCACACGGGAAAAAATATCCTTCAGGCAGAGTTTGCAATCCGGATAATCAAAAGGACTGCCCAGAGGATTGGATGTTGAACTAAAGTCAATTATAGCTGTTTCACTAATACCTTTTTCCAGAGCAATCCTGTGCCCATCTTCTAAAGGTTTCCTGATTGATTCAGCATCCTTTTTCCATAATCCATTATCAGACACGTTAATCGAAATGAACTAATGAATAGAACCTATATTAAATTAATCAAATTGAGTTTCCTATACTCCAGAATCATTAGCCTTGAAACATTATGTGAAAATAAAAAAGATAAATCTACTCTTGATCATTTTCTGGCAAAGGTCAGATAACCGGTGTGACCCACACGTGCCGGTGCGGGTCTTGTACCTCTCTCGGATACAGATAACTCTCTTTCCAGACATTCAAGAGTATGTACACTGTAAAATCCTGCCTTCACTGCTTCCAAATATACGGCTTTTGCCTGTTCAATAAAAGGTGAATAAACAACAAGGAAACCTCCGGCAATCAGGCTAGAACAGGCATACCTGACAGATTCTGCCGAACCTTTAATATCAAGTACTATAACATCGAAAAAATCACTGCCCTGTTTCATCACATCCACAATATCCCCGCATCGAACTTCCACATTGGAAAGACCTGCCATGGACAAATTGGCCCGGGCATTCTTCACAAAATCCTCACGTATCTCATAGCTGATAACTTCCTTTGCTACAGAACCCAGATAAATGGCAAGCACACCGCTGCCTGTGCCGGCTTCGAGGACCCTGTCAGAAGAATTTATACCTGCATGCGAAATGATCTGGCCCACATCCTTGGGCATGATAGGTGCCCCCGTGCGTTTTGCCAGCCTGAACATATCCGGGGCCCGGGGCCTGATCACAGAGAATTGCTGACCCATATGGGACACAATGGTGCCTCCGGGATTTATATCCAGCAAATCAGCCGTTTCAACAATACCAAATTCGCAGTGGAACTGTTTACCCGAAACTGTGGTCAAATATTCCCGGAATTTATCTTTATGACGGGTGCGCAAAAGTACTGTTTCATTTTCTTTCATACATACACCTCAGGGTTGTTGATAACGGCGGGCAGGAATTGTTACGATATCCCGGGGGATAGAGTGTTTATCCTGCCTGAGTACCTTTGAAAGTTCCCTGAATTCACGGCTGTAGGCTTCTGAAAGTTGTTTTCCATATTTAACTCCGTGCATCGTCAGGACATACTCATAGCGCTGGTGGAACCTGTTATCCTTTTCATAATAACGCAGGTCTTCATCCACAATGCCCATTGCCACGAGCAGCTGGATGTCCTCAAAAACCCTGTTGCTGTAAGGAAAACCATAATCCCGGTGGAAATTATAGTCAAAGAGGTTACGAAGTCTTACGTCTTCACTGAACCGCTGGACCATGCGATATATCCAGGTTATATTGCGTAAGCGGGGAATCGAGACAAAGCCATCTTCCTCTTTCCAGAAGATTGAATTTACAGTATAGAACAACAATACCAGCCCCTCTATGGGCAGGTAATTTTCCTGGCGTATAAATCTCAGCAACTGGGGAGAAAGGGTATCAACAGTGTCACCTACAACATCCTTAAGCTGTGCAGCTTCGGGGCATCCGACACCATCAACCGGAGAAAAAACAACCAGTGACAGTTGCCTGGAAATTGCCCTGACCAGACCATTTGCAAGGGCGGATTCATCGTAAAAGAAACTATCCTCACCGTTCACAACAACCCTTGTACTGCGAGGCACTCCACTGGCAACACTCAAATCTACAAAAACGTCCCCTATTCTCTTTTCAAGCTGTTCCTCGAACATCCTCTTGGCCACACCATGCCGGGCGATTGTAGACAGGGCCATCCGGGTTGCCGGGTTGAGGGTTTTCTGGTTAAATCGTACAATTGGGTCACAGATATTTCCTGCCAGGACTGCACTGATCAGCTGTTGTGCCTGATCGTTGCCATATGTTTTTATGAAATAGAGCAAGTCAGCATCATTATATTCTGTGAAAAACAAACCCACCTCGTTATTCACAGATTCTGCATCCTTCTTTTCCCCAAACACAGCCAGAGCATTTTCAAGAGCCCTCAATAACATAATCCTGGCAGACTGGGTATGAGGATGATGAACTATAGCATTATAGTGATGTGCACGTGCTATGAGCATTGATTCAGCAACCGTCAATGTCATATCTTCATCATAACTGCAGCCATCCCTTTTACCCAGTACGATATTGCCATTGCGGATGCTCAGGTTCTGTATTATCTGATCCACATCTATTAATCCCAGGGATATGCCGGTGTGATACGAATCACGAAGCAAAAAATCAATCCGATCCGCATCTATGTCACCGGATATTAACTGTCCCAGATAGGGCTTATCCAGAAGAGAGGACTTACCTGTTGCCATGAGGGCGATTTGATCGAAAAAATCAACAGGATCCTGGCCCAGCTCTGTCTCAACTATTCTTGCAATATTACCGTTGTTTGCAAAACAATTCCTTATGACATATTCACTGAAAGCTTCGTGGTTTTCCCTAATTATACCACCGTATTGTGGCTTAATATCGGGATTGCGCTTCAGGACATCTTCCACGGCATGAGAATATGCAGAATGACCCACATCATGCAAAAGACCTGCAACTTCTACTTTCACTTTATCCTCTTGTGGCAGAGACAGGGCATCGGCCATCAGGGATGCCATATGCATGGTACCCAGGCTATGCTCAAAACGGCTGTGCTTTGCACCCGGATAAACGATATCAACAAGACCGAGCTGCTGGATGGAACGTAACCTCTGCACCTGAGGAGTTTCCACCAGTTCCTTTTGGAGAGGAGTTAACAGGATAGTTTTATGCACAGGATCATGAATAGCCCTTGAACTGACCATGGATGTGTATTTAGGTGGAAGATATATATAAAGGTGTAAAATATCTCAACCAGCCTTAATTAATTATCACCAGAGTGAAACATAATGAGAACAATTCAATGGAATGCTGAGAATTCTACCGTGAGAATGATCGATCAGACCCTGTTGCCTGTCGAATACAGGGAAATCGAATGTGAAAATCTGGCCCAGCTGTGTGAAGCAATCAAATCATTGCGTGTCAGGGGAGCACCCGCCTTGGCAGCAGCAGGTGCCTATGGTATTGCCCTTGCCAGCAAACTCAGCAGTGCAAATGACATGGAAAGCCTCCTGGAAGATCTCAAAAATGCCGCACGGATCATCTTGGCCACCCGACCCACAGCTATAAACCTGGGATGGGGAGTAAACCGGGTGATAAAAGCGGTCTCAGAGGCCTACGACACCGCAGGCATACGGGATATAGCTCTCAACGAAGCACAGGCCATTGCAGATGAAGATGTACAGATCAACAAAACTCTCGGCAAACATGGTGCTTCCCTGCTGGAAGACGGGGATACCGTTATGACTCACTGTAACGCCGGCAGGTTGGCCTGTGTGGACTGGGGCACGGCCCTGGGAGTGGTACGCTCCGCTGTGGAACAGGGAAAAGATATCAATGTGATCGCATGTGAGACCCGGCCTTTGAACCAGGGAGGCCGGCTTACGACCTGGGAACTGATGCAGGACAATATCCCGGTCAAACTTATCTCGGACTCCATGAGTGGTTATGTAATGCGCCACGAGCTTGTGGACAAGGTGATAGTCGGGGCAGACCGCATTACAGAAGATGCTGTATTCAACAAGATCGGAACCTACAACCATGCGATCGTGGCCATGGAACACGAAATTCCTTTCTATGTGGCAGCTCCTGCCTCGACATTTGATTTCAAGGGCTGGGAAGGTAGCGTGAAGATAGAAGAGCGGGATCCTGATGAATTGCGCTACATGCAGGGAGTACAGATAGCACCCGAAGATGTACCGGTGATCAATCCTGCTTTTGACAGCACGCCGATGGAATATATTGAGGCGATAATTACAGAAAAAGGAATCTTCAGGCCCCCGTTCCTGCTAGATGAAGTAAGAACCTGAGAGCGCAAGCTTTTAACTCAATAGGCGAGAAGCCCCTTTCCGTAAGGGAGGGGATGAAAGCCGTGGTATAATAACACAATTGCATAAGTTATTTATATCGTTCTACACAAAGCAATGGTTATCTATCACGTTTCATCGAATTTCTCACCTATAAAGCAGAACTTATAGGTAAACAAGTAGTTAAAATTGATGAGAGATATACGTTAAAAACAGGTTATGTTTGTGGAAAATAACATGATATGCCATTATATAGACGTGATATGACATGTGATTGTGGTAACGTTATTGATAGAGATAGAAACAGTGCTATCAATATCATGATACGTTACCTATCCAATTATGCCATCTGGACAGGCTATGAACATTTTGCTCATAATCTACGACAAACAGGATTATTGACATTTGATGTATCCCAAATACATCCTATGAATGATATGACAAATCGTAGGAATCTCCATGCGTAAGCGTGGAGTAGTTCAAAGTATAAAATACAATCAGGATACAAGTAAACAAAAGGAAAGAGCTGGAAGAATATGGGAAAAAAGAAACAGAGTGACAACGGATTGATGTCTTCTGCCGGTCTTATGAGATATTATGAAGAGGACAAAAGGGCAATCCACCTGGACCCAAAAGCAGTTATAGTCTTTGGATTGCTTTGTGGAGCTGCTGTTATTCTATTAAGTGCCAGTTATGGTACCTGGCCATAAAATGTAATCCATTATAAAGAAAAGGGGCATTCAGCCCTGTCTATCTTTTTTTATTGTTTTAGATATCTGTCTTGCTGTGGTAGATCTGGATTCGTTCTTATCCACCATGATACGTCCGCTTTTCTCCCACCAGGAACGTGGATAAGCTTTGTCTTTTTGAACCTCGGGATTAAGATCCAGGGACGCAGCTGCCTTTTCCATCTCTTCCAGACTCGGCTCCTTTACTGAACTTTTGCGAGATATAATCCTTCCTTCATTCCTGCTTTTGGAACGATCTATGGAAGCCAGCCAGATTACAAGCCTGCCTTCATCTTTCATTAGCATGGTCCATAGATTGGAATTCATTAAATATAATTCTTGGTGATAGACCAACCTCCTGATAAACCTAAAATAGTAAAGTGGCATCTAGTATAGCAAGTAGGAGAGTTTACAAATGGGTCTGTTCGGAACCAACGGAGTACGTGGTATAGCTAACGAATTCATCACACCTAAATTTGCAATAGACCTTGCCAGAAGTCTGGGAACCTATCTGGGAGAAGGCAAGACCGTAGCAATCGGAAGAGATACACGCATATCAGGAGAGATGCTAAAAGCAGCTGCAATATCCGGTTTACTTTCAGCAGGCATAAAAATTATCGACATTGGAACCTGCCCCACCCCGTCTGTCCAGTATTATGTGCGCGACCATGCAGATGCAGGGATTGTTATTACTGCATCCCACAATCCCCGGGAATACAACGGCATAAAACTTATAGACGCAGATGGTACCGAGTTTTCCAGGGAAGGGGAGAAAAAGGTCGAAAATATCTACAATACCGGCGAATTCCACACTGCTAACTGGAACCTGACAGGTGAACTGAACCTGGATTATAATGCCAATGATTACTACATCAATGGAATAATTTCATCGGTCAATTCCACAGAGATCAGAGCAAAGCGATTCCGGGTGGCCATAGATACAGGATGTGGTGCAGGTTCTCTTACACTCCCCCTCTTATTGCGTAAACTGGGATGCGAGGTCATTACTATCAACGCCCAGCCGGATGGTACATTCCCCTGGAGAAATCCCGAGCCGACACCCGATGTACTGGGAGAGCTCAGGGATATTGTCAAAAACTATGATGCTGACCTGGGAGTTGCCCAGGACGGGGATGCAGACAGGGCAGTCTTCTTTGATGAAAATGGAACTTTCATTGATGAAGAAATACTACTTTCCATGATGGCAAAATATGTGATCTCCGGTAAAAAGGGCCCAATCGTGACACCGGTCAGTTCATCCCGGCGCATGCTGGACATTGCAGAAAATGCGGGGGTGGAACTCCACTGGACAGCTGTCGGATCCATTAATGTAGCACGCAGGATGATGGAAGTAGATGCCGTGTTTGGCGGAGAGGGGAATGGGGGGCTTATTTTCCCCGAACACCAGTATTGCAGGGATGGTGCAATGGCCTGCGCTAAATTGCTCGACATAATGGCAGCGGGAGTGAAACCTTCAGATATGGCTGCAAATGTTCCAGAGTACCACAATGCCAAAACAAAAGTGAAATGTGGTGATCTGAAAAAGACCCTTGAAAACGTAGCCATCGATGTACAGGAAGAGGGAATTGAGATTGATACCACTGATGGTTTCAAGATATGGTATGAAGACGGGTGGTTACTGATACGCCCTTCAGGTACCGAACCAATTGTCAGGGTGTTTGCCGAAGCTAAAACGGAGCAAAAGGCAAAAGAACTGCTGGAAAGAGGGGAGACAATAGTACTGGCTTCAATTCAGGACTAAACACATCAGGGTTTGCCACAGGATTCACCGCAAATAATACCGGTGGCAATGAGATGTGCAACCCTCAAAGGTTCAGGGATATTGCTATGGGTGGCACTTAACTGGACTATCCTGATGGCGGAAATTTCATCGATGCCTGCACACTGGATGTAAACCGGTGTCCGGGAATGTGAAGTTACCACCCGGGATATCCTGCCTGCTTTTTTTATTATCGCAAACCTTTCATCCGGGTATTCCAGATGAGATAGAGCTTTTCTTATGTTCTCAAAATCAGGCAGCGAGCGCATCAGCACAATCACACCCATTCCTGTATATTCATTTAAGCGCACGATGTCAATCGGATTGAAACCACCGTATGTGACTCCATCCAGCATTATCACACGCGCCTGATCCCTGTGTTTGCTGGCTGATATCATCTTTATTAACGAATCGGTAGCATCCATACCATCCCTGGTAATATAGGTGGATAACACTCCGTCAAGCCACATTCCCCCTCTGAAAAAAGTCCCTACCACAAGTATACGTTCACTTATAAGAGCTGAATCATCAATACCCAGAATCCTTATTTCCGGTTTTATATGAAAAGGAGAAAAGGGTATACCCCCTTTTAAACAAACATTGCGCCCGGATGCTCATTAACCTGAGGTTGTCGGGGCTTTAGGACCTTATCGATGGCATCCATAAAGTCAGCCATTGTCACACTATCACGATCATTGCGCACAGCAAACATGCCGGCCTCGGTAGTCAGTGCATGCAGATCTGCACCACTTGAGTTTTCTGTAAGTGTGGCAAGTTTGTCAAAGTCCACATCCCGGGCAAGGGAAAGGCCTCTGGAATGAATCCTGAGGATCAAACTGCGGGCTTCTTTATCCGGCATCGGGACCTCGACCATCCTGTCAAAACGACCCGGACGGATAATGGCAGGATCCAGAATATCTACCCGGTTGGTGGCTGCAATTATACGGATATCGCCCCGGTTCTCAAATCCATCCATCTCTGCAAGAAGTTGCATTAGAGTGCGCTGTACTTCCCTGTCGGCACCGTTGGTATCACTCAGTCGGGTTGCTGCAATGGCATCGAGCTCATCTATGAAAATAATGCTGGGAGCTTTCTTTCTTGCCATATCGAAAACTTCCCTGACCAGCCGGGAACCTTCACCAATGTACTTTTGCACAAGTTCCGAGCCCACAACACGGATAAAAGTTGCGTCAGTACGATGGGCTACCGCTTTTGCCATCATTGTTTTACCGGTACCCGGCGGCCCGTGCAGGAGCACACCTTTAGGAGGTTCCACACCCACACGTTCAAAAGATTCGGGTTTAATGAGCGGTAGTTCGACACATTCGATAATATCCTGGATCTGATTATCCAATCCACCGATATCTTCATAGTTTATATCCCGGGATTCCAGGACTTCCATTGCTGAAACTTCCGGTTCTTCTGTCGAAGGGAGAACGTCCACTATAGAAAGGGTCTGCTGGTTCAGGGCAACCCTGACACCGGCAATCAATTTGGACTCATCTATGTACTGGGAAACTCCCACCATGAACTGGGGGCCCGAACTGCTGCGTATCAATACTTTATTGGAATCAATGACATCAATGATATTTGCCACGATCAAAGGAACAGTCTTAAGCTTGTTGATCTCAGAGCGAAGTTTGCGAACTTCTCGCTCATACTTCACTTTCTGGGATTCAACATTCTTTTTTTCAGATTCAATCTGGTCACACTGCTCTTTAAGTTTGCTGTTGCGGGATTCAAGTTGTTTCATCCTGTCCCGAAGGTACTTTGAAAAGTCTTCGTCTCCTTCAGAACCCATATAATCATATTCTACATCGGACATATTTTTAAATCCGTAATTCCCCTGATTCACCGTATCATCACTGGTTTCGTTCATATAGCTCCGAATAATATTTAAGTCCATAGGTATATAGCACTTTCGAAAAGAGGCATGGCAGCTTCCATGTAAGAGATGATTTTTTATGCAGTGTGAAATATGTGGTGCAGAAATAAAAGGGGAGCCTTTTAAGGTAAATGTCGAGGGAAGCGAACTCAACGCCTGCAACCGATGTTCACAATACGGAACATCAGTAAGCACCCGGAAACCGGTATCCAGAAAGAATGCTCCTGTGCGGCAGGGGATCAAAAAGAGTTCAAAGCCCAAAAAGAACCCGGTAACTGCTCCTACAGAAGAACTCATAGACGAATACGAACAAACCATAAGAGAGGCCAGGGAAGCAAAAGGCCTTACTCAGGAAGAACTTGCTTCCAAGATAAAAGAAAAAGCATCCCTGATCAAAAAGATCGAGAAGGGAGACATCGTACCCGAAGACTCGGTACGTACAAAGCTTGAACATGCCCTTGATATCGAACTCACCGAGAAAGTGGGAGAAGACGACTGGGATACAAATACCCTGAACCAGGGTACTACTCTTGGCGACATAGTAACTATCAAGAAAAAATGAAGTGATATGATGCACCTTGAAAACAAAAAAGTCGGCATAATAGGGACCGGCAAGATGGGGCAAAGCCTGCTAAGAGGCATAATAAGTGCAGGAAAAGCTAAACCTGCAAATATCTATGCCAGCGATGTTTATGAACCTGCACTGCAGGCCCTTAAAGATGAACTTGGAATTAACGTTTCAACAGATAACTTTGATACAGTGGATAATTCAGACCTCATCATCCTGGCAGTCAAGCCCCAGATACTGCGCAATGTACTGAGAGGTTTTGCAGACCATATCAACGAAAATAAACTCATAATTTCAATTGCAGCAGGAGTTCCTGCATCCACTATTGAAGAGGAATTACATGAAGATACAAGAGTAATTCGTGTGATGCCAAACATTGCCGCAACCGTCGGTGAAGCAGCCTCTGCAGTTAGTGCAGGAAAAAATGCATCCGCAGAAGATGCAGAAGTTGCAATGGAAATATTTTCAAGCATGGGTTCTGCTGCTCTTGTTACTGAACATCTCATGGATGCGGTTACAGGAGTTTCCGGGAGCGGGCCCGCATATATTTTTCCCGTAATCGAGGCCATGGCGGACGGTGGTGTGCTTGAAGGACTTGACAGGGAAAGTGCACAAAAACTGGCAGCCCAGACAGTACTAGGCGCAGCAAAGATGGTCCTTGAAACAAAAAAACATCCAGCAGAGCTCAAGGACATGGTGACCTCTCCTGCAGGGACAACCATCCACGGAGTTCATGCACTTGAGAAAAACGGAGTAAGGGCGGCTTTCACAGATGCAGTGATGGCTTCTGCAAAACGCTCCCGTGAAATGGGGAAATAATTCCCCATCATTTCCTGAAACAATACAAAAATTGATATAGTTGTATGATTTAGTTAATTACAAAGCCTTCAATGGGGGGTTTGTATGAAATCCTTTGCAGTAATCAGGGGAGAAGATAAAAACAAAGTCAGGATTGCGCTGCACGATTTGCAGCAATACGGGAGCATGAAGTTCAGTTCCTGTCCAAAACGTATCGAACCAAACTATGCAGACACTATTCTTGTAAAGGTTGTGGGTGTACCCTTGCGTTCAAATTGTAAGTTTGCAGCACTTGTGGGTCTGGAAAATAATGCCGGCTCTGCGATAAACAAACTGAGGAAAATACATCCACCAGCCCATATTGTAATAATAAGCCCCAAGCACGATGCTTACGAAGAATTAATGGATAATTCTGAAATTTATCCTGAATTCGAAATAGACAATTAATGCTTTTAAAAAATGTCAAGAATCCTGTGAAAATTAAAGAAAATGGGGCCGGGACCGAGAATCGAACTCAGATCGTAGCCTCCACAGGGCTACAGGATAACCGCTACCCTACCCCGGCATATTGAGAATGTCCTACGCGAGGACATCCTATAGATGTATTTCTCGTGAACTACCCCACGCTTACGCATGGTGCTTCTTGCTTCATACTTTGAACTATTGTTCACAAGTCCACAAGCCCTTCCCCTCGTTCCGAAGGTGATGGACTATGCTAGTGTCAATACTATTTAAACATTATGTTAAATCAGGGGGAAAGCATTCATTCCCCCCTCCCTCAAAGAAGGATTCTTCTGCTCAATAAGATAAACTTTTCTCCAGATCAGTCTTTCAGGCGAGAAATTGCAAGCTGTGCGGCCTTTTCACCAGAGAGAAGCATCCCTCCAAAAACAGGACCCATCCGGGGAGAACCTGCAACTGCATTGGCAGCCATACCTGTAACTATCAAACCGGGATAAACCTCCCGGGTATTTTCCATTACAAGACGCTCACCAGTATCAGCCCACATTGGTTTTTCACCCACTACCCCCTTGCCACCAAAAGCTCCGGGAATCTTGCGCTGCACAGTATTGCATACAGTAGCCTCGTGTCCGGTTCCGTCAAGTACCAGGCTAGAACGGATTGTGAGAGGATCAACATGAAGCCGGCCTATTTCAACTGCTGTCCAGTTAATAACAAGCCCGCATACCTCATTGTTATCCCGTATCATAACATCTTCAAAACTTACCAGATTGAATATTTCAACTCCGGCAGAAACCGCTGCACTTATGAGTTTACCTACAGTACCAACCGAGTTTGCCACATAGTAACCTTCTTCATATTCATGATATGGCACATCAAAATCATCAAGGATCCTGCGCGCTTCTTCCTGGACCACAATGCGCGGGAACATCATGCCACCGCCCCACATACCGCCTCCTACAGAGAGTTTCTTCTCAAAAAGTACAGTCTTTAGTCCTGCTTCTGCAAGATAACGTGCAGCAACAAGGTTTGCCGGACCTCCACCCACCAGGGCCACGTCAACATCAGTATAGTCTAGAAAAACATTGGTAAATTCTTCAACTATCGCTCGGGTAATAATTCTCTCATCAAGTTCCATGAATCCTGCCTCAAATGCTGCTAATTTTCTCATTTGATAAGTTACATAGATATTAAAACTATTGGATGATGAAAAAACAAATCCCTGTACATTAAATGCATTGAATTATCCCTGGAAGAGATGCCAAAATACATTGAAAAGAGGTTAGAGGCAGAATTCAAATTGCAATGAATGCAAGAGTAAGACCCTTGCAAAAAGCATTTTTAATCCACCAATGAAATTCCAGAATATCTATAATTAATTTTCGACATAAGATGAAATGGTTTGTTGGAAATCATGTATGTCGATTGGTTTGGATATGTAACCCGCACATCCTGCATTAATAAATTTCTTATCATCGCCCCTCATTACATGTGCTGTCAATGCAATTACAGGAGTATCTTTTGCGTTTTCAATCTCTTTGAATTTTTCCAGAACTTCAAGCCCATCCATTTTGGGCAGCTGCATATCAAGTAAGATGAGATCAAAAATATTATTTTCTACAACATCAAGAGCCTGTAAACCGTCTTCTGCCTGCATTACTTCATATCCGTAAGACTCAAGCAAGTCCACTGTAAGTTCCATGTTCATTGGGTTGTCTTCAACTACCAGAATTGTGGCCATTCTTTAATACCTCTAAATATGATTTTATAAATATCGATATATTTCCCTTTCCCGGAAAATACCTGACTGATTTGATCACAATTTAAATTGAAAAGCTATTGTATAGTATGTTTCCATATATATAGTAATAGGCATACAACTTATAAATCTGAACTTTTATACATCTGATTATATATAAATTTAGAATTAACTCATCCAAACCCATAAATCAAATTAATCGTTACTAGCAGAATCACCATGACTTTTCTTTGAATCAAGATGTTTTATCATTTCGATCAGATGAGTATGCAAAGAAGAATAAATATAAATTTATCTATCTAACTAAGATAAAACCAACAACAATATGCATCCTGAAAAAAGTAGAAGGAAATAACTTTATCTAACAGATCTTTTAAAATTTAATTTTACAAGAAAAGCCTATGGATAAACTTTAATACTGCAACATGACCCATATGACCTAAAGGAGAAAATATGGCAAGATCCGCACAACGTTCTACCCTGAAAAAAATGCCCCAGGAAGCAATCGAGGCAAAAGAAGCTACTGCAGAAATTGTAATTTTGCAACCTATTGGCTATCCTCTCTGTGGAATTATTGAAGAATATCCACGCATCGAAGAACCCGAACTTTTCGAATGTTATGCGAGAATGCAATGGAATGGTTACGTTGCCCGAAAAAACGATTATCTATTTGATCACCGAATGTTCCCTGATTTTGCATACATAATCCAGGAAGTAAGACCTGAAGCTACAATAATAGGCCAATCCACAACAATTGTAGTAAATCAGGAAGAGAAAGAAAAAACGGATATTGAATATCCCGTGGAAATTGCATTTGATGATATCGTCGGACAGGTTAAAGCAAAACGCAAATGCAAACTCATCGAAAGATACCTGGAAGAGCCTGAGAGGTTTGGCAAATGGGCACCCCGTAACATCCTGTTTCATGGACCATCAGGTACAGGAAAGACCATGGTCGCAAAAGCCCTTGCGAATAAAACTGATGTGGCATTCCTCCCGATCAAAGCCACACAACTAATAGGAGAATTTGTAGGGGAAGGCTCCCGCCAGATACATCAGTTGTATGAAAGAGCCGGCGAAATTGCACCCAGCATCATTTTCATAGACGAACTGGATGCGATTGCCCTTGACAGGCGATACCAGGAACTCAGAGGCGATGTAGCCGAGATCGTCAACGCCCTGCTCACAGAAATGGACGGTATCAGCCAGAGAGAAGGAGTGTGCACCATCTGTGCCACAAACAGGACAGCAGTACTTGACAGCGCAGTAAGGAGCCGTTTTGAAGAGGAGATTGAGTTTGTACTTCCTGGCAAAGAAGAAAGAAAAGAAATAATCGAACTCAATCTACAGACATTCCCCCTAAAAGCTGAAGCTAACTTGGGTGAACTTGCAAAACTGACCAACGGTCTTTCAGGAAGAGACATCGTGGAAAAAGTCCTCAAAAGTGCCCTTCACCATGCAATAATGGACGACATGGAAAAAGTTGAAGCACATTATTTTGAAAAAACTGCGTCCGGGTTGCAGAAAAAAGAAACCAATACCCACCTTTACGCCTGAGAAGAGGTGACAAAATGACAGAAATAGAAGAAACAGACAGGTTTGAGTGCGAAGTTGTCAACATAATAAACAACCTGAAATGGAAAGGAGTAATGGTCAAAGAAATAAAAAGTGGAGGGAATGTTTATTTTGCCCGCACTGATCCGAAGAGGGATTTGAAACCCGGGGATACCCTTTACCTGGGAGTCAAAGAATTACCCAGCCAGATGGAAGAGATGCAGGCCGAAGTTACCCTTTATGACAAAAATGATGAGAAAATTGATTGGGCCTTCATTTAAAGGCACAGGAGTGCTTCCCTCATTATTTCCCATAGGGAACTTCAAATTCCATCAGGTCATCTGCCACACAGGTATTTTCGAAAACTTCTTTTGCCTCCTCCAGAAGCACTGAAGAATCGTCAGTATACCTCGAGCTGATATGGGTCAGGATGAGCCACTTTACCTCTGCTTTTTGTGCCACGTCTGCGGCCTCTTTTGTTGTAGAATGCAGTGATTCACGGGCCCAATCCGCTTTTTCCTGTGCAAGTGTCCCATCATGAATTAATATATCAGCGTTTTTACTTGCTCTAATAATTGCCTCACATGGACGGGTATCACCGGTATAGATGAGTTTACGCCCCCTGCGGCAGGGACCTATCACTTCATTCGGATGGATGACCCTCCCATTTACTTCTACAGATACCC
Organism: Methanohalophilus sp. RSK; assembly: GCF_003722075.1. Classification (GTDB taxonomy): domain Archaea; phylum Halobacteriota; class Methanosarcinia; order Methanosarcinales; family Methanosarcinaceae; genus Methanohalophilus. Next base: position 3,337 of record NZ_RDSK01000013.1, on the reverse strand, counting down.
CTTTTTGGAGACGGGAAAAAAGGGGGCCTACGGGTACACCCAGCTCTTCAGCACGACGGCGGTCAAATTTGCCCGGGCGTTCATTTTCCACAAGAGCATAGGCAAGGGAAGGAACACTGTGCTCACTTGCAATTGCATTAATCACATAACCTTCCCGGCGGACAGTGTCCCCGGCTTCGAGAGGTACTGCTTTGATCTCAAAATTCAATCGGCAGTAGCCAAGTAGTGCTACCAATTTTACAAATTGTTCCACCCAGGCAGGACCATATATAGTCAGTGGAGCATCCCTGCCGTGGAAAGAAAGAGTTTGCAAAAGGCCAGGAATTCCCAGCACATGATCTGCATGAAAATGTGTAATGAATATAGAAGAGAGGGACATCATGCCAGTTCTGGCACGCATCATTTGCTGCTGGGTACCCTCCCCACAGTCAAAAAGGAGCAACTCCCCCTCCCTGTTGACCAGAATAGAAGAGGGATTCCTGTTCACAGTTGGGAGAGCTCCCCCGGTACCAAGAAACACTACACGAAGCATAATAAATATCATAAGTAAAAGCCTTATTTATGATTATCCAAACTCGTGAGAAGGCTGTATTCGAAAGGTTCATATACAATATTACAATTAATGAATTCTCCTAATAGCAAAGCTTAGTATTATATTTAAATCACAAAACAGAGGTTCCAATCATGATATCCCAGGGAAGATCAAAGAGAACGGCCACAGCTGCCAAGAGAAAAACAGCACGCGGAAAGAGGAAATATGAAATCGGCAGTGAACCTGCAGAAACACATGTCGCAGAAACCAGAAGAAAACCCGTAAAGACCAGGGGCGGCACCCAGAAAATAAAGCTTCTCCAAGAAAAAATTGCCAATGTCACCGATCCCTCTACTGGCAAGACAGTAACCACAACAATCGAGAATGTTACCGACAACGAAGCCAACGAGCACTACGTCAGGCGTAACATACTCACAAAGGGAAGCATCATCAAGACCGAACTTGGAGATGCCAGGATCACCAGTCGTCCGGGCCAGGATGGCGTTGTCAACGCAATTCTTACAAAATAAACAAAAAATACAGGTGGCTCAAAGAGCATGGACAGGCAAACAAGGGATATATTGGAGATTCTGGAAAATGATGCCAGGTCAAGCCCAGAGGACATTTCCGCCCTTGTTGACATGACCCCGGAAGAAGTCCAGAAGCGAATCCATCAGCTTGAAAAAGCAAAGATAATCCGCAAATATAAAACAGTGATTGACTGGGAACTTGCCGGGGAAGATTATGTCTATGCGATCATTGAACTGAAGGTAACACTGGAACGCAAACAGGGATACCAGGCCATCGCAGAGAGATTATACCGTTTCCCCGAAGTGCGTTCTGTCAGACTGCTTTCAGGAGAACATGACATAGCCCTTACTGTCCGTGGCAAATCCATGAAGCAGGTCGCTTTTTTTGTTGCAGAGAAAATAGCCACTCTGGAACAGGTGCATAATACTGCCACTCATTTCGTACTCAAGACATACAAAGAAAACGGGTTGATCATGGAAGAGCCCGAACATGTAAAACGTCTGCCAGTTTCCCCCTAATGGAGGTATGAGAACTGACAGACACTTCACGCTTTGTAGCCAGTTATCTGGACAGGGTACCCCCTTCAGGGATCCGCCGCTTTTTTGACATGGTCTCCGACAATGAGGACATAATATCGCTCGGAGTTGGAGAACCCGATTATATTACTCCCTGGCATATCCGGGAAGCCTGTATTCATTCACTTGAGCAGGGAGAAACGTCCTACACATCCAACTATGGACTTGTAGAACTCAGGGACGAAATATCCAGGACCTATACCCAGAAGCAAGGATTATACTATGATCCTACATCCGAAATACTGGTGACATCGGGAGTAAGTGAGGCACTGGACCTGGCGGTGCGTGCCATTACCGACCCGGGTGACGAGATCATAATTGTGGAACCCTCTTACGTTGCCTATGCACCGGCAATCATTTTTGCAGGAGGAGACCCGGTTGCCGTACAAACATGCAGGGAAGACGAGTTCAAGCTTACTTCGGAAAACCTGAAAAGAGCGATCACTCCGAAAACCAAAGCCATCCTGCTCAATTATCCAAATAATCCCACCGGGGCTGTGATGGATAAAAAGGAACTGGAACCCATCGCAGACATTGTTGAAGAACATGATATAATGGTCATCTCGGATGAAGTCTATGAAAGGATGACCTATGATGCACGGCATACATGTTTTGCCGCCCTGGATGGCATGAGGGAACGCACCATAGTCCTCAATGGGTTTTCCAAGGCATATTCGATGACCGGTTTTAGAATGGCCTATGCACTTGCCCCTGCACCGGTGTTAGCAGCCATGATGCGCATACACCAGTACAGCATGCTTTGTGCCCCCATAACCGCACAGGTAGGAGCGATAGAGGCCCTCAAGAATGGTGAGGAAGAAGTGGAGAAAATGGTCACTGAATATAACCGGCGGCGCAGACTTATTGTCAAAGGATTCAATAATATAGGCCTGGACTGCTTCAACCCGGGCGGGGCCTTTTATGCATTCCCGTCTGTTGCATCCACAGGCCTGACATCGGAACAATTCGCCGAAAGACTCCTTGCCCAGCAACAGGTGGTTACCATACCGGGTGATGTATTCGGCAAGGCCGGAAATGGATATCTCAGATGTGCCTATGCGGCCTCAAGGGAAAACATCAAGGAAGCTCTTGAGAGAATCGAGAGTTTCATATCAAGTATCTAAAGTCAATTCCATAAAACAATTGTGAAGAAAGATCATTTCCTATCACTTTTCTTATCCTTTACGTAAATCAACCGATTATTGCTGGAGTTATCCGCCCGGACTTCATCGATATCAAAAAGATCTATTGCCCGGAAAATATCCCACATTTTTTTGTAACCATAATTACGAGGATCAAAATCCGGCTGTTTCTGCACAAGATTGCTGCCCACATTACCCAGAAAAGCCCAGCCACTTTCCTCAGCTGAATCTTCGACAGCATCCCTTAGCATTTTAACTAGCTTGCTGTCGCCTTTGAGGCGGTTGGTATCCCATTTTCCCGGAACCTGCATTGGCGACTCATCTACTGTGCCTTCTACATCTTCCTCCTTGCGCAGGTTTTCCGTATATATGAACTTGTCACAAGCCGCAATAAAGGGTTTGGGAGTCGTCAACTACCCCTCCCTGACGGAAGGGGCTTGAATGTCAATTAAGCATTCGTCTGGGTGGCTGACAAGCACCCCTGAGATTCCAGGATATACCTGTAATCTCGTGTTTTGTGTTCAATATTCATTGCACCAATTAGGTCGGCATTGTTT
>NZ_RDSK01000012.1 GCF_003722075.1 Methanohalophilus sp. RSK | reverse complement strand
CCATCCCGGTTCGAATCCGGGCCTTGGCTTTCATCCATCTCATATAAGTTGAGGACAGCGGCCATAGCGGCAGGGCAACTCCTGTACCCATCCCGAACACAGAAGATAAGCCTGCCAGCGTTGTATACTGTACTAAAGTGCGAGAGCCTTTGGGAACTATGCATCGCTGCTGACTCAACTTATTGACTCTTACTTTTTTCTTAATAATCGTTTTCTACAATTCAATTACTTACAACTCAATTCCTGCATCTATTAACCCTTATAGGGAAATCTATAACATATCTCTCAAATTTTATAGCGATTCTAACGTTGAGTGGATACTAGGTGGACAGTAAAGATATATTGGATATAGACCTATCTTTCTACTACGGCGGTAGTTTCGTGACAATATCATCAATTATTTTTGTTTATAATGCAGATAGTGGCCTATTGAATGAGATGAAAGATTATGTCCATAAAATAGTCTCACCTGCCAGTTATGGCTGTAACTGTGTGTTTCTTCTCGCTAAGGATATCCCTGATGTACATTTTCATATCCAGATCGCTGCTCAATAATCCATCGCGGGAAAATACTTTGGGTCTCAGGTCCAGGACTCTTGCAGTAATGCAGGTGGGATCTGTTGCTTATCTAGTAGGTTTTATTATGTAACTTCCACCATTATCTATAATTGTGATAGGATATAATGTCTGGATGGGGTATAATAATATGAAAGAATATGACTTGATTATCGTAGGTACTGGTTCGGGTATGAATTATGTGGGGTCCATTCTCCAGCAAAATCCGGAAATGAAAATTGCTGTTGTCGATAAGGATGAACCGGGGGGTATATGTCTTACACGGGGGTGCATTCCTTCAAAGATGCTTTTGTATCCGGCTGAACTTGTACGTGAAATAAAGTCAGCACAGAATTTTGGTATCTCTACAAAAATTGAAGATATTGATTTCAAATCTATAATGGACCGAATGCGAAATGCCATTCACTCAGACATTGCCCTGATACGTGAAGGGCTGGAATCTGATGATGTGCTGGATTATTATCATGGTGTTGCACAGTTTATTGCACCGTATACCCTGGAAGTCGGGGATGAAACTCTCAAAGCCCCAATGATTTTTCTCTGCACAGGCTCAAAGCCCGTCGTGCCGCCAATTGAAGGTCTGGATAGCATTGCATATCTAACAAGTGATGAAGTGCTGAATATGGAATCTCTCCCTGAAAGTCTCGTAATTGTGGGAGCGGGTTATATAGCAGCCGAATACGGACACTTCTTTTCTGCCATGGGTTGCAAGGTAACTGTTATTGGCAATGGTCCGCGGGTTCTGCAACAGGAAGAGCCAGAAATATCCATTCTTGCAAAAAGGAAGATGGAACAATATTTAGATGTCCATACTGGCTACAGGGTTGTCAGTGTAGGGGAAAATAATGGAATGAAAAAGGTTACTGCGATAAATAGTGAAGGCGATGAAATCAGCATTGAAGCTGCACAAATCCTGTTGGCTGCAGGTAGAACCTCCAATTCCGACATTCTGCATCCTGATAAAGGGGATATTGGTACCAACGAAAAAGGCTGGATAAAGGTTAATGAAAATCTTGAAACAACCTGCAAGAATGTCTGGGCTTTCGGGGATTGTAATGGACAGCAGCTTTTCAAGCATGTCGGTAACTATGAATCAACTGTTGTATTCCAGAATGCTATTCTCAGACAGGACATAATGGTGAATTATCATGCCGTACCTCATGCTGTATTTTCCTGGCCTGAGATAGCAGGTGCGGGGTTAAGTGAAGCAGAAGCAATCGAATCTTTCGGTAAAGAAAGTATTTCGATTGGTTTTGAAGAATTCGAAAATACAGGCAAAGGCCTTGCAATGGATTTGCATGATTATTTCGTGAAAGTAATTATTGAGGACAATTCTCAACAAATCCTTGGAGTTCACATTATAGGCCCTCAGGCATCGGTACTTATACATCAGGTAATTCCCTTGATGTATGTGGACGGTCCCCAGACTCATCCGCTTGTACATTCAATGGATATACATCCTTCCCTGAGTGAAGTTGTAAAAAGAGCTTTTTATTCTCAATACACCATAGGGGAGTATCATACGATCCTTAAGGAAAAAGAGTTTGAAAAATCTTAAAATCGGAAGACTGCCCTCCTTTTTCAGGAGGACAGTTGCATAATCGCTTCGGCCAAGTCGCCGTTGGCATTTTTGAGGGCTTCTTTTGCTTTATCTTCAGACACACCTGTCTGTTCGGTGACAAGCCTGACATCATCCTCGGGGATTTCAACTTCCCTTGCTACTTCCTTAGGAGTGCCAACGATCTGGTATGTGTCGACCCCCTGTGCATTCATTATGCTTACGTTTGCATCATTGAATACAATATCTTTATCAGGGGTACGAATGATTACTTGCTCCACATCGGAAATCTCATCGACGCTGATTCCCATCTGTTTCATCATCTGTTTCATCTTTTTTGGGTTCATACCCTTGCCGCCCATTCCTGGAATCATATATCATGTCTCCTTTTAAGGATGATGTCCTATTACTTGCAGTTATATATAATTTAGTGGCAACTGCCGCCGCATGAACCGCACCCACTCATTTCACTGGGATTGTCGATGACAAATCCATTGCCTTGAGGGGTTTCTATGAAGTCTACCGTGGCTTCGGAAAGTTCTTCATTGATGTCATTTGCCATCACGATCTTGATTTCCTTGTCGGTGACCGTAACATCATCTTCTTTGGTTTCATTGTCAAGTGCCATGCCATACTGTACACCACTGCAACCCATTCCCGCGACAAAAATCCTCAATGCGTGGTCATTTTTGTCTTCTGATTCCATCAGGGTTCTAAGTTCTGTTGCTGCCTTTTCTGTTATCTCTATCATGTATTCTCTCCTTGAACGTTTGCTATGGTTCCCATTAGCATTGGGTTATATATATAAATTTTTCCTATAAATATTGTTCGCTCCAATAAGAACGATTCACATAATTTCCACATCATTATCGACCGGATTCAACAAGACTTCCCCGTTAGTAGCGTTTATTTCCACCGAATTTCTTTTACCCTTAGCTTCCCATACGGGCAAATAAACCATCTCAATTTCCATTTCAATCTCCTTTTTGGAAGGAGAAATCCGTTTGTGTTCGGAAATTATAGCTTCGCCTATAGTGTTATCGAATTTGACATCTCTGGTGTATTGGTCAATTATTCTTTCATAGATAGCTTTGGTGGCCTCTTCTTTTGTTACGATTGGGGCCTTGACTTCATAGTCACTGACTTCTACCTCTATCTGATTACTTATTCCAGGCAGATCAAATTCCTCAAAAATTTCATTCATTGAGTTAAAGTATCCCTCTCCATCACCTTCTATGTCTATTATCTTGGATCGGAATTGCCTCTGTGCCTGAATTTCGTAAGTATATTTCCACAAAGGTACAAACTTGAGTGCCGCATTTGTGACATCCCTTTGATGTGGCTTTGCAATTGATATCGCACGCTCACCGGTAATATTTACAGGGGCACTGCGCAGGTCGATAACCTTGTTTTCAACTGAAGGCATTGTCTCAACATCAGATTTCACCTCAGATTTGCTTTCAATTGCTCTATTTTCCCCTTCCCTTTTGGTGCCAGCAAACACATTTTGTTTCTTTTTCTTGTCATCAGCGATGATATATTCTTCTGTGGCTTTTTCTACAGGGGCACTTTGTTCTCCCAGTTCAATACTTTCCCCCTCGATGTCTGCCAGCACAGCGTTGCCGATCTGGTATGCAAGTTCTTCCCTGTCCCACACAATAACCCCCTTTTGCTTTGCAAATTCAATTTGTTCCTCAGAGGCATTTCCTGTTGCTACTATAAGGCCGGCCCCATCGCGGATGTTGTATGCAAAATCTTCAATATATGATGTATTCAGGAGATTGCTGAATTTTATGTACATTTTTTTTTCATCTTTTTCTGCGATTAAGTCAGCGATACTGGAGTCCACTATCCTGTATCCAGATGATGTGAAAATGTCCTTCAATATTTGTGTAACGTTTTGTTTCATTTTTCCACCAATTTGAATTATCAATTTTAAAGTACTCTCGTAGTAGTTTCAAGTTCAATTCCCTTCTCGGTTACATTGTAGGGAATCGTCCGGTTTAAGGGGATCATACCTCTCATCTTGCGAATCAATATGGACCTTTCGATCTCGCTTCCCCTTTCCCGCATTCTGAATTCAATGACACCGTCACAGACATTTTTCAAATTATTTTCAACTATATTGTCATGCATGCCAGCGGTCATTGTTATTAGATGGACGGCACCTGTAGCTTTTCCTACAGATGATATTATCTCGATTGTATCTACTACATTATTAAGCTCATAAGCTCGCAGGAAATAAGATATGGAATCTATAATTCCCCTGTATTTTTCTTTTCTCTCTTGTGTAGCAGTTGCTTTGAGAAGATTCATAGGATCGGTATTTTGTTTTATGAAATCTTTCGCAGAAAGGGATTCTGAATATGATTTTGGGAGAACATTATAAAAGCGAAGGCTGTAGGCGTCTATGAAATTCATAGTTCCGCTTTCAATGTAATCTTCTATGTTCCATCCAAAATTTTTCATTTCAGAGGTTATTTCGGAAACCGGTTGTTCTGATGTCAGGTAATAAACGTTTTCCTCATCAGTTAGCCCCCCATAAGCAAACTGCTGGGCAAATATTTCAGAGCTGGCTCCGGGTTCTGCAAGTAAAAGAATCGTACTTCCCCGGGGCACTCCTCCACCCAGCTGCACATCAAGTCCCAGTATTCCTGTGCGTACTTTTTGTGCCATGTTTTCATCGAAAGCGTAATCCATGTAATCACCGCAATATCAATTATAGATTTAAATCTCCAATCTTTTTATATATTCATTCCTCTTAGTTTTTATAGTTATAGTTTTATTTACGGTGATTCGATGATAGCTATAGATGACCTGAAATTCAAAGATAACCTTATTCCTGCAATTGTGCAGGACTATCAGACCGGGGAAGTATTGATGTTTGCATACATGAATCGTGAATCTCTTGAAGAAACCCTTGATAGCGGTATTGCACACTACTGGAGCCGCAGTCGTGGGAAGTTGTGGAAAAAAGGGGAGAGTTCGGGCCACATTCAATATGTAAAAGACATCCTTGTGGATTGTGATATGGATACCCTGCTTCTTAAAGTAAGACAGGATGGGGGCGCATGCCATGTGGGTTACAGGTCATGCTTTTACAGGAATATTACTGGGGATATAGTGGGTGAAAAGATCTTCGATCCCGACGATGTCTACTGATCCGTACTCATGATGCAATTAAATTAAATATCTTCGTATCATAGCAATAATTATGGATAATCCTAAAGCTCTGAAGATCGTACCCGATACAAGCGTAGTTATAGATGGCCGCATTTCCCAAAAGGTAAAGGAGGGAGAGTACAGGGGAGCAAAGATTTTGATCCCCGAAGCTGTGGTGGCCGAATTGGAAGCCCAGGCAAACAGGGGGCTTGAGATCGGGCAAAAAGGGTTGGAAGAGCTTAACCAGCTTAACCAGTTTGAACAGGAAGGTCTTATAGAGCTTGATTTTGTGGGAGAGCGCCCCAACCTTGAGCAGGTGCAACTTGCAAAGGGAGGGGAAATAGATGCCCTTATACGATCAACTGCAGAGGAATTTGATGCACTTTTTGTTACGGGAGACAGGCTCCAGGCGGATTTTGGTCGTGCCAGGGGACTGGAGGTGGAGTATATTCATCCGCCATCGCCTGATTTTATTCCTCTGCACATAGAGAATTTCTTCACTGATGACACGATGTCGGTACACCTGAAAAACAAAGTATCCCCGATGGCCAAAAGAGGCAGTATAGGGGATGTGAGATTTGAAAAAATCCGTGATGAACCCTGCAGCTATGGTGAACTGCATCAAATGTCCAGAGAACTTCTGGAGAGAGCCCGGGCTGACAATGAATCTTTCACTGGAATGTCTACTGGAGGAGCTTCCGTTCTGCAGATTCGTAATATGAGGATTGCTATTTCCCAGACACCTTTCTCGGATGATATTGAAATTACAGCTGTGCGTCCGGTGGCCTCTGTGAAATTCGATGAATACAGGCTCAGTGAGCAGCTTAAGGAACGTGTGGATATGCAGAGAGGCGTCCTGATCTCAGGACCTCCCGGTGCGGGGAAATCAACTTTTGCAGCCGGGCTTGCTATATATTTGCATGAAAGTGGATATGTTGTAAAGACTATGGAATCCCCCCGGGATCTTCAGGTCCCCCGTGAGATCACCCAGTATGCTCCGCTGGACGATGATATGGCCAATACGGCAGATGTCCTCTTGCTTGTGAGGCCAGATTATACGATTTATGATGAGGTAAGAAAAAGTCGGGATTTCGGTATTTTTGCTGACATGAGGCTTGCTGGTGTGGGTATGGTCGGTGTAGTACATGCCAACAGGGCGGTAGATGCCGTGCAGCGTCTGATAGGAAGGGTTGAGCTGGGTGTGATTCCGCAGGTAGTGGATACAGTTGTATTTATTGAAAAAGGTGAAGTTGCAAAGGTCCAGATACTGGATTTCACTGTAAAGGTTCCTTCTGGTATGACCGAAGCTGATCTTGCAAGACCGGTAATCACAGTGTCAGATTTTGAAACAGGCAAAGTCGAGTATGAGATTTACACCTATGGTGAGCAGGTAGTTGTGATGCCTGTTGCCCTGGAATTCAAGAAACCCGCCTGGAACCTGGCTGAAGGTGAAATACGTGAGGTTGTGGAAAATTATGCCAGTGGTCCGGTAGAAGTGGAAATGGTAAATGATAGTAAGGCTGTTGTAAAGGTCTTTGAACATGATGTCCCAAAGGTAATAGGAAAGGGAGGTTCTGTAATTGACCGCATTGAAAAAATGCTGGGGGTACATATCGATGTACGCCAGTTTGACGGTCAGTCCAAAAAAGAATCCCCTATGGAAGTCAGGCCCGTTGTCGAACATACGAAGAAACACGTTGTCCTTTCAGCTCCGGAGCTGGCCAAGACTGATGTGGAGGTTTTTGTCGGTGAGCAATATCTTTTCACTGCAACCGTAAGCAGGCACGGGGATATCAAGGTGCGTAAAGGTTCGCCGATTGCCGATGAGATTGTTGATGGGATTGATGAGGGTTACCCTGTATTAATAAAAATACTGTAAATTCAATTGTTATATTTCTGAATATACGGTGTTTAACCCTTCGGGGTAACATATCCCTTTTTGATATGACCAAATCCCTTTATTCTGATATTTCCTTCGTGTCTTTATTACCCGGTAAACCATCATCCTAATATATAATTATCAACAATTTACACAGCCGGGAGTTATTGTTATGAAAGTCTCTATTATAGGTTCAGGTTATGTGGGTTCGGTTACAGCAGCCTGTTTTGCCGAACTGGGTCACGAAGTCATCTGTATAGACATTGATGAAGAAAAGGTAAGGCAACTCAATGATGGTTATCCTCCTGTCTGGGAAGAGGGGCTGGAAGACCTTATGAAAAGGCATGTGGGCAAACGCCTGATCGCCACTTCTGATTATGATTATGCTGTACAGAACTCGGATATATCTTTTATTTGTGTGGGCACACCTTCCTCTGATAACGGTGAGATTGACCTTTCGATAGTCGCCGCTGCAAGTAAGAGTCTTGGGGAATCAATTGCTTCCAAAAATGCTTATCATACCGTAGTGGTGAAAAGTACGGTTGTACCCGGTACAACAGAAGGGGTAGTTCGTTCCATCCTGGAAGACTATTCCGGACGTAAGGCGGGGGACACACTTGGGCTTGCCATGAATCCTGAATTCCTGCGTGAAGGCCGTGCTGTTCATGATTTCCTGCATCCCGATAAAATAGTGGTAGGTTCCCTTGACAGACGTTCCGATTCCATCGTATCCGGCCTCTACAGGGATGTTGATTGTGAGGTCACCCATGTAAATATACGTACAGCAGAGATGATCAAGTACGTGAATAATGCTTTTCTGGCCACCAAGATATCTTTTGCCAATGAGGTGGGCAACATCTGTAAACGCCTGGGCATTGATACCTATCAGGTGATGGATGCTGTAGGCAGGGATTTCCGTATTAACCCGGCTTTCCTGAATAGTGGGGCAGGATTTGGTGGCTCATGTTTCCCCAAGGATGTCCGTGCCCTGATTGGAAGTGCAAAGGATCTGGATTATTATCCTTCCCTGCTGGAATCAGTAATCGAAGTAAATGAACTGCAACCTCTCCAGATGGTTGAGATTCTCGAGGATAAACTACCGGAGATCAAAAATAAAAGGATTGCCGTGCTGGGTCTGGCTTTCAAGAACGACACCGATGATATACGTCAGTCCCGATCAATCCCCGTTATCAGGAAATTGCTGGAAAAAGGAGCGGATATCCATGCCTATGATCCCCTTGCCTCTGATAACATGAAAAAAGTCTTCCCCGAAATCACCTATACATCCAGTGCACAGCAAGCTCTCGAGGGTGCACAGGCCTGCCTGCTGATGACTGAATGGGACGAGTTCAGAAAACTTAACACTGAATTTGATTCGATGGATAGGAAACTCCTGATTGATGGGCGCTATCTTCTAGATCCTGAAAAACTGGAAGATGTGGAGTATGAGGGGTTATGCTGGTGAGCATTGTTCGATACATTGATGTATCAAAACCCTTTTTTTATCTGACATGAAACAAATAACCATCATTGATTATGGCCTTGGCAACCTCAGGAGTGTCCAGAAAGGGCTGGAACATGCCAAAGCTTCTGTAAATATCTCTATAGACCCGGAAGATATCGAGAACAGTGATGGGGTCGTGCTTCCCGGTGTAGGGGCGTTCAGTGATGCCATGCGCAACATCGAGCCTTTCCTGGATATACTTTATGATTATGTCGAATCAGGCAAACCCCTGCTTGGCATTTGTCTGGGTCACCAGATGCTTATGACAAATTCCGAAGAAGGAGGCATGCGTGATGGGCTGGGGTTCATTCCTGGTAACGTTGTTCGTTTTCCTCATAGTAAACTTAAAGTTCCACATATGGGGTGGAACTCTCTTCATATAACACAGCAACATCCTATCTATGAGGGCATCGAGAACGATTCCTATGTCTATTTTGTGCATTCCTATTATGTGAGTACTGATGATGGTCATACTCTTGCCTCATGTGAATATGGTGTGGAATTTGCGGCATCTGTTGTTAACGAGAGGGGTAATGTATTAGGAACCCAGTTCCATCCGGAGAAAAGCGGTGAAGTTGGGTTGAGGATGTTGAGTAATTTTGTAAAAATGTGCTGAGGATTAATCATGGATATTGAAGGCTATGCTAGGCATGCCCTGCTTCGTGGAGAAGACGGGATTGCCGAAAAACTTGCAGAACGTATAATGGAAATAAAGGACACCGACAGACAACATGCTATTGCACTGGCAAAAGCAGCTGTTGAAGAAGCCAGGGCAACTATAGATGTAAAGGGCGATATACTATCTCCTATAACTTCAGGCGTAACAATGGGTCAGTTCGGAGTGGGTTCCAGGGGCACAGGCGATTTCTATGCCCATGAAAAAATTGCCGAGGTAATAGGCAGTACCAAAGCTGCAGTAGACAGCACCCAGCTGGATGATTCCGGAGCTGTGCAGATGGAAGGAGGGGATTATCTCATAGTCACAATCGATGGCATCCACTCCAGATTGAGTGATTTTCCTTTCCTTGCAGGTTTCCATGTGGCCAGGGCCTCTTTAAGGGATGTTTATGTAATGGGTTCCAGGCCTCTTGCCCTGCTTTCGGATATCCATGTGGCCGATGACGGGGATGTGGCAAAGATCTTCGACCATGTTGCAGGTATCACGGCGGTATCGGAACTTACAGACATCCCTCTTGTGACCGGGAGTACCCTGCGTATTGGAGGGGATATGGTAATCGGAGATCGAATGACCGGTGGTGTCGGTGCGGTGGGTGTTGCTTCCGCTATGACTGCAAGGGAGAGGGCCGAAATCGGGGATGTGATTCTCATGACAGAAGGTGCCGGCGGCGGAACTATTTCCACAACCGCTCTCTATTACGGGATGCATGATGTGGTGGATGAGACCATCAATATCAAGTTCCTCCAGGCATGTGAGGCACTCCTTGAAAAAGACCTGGATAAAAAAGTACATGCCATGACTGATGTTACCAACGGAGGGGTACGCGGCGATGCCAAGGAAATTTCAAGGACTGCAGAAGTCAAGCTCGTCTTTGAAGAGGAAAATATGCGTGGGCTCGTAAATCCCCGGGTCTTAGGTATGCTTGAAAGTCTCAATATAGATTATCTGGGTGTATCCCTGGACTCCCTCCTCTTAATAGTCCCTCCTGAACATGAGCAGGAAATTCTTGAAACCGTTCAAAATGCCGGTGTCGATATTGCAATAGTTGGTTATGTGGAAAAAGGACAAGGCGCCGAGCTTGTGATTGACGGCCAGCGCCGGGACTTTACGCCACGCTTCCGTGAATCTGCCTACACTCCAATTAAGAAGATGGTCGGAGATACAACTCCCGATGATTTCGAGGCAATGAGCAAAGCAGTTGACAGGGCGGCTGAAGAAGCGATATCTAAAAAGAGACGTATCGTGGAGATGTTGGGGAAGGAGTGATTACTTCCCCTTAAACTTACGTACAATGAGTACGGGTCCGTCTTTTTCCAGTATTTCCACTTTTTCTTCCGGGTCGATGGTGTCTTCAGAGCGGGCTTTCCAGTATTCTCCGCTATATCGTACATAACCCGGGCTCCCTTCGGATATAGGATCTATCGCTTCGGCAATTTCACCGTTCATTTCTTCACCAATAATTGGCTTGCGTCCTTTTGCCTGTACCACTTTGTATATTGCAAAGGCAAAGAATAGTCCGATTATTATCGTGGGTATAACAATATAGAACATCATACTCCTCTGTACGTCTGCTGGCGTATACCAGCGCGGGAAATCCATAGGTGCCAGGAATATACTGCCTGCTATCAGGCACACGATTCCTGCAATACCGAATATGCCAAATCCCGGCGCCTGCAATTCGAGAATCAGCAGGACCACCCCCACACCAATCAAAAACAGTGCTGCCACATTGACATCAAAACCCATGCCAATCAGGCCCAGGGCTATAAGAATAGCACCGAAAATTTCCGCACCTGCTCCCGGGCTGGAAATTCCCAGGACAATGGCATAAATGCCTATCATCAGCAGCAGGGAAGAAATAATGGGATTGGAAATTATGTTCATGAGGTACAGGTTCGGGCCTGGCTCATAATTGACAATATCCGCTCCCGAGGTGTTGAGTTGCCTGTTCTTGATAGTTTCTCCGTCCACCTGTTCAAGCAGATCGGGGATATCTTCTGCTATATACTCGACAACATTGCTGTTTTTTGCTTCCTCAGCGTTTAGATTGAGATTTTCAGTGATAAATAACTCCGCAGCGGTCACATTCCTGTCATGCTTGCTTGCTTTTTCCTTAGAAAGGGCAACAATAGCATTTATTATCTTAGAATCGTTGATGGGCTCTGAGCCACCGGCAGGGGATGCCTGTACAGGCTGGGCCGAACCAATCACAGTGAAGGGTGTCATGGCAGCTATATCGGTGCTGATAAGGATCAGTGTGCCGGCAGACCATGCTTTTGTTCCCTCTGGATATACGTAGCCGATTACAGGCACAGGTGAGGCATCAATACTCTCTATTATGTTGAGGGTTTCCTGCAGACCTCCACCCGGGGTATTCAGGGTAATTACCAGTGCTTCATACCCTTCGGTTTCTGCAATTGCCAGTGCATTGTTAACCATATCATCGGATACCGGTGTGATGGAATCTGACATTTCCAGTACCAGTACTTTTTCACAACTGGCATTTGATGCGACTGATATCAATAATAGAAATGCAAAAAGAAATAGGAAAAGGCCCTTTACCCTCATGGGTCCACCTTATTTTTTCTTTGAAGTAAATGCTTCGGTAAGTGCCGCTATATTTCCGCTATCAGAGGTGCTGGTGACTACAACCATGTTACCTTCCCGGGCAACTTCGGCTATGGTCTGCAACTCCCTCAGTTTTATTGTAGTTGG
This sequence comes from Methanohalophilus sp. RSK, assembly GCF_003722075.1. Taxonomy (GTDB): domain Archaea; phylum Halobacteriota; class Methanosarcinia; order Methanosarcinales; family Methanosarcinaceae; genus Methanohalophilus. The sequence goes on along the minus strand of NZ_RDSK01000012.1, from coordinate 237,296 downwards.
GACTTCCTGATAGAGCCTGGCAGCATCAAGCATTTTCTGGGCAGCCTTGTACTCCCCATCTGAAAGGATGATACGGGACCGCTTTTCACGCTCGGCTTCAGCCTGTTTGGCAATAGCCCTGAGCATTTTTTCATCAATACTCACATCCCTCAGGGTAACCGAGGTGACCTTGATTCCCCATGGGTCAGTGGAAGCGTCCAGCACCTCCTGTATGTCCTTATTAACCTTCTCTCTTCCGGAAAGTACTTCATCAAGTTCTATCTGGCCGATCACATCACGCAGGGTTGTTTGTGCCAGCATTGCGGTTGCATACTTGTAATCCTCAACTTCGGTAACTGCTGATTCAGGTTTGAGGACTTTGTAGTAGATGACTGCATCCACCGCCACTGTCACGTTATCATAGGTGATAACTGCCTGTTTCGGGACATCTATTGTTACGATACGCAGGTCTACCTTGACCGCAGTATCGACAATAGGAATTATGAAAAATACGCCCGGGCCCTTCACTCCGCTAAATCTGCCCAGCCTGAAGATGACCACTCGCTCATACTCCTTTACCACTTTGATGGATTGGGACAGGATTATTACTAATACGATTAATGCAGGAATTATATATTCTTCTAATGCCATGCTAAACTCTCCCTTTATGACAATTTGTATACAATACTTCTAAAAGTTATTGGTGAAATGAATGGGGCAAGTGGATATATAACGACTGTAATTCTTTGCAGCAACCTACATAAACAAGCAGGTCAATCAGCAACACAGATACAATGAAAGAAAAATGCAGTGAATGTGGCGCAACCGGTGTCCGTGAATCCTCGATACAGAAATGTTCTGAATGTAAGGGCTCGGGGAAACCCAAATCAATGAATCTTCTGGAACTTTCAGAAAAAGACGTAAACAGCTTCCTTAAAGGAAGTTCCGTATGTGAAAAATGCGGGGGCAGTGGGGAAGTTGAAATAAAAGACCCATGTCCTTCCTGTGGAGGAGAAGGATATCTTTATAGCTGTGACCTATGCGGCAAATCCATCGACCACCTGATAGACGGACGTGAGATATGCAAATCATGTAATGAGGTAAAGGTGGTCCATCTGCTGGACGACTCCTGTGACATGAACGAGCTTTCTGTAGGTAAATATTACCACGCCGTGGTAAACAACCTGGCGTCATTCGGGGCCTTTGTGAACCTGAATTCTAATCTGCGCGGGTTGATCCATTCAAGCAACATAAAGGCCAAACTTGAACCCGGGGAACGGCTGATCGTAGAGATAAATGAAATCCGTTCCGACGGGAAAATGGACCTGCTACCACGAAGTGTCGGTGAACATAAGGTCGTAGAAGTTGAAAAGGAAATGCCGGTGCGTATCTCGTCTGAATTGAAGGATTATGTGGGTAAGCTTGTGCGTATTGAAGGAGAGGTGCTCCAGGTCAAACAAACCGGGGGTCCCACCATTTTTGTAATTTCCGATGAAGGCGGGGTAATTCCCTGTGCAGCCTTTGAAAGTGCAGGGGAGCGGGCATACCCGGACATTGATTCGGATATGGTGGTCTCTCTTACAGGGGAGGTCAACCTCAGGGGGGAAGATCTGCAGCTTGAAGTCAAAAGCATGAAGCAGCTCAAAGATGAAAGAGAGCAGACCGTCAGGGAACGTATAGATCGTATACTTGACCAGAGGGCGGAACCTTCTGATATAGAATTCCTTGTCAAAAGCAAGTTTCTGGAAGACCTGCGTCCTGCAATGAAAGATGTTGCCCGAATTATCAAAAAAGCAATCCTCAGGTCCCGTCCGATTTTGTTGCGCCACCATGCGGATGCTGATGGCATGACTGCAGGAGTGGCCATTGAAAAGGCAATTCTGCCCCTTATACGTGAAGTCAACGGCCAGGATGGAGAATACTATTTCTACAAACGCGCTCCTTCAAAGGCTCCCTTCTACGAGATCATGGATGTGACAAAGGATATTTCCTTTGCTCTTGAAGATGCGGAAAGGCATGACCAGAAACTGCCGCTTGTTGTGATGGTGGATAACGGTTCCACGGAGGAAGACGTACCCGCGATGAGACAGGCATTGATATATGGTATTGATATGGTGGTTGTGGATCATCATCATCCGGATAAGATAGTTGATGATTTCCTGCTGGCTCATGTAAACCCTGCTCATGTGGGTGGGGATTTCGGCCAGACTGCAGGTATGCTTTCCACTGAGGTTGCACGGATGATCAATCCTGAAGTCACTGAACAGATAAAACATCTCCCTGCAATCGCTGCTGTGGGGGATCGTTCAGAGGCCGATGAGGCCTATCAGTATATTGGTCTCGTATCTTCCAGGTATTCCCTGGAAAATTTGCAGGACATTGCCCTGGCCCTTGATTTTGAAGCCTACTGGTTGAAATTCAACAGTGGAAGGGGAATTGTAAACGATCTTCTCAATTTTGGTGACTCCGCCAGGCATAAACAACTTGTAGACCTGCTGTGTGAACAGGCAAGAGCTATGATGGATGAGCAACTTGAGGCATGTATGCCCAATGTCAAATCACAGCAACTGCCCAACGGTGCTATCATGAATGTGCTTGATGTGGAGAACTATGCTCACAAATTCACATTCCCGGCTCCTGGCAAGACCTCCGGGGAAGTTCATGACAGGATTTGCAGGAAAAATGAAGGTAAACCCATCGTTACGATTGGCTATGGGCCCGACTTTGCAGTCATACGGTCCCGCGGGGTTAAGATGAATATCCCTGAAATTGTCAGAAACCTCCATGAGGAAATTGTCGGTGGAGGGGTGAATGGTGGAGGGCACCTTGTAGTTGGAAGTATCAAATTTGTGGAAGGAATGCGTAAAACAGTCCTATCCAAACTCGTGGAAAAAATAGGCCAGTATGAAGTGGATACGGAAATCTAATATCTCCTTTAATCCACCCTTGCCAGTTTGATAAGTGAGTTCACAGGGACTCCGCTGATTGTTTCCGAATTTTTCTTGTCAATTATGACTGCAATTGCCACCGGGTTGGATCCGCCTTTCTTTATTTGTTCAATCACATCGGTAATCGTTGAGCCAGATGAGACTACATCGTCTACAATAATGCAGTTCTTTCCTTCGACATGCCCGAAATTTCTGCTGAAAATTCCTGTGTTCTGATCCCTCTCTTTCTGGCTGTCATAACCGTGGAATATGGAAAATTCTACACCCAGTTCCTCGGCAATCATGGTGGCCATGGGTACTCCGCTTAATCCGATTCCCACTACCATGTCTACCATCTGGTCATTTTCGTCAAGGGATTCGAGCACCATGTCACACAGGGCCTGTGAAATATAACGCAGGCGGAAGGAGCTTTTTCCTATGGCACTCCAGTTGACAGAAATGTCCTTTGGCGCAGGGGCTTCAGCACCTCTTTTACCCCGCATGAGAAGCCATGTGACAGTATCCCTGGAAACATTAAGTTCATTTGCGATCTGGCCGGTAACAAGACCATTGGCTTGCAGTTCGACTGCTTTTTGTATAAGTTCTTCTATATTCTTCATTTTATCCCCACGTGCTTTTTTATGCTATTTGTTTTCCTATACATCCTTTATAATATTATATCTTTCTTTTACGTGTTTTCTTGAGGGGGGATCCACAGATGGGACATTCTTCGCCCCTGTCAAATCTTTTCATACAGCCGGTGCATTTTTTCCCCCAGATTATTTTGTCCTTTATTCTGGATTGGGATATGGGTTCTACTTTTATACCAATCATGCTTGCCACATTCTGGACAGCATAATCATCCGTCATGAGGACGCCATTTTTCCCATATTCCAGGGCTTTTGCCAGCACATCGATGTCAGTCCCGGAAAGTTCTTCAAGATCGCCGGTACCTTCTGCCTTGTCCACGATTTTTTTCCTAAAGGCAGGATCTGGTTGTTCAACCTTTGCCCCGGTTTCAAGGGCGATCAACATTTCCATGCTTGTATATTTTGCCTTCGTTTCATCGATTACTGCGGGTACTGTAACAAGCTGGCGGTCCCTGCCCTTACGATTGATGAAAACGCCGGTGTCTGCTATGTAAATTTTCATGAGGCTAGATATGTTTAAGAATTATTAAAATTAAGCCCGCCTCTTCAGGATATTATATCGGTAAGGGGCAATATTCCTTTAATTTCCAGCCCATCTTCGCCAATATTAATCTCATGAATTTCTTTCTTATGTTTAGAATTGAAGTTCTTGAGGACGATGAGGCCTTTTTTCAAATGTAATTTGTCCGCTACGTAACAGGTTGCTATGGTGCTGTCAGCATGCAAATTCTTGCCTGCTTCACCAATTATCGGAAGTCCGGATGATATGGTTCCTGTCATCAGGAGTGTGATATTTGCATTTTTGTATTTTGCCACAAGATGCTGGATAAAGTTGGCTCCTTTCATAGTTTTCATATGTTTTTCCACATCATCAACAAAAATCCTTTTCGCATTGACCTCCTCTACTGTCTGCTGAATTTCGTGGAAATGCCTCGCAAAATCATTTGTGGAGAGTTGTAATATTTCGATATTTCCTGTATGAATATGTTTTTCAAGTTCCATTCCTGCGGACTCAGCACGATTCAGGATATCATTTTTTGTTTCATCAAATGAAACGATGATGCCATCTTCATCCTGCTCAGCTCCCTTAATTACGTATCGGATACCCATCAGGGTTTTACCTGTGCCGGTGGGCCCCCCGATATAATTTGCAGAACCTTCTCTCATACCCCCGCAGAGCATATAATCCAGCCCGCATAGGCCGGTTTCAAGAAGTTTACTTTCCTCACGGCTGGCAGTCATGTCCTGCCAGGGAAGTACTGTTGTTCCCTCATTGTTTATAGATAAACTGTGTTTGCCCGGGATGTATTCCTGTCCCCGTAGTTTTAGCACTTCAAGGTAGCGATTTCTCTGCTGTCTTTCTTCCTTATTTGTAAGATGTATTATTCCGTCTGTTACATATCCCAGGGTACTTTCTTCAATTTCCTTTTCTGACATTTCTCCGGTAACAAGTACCATTGAATTCCATTTCTTCATCCTTTTGAAAAATTCATAGTAGAATCTTCTTCTGGTGTTCTTATCGAAACTGCATCCTATGATTGTAATTGGGTCAATAACGATGATTTCAGGTTTGATTTTTTCAATGGAATCCTCGAGATTCCACATGAAGGAATATATTCCCCGATCAAGGGTTTTGATATCAATGGATATCTGGTGTATGTTTCCTCTGGATATCCGGGATACGTCATAATGGCTCAGCCTTGAAACAAAGTTGTTCACGACTGTGGCAGGTTCGTTAACCGAGGTAACATACAGGCAAACTTTCCCTTCTCTTGCGCTTTCACATAATGTCTGTAATGCAAATGTGGTCTTCCCGCTGCCTGCAACACCGGCTATAAGGATGGCAGAAGGACAATTCCAGCCCCCTTTTAGTATGCTGTCGAGGCCCGGGATGTGGGTGGTGACTTGTTGCATTAGATGCTCCTTTATATATTCATTCAAAATATATCTTTTATTTTATTTAAACCTCATTCCTCGCCGAGTAAATGTATTAATACAATCCGTCCAAATAATGCCACCTCAGGTGAATATAAATGGACATTCTGCAAGCAAAGGAAAGAATAGTAGATTTCATTCGCAAGAAATGTGAGGATGCCGGTGTAAGCGGTTCTGTTGTAGGTATCAGCGGTGGGGTGGATTCTGCACTTGTGGCGCATCTGGCAGTGGAAGCACTTGGTGCTGAGAATGTATTGGGCTTGCATCTGCCTGAACTGAATGTCACACCACCGGAAGATGTACTGGATGCAACCGAGGTGGCCCATGGGCTTGGGATTGAATTCAGGACCATTGACATCGGGGGAATAATTCAAACATATCTTGCAAATATGCCAGGATCGGATCCCGCTAACAAATACGTCAACGGCAATTTGAAAGCCAGGATCAGGATGTCCATTCTTTACTATTATGCCAATCTTGGCAGCATGCTTGTGGCAGGTACCGGCAACAAGACCGAAATCTTGCTAGGTTACTATACCAAGTACGGCGACGGCGGGGTGGACCTAGAACCAATCGGGGACCTCTATAAAACTGAAGTGTTCCAAATGGCAAAAATGGCAGGTGTTCCCGGCGGAATCGTTGACAAATTCCCGTCAGCTGCTCTCTGGGAAGGCCAGACAGATGAAAAGGAATTGGGGCATTCCTATGCTACAATCGACAGCATCCTGATAAAAATGCTTGCAGGAGGGGAGGCCGGTGCAGTGGCTTTAGAATGTGGTGTCTCAGAATCCGAGCTGGACCAACTTCTCCAGCGTGTCGATTCCAATATGCACAAACGAATGCTACCTCCCATAGCTGACCTTGCAGAAATAAGGATCTGAAATTATCTTGAAGGGTGAATATTCTTTCCTTCTTTCCGGATAAGAGGCATTGAAAGATGCCTGCGGGCACAGGGGGGGACCTCATATATTCCGGTTTTTATTCCCCTTTCAACTTTAGATCTTGTGGCTATATCTGCCCGTGTTTTGCAACGTCTGCATCTATATCCCTGCCCCTTCCCGGCAGATTTCATACTCTTTTTACATTCAGGGCACATGGGGTTGACCTTTCTGTATTTTTCCGCAAGTTCTATCACATCTATTTTTTCAATATTCAGTGTTCTATTTTTGACACTTCCATGTAGTGTTATATAATCCCCCGGGATAAGCTTGCGAATAAGTTCACGGAAGTTTTTTGTGGGTTCAAAAGCGGCACATTCCATTTCTTCTCCTTTTTTGTCCCTGAAAAGGAATAGGGTATGCCCACCTTCAATTGTATGGGGAACTGAAGCCACAAATCCCTGGATAATGTATGATTCCATGTCTTGCAGCTTACTGGTACTTTCTGCTGGAATCAGATGCATATCGGTTCCCTGATTTGTCTTATAGATTGCATATCTTTCGGTAACTTCTCCCTCTATCATGGAGGCAGCATGGGAGACGTATTCGGGCGTTTTTCCCCGAATGCCATAAAGGACAGGGTCTGGTGAGTGAGGTATGCAGACCACCAGATTGTTTGCAATATCGCGGTTGTCCCATGTATGGGGATAGGTGGCATCATCTGCCCGGATAACACTATTTTCATTTACAAATCGCTGTGTGCCCCATGCTTCTCTCTGCCTGTAGGAGAGGTATTCATAAGTGTGGTCCCATTCTTCTTCCAGCATGGCACCACAGGCGGCCAGTGCTCCTATCAGACCACGGCTGTTTTTGTATCCTCTGGCATCAAGTTCGTATCTTTCAATGATATCTTTTGCTTCCGGGATGGTAATTACGTGTTGCACAGCACATTTGAAAAAGGCGGTCAGGACAGTTTTAACTTCATCATTATTATTTTCTAGAAAGACCACACCAGGATTTGTATTTTCATCCTCCATCTGTGCCAGTTCTTCTATTCTCTGTATTACATGTTTTTTGACTTTTTCAGGTTCAGATGTTTCTATTTTGATCGCAACTGCAGCATTTCCCCTTGTTTTGAAGGGTATGGTGGGGTTCAACCTTATAAGTAGAGGCAGGCCGGCGGGCTTGCCATACGCTTTAAGTTCATCCATCAATAAAGCACCAAGATATGTGGTGCACATCCCAAGACTGCGGGAATCGGTATCATCAAAGCTTATAATCATGTTTTTTCGAATCATGCATTTGTAGGTAGATATATTTATATAGATGTGCAAGGACATTATAGTTTGTCATGACAAAGGACATTCTAATACATCAAATCATTGATGTACTGGAAAAGAGTAATTTTACTGTATCTAGCCGCTGTAACATTAGACCTCGTAGTTTTGATCTGGCAGCAAGGCAGGATGGTGTACTTCTTTTCTGTAAGGCATTATATAATATTGATAGCCTGAATAAAGAAACAGCGTCTGAAATGAAAGCATTGGCAGGATATCTCGGTGGTATTCCGATGCTGATTGGGGCAAAAACGCGTGATCAGATGCTTGAAGATAGCGTAGTCTATGTCCGGTATGAGATTCCTGCTCTTAATGTCCAGACTCTTTATGATTATTTTGTAGAAGGCATCCCTCCTTTGATTTCAGCGGCTCCCGGAGGTCTCTATGTTTCTATTGATGGTGATGTGCTGCAGGCTGCCAGAAGTCAACTTTCGATGTCTATCGGTTCCCTGGCTTCGCATCTGGGGGTATCCCGGCGTACCATCAGTAAATATGAGGAAGGCTGCATGGATGCTTCCATTGATGTTGTACTCGAACTGGAAGAGTTGCTTGATGTGGCGCTTGCAAAATCCATTGATATTTTGGGTCCGTTTCACCGTTCCCGTCGGGAACCTGATGAAAATGACACCTTAAACCCCCCTACAGATGGTATCCTGAGTTTCATTTACGGGCTAGGTTATGATGTACTTTCAATATCCCAGGCACCTTTTAATGCAGTTTCCAGGGACTGTTCCACTACTTTCCTGACCGGGGTAAGTAAATACAGCAATGCGATGGTAAAGCGAGCTCATTTGATGAGCAATATATCTACCATCACACGTACAAGATCGGTTTATATCATTGAAGGGGAGAGTAAAATTACATCGGTAGAACACACAGTCCTGATTGAAAGAAAGGAATTGGATTCTCTTTCGGATTCAGAAGAACTGGATGACCTTATAAGCGAAAGAGCCAGTGAGACTGTTGATTATTGATTTTTGGATTGTTTTTTGCAAAACTATAATATATGGCAATTCCCTTAGGATGGGCAATGACTCTCAACATTGCAGTCCTGATATCCGGCAGGGGCTCTAATCTACAGTCAATTATCGATAATGTGGAAAGTGGTTATATCCCAAATGCTTGTATCAGTGTGGTTATAAGTGGTAAAAAGGACGCTTATGGCCTTGAAAGGGCTATGAATCACGGTATAAATACTGTTTTTATTGACCCGGCTGCTTATCAATCCAATGAAAAATTTGAGAATGCACTTCTGGACGTTCTTGCAAAATTCAGTACAGATATGCTCTTACTTGCCGGTTTCATGCGAATCCTGGGTTCCAGTGTGATAAAGGCCTACAGAAACAGGATAATAAATATCCATCCTGCCCTCTTGCCTTCTTTTAAAGGTCTGCATGCCCAGAAACAGGCGCTGGACTATGGTGTAAAAATCGCAGGTTGCACTGTACATTTTGTTGACGAAGGGATGGATTCCGGCCCGATTATTCTACAAAAAAGTGTACCTGTACTTGATTCAGATACAGAAGAATCCCTTTCTGAAAGAATACTTGCACAGGAACATATTATTTTCCCCGAAGCAGTTAAGTTGTTTGCCGAAGGAAGACTGGACATAAAAGGAAGACGCGTACATATCTCATGATCATCTCATAAATTCAAAGATACAAGGAGGAACAATATGTCTTATATTTCAGAAACAGATCCCGATATTGCCAGAGCACTGGAGCTCGAGGCCGAAAGACAGGACTATAAACTCAACCTTATAGCATCAGAGAATTACACAAGCAGGGCGGTAATGGAAGCTCAGGGTTCCATTATGACCAACAAGTATGCAGAAGGCTACTCCGGGAAGAGGTACTACGGAGGCTGTGAATTTGTTGATATTGCAGAGGATTTGGCGATTGAAAGGGCCAGGGAAATTTTTGGTGCCGAGCATGTGAATGTCCAGCCGCATTCAGGTTCAGGTGCCAATATGGCTGTTTATTTCTCCGTCCTCAATCCTGGTGACAAGATAATGTCCATGGATCTCTCCCACGGAGGGCACCTTTCCCATGGAAGTCCTGTAAGTTTTTCAGGTAAACTTTATGATATTGTACCCTACGGAGTAGCAGAGGAAACTGAAGAGCTGGATTATGATGCCCTTGAAGAAATGGCAAAAAAGGAAAAACCCCGCATGATAGTGACCGGTGCTTCTGCATATTCCCGCACGATCGATTTCAAGCGCTTCAGGGAAATCGCGGATTCAGTGGATGCATACCTGCTTGCGGACGTTGCTCATATCGCAGGCCTGATTGCAGCCGGTGAACATCCAAGCCCTGTACCATATGCTGATTTTGTAACAACAACCACACACAAAACACTGAGGGGTCCCCGTGGGGGGATGGTCATGTGCAGTGAAGAATATGCAAAAGGTGTGGATAAAACAGTCTTCCCGGGTCTCCAGGGTGGTCCTCTCATGCATATTATTGCTGCCAAGGCAGTTGCGTTTAAGGAAGCTCTTTCTGATAAGTTCAAGCAGGACCAGAAACAGACCGTGAAAAATGCAAAAGCTCTCTGTGCAAATCTGATAGACCGTGATTTTGATATTGTGGCCGGTGGCACGGATAACCATCTTATGCTCATCAATCTCAACAAATATGATCTGACCGGTAAGGAGACTGAGACCTATATGAGCAATGGTGGGATTGTTATCAACAAGAACACTATACCTTTCGAAACTCGTGGTCCGTTTATCACAAGCGGTCTGCGTGTCGGCACTCCTGCAATAACCACTCGTGGTATGAAGGAGGCTCAGATGGAAGATGTTGCTAATTTTATAGAAACAGTAATTCATAATCCAAAAGACCAGGCTGTACTGGATCAGGTTAATGCTGATGTACAGCAGCTGTGCAGCGACTTCCCGATCTACAAGCATCTCTAAGGTGGTTTAATGGCGGGTGAAGATAAACAAGGAATCATAGACGGCAGAGCTATTTCAAAGCAGATTGAGGCAGAATTAACAGAAGAAATCTCTTCTATGAAGGCTGATGCCGGTATGGTCCCTGGCCTTGCAACTATCCTGGTGGGGCAGGACCCCGCCTCACAATTGTATGTGCGACTGAAGCATAAAGCATGTGACAGGGTAGGCATCTATGCGGAGGATCAGAAACTCGACGCTTCTATTACCCAGGAGGAACTGCTGGATGTGATCGAGGATCTGAACACACGTGCAGATATTCATGGTATACTGCTTCAGTTGCCCCTGCCTCAACATCTGGATGCAAAAGAAGCCATGCAGGCTATTGACCCGGCAAAAGATGTGGATGGTTTTCATCCCTATAACATGGGCAACCTGATGATCGGCGACGAGGGTTTTGTGCCCTGCACACCTGCGGGGATTATCTTGGCTCTTGAGTATTATGATGTAGATATTGAAGGAAAGGATGCTGTGATAGTCGGCCACAGTAATGTAGTTGGTAAACCCATGGCAGCAATGCTCTTAAACCGCAATGCTACAGTGTCGGTATGCCATGTTTATACCAAAGACCTTAAAAGTTACACCACCGGTGCCGATATACTTGTAGTTGCAGCCGGTGTCAAGCATCTCATCAAAGAAGATATGGTCAAAAAAGGAGCTGTTATTTTTGATGTGGGAATCACCGAAGAAGAAGGCAAGATATATGGTGATGTGGACTTTGAGAATGTTGTGAATAAAGCCTCACTTGTTACACCGGTGCCAGGCGGCGTGGGACCCATGACAATAGCCACGCTTCTGACCCATGTGACCTTTGCTGCAAAGGAAATTGAGTAATTATCCTGTTAAATATAAAATCAGCTGGTAGTTTCAATGGTCGTCGATGTTGACATATGCGGACTAAATGTAGGAGACAACCACCCTGTAAGATTGATGGGTGTATTGAATCTCAGTCATGAATCCTTTTACAAGGGGTCTGTTGTCAGGGAAAATTCCCTGATTGATGCTGCTTCTGCAATGGTGGAGGAAGGTGCAACCGTGCTTGACATAGGCGGCCGCTCCACCTGGCCCCTTGCCGAACCCATAAGCAAGGAAATGGAACGGGAGCGGTTACTTCCTGCAATAGACACTCTTGCAGGAAATGTGGATGCTGTTCTTTCAGTGGATACCGTGTTTGCGGATATTGCCGACCAGTGTCTTGACAGGGGCGCTGACATTGTAAATGATGTTTCCGGTTTAATGACAGATGAAAACATGGTGGATGTGGTGGCAGACCATGCATGTCCTGCTGTTGTAATGGCCTCCCGGAAAATGCCCGGTGATGTGCTTGGGATGGATGCAGTTATGGATTCCCTGGAGGCAATCATTGAGCTGTGTGAAGGGAAGGGTATTGATACAGACAGATTAATTCTGGATCCTGCTATTGGTAAATGGATTCCCGAAAAAGATCCTATATACGATTTTGAGACCTTTGACCGTTTTGAACGTCTGCAGACCTTTGGTAAACCGCTTCTTGCAGCCCTTTCCCGTAAATCCTTCATAGGCGAGGTCCTGAACAAGCCCGCTGCTGAAAGATTATATGGAAGCCTGGCAGCAACCGCGATTGCTGTGCACAAAGGGGCGCACATTATACGCACCCACGACGTGGCTGAGACAACGGATGCTGTGCGAATAGCGGAGGCGATAAGGGGTAGACAGCCGGTCGTCGAGGAAAAGGGTTTTGAGGTCAGTGTGCTTGACATCACAAACCCCAATGATGCAGCTCATATGATGAAAAATATCGGTGTTACCGAAACGGGTTCCACAATTATGAAGAATAAGGCCGTGAACCGTGTGCTGCGTATCAGTAACATTACCACTACCGAGGCTCTGATCATCAAGCAGGAGACCCTGTCACGCGGCGGGGATGCAGCGCTTGAACGTGATGCTGTTTCCCATGAGATCGAGAGAACCGATGTAATTGTAATGGGCACATTGCTTCAGGTCAGGAGACTTGCCGATAAGCTGGAATGCCAGGCACGAAACCTTCCGTTGATATCAAAACTCATCAAAGATGCACTGAAACAGGAATCTGATGTTGAATACCGTTATATGAAAAAGATCTGAAGGTATCAAGATGATCCTATCATCTAAACCCTTTAATGAGATTCTTTGTCATGCTGGCGGAGTGAGTTTTGCCGGTTTTTTATTGAAGATACTTTCTTGGTAATCGGCTTCTAAGCAGGATGTCTGGCACACCTGCTGATTTCTGTCATATCTTTCCTGTAAGAAATAGTACTTTCTTATGTATTCAACCGTTCACTTTCAGTTTGACGATATTGAATTATATGTTGAGGTCGAAATCTGATGATTAATTAGCTGAAATGGCAGGTCCGGATTCCGATATGACTCTTTCCACATCTGCTTCTATCGCCGGATTAATAAAACATCTTTTGTATTTCCCATCGCTATTGAAATGTACAAGTTCTTCATTGTGCAGTTCATTAATATGCCAGCGTACAGTGCTTTTATCCAGATGAAAAGCTTCAGTGATATCCTTATTTGTTATTCCCGGCTTCCTAAGAATGGAATGCAAAATGGATTTGCGTGTATCATTACGGAGGCAGAAGACTATTTTCTTTTCTGCATCTGTATATTGGTACGAATTCTTAAAAAACAGTACGGATTTTGTTGTTTTCAACAGGGTTATTTTATGGTTAAACCTCGGACCACCAGAGGCCTTGCTCAATTCCGCTTGGATTCCTAAGATCCATGTTAATTCTTCCGTCAATGACTCCGTCGGAACTGTCATAGTAGGTGGCAACCAACTCGTTACTCGGGGAATATACTTTCAGCCTGAGTGAATCGCTTGTGTCACCCCAGTTAAGATCTATGTGACGTGAAGTTGTGTAATAATCAATGTACTCACCATGCCAGTTTGTTTCTCCCTGTGCAATGGTATCGCTAACCCATCTGGGTGTAATAGTACCGTCAGATTTAGCAGGAACACTAGTGTATCCGTCATCCTGGCTGGCCGTAGCCCCGGTTAATGATATGGAAACTATCATTACCATCAGCAAAAATCCTATTTTCTTAATCATGAATTTACTCCTATGATATTAGCAAAAATTCATGTGAAAAAGGAGCTTATAAATTTTATGGACAAACCGTCCAACTGAAAGAAATCAGTTGGATGATGTGTCTAGAAAATACTTATACTAGCTCTCATCTAGGGTATATTGCAACATCGCAATGATGTTCGGGAGTGGGGTCAGCTTCATCATGTAGTATGGCTACACCCCATGCCCTTGGGGGCAGGGCTATGCTTTAGTTTACACTGTGTAGGCGTAGCTTTGCCTTGGAATAAATAGATCAAAGAGGTAAATAAACGATGAAGAAAAGAGATAGCCTTTTGATAGCATGTATTGCTATGGTATTGTGCCTGTGCTTAATACCATCAACAGTGGCTTCAACAGATGAACAAAACAGCACTCCGGTAAAAGATCCTGCCCAGTTAAAAATGGAGGCTTTAGAGGCTGAACTGGGAGAGGAAGGAATGAAAGAAGTTGATGATTACTTGGCATTGCAGAACTCTTTACCGGATGTAGTGAAGGCATCCCCTTACAGTGATATCGCCTTTGCTGCGACTGATAAAGAGAGTCAGATTGTTTATCTGACTGCGATTGATGAATCTAATCTCGATGAAAAGAAGAAAGAGCAGTTAAAAGCTGATCTGCAGGATATCTGGAATAGATATCCGGATGAGTTTGTAGTTGCTGATAATCTTGTGCTACGTGATGTGAATAAGATTATGGAGAAACGTTTTGAATCGAGTGTTAACCTTAGTGAAATCGGAATTAATAGCCCGGAAGGTGGTGGTGATATAAATAAACCCGGGAGCGCTAAAGAAATTAAGTGGACTTCCACTCCACATAAAGATTATGCTTACTATGCTTGTGATGGGTCTGCTTATAGTAATTATGCGAAAAATGCAGCTGACGACCCGGACAATAGTGGCTTTGATCCTTATATTTATAGGTACTACAATCATTACGAAGATGCTTATTGGGGTGTCGGAGGCGCACCAGGGAGATGTGATGAGTTTGCAGCCAGTGCTATTTTTGCGATAAATAATGATGATCAAGCAACTGCTCATGAGAGATTTGGATACTCAAGTCATTATTTGACAGACCCTGGTATTCCGTTCCATAGTAAAGGAGCTACAGATTATCTTGGGACGTTTAGTGATGCCCTGTTCAATGCGGTTATTCACATAACCTATGAGGATTATGTCTATGATCAGTGGGCTTCGGGATATGAATATAAAGATTACGTAGAGTTTAATACTCAAGCTATTAGTGTGAATGATCCAGAACAGGCAGTAGAGGATAATGCTGATCATAGTGCCCAGTATTATGACTATATCAAAAATGAGATGAATACCAATCCAAACTGGCAAACAGATATATACGTAGCTTACTATACTGCACAATGCGTTCAAGAAAGTGCCAAGTATGCTCACGGCCTTTACGATTACATAATGTAAGGTAGAGGTATTTCTAAATGGAATTGAAATTTAAGAAGGTGCCTTGGGAGGCATCTCTTTTATTTATTGGATGGATTTGGCTAGGATGGTCAGTTTTCGGAATGACTTTAGTCAACATGTACTTGCCTGAACCTATTTTAGATATCTATCACCTGATCGTAGGTGTTATCTACATGCTTCCAATGTCCTTGATTGTGTTTAAAGTATTTAATAGCAGGAATGTTGCTGGTCTGCCTTTGATCATCTGTTCATGTGTAATTGCGTTTTTGGCAATTATTTCGCACTCAAAGCTCAATTTAGGAGTTGAGAATGAATTTAACTTTTTACAAGGAATTGCATTCATGCTTCTTACAGTGCTTCTGGTAGCAATGCCTGTAAGTTTCTACATTTATGCTCGTTCTATCGGATGCAACAATACTAGGAATCTGAAAATAATTTTGTTTTTTTCTGCAATAAATGGTTTAGTGCTTGTTTACAATGAGTTAGTTGTCTCTCATGGCGTTAATAGTGAACTCATTGCTGTTCTGATGTTATCTTTTTTGTTTGTGATGGGGCCTATATTGGGGGGATTGTACATCTGGGAGGTTATTTCGAAGAGTAGTTAAGTTAAGTTAAGTTAAGTTAACAGTGCCATGGCAGTTCTCCGTAGATTACATGAAAAATAAGGCAAAAAAGTATGAAATCGTAGAAATTAATGTGAATTATTTAACACTGTCAAATGGTTTTTCCTGACAAAAAAGTGATATTTTAGGTTGAAAGAGGAGACGGTTTCTTCAGCAAGAAGTGGATACTGTCAAAATTGGGATATAAGGTTTGTGTCCATATATTCAAACTGAAAGAAAACAGTTTGATGATATGGTCAGAAATTATTTATTATGTGGCATAGTTAGAACATAATGCAACATCATAAAAAGATGTTAGTGGGGTTCAGCCAGTCTTGACGGAATAGCTGAAACCCCGTGCCCAGAGGCAGGGTTCGAATTTGTTTTCTGTAGTATATAAGCCTAGCTTTGTCTCTGTGGTTTAGTAGATCAAAGAGGTAAAGAAATGAGAACAAAAGAAATGAGAATTGCAACGCTAACACTAATTGCAATGTTTGTTGCAATCATGGTAATTGTACCGGCTGCCGTGGGGCAGGAAAATGACTTTAGTACAGAAAAAGAATATGGTGAACTATTCCTGAATATTATGGGTGAATCAAAGGAATTAATTAGCCCCATTCCACTGAATAATCTGAATGGTGAGTTGGAAGCAGTGTCGTTTTCAATGAAGAATGGTGGCTACATTATAATTAATGTAAATGACCTTTCTGTTCCTGAATTTTCATTAGAAGGCAAATCTCCGTTTAGTGACAGTGATAAAACATATGCCTACAATGGTCCCCTTGCCTACATGGAAGATAAGCAAGGAGAGTTATTCCAGATAGGAATGAGAAATGCCGTAGATAAAGCAGTAACTCCTGAGTATGTTTATGCAGTTGTGAGTGTAGATAAAGATAAGAAACTTGCTGATCTGAAAGCCTTAAACAATAGGATGAGTAGACGATCTATAGGAAGTGGATCGTTGGACGATTCATTGAGAACATGGGAAGATGACAACATATTCTGTGGACCTATAGCTGCTGGTATCACGCTAATATATTTTGATGATCAACATGACGATGACTTTGTTGATTCATCCAATGAAAACCAAGGTGATTTACTGAGCCTCATAATTAATGATGGCTATATTCCAAACCAAGGTACGGATACTTCAACAGTTAAGAATGGATTGAATGATTACTTAGATGATCGGAATCTGGATGATTACAGCGCAGATTCTAGATATTCTTTTAGTTTTAGTGATCTAAAGTCTCTTATCAATTCAGATAAACCTGTAATTGTTGATACGGACAATCATCCAACATATGAGGAACACTGGATTATAGCACACGGATATGTCGAACTTATCAACTACAAGTACATGATAGTTAATAATGGATGGGGTGGAAATAACGTCAATGTGGCTGTGGATGGTTATATTGACGATATGGTGTATATTGATTAATAAAAATATTAGAGAATCTGTTGCAAAGCAGGTTCTCTAACTTTTTATTTTTATGGAAAGGTAGTGGAGCGAGATAGAATTGGTCAAAATAATACACGTGGTAATGCTATTTATTGTCATAATCGGTTTAGTGGGTTTCACTGAATTTACCACAGATGAACCTGAAAAAGACATACGATCTGAAATACTGAACGTTAGTTATGCAGATGTAACTAAAATATCGATCATAAACGGATTAAGCGGGGATTCGATTGATATAAAAGATGGAAGCGAAATAACCAATCTGGTGAATTGTATTTCCGGTTTTCCATTCATAAAAATGGAGGAGCAAAAAGATCTTGGCGGATATTTGTATGCCCTCAATTTTTATGAAGGGGGACAACGAATATCAACAGTTACTATTGTAGGTGACGATATTGTTCAAATTAACGGAGTGTACTACAATTCCAATACTACACAAATTGAGAAATGCGTGATGGATGTACTTGAAAGTGGAAAATGAAGAACCCATTAGCATGCTTAGTTAAAAAACAAAGTTAATATTTTTTGCATATCAGATTGAAATATGTATTGTTGGTAAATATTTGTCACAAAAATGATATATCTGATTTGAAAGACATTTTCTATTGCCATTTCGGCTCTACAAAACAATCAATCACCAAATAAATTTAATAGAAATATGGAGAAACTGTTAAAGTTTAAAATAATTCAAGAGGATTGCCGGCTATAGGTAATATGCTAAAGGCTGCTTTGCAAGATTACTATGGTCTTGAATGTTGTTATTCATGATACATCTACCTTGAAAACCTCTCGATTTTTAGTATCATTACATAACGCTCCTTTTTATACCTTCACGTTCCAAATGTTATATATACCATAATACCATGATTTTGTATGGTTAATACAATACCGTGCGATATGTACCAGGAACTTGCTGCATGCCCGTACGTAAAAACCGGAATTTTGATTGCAGGAGTTATTTTGTCCTGTGGGTTAAATTAATTATATCGATGGATGATATCTTATTAATGAACTGATTAATTGGAGGCAACTTATTATGCAATACAGTATGGGGATTGATGCAGGTGGCACATATACGGATTCGGTTATAATCAGGGATTCGGACGGAGCAGTTATCGACTCTAATAAAGCTCTTACCACTTATCCGGACCTTCTTGAAGGAATAAGAAATTCGCTTGACGGATTGGATCAGGAGTATCTCACAAAGGTAAAATTAGTATCTGTCTCCACAACCCTGTCCACGAACACTATTCTGGAAAAAACCGGTTACCCCGTGGCATTGTTGATGATCGGGGATTATTCGATTCCTGAAGGACATTCCATTGATAATTCCGTTGTAATTAAAGGGGGACACGGCTCTTATGGTGAGGAATTAAGTCCTCTGGATGAGCAGGCCATCAGGGATTATGTGACAAAAATGAAGGAAAGTGTTTCGGCTTTTGCCATTTCTTCCTACTTTAGTGTACGTAACCCAAACCATGAATTGCGTGCAAAAGAGATCGTAAAAGAAATTACCGGAATGCCGGTGGTCTGTGGGCATGAGCTGTCCCAGGCACTGGGGGCCTATGAAAGAGGAGTTACTGCTTATCTCAATGCCCAGTTGATACCTATAACAAGCCAGTTCATTGAAACAGTTATTGGTGAAATGGAAAGACGTAACATTAATGCTCGTCTTCTGATGCTCAAATGCGATGGTTCAGTTGTGGGTATTGATGAGGCCAAGGAAAAACCGATTGAATCCATATTCTCCGGCCCGGCCGCAAGTCTTGTCGGTGCTTCCTACTTATCGGATTCTCCGACCTGTCTTGCTATTGATGTCGGTGGTACCAGTACCGATGTGGCGATGGTAACTGACGGGTTGCCCGAGATTACCGATAGGGGCGCAGTAGTGGGAGGCTGGCAGACCAAGGTGCAGGCCCTACGCATGGAAACCTCAGCTATGGGTGGAGATAGTCACGTATGGATCAAAGCCCAGAAAATAAACATTGGCCCTCGCAGGGTCATGCCTCTATGTGTAGCAGCTTCGAAATGGCCATCGATTATTGACAAGCTCAAACTTTCACGTACTCCTTCCAAAATGCAGATGTGTGAGAATATCCAGCCCACCAAATTTTTTGTTAAAACGGGTAAAGAGGTTCCAAACATCAGTAAGCTTGAGCAGGAGATTCTGGATAATATAGGTGAAGAACCCGTCTCTGTAACTGAGATCTTCATTGACAGATTGCCTTCTCCTCTGCTTTTGGACAGGCTGATCCAGAAAAGACTGGTGCAGGCCATCGGTTTCACTCCTACGGACGCATTACATGTACTCGGGGAATATGATGCCTGGAATGCGGAAGCATCCCGTATAGGTGCAAACACACTGGGCAGGTTGACTTTTCTGGAAAAAAGCAAGTTTTCCGAGGCTGTAAAATCCAAATTTACCCATAATATGGCATTATACATAATGGCCTATCTTCTCCGAAAGGTGGATAAAGAGGAAATTGAGACAATCATTGCAAACCAGAAAGAGTTTTTCAGTCATTTCAAAGTCGATGTTCCGGTCATACTTCTGGGTGGACCTGTAAGTGCCTATGTTAATGAAGTGAATGAGTTGCTGGATGCTGACATAATCCTCCCTGAACATGCGGAAGTTGGTAATGCTGTGGGGGCACTTGTGGGTAAAGGTATCAAACGTGTGGAGATTCTGATTCGTACGGTTTCCAAGGGTAACAAAACAGGTATAATGATGTTCTCCCCGCGTGGCAGGCAAAAATTCCCGGGATATCCGGATGCACTTGAAGCAGCTGAAAAACTCGGCAGGGAAATGGTGCTTGAATACATGAAAGAAGCCGGTCTGGATCGCGGAGATGTTAAAGTGGAAGTCAGCAAGCAGGAAATCAAACTCCATGAAGGCAGTGGTTTGCCGATTGAGACCAAGCTGACCTTTGTGGGTATAGGAATGCCTGAGATAGAAAAATAAGGATATTGGGATGCAATTATCCAAACTCCTTTGCTTTATTGGTATCCATGAATGGAAAAATGCCGGAGGCTATTCTGATTTCTCTTCCAGTGTTGCAGAGAAACATTATGTCTGCAGAAGATGCGGAAAACACAAGAGGCACATCATCACAAAATAATAGCTATGATTATTTATTCGAATGTACTGGTAAACTTTAATACCATCTTTTCCTTTTGCAGAATGGATACCTATGATAATCTCCTCTTCCAAACCCTTTGAAGAAATCCTGGAAAACCTCGATGATTCCGGCAAGATATTTGTGCTGGGCTGCGGAGTCTGTGCCACCAAGTTACATGTGGGTGGGGAACCTGAAGTGGAGGCTATGTGCCGCAAACTACGGGATGCAGGAAAAGAAGTAATTGGTGGAGGGGTTGCAAAGGCTGCCTGCAGCATTAAATCAAGGGAGCGTTTGCTGGAGACTGATCCTGCGATAGAGAAAGCCGACACCATTATAGTAATGTCCTGTGGCAGCGGTCTTTCAGTGGTTTCCTCTCTTGTGGACGTTCCGGTCCAACCGGCAACAAACACCGATTCACTGGGCGGTTATTCAGAAGGCCATGTCAGAAAAGACCTGTGTGCCATGTGTGGCAGCTGCATTGCAGATTTTTTTGGCGGCATATGCCCGACGGCCCGCTGTCCCAAGGGTCTTCTGAACGGGCCCTGCGGTGGTGCGATGGAAGGTAAATGCGAGGTTGACCCGGACAGGGATTGTGCCTGGGAACTCATCTATTTAAGGCTTAAGGAGATCGGCCGGCTGGACCTGCTGGAAAGGATTTTCGAGCCCAAGGAATATGATGGTTGAGTATTACTATTTCCTTTTCCTGCTTCGATGAGTTTAAAAACCAATGCTACATATTATCCTGCCATGCCATCTGCCTTCAAGGAAAAACTGCTGTCCGATGAATTTGTAATCACCTCAGAGATATCGCCGCCCAAGGGAGTGGACGTTTCCTCGGCCTTTGAGGAAGCAGGACTGGTAAGGGATTACGTGGATGCATTCAACATTACCGACAACCAGCGTGCGGTTATGCGCATGTCCCCCCTGGCAATGGGTCACATGTTAAAGGAGCAGGGATTGGACATTATTATGCAGTTTACATGCAGGGATCGTAATCGTCTGGCTCTCCAGTCCGACCTGCTTGGGGCTTATGCAATGGGTATGGAAAATGTCTGTATAATGTCCGGGGATTACCCGACAAAAGGGGATAATCCCGGTGCAAAACCGGTGTATGATCTTGATTCGGTACAACTGCTCGGGGCAATGAATCGACTGGAGGAAGGATTCGATATTGCAGGTAATCCCCTGGAATCGTCTCCCTCTTTTACAAAAGGGGCGGTATGCAATACCGAACCTGATCAGCCGCTACAGCTAATGAAACTTGAAAAAAAAGCACGTATGGGAATTGATTTTTTCCAGACCCAGGCTGTCTATGACATCGGCCATTTTGAGACCTTCATGGAAAGTATTTCCCATCTGGAAATCCCGGTGCTTGCGGGGCTCATTCCTCTCAAATCCGCTCATATGGCCCGTTTCATGAATGAGAAGATTCCGGGTATCCAGGTAGGGGATGAACTGATAGCACGCATGGAATCCTCAACTGACCCTGCAGAAGAAGGCCTTCTGATATGTGCTGAACAAGTTCGTGAATTAAAAAAGGTGTGCAGGGGCATACATCTCATGCCAATTGGCCATTACAGGCACATAACGGCCCTCTTTGAAATGGCCGGTTTACATGAAAAGAACTGACTACCCCTCCAAGGGATTATTATGCTTACACAGATTGATCATGCCAAAAACGGTGAATTGACCGCTGAGATGCAGCAGGTCGCAGTACAGGAAAATATGGACCCTGACACGGTACTATCCCGCGTCAAGGAGGGCAGCCTTGTAATCATGACAAGACAGGGCAATCCTCCGGTTGCAATTGGGAAAGGGGCTACCACCAAAATCAATGTAAATCTCGGCAGTTCCGCTGCGAGCATTGATCCCTCCTCAGAGATTGAAAAAGCCCTGATTGCAGAAAAATACGGTGCCGATACCATAACCGATCTTTCAATGGGAGGAGACATCCCGCAGATTCGTAAAAAAATTATTGAAAATACCACCCTACCCCTTACCACGGTTCCTGTCTATCAGGCAGTTGTGGAATGCGGACTGAAAAATGTTACTTCCGATGACATACTGTCCTATCTCAGATCCCAGGTAGCTGAAGGTATCAGCTCCGTTGTATTGCACTGTGTTGAAAAACAAATGCTTGAAGAAGTGAAAGGTTCTGGCAGGCTGATGGGTATGGTATCCAAAGGTGGCTCATTTACCAGTGTCTTCATGCTTGGCAGTGGCTGTGAAAACCCATTTCTTGAAAACTTCGATGAGGTCATGGAAATTCTCCGGGATAATGATGTAGTGCTGTCATTGGGTAACACTATGAGAAGTGGTTGTATCCATGACAGGCCGGATCCGGCCCAGCTTATGGAGATGGAAAACAATGCAGCCCTTGCAAAACGTGCCAATGAATACGGCGTACAGGTAATCATAGAAGGGATGGGTGGACATGTGGCAGCCGCTTCCATTCCTGAATATGTTGGGACCTATCGTTCCAAATCCTGCCATCCCCTTTTTGTGGCAGGTCCTCTGCCTACGGATATTGCCCTGGGGTATGATCATGTCGCAGGTGCTGTAGGGGCAAGTATGGCAAGCGGTGCAGGTGCTGACTACCTCTGTTACATAACTCCTTCCGAGCATCTTTCCCTGCCAACCCCGGACCAGGTAAGAGAGGGACTGGTTGCTTTCAAGATAGCTGCCCATATAGGTGACTCGATGAAATATGGTATGGCAGAAAAAGATCGTCTGCTTGCAAAAAGACGTGCCAGTTTTGATTGGGAAGGGCAGATGGAACTTGCTTTTGACCCGGATCGTCCAAGGGATTTTTGCCCGATGGAGGGCCCGTGTTCCATGTGCGGGGAATACTGTGCCATCCAGATAATGGGGGAATATCTTGCAGAAGGCGAATAAATCTTCTTCAATGCAGCTCATAGGTGTAAAAACCCCCATTATTAATTCCGGGGACAATGTTGTAGAAGTACTTTCAAAAGCTTTTGCAGAACAATCCGTTACTCTGGAAAATGGTGACGTGGTAGTGCTGGCCGAATCTGCAGTAGCTACAGCTGAAGGAAGGATAGTGAACCTTTCAGACATAAGTCCCACACAACAAGCACTAAAACTGGCCCACCGCTACAGTCTTGATCCGCGGGAAATGGAATTGGTGTTGCAGGAATGTGATGAGGTATTCGGAGGGGTGCCCGGTGCAGCATTGACTATTACTAAAGGAAATCTTTCTCCCAACGCAGGAATTGATGGTTCCAATGCCCCCGCTGGCCACGTTGTCCTGCTTCCCGAGGATGCTGATAAAAGTGCTTCAGTCATCAGGAAAGGACTTCGGAAAATGTTTGGATGTGATATCGGTGTAATTGTGGGTGACAGTCGAACCCAGCCCCTGCGACTGGGTTGTGTGGGTGTGGCGCTTGGGACCTCCGGCCTGATTCCGGTTGAGGATGCCAGGGGGGAAAGTGATCTGTTTGGAAATATCCTTCATATCACTCATAAGGCTGTGGCGGATAATATTATGTCTGCCTGCCAGCTTGTAATGGGTGAGGGTGGAGAAAGTGTTCCCTGTGTAATTGTGAGGAATGCACCTGTCAGGCTGGTGGATGAAGATGTGCCCATGCCCCTGTTTTCCAGAGAAGAATGTATGTATTACAGCAACATTCGTTTGAACGGTACATCGAAACCCTGATCTCACTTTGTCCAAAAAATGCCTTATTTGTCGACAAAGTGGATTCCATCGAAAATATCTAAGATACTTATATATACAGATAGAAATCCAATCCTTTTGTCTAGTAATTATGTAAGATAAATGAACAAAAAATAATAATTAATTGGCCTTTTACCTGATATTCCCAATTAGATATTTATTGTAGGGTATATATGTGACGATTTTTATAATTACTATACTTATAGATGATGTTAGTATAAATAATGCAGGGAAGTAAAATACGTTATTCATATCAAACTCTACGACACTTAGCCCGAGGTTTAGAATGTAAAGAATTGCTGCATGTACTAAATAGATCGCAAATGAATATGAACCAATTTTTCCAATCAATGTTGATTGTAAATCATTTTTTAGATTCACAGATATATAAAGGAAAATTAGTGTAATAGTGGCAAAATATAATGGGCTTATAAATGTCCAAAAATGTTCCAATAATACATTTTCTTTGACTAACTCATATGAAAAATAATTTATTGCAAACTCGTTGATGTAAAAAATTGTTCCTATAAATAGCAATACTAAACTGCAAGCAAATCCTTGGCGAGTATAACATCTAGAGTTCAAGAGTTTATAATTATCTCTAATGTACATCCCTAATACAAAATAAAACATATATCCGCTAAAAAGTGTTATTTGGCCAAGCACTTCGTGACCATCCATAAATATGGAATATAATATGCTCATGATGTATGTTAATATCAATGTGAGGGGTATATAATATTTTTTTGTGCAATTATATATATATATATATATATATATATTGTATAAAAGGATATACCAGATATATTTGTATGATCAAAACAAAAAACCAGAGATGATAAAATGCTCCACCAGTTAAATATCTATACAATACGCTGATTAAATCCATATTGATAGGCTTATTCAAGAATTTAGCTCCGAAAAAAAGGGCAATCATATAGAAAGAAGATACGAAAAAGTATTGGGGTACAATTGAATTCAATCTTTTCCTGTAAAATGCTTTCCATTCAGTTTTTTGAGGATATTTGTTGTATAATACAAATCCTGATACAAACACAAACGCTGGGACTGCAAAATGTGTAAATGCATCGATTGTCATATAGCTTAAAGCCAGCGAATCAATATCTTCCATTTTAGTAAACGAAGCAGAGACATGTATGGCAATAACAGCTAATATTGCAAACCCCCTTAAATAATTTATTTCTGGAAAATAAGATTTATAGTTTGAATGGAGCATAACATCGCTAAATTACAATGCTTTATTTAAATTTTTACATATGGATTTGTTTTTGACTTGATTTTTTATATGTGCGGTAAACCAGCAAGTTTATATAAGATAACACCATGATTGTGTATGGTTAGTGCAATACCGCGCAACACACGGTAAAGCATTTCAAAGATACTGTTGTAGATATATTTTGTAATATTCAAGGTGATATCGGATGAGTAATGTTGTATTATATGATTTCAGCGCCACCTGGTGTGGCCCATGCAAGATGCAGAAACCAATTCTTGAGAACCTGGAGCAGGAACTCGGCGACAAGGTCGATATTAAGGAAGTTGATGTGGACCAGAGTCCCGACCTTGCCGGAAAATATGGTATTCATGCGGTACCTACCCTGATCATCGAAAAAGACGGTTCGGAAATTAAAAGGTATACCGGTGTAACCAGTGCCGATATACTGAGTGGCGAACTCAAGAAATTATTCTGATACACCCCTCTTTCCTTTTTCTTCCTTTTTCGGAAAGGGTATATAACTTGTAATCCTCTTCTCACCTGAGGTATAACAAGTGCAGCGTCTGGTCAGGATGGGTATGATGCCGTACAGGCAAAAAAACGCCCGCGGAGGTCTCAAGCCCCACCTGGCTGTAAAATTCAGAAGTGAAGAAGGAAGTTTGCGCTCTTTTTTTATTGATTCTACAAGGGTTGCGGCAAAATATCCGCAGCCGGATGCTTATTTGATAACCCATGCCCATTCTGACCATCATGGCAGTTCAGCAATGCTGTCTGAGTGCTCAATATGCACGGAAAAGACAATGAATGCCCTGGAGGTACGGCATAGTCGTGATTTTAAAGGCAACTTGGCAGAGGAAAATGGGCTTATTGACCATAGGGGCGTAAAAATACGAACCTATCCAACCCATCACACCGATGGTTCTGTGGCCTTTGGATGGGAGAATGAAAATGGGATGCGTATTCTTGCAACAGGTGATGTGAAAGATGCCTCAAATCTTCCCTCTTGCGATGTACTCATAACCGAGGCAAATTATGGAGACCCTGCTGACCTTTCCTGTTATTTTGAGGATGATATGGAAGGGTTTTATGCGGCTCTTGAATCCCCTCAAGATGTAGCATTTGGTGCGTATCCCTTCGGGAAGGCGCAAAGGGTTGTAAGACTTATCAGGCAATCCGGTTATGAGGGACCAATAGGGATGGATGATAGGTCGCAGGAACTTACACAAAACCTGCTTGAGGATGCAGGTGAACTTGTTTCGATGGATGAAAGAGCCGAAGTCAATGTTGTTTCTCCAGGCAAACTCGAAGACCTCCCCCTTTATATGTCCAAATACATGATTACAGGACGCAGGGATCACCGGTTTCCTTCCATTAATATCAGCGATCATCTGGATGCTTCGGGCCTGGAAAGAATGGTTCTGGATATCGATCCTGAATTTGTGGTTGTCTATCATCCGGGGGGACATCGTCCCTCAAGATTTGCTTGTCATCTGAATTCATTGGGTTATGATGCCGTTTGCCTTGCGGATATCAATAATGTTGTCAGCAATGAATTTATGTAATAGGTGATCACCTATGAATAAACGTTTATATTGGTTATTGTGTTGTATGTTCATTTATAATATTCATTCAGGAGAAGATGCCCCTTGAAAAATAAATCGAATAAATCAAAAAAGGAAAATAAGCCTGCTGAAGGGGAAAAGGCTTCTGCTGCAGAAGTGACCAAAGCTACGAAGGTCATGACCCCCGAGGAGAAGAGAGCAGCTCATGTTGAGGGTATCGTGAAGACTGCAGTTGCTGCTTTTATAGGAATTTTCGCAGGTATCATAGCATTCAATGTGCTGGGAATAGGAGCGGAAACAAAATGGTATGCCATCCTTGTAATTGTTGCAATACTTGCCTTTTATGCCCAGCGCTTGATTTTCCCAAAGATCAATATCGATACCAAGGAATTTGGTATGAAAGATTGGTTTTATGTAGAGTTTATAGTTATTGATTTTTGCCTTGTCACATGGACATTACTTTTGAACTGATACCCACCCTTATCTGGCAGGTATTTTGATATGCGAATTGCAGTACTGAATAAAGATAGATGTCAGCCCAGAAGATGCAGCCACGAGTGTGAGAAATATTGTCCCCGCGTCAGGACAGGCGACGAAACCATCATTTTTGGAGAAGACGGGAAACCCATAATTTCAGAAGAGATGTGTGTGGGCTGTGGTATATGCGTCAATAAATGTCCCTTTGATGCCATTATGATTATTGGCCTGCCCGAGGAACTGGATAAACCAATCCATCGTTACGGTACCAATGGTTTTGCGCTCTACGGTCTGCCTTCAGTTGAAACCGGCAGGGTAACCGGTATTCTGGGGCCCAATGGTATCGGTAAAAGTACCTGTGTGCAGATTCTTTCAGGAAACATGATCCCCAATTTTGGTGGTGAGGAAGGAAGCTGGGATAAGGTGCTTGAATATTATTCAGGAACCTCTATGTATGAATATTTCAGCAAGGTTGCAGCAGGCACTATAAAAGTTTCCCAGAAACCCCAGTATGTCGATATGATCCCCAAAGCTTTCAACGGCAAAACCCGTGAATTGCTTGAAAAAACAGATGAATGCGGTAGGCTGGATGACCTTGTGAATAAGCTCGGTTTATCTCATATAATGGATCGCAATATCGGGGACTTGAGTGGAGGGGAACTCCAGAGAGTAGCGATTGCTGCCTGTGCTGCCAAAGACGCCGATTTCTACTTTTTTGATGAGATCAGCCCCTATCTTGACATTTACCAGCGTATAAAAGTGTCCCAGTTAATTCAGGAAATTTCACAGGACAAGGCCGTACTTGTTGTAGAACACGATCTGGCAATTCTGGACATGCTCTCTGATGTGGTACATGTTGCTTACGGTATGCCTTCCGGCTATGGTGTGATTACTCATCCCAAGGGAGTGCGTATTGCCATCAATCAGTATCTCAAAGGCTATCTTCCCGAGGAGAATGTGCGTGTCAGGCCGGACAGTATAAATTTTGAAGTTCATCCCCCAAGAGCTGAAAAAGAAGTTGGCACACTTGTGGAATATGAGGGCTTTTCCAAGAACTATGATAAGTTCAGCCTCAAAGCAGCTGAAGGTTCCCTTAGAAACGGCGAAGTGCTTGGGATTGTGGGTCCCAATGGAATTGGTAAGTCCACTTTCGTAAAGGTCCTTGCTGGCGAGGAAGAACCGGATGAAAAAGAGATGGACTTTGACATATCTATTTCCTATAAGCCCCAGTATATCGTGGTTGACCAGAATCTACCGGTTAAATATTTCCTCAGGGGAATCTCCTCAAAGGTTGATACCAGTTACTATGAGGCTGAGATTGCCAAACCTCTCCAGCTTGAAAGGCTCTATGACCGCTTCCTGGCCGATCTCAGTGGTGGTGAACTACAGAGGGTTGCAATAGCAGCCTGTTTGACCAGGGATGCAGATATGTATATTCTTGATGAACCCAGTGCTCATCTAGATGTCGAACAGCGCTCCCAAGCCACCAAGACCATCAAGCGTTTTGCTGAGAACAATAAGAAAACCGCCATGGTTGTAGATCATGATATCTACATGATCGATATGCTCAGTGAAAGATTGATCGTTTTTGAAGGTGAGCCGGCTGTATATGGTGAAGCTCATTCCCCGACCGGTATGCAGAAAGGAATGAATAAGTTCCTCTCCAATCTGGACATAACTTTTCGCCGTGATGAAGATACGTCCCGGCCCAGGGTCAATAAAAAGGATTCACACCTAGACAGGTTGCAAAAATCCAAGGGCGAATACTATTATCACAATCTGGATGAATAATTTTCATCCTCTTTTTGCAAGGTACCAGGTGAGAAACTCACTGTAGATAATTATTCCCGTCAGTGTAGTCCATACTATAAACAGGACATGGTAGTTATTTATTGGGACATTTCCACCATCAAGCATGAAATGCTGTATGGACAGGAAGGCCCCTGTGGGTTCAGGTGCAACAATTGTTGCAAGCATAACGGGTATTGTGAGCAGCAGTATTGCAAAAAAGGACGAATACCTGAAAAATATGAACAATACAGCAACGGATAATATCAGAAAGAAGGCAATTGATATTGAGAAGGCTATTATGTCCATTTAAATCCTCTTTAATTTCAATCAACGTTTTTTATTTATATATAAGTATGCGATCAGGGGCCCGGTTACAATTACCATGAGCAGTACAGCATAGATGCCAATGAGCATTGTTGCTCCCATGTTTTCTCCTGCTGGCTGGTTTGAATCTTTCGTATGGCCGTCTGCATTGCCATCCTGTATGTTTATTGTGTAAGTATCGGTTTTTACCTGCCCGGCAGTCCCGTCCTCACTTTCATATTCAAGCACAGTCGGAGATAAATGAACTGCAGGGGCATCAGGTGTCTTGATGGTGTATTCAATTGTTTTTTCTTCCAGGGGCTTCAGTTTGCCAATCCAGGACAATTCTCCTCCAATAACATCCACATCATCAGGAACACTTTCCCCTATTTCCACATTCGAGGTTATGGTTCCTGTGTTGGATGCTGTCAGGGATACTCTGACATGTTCCCCGATTTTCGGAGTAGTCTTGTTTAGTTTCCTGTCTATTTCCAGTTTGGTACCTTCGACTACTACCGGGAAGTTTCCGTCAGAGGTCACTTCATATGAATTGCCCTTATATTCAAAACTGGCAGTTGCAGGCTTGATTTCATATCTTCCTGCCTCAGTGGGCATAGCGGTATAATTGATTGTTTCATTGCTGTTGGAAGGGATTACTATATCCCATTTTGGACTGGGATTGTCCATTAACAAGAAAGAGGACGGGAGTTCGTCCTGAAGATGTACTATCTTTTTAGAAGAAGCATAATTATGGATTGTGAGGTTTACCGATAAGTTGGAAGTAGCGTCTAGGTTTTTTTCCACAATTTCCTTATTGATGGATATGAAGGGCAGTATGGTTATTGTGGCTTTTGCGGAATCATCATACTCGTTGCCCAGATAATCAAAACCTTTTAGGTTAAGTTCAATTTCGGAATTCATCTTGCGAGGTTGTTCGGGTATTCGGATAATCAGGTCAGTGGTGAAGTTTTTCCCGGGTTTGAGAGTCTGAGACACATTTTTCTGGATTACTATATCTCCAACAGAAGTTTTTGTATCAAGGGAAATTCCACGTAGGGTCAACTCTCCTGTGTTTTGAATAGATGTTGTTGCATGGATCTGATTGTTGCACCTGTATGTATCCCTGATACCTGTAAGGTTTAGTTGAACAGAGGCTTTGCCGGGGGTGTAGAACTCAACCACTGCTGATGTACTATCGACATAGGAGACCCTGAGCATAATTTCCCTGTTGTATTTCAGGACGTCCCCGCGTTTGAATTCCTGCTCTTGATTTTTGTTATTATGCTTTATGTCAAGATATGCAGTTTTTGTGGCTTCATCGATTGCTTGAAGCTTTACATCTGTATTTTCATAGGATACATTGTTTCCTGTATCAAGCCTGTAACTTTCTCTCAGTATCCATACTTTCTCATACTCGTGGAATGCAGCATCAAAAGTAACTTGTCCCTTGTTTATTTCTGTGACATTGACCCTTAGTGTATTTTCATAGACATATTCGTTGTTGGCGCTGTCATCAACATGGAAATGTCCAATATAGTTATCATTGAGATAGAGAAGTAATTCTGCGTTTCCATTTTCAATATTGTAGGGTTTTATGGTATAACTATCAATGAATGCCCTTTCCCCTTCTCCCAGGGAATAGGAACCCTGATTGACCCAGATATCCTCATACTGGTGGTCATATGCAAAAGCAGGATTGCATAGTAGTAACAGGATTAATATTGCGGGAATATACCTTGAAGGCATCTTCTTCACATATATGCTGCATTGTCTATAAAAGTTGTTATATCCCACGGTCTTCATGGTGGTTGTAATTGTTGAGGCATTCGTTCATAGTGTATCCCTGGATGTTTCTACAGGGTCACTTTTGCGATAATTATTTATTTTAAGAACATATTTCATGTAATACTATTGTTCAAAATATTAACACTATATACGTCAAAATGTAGATCCTGTGTTAAACGGAGGAAATATGCACATACCAGATTCATTTATGCCATTAAGTCAGGCTATTGTCTATTGGGCTATCGCTATCCCTTTCATAATAATGTCTTTGCGATGGTCGAGAAAAGAAATGGATGACACGAAAATACCCATTCTTGCAGCTCTTGCTGCGGGAATATTTGCAATCCAGGCTCTGAACATCCCTATTGGAATGGGAACCAGTGGTCACATGGTTGGCGCAACGCTTGTAGCTATCGTACTGGGTAGCCCGTGGGCAGGATTACTCGTACTGACCCTTGTCCTGATTGTCCAGGGATTCGTGTTTGGTGATGGGGGAATTACTGTAATGGGTGCAAACATCATCAACATGGGGTTGATTTCCGGGTTTATCGGTTATTATACATTTGTAGGTCTGAAGAAACGTGTAAGCATGAGCATTGCTGCTTATGTGGGTGCGTGGCTTGGCCTTTTCATAGCCTCACTGGCAGTGGCGTTTGAAATGTGGCTGGCAGGTACGTTCCCTCTTGTACCGGGTTTAATAGCAATGGGGACCTTCCACTTCATAATAGGTATTGTCGCTGAGGGATTGATAACAACCATCGCACTGGCGGCAATTGCAAGATCCAGGCCGGATTTGTTGTCGGATACAGTTAAGGATAGTCGTGGAGTGGAAGCATGAACAATAACATGAAGTTTCTTTTAATCGGGCTTGCAATTGCAATTACCATTTCGGTTGCAGCGCCTTTCCTTGCGTCCCCTGCTCCGGACGGTCTTGAAAGTTCCGCAAAAAATGTAATCGAGGAATCTAAATTTGCAGTGCTTGAAGAATCAGAACCTGCCATCCAGTTCCCAATGCCCGACTATTCAATTGAAGGAATGGGCAAATCCGGGGAAATTGTGGCCATAACAGTGGGTAGCGTTGCAATGCTTCTGATTGCATACGGTATCGGAAAAGCTGCAAAGATATAAAATTCAGCTTTCCAACTACTTTTTTTCTTTTATTTTACACATATAACTGCATTACAATAAGCAAACCGGCAGCAATCGCCACAAACGTATAATCCTGAACACGCAGTTTTTCCTTACGCAGGTACACACTATCTCCCTTGTATCCCCTGCACAGCATGCTGATGTATGTCCTTTCTCCCTGTTCATAAGAACGTATGAAAAGGGAACTTATTGTATATGCAACCTGTCGGAGAATCCATTTTCTAGGTACTTTCCGGTTCCATATGTGAAACAACCTGACTTTCTGTGCGGTACGAATTCTTTTGAGGAAAATCCAGAAAAGAAACAGGTATCTTACCATCATCGTAAGCAGGAGTGTAAATTCGGCGGGAATTCCCAGTCTTCTGGCTGCTGCAACCATCTCATTCATTCGTGTGGTCGATGACAAAAGAATGATTGCGGACACACAGACGAGAAACTTCGCAAACAACAAACCACCAAAAAGAAGTCCTTCATAAGTGACAGCAAGCCCGAATGGCAGATCGACAGGACAATAGGTGGCCTGGTCCAAAAACGAATGTCTTACAAAAGGCTGTAGGACAATAATACTTGTTCCAAATGGCAGGGTGACGAGTAGTCGGAAAAGTACATAAACCGGATTCAATCGAGCCAATACCATCAGGATAATTAGATATAATTCCAGTGTCCCTAACTTGTAAAGGTTGGAGGACTCAAGAGGAGATAACCATACACTGTAAATTATTATAATTATTGATATTGCCAGCTTTGTTCTGCCGTCCAAATTGTGGATTGGTGTTTGTTTATATGTCTGCCTTTCTATATCCGTAAGCGTAATATCCATACAAACAGACCTTTATCTTTTGATAACTTTAAGCAACTCTTCTTTGGCTTCAAAGGCTGTGGACTGGATTTTTATTTCAACCCCTTCTTCCTGCAAAAGGCTAAAAACTTCAGCTATTCGGGGCATGCGCAGTTGTGCCTTTTTAAGCAAAATCCCGTTGTCAAATATTTCCATAGGAGTTCCTTCAGCTTCAATTTTACCATGGTGAAGTACCACGACCCTCTCAGCAAAAGAGGGTACGATATCCACTTCATGAGTGGATATTATCACGGTAATATTGAGATCTCTGTTCATCCTTTCAATAATGTCAAGTACATTATCTGCGCTTACGGGGTCCAGCCCGGCGGTTGGCTCATCAAGTATCACTACTTCAGGCTGGATTGCAAGAATTCCCGCAATAGAAACCAGTTTTTTCTGTCCCCCGCTGAGATGATGGGGGACTCTTTTTTCAAGTCCCGATAAATTCACGATTTCAAGGGCTTTTTTGACTCTTTCTTCAACTTCCTCCAATGGTAATCCCAAATTCATCGGTCCAAAGGCAACATCTTCCTTTACAGTAGGCGAGATTATCTGGTCATCAGGATTCTGGAAAACAATTCCTACAGTATGCCGTACGTCCAATATATTATCTTTTTTGATCGGGAGCCCTTTTACATATACACTTCCTGCAATGGGTTTAAGTATTCCATTAAGATGTTTGAAAAGGGTCGATTTTCCTGCACCGTTTGCTCCGAGTACTGCTATTTTATCTCCCTGGTAAGCTTTGAAATCAATGCCATCGAGAGCTTTTTGATCACTGTGCGAATACCGGAAAGAAAGACTCTTTGTTTCGATCACAGGAGTTGGTTGATTCATGTGTGTAAAATCATACACGCTGAATATATATGTTACTGATTGTGAAACATACAAAAATAGATAACACGCATTGTTTCAGAACGAAATTTGCAGATGATCTGATTTACAGAAACCCTCTCCCGGTAATATTTAATATATTAATACTTCATTGTCATTTACATGCTCACAAAACGAATCATCCCGTGTCTTGATGTAACCCTGGATGAAGCCGGCGGGACCGTGGTCAAAGGTGTGGAATTCCTTGACCTCAGGAAAGCCGGTGATCCGGTGGAACTGGCAAAACGCTACAATGAACAGGGCGCTGATGAACTGGTTTTCCTGGATATTACGGCATCCCATGAAGGCAGGGATACCATGATCGATGTGATCCAGCGCACGGCTAACGAGGTTTTCATTCCCCTGACAGTTGGTGGAGGAATTGGTTCGGTGGAGCGTATCCGGGAAATCCTGCGTGCGGGTGCGGATAAGGTTTCCATTAACACCGCGGCGGTCAAGAACCCGGAACTTGTGAGGGAAGGTGCGCAGATTTTCGGCTCCCAGTGTATCGTTGTTGCTATTGATTGTAAGCGCAATAGCGATATTGAGAATAATCCTGACAAGACCCTGATCGAACTGGGGGATGGCAGTAAAGTCTGGTATGAAGTCGTGGTCTACGGCGGACGCAAACGTACCGGAATCGATGCTGTACAGTGGGCCAAAAAGGTGGAAGAGCTGGGTGCAGGCGAAATCCTGCTGACCAGCATGGACCGTGATGGCACCTATGATGGTTTTGACCTGCCGATAACCCGCAAATTGTCCGAGGAGCTGGAAATCCCGATTATTGCTTCCGGTGGTGTGGGAGGCCCTGAACACATGCAGGAAGGGTTTGTAAAAGGCAAAGCTGATGCAGGGCTGGCTGCCAGTATTTTCCACTTCGGGGAATATACGGTAAACGATGTGAAAAAACACCTGCGTGAGAAAAACGTGCCTGTACGCCCCTGAGGTGGTTCCGATGCAAATCGCAACCTTCCAGCAACTGATGCGTGACCTCTATCTGGAAAACGACAAAAGGCGGGGAAAAACAGCGACCACCCTCTGGCTGGTGGAAGAAGTGGGTGAGTTGGCCGAGGCAATCCGGCGGGATGACCGGGAGAATATCCGGGAGGAACTGGCTGACTGTTTTGCGTGGATAGGGGCACTGGCAAATCTCTACGGGATAGACCTGGAGGAGGTCTTCAGGGAGAAATATCCACAGAGTTGTCCCACATGTGGGAGGAATCCGTGCATCTGCACGGATTGACATATTCATTCATATAAAAACAAATTTGTTTGTTAGTCTCTGTGTTTTTGTGAAGATCTAGCTGTATCAGTTCGAACGGAGGAATGATTTATCCGTCATTCATCCATTCTGGATAGTTTGATTCACTCAATGGCATGATGGAGTATTAATGGTTCTTTAGGATTTTTATTTACTTCAATAATCAATAACTCTAAGTCCAGATCTTCTGGATACTCTCCTGTAATTTGTCTCTTTGTTATGTTGTTGTCTAAAGTAATTTCATATAAGTAAGTGTCTTTTTTCAGACTAATGGGAGTAGGTTTCAATGTTTCATTTGGAGATATATTGTATGTTTTATTAAATCTGGAAATATTTTGTGAGTCGAGTATTTCTACTGTTACTGAATGAGCTGTATTATCTGAGTTGCGTATGAAATATCTCAGGGTACCATTTTCATTTTTTGTAGTATCTGTTTGATCTGATAATGAAAATACAATGAAGAAAGCTATCGATGCTAGTACACAGATGGCTATAAATGTATAAGCGAATTTTTCATTCATATGTTCTTCCTCCTAACCTTTCAAAAAATACTATTTCAAGACAAACTCTTCCGCTTGACTTGAAATAATATATATTTGGCTATTGTTTATTGGAAGCCTGCAATAGTGCCTTTATTTGATACTACATGTAAGATGTTGTTGTGACTAGAATCTCCATGGTCATTAAGGTTGGAGAATTCAATTTGCATGTAGTTTGGGTAAGAGGTTCCTTCAAAAGGACTTCTCATACAAGTGTAGTAACTTGGCCAATTACCCCAAGTATAGGCTTCGTTATGGGTTGCGCCAAAATTATGGCCAAGTTCATGTGCTGTAAGAACTCGCTTACCTGTAGACGAAGCTTGATAACTAGAGAACGTACCTGCTGAAACCATCTGAGCAACTGCATATGCTTGACCTGAACTGCCTGTATATACAGCACCGGTTCCGATCCCTTCATCAGCCATTTCTTTTCCACTAAACAAGAAGGCTAGATCACTGCTTGTGGAATCTCTGTCATCTTCAGCAACATCCTTAAAATTATCGTAAATTTCATTATTAGTTCCTTCAGGGATATTTGTGTAGTATCTATATGTTTTAATATTAAGATCTACATTTGCATCTGAAAAAGCATATGAGTCAACACCAGATAAGATGTTTTGAATTTCGGCTGTTGGGTTGGAATACTCTGAGTTGAAATCGGAATCATAGGATGCCATTATATCTATATTGGTTCCACGCAGCAAAGAAGAGATGTCTAACACAATATTTGCCGATAAATTTGATTCTCTTGGATTATCGACAATACTGTTATCAGTATTGTATTCCTTTATTATTCGATCTTTTTTTTCATCTTTTGACGAAGTGATTACATGTACTACTTTTTCGTTATGTAGCATAGTTGTTTGTTCAATAGAGTAGGTTTCATTCTTAAGATATATGTCTCCAATTAGAACATCATCTGCTACTGTGAATATGACACTACTGTTTTTTTCTCCAACAACAGATCCTTCATATGTAGATATTTTAGGAATATCTAAAACAGAGACATTGTTGCCTTCACCTGTTATGATCTTTGCATTATCGTCTACAATACCGATTTTTTCAAGATTTATATCGAACTTTTGGCCTTGTACATTAAGTGTCACTTGGCCATCAGATACGTCTTCGCGGAATAACTTTGGATTTGTTATCACGGTATCATAATTATCGAACATATTGTCGAATGATAATTCTTTGCTCTGGGTAGCGAGTTCACTTTGGATATCAACCACAGTGAAAATCTCAGACTTCTTATCTATATTTGATGCACTCACGGATGTAGTAACTAAACTAAAAAGCATTATTGCTAAAACCAACATGCTTATTTTTGATTTCATTTCTTTCTTTACCTCATTTCAATTTACTCATGAGGCAAGATCCGCAAACCTTAAACGGTACCAAAGCCAACAACAATCTTGCCTCAGGGCGTTTTGGGGTCCAAGCCGACTCTGCAAATTCAGTTTGGACCCCTTTTCACATTATGATAATGTGACATTGCAAAATTGTTTCTCACTCTATATAACTATTGTGACCATATCATCCAACTGTATGATCCACAATAATAAAAAATGACTTTGTAGAATATATCATTTGTATAGCATAGAGTGTTTGACATACTTGGCAAGTGTTTATATGTTTAAAAGAGGATTTCTACAGAACCGTTTTATTTTTATTTATATTGTTATTAATAATACATTTTCACTTGAATATTGATGACACTATGCCTGTTATAGCCAAATATATCACTACCACCATTAACCAATTAAGCAAAGATAAATATCTTTCTTTAGTACGCTCATATTTTTTGATCATGTATACCAACAATACAAAAATAAAAATCTCGATAACTAATAGAGTCATATCAAATCCAATTATAAATGAAGCCATATTCCCTCCAATATAACATTATATGCATTTCATGGTGGATTATAAAAAATTAAAAAGAAGGAATCGTCTACCTCAGAAATTATTTTCAACTTACGTATTCCCAGTCAGTGGAACTTATTCCATTGAAACTTGGTGGTGTAACACCTGATGGATAAACTCCAGAATACTGACCAATTACACGATAATATGCTGAAGATGAATAATCATAAGTATCCTCGGCTTCGAGTTCGTAAACATTGTTTTCGGACTCAAGTTCAATACCAACGATCTCTTCTTCCCCATCATCACGCCATAAATGTGTGAGAACAGACATACTTGGTATCTTTGTATATGGGGTAGGTAACACCATTCGTTGCCAGGTTTTGTACGTAATTTCTGAACCATCATAGTCCAACTCAGAATTCGCGACCCCAAAGTAAACACTTCGTGTTTGTCCAGTGGTAGCTGTGAATGTTTGTTTAGAATCAGGCCCTTCTGCAGCAGGATTTATCCAAGATACTTCCATGTCATAATATGACTTTGTTGTTGCATCTGGAGATTTATCATAAGCTTCAGGGAACAACTGTTCAATATACTCTCCATATGTAATATCTGTACCCCACAATTTATTTGCAAGTTCAAGTCTTTCTTTCTCTGTTATAGAGGCAGAATCTGAGTTTGCACTTCCCACCCCTGCAAATAGTAGCATCAACATGATAACCAGTGTTACTACCATTGTTCGATTTATTGTTTTGTTCATTTCTTTCTTTACCTCATTTCAATTTACTCCTGAGGCAAGACCCGCAAACCTTTAACTGTATCAAAGCCAACAATGATCATGCCTCAGGGCGTTTTGGGGTCCAAGCCGACTCTGCAAATTCAGTTTGGATCCCTTTTCACATTATGGCAGTGTGACATTGCAAAAATGTTTCTCACTCTATATAACGATTGTGACCATATCATCCAACTGTATGATCCACAATAATAAAAAGTGACTTTGTAGAATCTATCATTTGTATGGCATAGAGTGTTTGATATACCTGGCAAGTGTTTATATGTTTAATATGATTCCTTTTAATTGATTCCAATACCCATTTGCCTTTCCTCCTGCCGTAGCCATCTCCCGCAATTGCCGGTTCATGCCAGTACCCAGATGACAGTACACAACACTGAGTCAGTGAAATTGCTGGAACAATATGGCGTAAAACGTGTGGTTCTCTTGTGGGAGATGAGTTTGGAAGAAATAGCTTCGCTGAAGAGAAAATAAATATTGATCTCGAGGTTTTTGTGCATGGGCCCCTTCACAAAACACTATCCGATACTTGATAGGGGCTTTGTATTTTTAATCTGTGATATCATACTGAAACATATGTAATTATGAAGACTCCATGACTGAGATATTCAACTTCCCGCTTTCATTGACAAGTTCAAAAATCACGACGTTTACGAGATGCGGAGTTGAATTATAGGTTGCAGACATGTTTTCAGCTTCGACATAATACCTGTAGTCTCCGGTGGAGATAAATGGAATTGACCATTTCAGCAAAAGATAGTCTGGTTTTTCACCACTAACAGATTGTCCGGGGTTAAGTTGGTAGTTTGTTATTTCCGAGTATTCTCCGTTATAGCCTGTTACCGTTATAGTTACATTGTGAGGATATTCGTCATGGTTCTCGACCATATAAAATGGCTCTGTTTTTATAAATATCAATGGTGAAATGGTAGCTATCAGGAGCAAAATTAGGCAAATCAAACCAAATGCTGCTATTATTTTTTTTTGGGTTGGCATAATTGATCTTCTAAAATTATCATAAGACCCTGTAGATTATCTACAGAGCCTAATGATGCTTTATTTAATGGTCTATTCCGTACTGAACGTCATCTTCACAATCTGAACACCAAATGTTCGTCCCAGAATATGCCCACATATAGTTCATTGTACATTCGGGGTGTTCATAAACATACCAACCTTGATCTAAAGCTCCAAAGTTGTGTGAAATTTCATGCTGCACGATGCTGTCATGAGGCCAATCCACTCCTGAAGCGGATACTGCACAAACACTGTATGGCCCATCTATGTATGCTCTGCCATTATTATCAAGGTAATCCACCCATCCAA
Organism: Methanohalophilus sp. RSK; assembly: GCF_003722075.1. GTDB lineage: Archaea > Halobacteriota > Methanosarcinia > Methanosarcinales > Methanosarcinaceae > Methanohalophilus. The sequence goes on along the minus strand of NZ_RDSK01000012.1, from coordinate 197,435 downwards.
GAACAATATCGTTGGAACTGTCTCTGATATATGCACAATCCTGTCTTAAATCGGAAAGAGCAGCCGATGAACTATCTGTTGGAGAAATATCACTTGCATCCCACCAGTTGTAATGCCACACTCTGTACACATTAATTCCAATGTCTTCAAATCTCTCAGTTGCGTCTATGGTGTCAGAATAGTAAGATTGACTTGGTTCATGATTATTGTCTGCTGCTGGATATATATGCACATATATCTTGTCATCTACTGCTTTGGGATTAAAAGATACACGTAGCATTTTTTCTTCAATGATTGATGATATGGGAGGACCAGTTAGTTCAATAGAATAATTTTTGACAAGCATTTCCACTTCTTCAGTTGGAATTGCTATATCATTCACAATATCTATCTTTGGATTCTCTGGATCAACACCATATTTTTCAATATAGCCTTTTTTCGCTTTTTCAATGATGCCAAGCATTTCAGGTTCCGTTAATATAATATCGTAATCTATGCCTTGCTTCATATTCTCAAGAGGTTTTCCGTCTTCAGTAACGACTACTTTTTTATCACTGCACAGAATCGTTCCTTCCAAAAAATTAGGCAACTCACCTTTTGCAAATTTGAGATCATTTTCCGTGATATCATATTTATTGTATAAAGACTGTAATTCTGCTTCAGTATAAACAATGTCATTTTCCTTCTCAATTGCTTGGCTGTTGTTTGAACTCATTGCTGGAATGGCCATCACACTCACAAGCAATATTGCTGCAAGTAGTGAACCGATCCCGGATTTCATATTTATTTTCATTTCTTTCTTTACCTCACTTCAAATTACTCCTGAGGCAAGATCCGCAAACCTTAAACGGTATCAAAGCCAACAACAATCTTGCCTCAGGGCGTTTTGGGGTCCAAGCCGACTCTGCAAATTCAGTTTGGACCCCTTTTCACATTATGATAATGTGTCATTGCAAAATTCTTTGTTACATTATATATCTATTGTGGCCATATCATCCAACTGTATGATCTGTAATAGTTATAATAACAGATTCACAAAAATTTATTTTGTAGTGCATAAATTATTTTTAATTCTTAGTAATTTGTATGCGAACATCTTTGATTTTAGGTGTTCCGACTAATGCCCGGGTCAATCAACTAATATATATTATTTATGTTATGTTGCTATAAATTTAGGTTCTATGGGCGCGTTCAGCAATTTCACCATGAAATAGAATATGCCCATCTGATAGATGTACTGATCACACCATCAGGTATTGGCAAGTTAATTGACTGTGAACATTTGTCTCGTTCTGGAATAGATATATACCAACAGGACAGATAAAGGTGATCGACCTGTAGATTTTCCTCCTCTTTCTTCTTCTTCTTCTTCTATTTCTTGATCACTCATATTTTGTTTACCTAACGCGTTTCTTTTTTGAGAAGTCTTATATATAAGATATCCCTTCTACACTCAGGGTGTCTTTGTGAATAAAATAAAAAGATCGTTTAACTTGTTGTGTTTGTTCTTGCTAATAGTGTCCCTTGTATCAACAAGTGGCTGTCTTCGTTCTTTTGAAGAGGATAGCCAGTTGCAAATAATCAATATTGACATTATGGCAAAGGATGTCAGGAGTGCTTTTGTCCATCTCAATGCCACGATGTATATTGAAAATTATGGGGAAACTGCCAGCAAGGATAACACTACACTAACCCTGAAAGCTTATAATACCCGTACAGGATTGCTTGAAATAGAAAAAGAATCCATCATCGGAAACATTCCTGCTGAATCCACAAGAGAGGTTACTGTACCATTGAACCTGCCTAAAAAAGATGGTTACCGTGTGGTTGCACTCGTTTTTGAAGACGGCTCCCGGAAAACAGGCAGGCAGATCACCCTCAATAATATCGAGGATTTGCAGGGTGGCCTGGAGACTCCGGGTGTTGAAATAAGCGGAATGGATTTCATGGTACGTGAAGTTGCTGAAAACAAGGTGCTAATCCAGAATGATGTCTATCTCACAAATGAGGGGATTGGTGAAAACAAAAATTATCGGATGCTGGTCAAAGCCAGGGAAATGGATGCCGGCCTGGTAGTCGATAAGGCATGGGTTGATACCGGGATGTTCGAACCGGATGAAACTGTGATCCGATCGGTCAATCTCAGCGTCCCTGACAATTACAACTATGCAGTGGAGGTAATTCTCTGGGAGGACAACACGATTGTCAGGCAGGGAGTGGATTATGTCCAGCTGAATCCTGAGAAGGAGATCGATAAGGACAAACGGTTGCAGACAAAGGATATCGATTCCGGGGATTTTGTTGTGGAGGGATTCAATGAGGCTCCCGTGGAAGAAGAGGCCGCTGATGTACCAATGGAAGAGCCGATGGGTACTCCGGGGCCGGGGGTTTTTGGTGCTTTAATGATGCTTTGTATGGTGTATTTCGTGGCAAGGAGGAATAAGGATGAGTGAGGAAATTACTGATAACAGGAAAGACCTGGTGTACTATTTCAGGCAGGCGAGTTTTGCAATACTGATGTTTTTGATTCTGATATCGGTATTCAGGCTCTATTTTGCCCTGGAAAATATTATCGGTACGTGGTTTGAATACCAGTATGTGCCGATATTCAGGGCCGCTTACAACCTGGTTGTCCTGCTGGTATCCCTGTATATTGTGATACACTATTTTGTCAGGAAGCAGAATTGAACTGTTTTCCTTTTTCTTTTTTTAGCCGGCAGCTTTTATATAACGCCCGTCCATATGCACACCAGACAATGAACAAAAAACCGGAACTTCTTGCTCCTGCAGGTGACTATGATTCCCTGGTGGCTGCGGTCCAGAACGGGGCTGATGCAGTCTATTTCGGAGGTTCGGCCTTCAGTGCACGGGGGTATGCAGACAATTTCCCGGATCACAATCTCGGGGAAGCGATTGATTATGCCCATCTTTACGGGGTCAGGGTCTATGTGACCGTAAATACCCTGATAAAAGAAAATGAATTCCCGCAGGCCATGGATTTTTTGGCTGAATTATGCAATAGGGGAGTGGATGCTGTCATCGTACAGGATATCGGCCTGCTTGCCGCCTGCCGTAGTCACCTCACCCAACTGCCCGTTCATGCCAGTACCCAGATGACAGTACACAACACTGAGTCAGTGAAATTGCTGGGACAATATGGCGTAAAGCGTGTGGTCCTCTCCCGCGAGATGAGTCTGGGAGAGATTGCTGACCTGAATGATAACACGGATATGGAACTTGAGGTCTTCGTGCACGGAGCCCTCTGTATCTCGTATTCCGGGCAGTGTCTTATGAGTAGTATTATTGGGGGAAGGAGCGGCAATAGAGGCTACTGCGCCCAACCCTGTCGCAGGCAGTATTCGCTTAGTTGTGACGGCGAAATTGTTGCAGCAGGCTACCTCTTAAGTCCCAAAGACCTGTGTGCAGCCCGTCTGATTCCGGAGCTGGTAGCAGCGGGTGTGGATTCTTTCAAGATAGAGGGCAGGATGAAAAGACCCGAATATGTGGGGGGTGTGGTCTCCATCTATCGCAAGCTTATCGATCGTTGTTTTGCAGACCCCACAAAGTTCCATGTGGCCGAATCAGAGATACGTTATCTTGAACAGCTCTTTAACCGGGGGTTCACCTCAGCCTATCTTGAAGGAGGTACCCGGGACATGATGGGTACCGTCTCACCGGGTAATCAGGGCATTCCTATTGGGACAGTTGTGGGAATTGGCAGGTATATGGATCGTGCTGTAGTTTTTCTTGAGGAAGACCTGGCCGTAGGCGACGGGATTGTTTCACAAGCAGGTGACGGTGAGAAGATAGGTGTGATCTATCGGACAGGCAGGCAGGAAAAGAGTGTCTCGGGCGGGGATACGATAGAGATCCCTTTCTCCGGACGCCTGGGGGAAGGGGATGTCCTTTACCGTACTCTGGACAGCTGCCAGATAAAACAGTTGCAACAGACCTATACTTCTGCTGCACCACAACGTAAAATTCCGGTCAGTATGCGTCTGGAGGCACGATTGGATTTGCCTCTCAGTCTGTCAGTGGATGATAGGGATTGCAATACCGTATCCCTGCATTCTGACTATGTTGTCGAGGCGGCCAAAGGAAAAGCGGCCTCTGAAAAACAGTTGGGCAAACAGCTGGCAAAACTGGGAAATACAGTTTTTGACCCTGCCTCTATATCTATAGAAATGGATGAAGGGATTTTTGTTCCTGTTGGTGTACTGAATGATCTGCGCAACGATGCCGTGGACCTTCTGCAAAAAAAACGAACCGAACTATATTATCGGGAATGCAGCAAACCTTCCCTTGAGTCGGTGGATAGTAGTGCTGCGTCCAATACAAACCCGTTGCTGTGTGTGGCTGTATCTTCGGTTGAAGATGCGGAGGCTGCTGTGGCTGCAGGTGCAGATGTGATATATTTCGCAGGATTGCACATGCCTTCGGTTGATGAAATTGCTATAGTTAAGAAACAATGCCAGAGTTACGGAACATCTCTTTATCTTTCCACCCCGCGAATCATTAAAAACGGGGATATGAAAGATCTTTTCTGGTTGCTGGAAGAAGCACGGGAATGCAGTGGGCTGCTTGTGGCCAACATGGGGATGGTCAAGATATTATCGGAAAGGCAAATTCCTTTTGTCACTGACACCCCGCTGAATATTTTCAACCACCATTCCTGTATATTCCTGAAAAATCTCGGGGCCCGGGGGGTCACTGCATCTGCAGAACTGACGCTGGATGAACTCGGTAAGATCGCTGATGGTTGCATCGGTCTGGAATGCATCGTGGAAGGCAACTTCGAGGTAATGGTCTCAGAATATTGTCCCCTTTCGCACACTTCAGGATGTTCGGATTCCTGTCACGAGGCGACAAGTGTCCTGGTCGACAGGAAAGGTTATTCTTTCCCCCTGAAAACGGATGAACACTGCCGGATGCACCTGCTTAACTCCCGGGGATTGAGCATGCTTGATTATCTGGAGGATGTGATTGCCACAGGGGTTTCTGCTATACGTATTGAAGCCCGCTGGGAATCACCGGGTGATATCGGCAGCCTGGTTGGACTGTACAGGCAGTATCTGGATGGCAGGGCGGGTACAAAGAAAATGCGTGCAGGCAAAAAATATACCACTGGTCACTTCTATCGGGGTGTACTATGAAAGTATTCCTGTCAGGTTCTATCAGGGGAGGCAGGCAAAACCTCCCGGTTTATCAGCAAATGGTACAGATTGTAGAAAGTCAAGGGCACGATGTGGCCAGTCTGCATGTGGCGGACCCACACGTTGAAGAAAATGAAGCAGGTATGTCTGAAGCCGAAATTTTTGAAAGGGACATGCATCTGCTTGATGGCTGTGACTGCATGGTTGCGGAGGTCTCTCTTGCCTCCACGGGTGTTGGATATGAGGTATGTTCTGCCCTGAACCTCGGTATTCCGGTGCAATGTGTTTACCGTGAGGGTTCAACAGTTTCTGCAATGCTGCTGGGAAACACCAACCATCTGATCCTCCTGGATGCCTACCGTGAAGAAAAAGATCTCGAAGCCCTCATCCCGTCGTTTTTGGACTTTGTGAATGGTGAAGATCTGCAGACGTAATGATCTAATCTGCAGGTGGGGGTTTTAAGGGCCTGCATCGGAAACAAATATATAATTATGCTGCATATTTTCGTGTATGGTAGGATCAGAAATAATTCTCGTTCTTGTAGCGATTATTGTAGCCCTTATGATCTATAAGGTTCTCAAGACCGTTAAAGGGCTCATAGTAAACACCATTCTCGGCCTTGCTATAATCGTGGGAGCGAACATTGTTTTCGGATTGGGTATAGCTTACTCGGCCGTGGTAATCCTGACATGTGCTATTGGAGGGCCCATCGGGGCCTTACTGGTTATCCTGCTCAACCATCTGGGAATCTTCTTCTGAAGATTTGCGGGCTACCAGGAAAATCGAATGGCGGATGTATTCTTCGCCTCTGAATATCTTTTTTTTCAGTCTGTTTTCTTTTTTAGTGATATCCAGTTTGCTAAAAAGGCCCTCTAATTCTTCCATGGTGAAATAGTGGTAGATGATTCCGTTTTTGCGTCGGAATGTATGCTGCTCCACGGCATCCCCTCCATAGCGCATGTCCTCCCTGCCAAAAGCCTCGAAGATAAGTTTCCCTCCCGGTTTCAGTACATTCATCATCTGGTCTGCGGCCTGTTTTCTTTCCGCCTCAAACAGGTGCTGGAGTACTCCTTGGCACAGTACCACATCAAAAGAAGCCTCTGGGAAAGGAAGGTCTGTAATGCTTGCCCTGCATACCGGCAATTCTGCCTTTTCCCGCAATCTCAAAAGGCCACGCTGAGAGATATCACATCCCGCCGTTGTATATTCCTTGGAGAGGGGGATGGCATACCTGCCGTGGCCGCAGCCGGCATCCAGAATAAGTTCGCCTCCTTCAAGTTCCTCCTGCAGGGAGGATATATCCAGAGGTCCTGCCCACCGGACATGACGGTACTCCTCATCCCAGGCGCTGAAGTGTTCACAGGCCATATCAGGGCCTGTAAGCGGCGGCTTCCCTGAATCGACTGATCAGGAATTCCTTTTTCAGTGAGGACAAAAACCACCCGGCTTTCGGACCGGAAGCCTGGCCCAGCAGGGAGATGTAGAGGGCTTTGAACAGATCCTTCGGGCCGATGGTAAATTCCTCATCCATTACTTTTTCCATCTCCCTGTGCAGCCTGCCTTCTTCTTCCTTTGCGGAATAGACAAGGTTGTGATAATCAGAACCATCAAGTTCTCCACTTTCTTCCAGGGCATCGGCAAGGGTTGTCAGGAATGCTCGTTGTTTGTCGGAAAGGGTGGCTGCAAGTTCGGGCAGTTTTTCCTGAACACTGAATTTTGCGAAGGGAGGTGCATACATATCAAGCCAGTTGCCCACATTATCGGCGAGCTGCTTTATACATTCCGTATTTTTGGTATCGTAACCCGCTCGCTCTACGATTTTCAATATACTGTCAAAATCCCCGTGAGCTACCTGGTGGATGGTTGTCATGTGCTTGAACGGGATGTCCGTATGGCACAGGCTGCTTGCATGGGAAAGTTCCTTTACACGCCTGTCATATTCGGAGTTGCCTCCTGTATGATGGAGTTTCTCATACTGGTCCACAAGAGTTAGCAGCGGCTGTGCAGGGTCAAAACGGATGTGTTTTTCGGGTTTGGTTCGGATGATCAGATATCTCAGGACCTCGGGGGGTACAACCTTGAGCATGTCCGCAATGGATACGACCACGCCGGTGGAAGAAGACATTGCTCCTTCCTTGCCCAGCATGATCCATTCATAGACGATGGGATGTGGGGGTTCGCAGTCAAAAATTTCCCGGGCGATACGTTTGCCGGTGTCATAGGAACCGCCCCTTGAGGCGTGGTCCTTGCCGAAAGGTTCCACAGTCACGCCGAGGATCTGCCAGCGAGCAGGCCAGTCCACACGCCAGGTAAGTTTTCCGCCACCCTGCATGGATACAGTGCCGCTGTGGCCGCAGGAGCATGTATAATCCACGGTCTCTTCCTTTTCATCGAAACCCGTAACCTTTGTGGTATTGATCTTTCCACACTCCATGCAGATCGGGTTGAAGGGATTCCAGTCATCAGTAGGTTCCTTTCCGGAAACCTCTTTCAGGATTGCTGCAATCTCATCCCTCTTTTTCAGGGCAGTTTTAATGGCTTCGTTATACCTGGCGGATTTGTACAGTTCATCTGCCAGATATACTTCAGGTTTGATTCCCAGCCGGTGCAGAGAATCCAGGAAAGGCTGCAGGAAATGGTCTGCATAATTCTTGCATTCCCCACAGGGACATGGGATCTCGGAGAGAGGTTTGCCCACATGTTCCTCATAACTCTCATCCAAAAAAGGATAGACCTTTCTCAGAGGATCGTAGGTGTCTGCAATGTAGATCAGTTCTGCGTTTGCATCCTTGTCCAGTAATGCGCGATATGCGGCATCGGCTGTCACAACCTCCCGCATGTTCCCGACATGGATATGGCCGGAGGGGGTGATACCGGTGGCGACGAGGTGTGTGTTTCCCCTTTCAAGGGTTTCTTCAGCAACAACATCTGCCCAGTGTGTAATTTCTGCCATTATGTTCACCGATAATGATTTTATTCAAAATTTCTATGATTATGTGCCTTTCTAAAGGTGTCATGTTTTAAATCAATATCTGTAGGTATCGAAATTTATTTATCAATCAGGCTCTATCGGACAGCCATGATTCCTTCCAGGGCGTTCCTCACAAAGGGAACAGGTGTCCATCGGGATAAACTGGCTTCCTTTGAACTTGCTTTAAGGGATGCGGGTATTGAAAAATATAATCTTGTGAGTGTTTCCAGTATCCTCCCCCCCGGTTGCAGGATTATTCCAAAGGAGGAGGGTCTTGAATATCTCAGTCCAGGGGAGATCGTCTATTCCGTACTTGCTCGCAATCAGACCAATGAGGCCCATCGTCTGATAGCTTCGGCAGTAGGAACGGCGGTACCTGTGAATGAGGATAATTACGGATACATTTCAGAACACCATTCCTTCGGGGAAGATGAGGATACCGCAGGGATGTATGCAGAGGATATTGCTGCCACAATGCTCGCAACCACTCTGGGTATTGAGTTTGATGCAGATTCTGCCTGGCAGGAAAGGGAACAGCTCTATCGTGCCAGTGGCCATATTATTAATACTTCTCATTTCTGCCAGACCGCCAAAGGCGACAGGAGCGGCCTCTGGACAACCGTTGTGGCTGCTATGGTATTTGTGGAGTAAGTCAATCAGTAAGTTCTGTGGTGATTTCTTCCAGATCGCAGAAATCTGACCTGAAATTATAGGCTCCGGAGTTTATGAACGTAATCGGATCGCCAATTTGAGGTCTTTTCTCGAGATAAACACGGTACCTGAACAAATCCATTGAACAGGGCGTACATCCCTTGATCACATAGGCTTCTCCTTCATTGCTGCTGACCTCATTCTCCACACGCAGTTTTACAGGTACCAGGATTGCATCCATATCACTGTTGTATACGGAAGCATTCACGATAATATTATCCTCATACACCGCCATCACACGGGTTACCAGTTTGCCGGCAGGCGCGGCGATAAATCTTCCGGGTTCAACCATGAGGGATATATCCCTGTCATGCAACCATTTCCTGAAATTTGTAATTCTTTTGAAAATGCCTCCGATGACATCGGCATTGCTGTTGGCATAAACTGAAGGCAAACCTCCCCCGATATTGAGAATATCTATGGCGTCCAGTGTTTCAGGACTGATTACATCTTCGATATCCCGCTGCAGTTTCCATTCGCTCACGTTCTGGGTCTTCCTGTGGAAATGTATGCCGAGTTTACCGACATTAGGGCTGTCCACCAGTTCGCCAATGCGCCGGTTTATGGTCGCAGAAGGCATACCAAAGACAAAATAGCGTTCGGTACGGATGGAATTTTCCCTCAGTTTGAGCCTGAGCATAAGGTTGACCTTGTGGTTTGTGTCCTTAAGGGTTTCAAGCAGGACGTCCAGGTCGTGCTCATTGTCCAGGATGAAATTCCGGATGCCCATGTCGTAGAGGTCCTTTGCCTGGGCACTGCTCCACCCCTGTGCCAGAAATACCGCCCGGGATAGGTCTCGTATATGTTTCAGTTCGTTCTCCATATGGACACTGAAAAGACAATTCGTCATATCTTCAAGTACGGGAGTGATTTTTGGGTTCGTCTTGGAACTATATGAGACAATGTCAGCAATATCTTCCACCAGACTGTACTGCTGCATAATCACATTTTTTGAAAGAATAAATTTGGGTTCAGGGACAGTCATTTTATAAATCTCTTTATTTATTTTCTATATTCAGTAATCCTTCTTCGTACAGTTCATCCAGTGCCCGAGTCATAGCCATAGGGAAGGTTATGCTGACATCACCGATAACTGTGGCAATATCACTTTCATCCTTTACCTTGCCCCAGGATTTTGCTTCACTTGTATTGGCACCGGACATGCTGCCGGAAGTGCGGTGGGCCGTGGTCATGTATATAGCGTATTCCGCCCCTCCGTTGAGCAATGTAGCCAGTATTGCATGGTGTTTGGATATTGAACCACCCAGGGCGATTACTCCCTTCCTGTCATCATAACTGGTGGTAAGGAGAATGTTGCCGAAATCTTTCACGACATCAACTATGAAATCCGGGTTTTCCTGCTGGAAAAGATACAGGTGAAATCCGAAGGCACCATCGGTTATGGCGGGACAGAAAACAGGCACATCATGCTTTGCTGCCTGGTACAGGATTGAGTTTTGGTCATCCAAAAGCAGGCCGATTTCCCGCAGCATCTCTGATACAGACCATCGTTTTTGTTTTGCGTAGAGTTTCCTGAGAATATCCATGATCATATCCTCGAAATTCATGTAACTTTGATTCTGGATCAGGAGGTTCCCGACTCTGTTAATTCCTCTCTCATGGAGTTCCACATCGTCGGTATTGAAATTGCCGATGGAAAAAACTTCCCCTGTAGCCTTCATTATATCTTCTTCAAGGCCCCCGACTGTTGTAACAAGTACATCTGCAATTCCCAATTCAATGAGCTGAGCAAAAAATCCTCTCAACCCGGAAGTAACCATGTTAGAGGTAAATGTAAGGAATACCTTTGCTGAATCCTTTTTCATCTTGACTATTACTTCGGATGCCCGATGCAGTTCTACACTCTGAAAACCTACATTCTCATAGGAATTAACGAGTTCTGATACCCTCATGTCTTTTTTCCAGTGGAGATCCTTTACCTGAACCATTGTATATCACGACTTTTTAGGAAACAATTCATGTCCTTATTCACTTAAAAAGTTGTTCGGCATTTGTGTACGGGGGGTTAAATATATATTTATAGATTCTCTACTTCACTTTCGCATAACCTAATATAATATGTATTCTAATTTTCCTCCAGGAGTGGATCATTCATGCATATCGAGAGAACCGAAGAATATCTGGAAACCATACAGGGTTTGATCAACCGCACCAGTTCCCCGGCCAAGAACAAGGATATAGCAAAGGAACTTGAAATCGCTCCTGCAACAGTTACTGAAATGATACAGCGCCTCTCGGATGAAGGCCTTGTGACTCATGCTCCTTATCGCGGGGTTGAATTGACCGAATCCGGAATTATGCAGGCCAACAATCTCCAGCGAAAACATCTGGTGCTCAGGAACTTTTTCATCAGGGTACTTGATATAAATGAAGAAGTAGCGGACCAGGAAGCCTGTGCGCTCGAACATGTCATGTCAGATGTTGTACTTGAAAGAATGTGCTCTTACCTGGCAGAAAAAGGTCTCTGTGATATTTCTGAAACCACTCTGCTTTCTAAATGTAGTTTGAGCAGGGATCATTATATTTCTCTTATAGAAATGAATGAAAAGGCTAAAGGAAAAGTGGTAATGGTTGCCCTGCCAAAAGAGACCAAGGATAGGCTTACGTCCCTGGGGATGGTTGCAGGTGAGGATATTGAAATCAAAAGAAAACAGAAACAGGGATGCATTTCTATAATCACCAAGGGTACGGAAATAGCCCTGGGAAATGAAGTGGCGGAAAAAATCTTTGTAAAACCTGCAGAAAACGACCACAGACAGCGGAGACGTGGTAGTCATTCCTGATTCTTGCTGCGGGGCAGCCGAAAAACGCATGCATGACGGCGATCATGACATGACAATTGCCTTTGTTGGCAATCCCAGTGTAGGTAAAAGTGCTTTTTTTTCCAGGGTCACCGGTGTGGGTGTCATGGTTTCCAATTATCCGGGAACCACTGTGGAAATGACACGCGGGACTGTAAAGGTTGGCCAGAAGAAAATAGATATTGTGGATTTGCCGGGTATTTATTCACTGGGTACTTCCACAGAGGATGAACGGGTCTCAAAGGAATACCTGCTGCGTGAATATCCCGATGTGATCGTAAATGTGGTGGATGCAACAAGACTGGAACGTAACCTGTATCTTACCCTCCAGATACTGGAACTCGGTGTACCTGTGGTAATTGCCCTCAATCAGCTGGATGCCGCTAGGGAAATGGGAATTGATATTGATGCTGTCCAATTGTCCCGGATTCTGGGTGTGCCGGTTGTACCTACTGTTGCTACCAAGGGAATCGGGCTTGATGAGGTCCTGAAAGAAGCAGTTGATCCATCCCTTTCAACAGCAGGGCGAATCCGTGTTCATTATGATCATCATATAACTAACGCTATCAAGGATCTTGGTGCGGATTTTCCGGATACTGCCTCTGTAATAAGATTGCGAGCTCTTGAAAATGACACTGATTTTGTACGCATGTGCTGCAGACCCCATGAGGCAGACCTGCTTTTATCAAAGGCTTCAGAAATGGCTTCAGAGATCGAAGATGCCCACAATATGGCTATTTCAGATACCCTGGCAAGGGACCTCTATGGGGAAGCCGGCCAGATTACAGACTCGGTCCAGTCAATTGTAGAAAAGGACACTTCTCTAAAACATCGTATTGATGATATGCTCACATCTGAATATGTGGGTGTCGTGGGTCTTGCAGCAGCCCTTTTACTTACTTTCCTTCTGGTTTTCAGGGTTGGAGGATTCCTGGAAGAGGGAATCGTCCATCTTTTCGAAACCTACCTGATAGCTCCGGTTGAAACGGAGCTTGCAACAAGCAACCCTCTTGTGCGCAATGTAATTCTTTACTCCCTGATGGGCATAGAGGCCGGGTTTGCCATTGCAATTCCCTACATAGGGATTTTTTATATTATCCTCTCCATTTTCGAGGATTCGGGATACCTGACCCGTGCAGCCTTTCTTCTGGATAATCTCACTCACAGGATGGGTTTGCATGGCAGGGCAGTGATTCCTCTGATACTGGGGCTGGGTTGTAATGTACCGGCAATCATGGCTACCCGTGCATTGAATACATTGAGGGAGAGGCGTATCGCTTCGGTTCTCATATCCCTTATCCCCTGTTCTGCAAGGACTGTTATTATTCTGGGACTTGTAGGTACCTTTGTAGGTTATTGGGCTGCGGTATCAATCTATGTGCTGGAGATTTTCATAATTTTCATTACCGGCTGGATACTGGGCAGGGGTCTTCCCGGGGAGCGGACCGGTTTTATTATGGAAATGGGTCCGTTGAGACATCCTGACGTTGTATCCATTCTTAAAAAAACCTGGCTTAGGATACGTGAGTTTGTCTATATCGCTTTCCCTCTACTGATAGTGGGGAGTGCATTACTGGGTGGGCTGGATACTCTGGGCATTCTGGATATTTTTGAGAATGCCGTATCTCCTATATCTGTAGGGATTCTGGGTCTGCCTGCTTTTGCTGCTACAGCACTTGTATTCGGTATCCTGCGCAAAGAAATGGCGCTTGAGATTCTGGCGGTGCTTGCTGGTACTTCTAATTTTGCAATGGTATTGACGCCTCTGCAGATGTATGTGTTTGCTGTAATTACAACAATATATATTCCATGTGTTGCAACCATTGCAATACTGAGACATGAGCTGGGCACAAGGGATACTGTTATGATTTCCACATTTACGATACTCCTTGCATTCACAGTGGGTGCAGTAATCTACCAGATTGGAATGCTCCTGTAAAACAGGTAAAAATCGACAGATTTTTAAAAACAATCAACGGTGTTAACCTTAATGACACGCATCACTGATTCCCGCAAAAGAAATGCAATATCTGTTTTACAAGATATTTTTGAAATGAACAATATGAGAGAACCTGTAGGAGAAGAGGTGGATTCATTGCTCGAAACCATGGGCACACATGCCAGTCTCGTAGAGGAAGGTGTTTTATTAAAAGAAGATTTTAGTGATACAGTCACCGATTTGCCACTGAGAGCCATGAAGGAATGTAATTTTACCAGTCAGGCGTGAGATTGAGTAATTCTACTATATCTCGCAGGATGTCAGGATCAAACTCATCATCTATCCTGTAGTCACTTATTATATGGCCTTCCAGGCTGATTCCGTCCACGTAACCGTACCAGTAGATCACCATTCCACTGCCGTACAATTCTTCATAGCGGGAATACTGCTTTTTGAGATAGGCCTGGTGTTCGGCCTCGTTACCAAATACGGCTTTGCTTTCGACCCAGTTTACCTGTTGGCCCCGGATCTCAACAGGACTTGGAAGGAGAAAATCAGGTGTCTTTTCTGCACTTTGCTTTCTCAATTCTTCTTCTGTCAGATATTCGATATTTCTGTATTCAAGCCACCTGGCTACGATCATTTCCCCTAATATTCCTTTCCTGGCCTGGAAAGAGTGGGCTTCAGGTGAAAAATAGAGATCTGTTTCAAGGGCTTCCTTTATTTCAGCTGCCAGCCGGCTGTCTTCTATTTCATCGAGGTGGTTGAATACATATTTCTTGGACATGCCCAACTCTTTTAGCAGTGTTGTGGCTATAAGTGCAGGAGGGAATTTGTATTCTTCTGAAAGTTGAATTATACTGCTGCCTCTTTTCCATTTTTTGAGCAGTAAAGCACTTTTATTCTGGATAATATAGTAATTTTTCTTTACATGATCGATAATTTTCTGGTGCAGGATGGAAGCGACTACGCCTACGGGCTGGCAGTAATCCAGGGCCAGTTTTTCGAAGTCTGAAGCCTCCCTGACGCTTCGGTGTATCTCATTGTATTCTGTTTTGTCCATCCTTGTTCCCCTGCAGGAGACATTTGTCGCACTGCCTGGTTACACAGTAATTTTTCGCATACTCCACTATCAGGGCGTGGTATTCCTTATACATTTCTACATCATCTGGAATATTTTTCACAAACATTTCCTGCAGCTGGTGGTAATTACCCTCAACTCCTATGCATCGCATTATTCTGGTTGTATATGCATCAATTACAAAACAGGGTTTTCCGGCAGCATATAACAGGATGCTATCTGCGGTTTCAGGTCCGATACCCTTTAATTCAAGTAAACGCCTGCGTAGTTTTTCTGCTGGAAGGGAGAAAAGTACTTCTTCTCCGTGATGATCAAAATAGCTGGATATTCCCTGTAATCTGCTGGCCTTTTGCCTGTAAAATCCGGTACATTTTACATCTTCTTCAAGTTCCTGCAGATCCATCCCTGCCAGTTTGTCGGCCTCAAGCATATTTTTCTGTTTGAGGTTATCGATAGCTTTTTCCACATTAGTCCATTTTGTCTGCTGTGTAAGTATTGCTCCCACGATAACTTCAAAAGGGGTCTCAGCAGGCCACCAATGCTGTGAACCAAATTCCCGTATGAGTATGTTATAAACAGATTGCAGCATCTCTGCATGCATATTTTCTGCTTTATCTGTCGGACCAGAACTCTTCTTCATAATCATCTGGAAGGTCAAGTTCCATTGCTTTGTCTATACTTTTCCTTTTTCCTTCTGTGGATATCTCACTGGTTTTTTCTTTCGTGGGAGCCTTGTCGCCCTTTGGGTGTGGGATTTCCTCTGTGGGTTCTCTGGAATCTACCGGTGGTTCTGTCCTGTTCTTTAGTTTTTCCTTCACACGTTGAGCATATTCATCCACTACAGATTCGGAACTCTTTCTCATTTTTGTGGTCTGATTATACCCAACGGAACAGTTTTCATCACCGGTACGCCAATCCACATGGTAGAGGTGACACTTTCTTTTCTTGCACACCTGCGTCCCATCGAGGGGACATATTTCCGGTAAAGACATTCATAACACTCCTCATATAGGTGAATATTAGAGGCTTTTAAGGGTATCGGCTATCAGGGGGGCTACCGAGATGCTGCTCTGTGGTTTTTCAAGGGTATCAGTGGATATAATCTCCTTGACACCAGCATTGTAAAGACGCACCACAGCATTGCGTGCAAGTACCGGGTGTATACAGGCAACATATATGTCTGCAGCACCTTGCTCTTTGAGCATCCGGATGGATTCTGCCATGGTACCACCGGTTGCAATCATGTCGTCCAGTAGTATCAGATCCCTTCCGCTCACATCAATCTCTTTTTCAGCAATCGTTACACTTTCTCCGCTGTGCCTTGTTTTTTCAAGTTGCTCATAGGGAATGCCTATATCTGCAGATGCACTTTTTGCAATTTCGAGGGCACCGGCATCCGGGGAGATTATTAGCGGATCTGTCAGGTTCATAGAACGTATATGATTTCCGATTAAGTGTGAAGCGTCAAGGTCAAAGGAATCGGCATTGAAATGTTCAAGTATGCTTTTCTCATGTATGTTTACCGTGAATACCCTGTCGGCGTTTATGGTTCTGGCAATTGCGCGCGCACTGACGGGTTCTCCCTGGTTGAAGACTTTGTCCTGTCTGGCATATCCCATATAGGGTATCACCACGTTGATGGTCGGTGCTTCCTCACAAGCATCTATTAATTGCAGCAGGGCTATATAATCGCCATCTGTAGGCGTACTCTGTATGATAGTAACATCATCGATACTGTCATCCCGGATGCGGGTATACAGTTCCCCGTCAGGGAATCTTTTATAATCACATATTGTGGGAGGCGTATTGAGTTGCTGTGCCACTTTAGAGGCAAGCAATTGGGAAGCTGGTCCGGCTATTATTTTCACATCATTCCCTCGCTTTTTTGATAATGGCTATGAATGTATTGGTGACTTATAAGAATTGGGTATCAGCTTTCTTTCACTTTACGGATTACCTCAATATCAGTGATCCGGGTATGGGGATAGTTTCCGGCTTCATCCTTCTCAAGTGCCTTGACCATGTCCCATATTGCAAGGAGGGCACAGCTTACGCCTGTAATTGCCTCCATTTCCACCCCGGTCTGGCCTCTGGATTTGACGGATAGGTCAACAGTAATCCTGTCTTTGCATATCTCAAAATCCATGTCTATACCGGTTATCGGGATCTGGTGGCACATCGGAATAAGTTCCGGAGTCTTTTTGACAGCCATTATGGCGGCAATACGGGCGGTGGCCAGTACATTGCCCTTCTCGACATCTCCCTTTTGGATTTCTCCAATAGTTTCTTCACAAAGGAATATACTACCCCGGGCAAGAGCAGTGCGTTTGACCTCGCTTTTTTCGGATACGTCGACCATATGGACATGGCCATCTTTGATGTGAGTGAATTCTCTCACGGATTCGCCCCGTTTAGTCTATTCTGAGGTTCTGGCGCTGCTCATAATCCTCAAGTTTTTCCCCGAGGGCTTGGTGCAGTGTCCGGGCTTCACTAACACTTAATTTGATAATTTCCTCGTCTTCCCCGTGGCTGATTATAACTCTCAGTCTGTTCCTTTCAATATCCACTACAACATTCCTGTCTTTTGTATGTGTCATTTAATCACCTTTTATTGTCTCATAATGTCTGTAATATGTTCGATCACATCGGTTGCCAGTAATCCATGCCCCTCTTTTGCAAAAGCCACATCTCCTGCCTCCCCATTAACAAATGCCCCACAGCAAGCGGCATTAAATGCATCCGTGCGACAGAACAGGGCACCCACTATTCCCGCGAGTACATCTCCTGTACCGCCAACGGACATGCCGGCATTTCCGCTATTGTTTTGTCTTATGTATCTGCCGTCAGAAATTATATCGGTTTTTCCCTTTAGGATGGTTACAACTTTGTTTTCTTGGGAAAAATCCTGTAACATTTTGGCTCTTGCAAGCAATTCTTTTCCAACTTCCTTTCCTGTGAGTTTAGCGAATTCCCCTGGATGGGGGGTCAGTATCATTTCACAATTTTCTGGAGAGGGTAGTTGTAATTCATTAAGAGCATCTGCGTCCACAACAACTTTTTTGCAGAGGGGAAGGATTTGGTGTATTGTCTGTCTTATTGTTTCTTCATTACCCACTCCCATTCCAATAACCACCACATCGTGTGCATGAATAAGGTCTTTTAAGATTTCAATATCGTTTGTCTGCAGGATGTCGGAGGATAATTTTCTGACAATGAGATTGGGGGAAAATGAGGCAATTGTATCTGACACATTTGCAGGGCAGGCAACGGTCACGATGTCTGCACCGCTGCGCAGGGCAGCCATTGCTGAAAGGGCCGGCGCTCCGGAATATCCCCCTCCCCCGATAATAAGTACCCTGCCGGACTGTCCTTTATGTGAATCAATACGACGTTTGAGCAGAGGTTCCAGGTCCCCCCTGTTTACAGCATCTTCTGCGTCCCTGCAAACACCGATATTGACAACTTCGACATCTCCTGTAAATTCACCCTGGTTTTCGAGTCCGGTTTTCATTCTGTGGAATGTCAGGGTTGTATCTGCCATGACAGTATTCTCCCTCTCTCCAGTAGCAGGATCGAGACCTGAGGGGGAGTCTACTGCAACCACATAGGAGTTGCCGGTATTTATGGCATCTATCAATGTAGATTCAGGTTCCCTGACATGCCCCCGGATGCCCGTGCCAAGCAGACCATCTACAATGACATCCGCTTCTTTGAACCATTGGAAAACATCGGATTGTGTGGAATCCGTAATTTCAGCCAGGCCCTTTATACCACAATGTTTCAATAAATTGAAATTTTCCAATGCGTCCTTTGTTCTTATGCCGCTTGCTTTCCCCGCCAGGATCACCCTTACTCTAATATTATCATAATAACTTAAATGACGGGCGGCAACAAATGCATCGCCGCCATTATTTCCCCTTCCTGCTACGATCAATACATTGTTGTGAACATCCAGGGATAACACTTTACGTGCAATTGCAGCTCCTGCATTTTCCATAAGCTGTATTCCTTTCAATCCCAGATGTGTGCAGTTTGTGTCTATGGCTTTCATTCTGTTAGGTGTAATTGATTGCATTCTTTCCCCTGTTATTTATTATTCTTCTGAGTTAATGAAATTTCTGCTGTTTTACCTTTTATTCACCATTTTGAAACGAAAATGTCTTAATAGTTTGGGATATTCCATCTTCTACAGGGAGGTATATTCTCATTCCCGCCACACCAAAAGAAAATGAACCTGAAAGGACACGTTTTAAACCTACCTATCTGATACTCGGAAGTGGGAGTATTGGTTTTGCCACAGCAAAGGCATTGAGGGAATTAGGAAAAGACCTTATCATAGTAGATAAGGACCCACAAAAAGTTGAAACTCTGCGTGAGGAAGCCTATGAGGCGATAGTGGGTGATATTTCTGAGATTGAAACTCTACGTGGCCTTCAGACTAAAAAACTCTCCGGTGTATTGATTGTCAGTTCAGACAACGAGGCCAATAAACAGGCTCTCAGGAATGTGAAAAAACATTTCCGTCCTTCTTTATACTGTGTTGCAAGGGCATCAGATGTAATTAATCTGCAGGAAATGGAAGAAATCGGTGCGGATTTTGTGTTCATGCCATCCCGGATAGTATCAAAATCCCTTACAAGGTCCCTTGAACGTGCTGAATCTGTGCGAATCGGGAACCAGCTTTCCCAGTGGTTCAGCAAAAATACTGGTAAAACCCTTGCTGTAGTGGTTCATGACAACCCGGATCCTGATGCTATAGCAGGTGCCCTGGCCCTTAAACTCATGGCCGAAAATTATGGCCTGCATCCCACGATTCTCTATAATGGTGAAATAGGCCATCAGGAGAACAAGGCATTTGTAAACCTGCTGGGTATCAATCTTGAGCATATGGAAGGTCGGGATATATCTGAATTTGATGAGATTGTCCTTGTCGATTGTGCGGTGCCAGGGTCAAACAATATGCTTCCAGAAGGAACACATATTGGTGTGGTAATAGACCACCATCCTGTGGGTGATGCTGAAATAGATGCTGATTTTATTGATGTTCGCCCCAATGTGGGGGCTTCGGCTACTATAATGACCAAGTACCTGCAGGAATTGAATATAGATATCAGCAGTGAAATCGCCACAGCTCTGCTGTATGGCATTCGTACCGATACGCTGGATTTTAAACGCAACACCGATCCCAATGATCTTTCAGCTGCTTCTTTTCTTTATCCGATGGCCGACCATGAAGTTCTGGATCAGCTTGAAAGACCGTCAATGTCTATCGAAACCCTCGATGTACTCGGCCAGGCTATCAAGAATCGGCAGGTCTTTGGTAGCTACCTGCTTTCCAATGTGGGAAACATCCGGGACAGGGATACCCTTCCTCAGGCAGCCGATTATTTACTCAATCTTGAGGGTATATTTACCACAATAGTTTTTGGTGTAAGTGATGAAGTTATCTATGTCTCAGGACGCAGCAATGATATCCGTGTCAATCTGGGTGCCATACTGAAAAAGGCCTTTGGTGAGGGCTCTGCCGGTGGCCACTCCACAGCTGCAGGTGCACAGATTGCTCTGGGTGTTTTCAGTGACATAAAAGACCGTCAGACTTTACTAAAACTTGTGGATGAGGCAGTCGTTAAGAAATTCCTCAAGGCCGTCGGGGTAGAGGAAGTAGATGAATAAGATCTGAATGAAAGAAAAAGAATATCGTTCACTTATTTTAAAGGATTTGGAAAAACAGTTATTGGAGTCTATTTCCATATCCCTTCATGATCTTGCCGTGGAAATAGTCCGTACCGGTTTCAGATGCAGTGGATGTGGTAGATGCTGCAAGTTTTCCACAGGAGATAACAGCGTACTGCTGACCTATTTTGATATTGATAATTTGAAAAAAAGCGGCAATATAAATGCGATTGAACCGACGGTAGCAGAAGAGGATATGTTTCTGGCAGATACTGAGGGCAATGTACATACATTCGGCTGGAGGCTTAAAAGGAAAACAAACGGAGAGTGTGTTTTCTTGAGTGAGGCCGGATGTACCATATATCCATTCAGGCCCCTTCTCTGCAGGACCTATCCTTTCTATATCGCAGAAGGCAAACTGGAAATTTCTGAATGCGTTGGTCAGGGCAGGATTTTGCCGTTTTATCATGCACACAGGCTTGCAAATGAAGTGTTACAACGCTATATTATTGAACTTCGGGATACCATTATGACATACAGGCATTTTAAGGAGGGTCCATTATTTCTGGCTTCCCAATCTGCTTCTGATTATAAGTTGATTGTACATGATAGCAGGGGTAAATGGATACTCGATGACAAATGATTCTATCGATTGGTTTATTTATTATATCACACATTATTTTTGCTGGTTATCATGTCTGCCAATGACTCTCATCCAATGACTATTTCAGAAAAGATATTTTCCCGTGCCTCGGGCAAGGAAGTCAAAGCCGGGGAATTCGTCCTTGCAAATATTGACCTTGCAATGACCCATGACATCACCGGTCCACTGGCTGTTGATGGTTTCTATAAAATCATGGAAGGCAAGGAAGAGAAAAAAGTGTGGGATCCCAGCAAGATTGTAATCCTGTTTGATCATCAGGTTCCGGCTGATTCTCTCCATGCAGCAAAGAATCACATTATGCTACGTGAGTTTGCACAGGAACAGAATATTCTCAATTATGACGTTTATGAAGGGGTCTGCCATCAGGTGGTGCCCGAAAAGGGACATGTGAAACCCGGTGACCTTGTAGTGGGTTCAGATTCACATACATGTGCTTATGGTTCCCTGGGTGCTTTTTCCACAGGTGTGGGCTCTACGGATATGGCAGCGGTACTTGCTTCAGGCAAACTCTGGTTCCGCGTTCCCCCGACCATCCGTTTTGAGGTTGAAGGAAAACTGCCCGAGAGGGTTTATTCGAAGGACCTCATCCTTCACCTGATAGGAGATGTGGGTGTTGAAGGTGCAAGATACATGGCTGCGGAATATGCAGGCTCTACAGTACATTCCCTTTCTATCTCTGAAAGGATGACCATGTCCAACATGGCCATAGAGATGGGAGGAAAGGCAGGTATCATTGAACCGGATATTGTTACCGAAAAATACCTGCAGGAAAGGATTCCTGACTATAAACTTGATCCCTATTGGACTTCTGATGACGGTGCAGACTATCTGGACGTCCGTCACTACGATGTATCGAACCTGGAACCACAACTTGCCTGTCCTCATAATGTTGACAATGTAAAGCCCGTTTCAGAAGTAGAAGGAACAAAAGTGGATCAGGTATTTGTGGGTTCCTGTACCAACGGCAGGTTCGAGGATCTTGAAATTGTTGCCAATATGATGGGTGATGAACCCGTTGCAGAGGGTGTCAGGCTGCTGGTTATCCCTGCTTCAAGGACTGAATACATGAAAGCCCTCAGGGCCGGCTATATAGAACAGTTCATGGAAGCCGGTGCCATTGTGGAATCTGCATGTTGTGGGCCGTGCATGGGGGGCTCGTTTGGCCTTCTGGGTGACGGTGAAGTCGGTCTGGCAACCTCCAACAGGAATTTCCGTGGCAGGGAAGGAAGCGCTGAATCCTTTGTTTATCTGGGCTCCCCTGCGACAGCTGCAGCTGCTGCACTGACAGGTGAAATTACCGATCCCAGAAAAATATAAGTAAGCAGTAGACGGGAGACCACAAAAAATATATTTATCGATGTTAATTGAATGACAAGACGTTGGCTGAAAAGCTTAAAGGTATCCCATCATATTGGTTTTTCTTCCAACGTCATCCTATTTATTTTTGGACAAGATATTTTATTACATCTACCGGACTCAGTATCCCGATTGGCCTGTATGATGCACCAACTTGATCCTCTGACATTACTATCAGGCGATGTATGTGCTTTTCAGCCATCTGCTTTGCCGCATCCTTTAGTTTCGTACTAGGATTCACGGTTTCAACAGATGATGCCATCAAATCTTCTATTGAGGCAATTTCCCAGTTTTTGTCTCCGAGTCTGGAGAGAATATCCATTTCGGAAACAAATCCAAAGGTTTCACCATTTTCGTCAACTGCTACAACAGCAGAAACATCACGATTTGCCATTGTTTCTGCTACCTCTGCTGCGGTTGCATCCATTGGCACTGTAACCACTCCTCTGCTCATTGCATCTTTTACCTGCATATTTTCCCCTATCATTTTCCGACTCCTTGGAAAGGTATCATTTACCTCTTCCTCATTTAATTTATTTTTTGCAGGCATATATAGGCATTGGTCATTGAAGAAGGGAAAATCATATAAAATCATATATCCTTTGGAAAACCTGTATTCCTTTCTTCAGGGAGTGATTACCAATGAGTTCAATTTCAGTTCTAGAAGATGTATATGATGTTATAGAAGATCGCAAAGAAAACGCAGTTGAAGGTTCTTATGTATGCTCTCTTTTGAAGCACAATAAAGGAATGGATAAGATTCTGGAAAAGATAGGCGAAGAATCCACAGAAGTAATCCTTGCCGCAAAAAATGGACAAAAAGACAGGATCATTGAGGAATCCTGCGATTTATTTTTCCACATGCTGGTTATGCTTTCAGCCAACAACATTACCCTGGATGAGATATCTGCTGAGATGAAAGGCAGACGTCACTGATAATTTAGTAAACGGCAAGTTCGTGCAGTACATCGGTTTTTGATAACAGTCCTGCCGGCTCGTCGCTGAGTGTCACCACAAGTCTTCCGATATCGTGCTTGTTGAACATCTGGACTGCATCACTGAGGGAAGAATTCCCGTTAATGGTGATAAGGTCCTTTGTCATAATATCTTTAACTTTGAGGGTCATTTTTCCGCTCGCAAGAGCTTCTCCTATATCTGTGAATGTCACAATCCCGACCATCTTGCCGTTATCTTCCACGGGCGCACCATGTATATTGTTGCTTACCAGTATTCTGGCAGCTTCCTGGATGGTTGAATTAACACTTACATAAATTGGCTGGTGAGTTATGTAATGTTTGACGGATTTTTTGGGTAGTGAAACCATTTCGTTTATTGAGAATAGAAGGGAATTTTCGGTATCATCCCTGCCTACGATTTCCCCGCGAACTGTCAGCCTGTTTACAGGGGTTGGGCCGACCTGTACCTGGTCTCCTTCGAGGAAACTGCGGACATTGCCTATTACTTTGATCCTGCCATTGCAAAGGTCTGGATGCCTGACTGTTGTGAATATGATCTCCGCAGCTGTAGCTCCCTGTACAAGTTCCCCGTTACGATAAATGGGCACATTTGCTTCATGTTCCATGGATGTGACACAAAGGGCTTCATAGGCGGTACCCGTTGCACGGTATCCTCCCTTGGGACCGGGGACTCCTTCTACAAGTCCCAGCATTTTCAGGGACTGCATCTGGTTGCGGACTGTCCCTGGATTGCGGTCAATCAGATAGGCGATCTCTTCCCCTTTAACGGCCGAATCTTTCTGGCGCTGTAAATTTATCAATGCAATTAGTATTTCTTTCTGGATTGGAGTAAGTTCCATGATGACCACCGTTTTATAGTAAGAAATAATCAAAAGCTGTATTTATAAATAGTGTTTTTGCAGAATAAAGACTATATATCTTACTTGTGTTTGTCGCAATCGGAAGGTAATCGTATCATGATATTTGAGAAGATTAGTACAGTACCTACAGAAGATGAACTTGTGGACAAGGCTTTCAGGCGGGCCAGTCGTGCAAATGCAGGTAAGGAGAGAGGAGGTAGGGAGGCTGCTCTGAAAGCAGATGAATCAATGGTACTTACTGCAGGCAATATCCTGACAGATAATCTCTCCAACATTGTGAGGAGATTCCCCAGTTTTGAAACCATACCACCTTTTTATTATGAACTGGCACAGATACTTGTGGATGTTGACAGGATGAGGCAATCCCTGTCCAGGCTTGACTGGGCCTCTTATAAAATCCATGACCTTTCCCGGGAATATGTCCAGAAAATGAGGGGTACCCCTTCATCACCACAGGTGAGAAAAGAAGCGTTTGGCAGGATGGCTTCCGTTATTTCATCCATCAAGAAGGATCTTTTGTATCTGAACGAAGCCCGCAACAAGCTCCGTAAACTGCCGGATGTGAGGGAAGAACCCACCATCGTGGTGGCAGGTTATCCTAATGTGGGCAAGTCGAGTTTTGTGGCTGCTGTCACCGATGCAAGACCAGAGGTTGCTTCATACCCCTTTACAACCAAGGGTGTTACGATCGGTCACTTTATGCGCGGATATAACCGTTATCAGGTAATCGATACTCCCGGTCTGCTCGATCGCCCGATGTCGGATCGCAACGAAGTGGAGATGCAGGCTATTACTGCTCTGAAATATCTTGATGCAGTGGTAATTTTTATCCTTGATCCCAGCGAAACGTGTGGCTATGAAATATCCCAGCAGGTAAAATTGCTTGATGATGTACGGGATAATTTTGGATTGCCTGTGCTGGTCGCTGCAAATAAACTGGACCTTTGTGAAAACAACACGGTTAAAGTGGATATTGAAATGTCTACTCTCTCCGGTGAAGGAATAGACGAGGCGCTTTCATTGTTACTCGAGCGCCTGGAAGAATGATTTAAAGTGTTTCCTTCATAATTTCCATTGCTCTTTTTATGTTTTGCATTGAGGTGGCGTATGATATGCGCATATGTCCTGTTCCCCCTTCACCGAATGCTTCACCCGGCACGACCACTACTCCGTTTGCGATAAGTTGCCGGGCATATTCAGGTTCGACCTCGGGGAATGCATAAAATGCACCTGCGGGCTTGTGGCATTTGATACCCATCCCATTGAGCCCTTCTATGAGCACATCCCTGCGTTTTTTAAATTCTTCGCGCATCTGCACAACCGGGTCAAGTGGTCCCTGAATGGCAGCAAGGGCAGCCCTCTGGGAAATGGAACATGCACACGCCTGTACATATTGATGAACTTTTAACATTTGCTGGATGTATTCTGAAGAAGCGGTTACGTATCCCAGTCTCCAGCCGGTCATCGAATAGGTTTTTGATGTTGCATTCACGGTAATTACATTGTCTGAATATTGGGCGGGGCTGACATGTTCTCCTTCATAGATAAAATGCTCATAGACCTCATCAGAAATCAGTGTAAGGTCATAGTCATCTGCAATCTCGGCAAATCCTTTCATATCTTTTTTCGTCTGGACGGCCCCTGTGGGATTGGAAGGGGAATTCACGATAAAAGCTTTGGTTTTTGACGTAATCTTTTCCATCACGTCTTCGGGTTGCATTCTCAGGTCATCGGACAGGGACACACCGATTCCTTTTCCTCCCATAATTCCTGCAAGAGATGCGTATGATACGAAACCCGGATCTGCAAGAAGAACTTCACCCCCCGGGTTTACCAGTGATGCAAGTGCTATTTCCAGGGCCTCTGAGGCACCGGATGTTATGATTATATCATCCGGTGTGGTGGCAATTGCATTTTCTTCCCGGAACTTTTTGCTCAACGCCTCCCTGAGTTCTATGATGCCGGGTCCCACGGTATAGCCTGTAAATCCTTCATTTATGGCATCTATAGCACCCTTTTTTACATGTTCGGGTGTGTCAAAATCCGGCTGCCCCAATCCAAGATTGATGGCATCCGAGCCGGCCGCTTCGAATATCTTGCGGATGCCGGATATGTCGATGTCCTGTACCCTCTGCGAGAATTTCCCGGCAAACATGTTTCACTCCAGTTTGGCGTGGCGCGATTTAAGGTCCGCTTCTGATGCACCTGTGATAAAGATGAGTTCTGCGACAAGAGCATCAAGGAAGACAAGGGAGGAAATTTCAAAGGAAGTGCCCAGGGGTGTGAGGTGGGAATATTCTCCTCTCATATGTCTTTCAAGATAACCACCGGCGTCATCCTTGCTGCGTCCCTGTATTTCCAGGGTTGCATCTGATATATGGCCAAGTGTGGAATCTTTGTTGGAGGTTACTGTTATCAGGGTTGCTCCGATATCTTTTGCAATCCTTCCCAGGTCGGAAACTGAACGCGTTTCACCTGATCCGGAAATGGCAATTATCACATCGTTTTTGTGCACAGATGGGGTTGTAGATTCTCCTACTACATAACTTGTAAATCCCAGGTGCATGAGGCGCATAGCAAAAGCTTTCCCGACAAGGCCTGATCTTCCCGCTCCCATTATAAAAATGGAACCTGCATCCATTATATAATCAATAGTTTTCTTAATACTTTCCGTGTCAAGCCTCTGTGCTATGTTCTTTATGTGATCGGCCATCAATTCCATGGATAATGTGAGGTGTTCACATTCATTACAGGTATTCATTCTCTTTATTTCTCCTGTTTTTCTTTACTGCTATCCTTGTAATTTATGTTTTTTACTTTCCAGTCATCAATTTCTTTGAGATGCTCGGTTAATCGGGTAATGTCTGAATCATCCCCATACCAGTATATATCAATTTTCACATCTCTCTGCTGCAATTTTCTGACGATATGCTCTGCAAAAAAGAAAAGGGCCTTTTTGTTATAGAAGGGGATGTGGAATGTAGCCCTGTAACCACCTTCACATTTAGCATAGGATACCAATACATATCCATGACTTTCATATTCTGTTATTTTCTCAAAAGGACAAACAATTTCCACTTCATGGACAGCGGATTTATCAATCCGGGAAATAGAAATAAGGATTCTTCCAACTACGACTTCAGGAGTTTGCCTGCCAAACCACGCCGATATTTTCCCATAGGTGCAAATGACATTGACATCGTCTCTTCCCATTTCATAAGATGAAAGGGACTGGTTGCTGGTATTTTCCTTAATGTCTCTTTCTATGGATTCCATAGGTTAAACAACACTTATCTGTTTGAGGATACCAATGCTGTAATCATATCCCTGTCTTTCTTGAGGGTCTTGAGCTGATCGGCCGGACCAATAAGGGTCAGTCTGCCTTTTGGGCCCTTGTTGAAAAGTTTTCCCAAAAATGACTTTGTTTCATGGGCTGGATACGTCTCCATTTCGATACCTGAGAATTCATCAGGTGCAATATGTGTCATTGTCATCTCGATAAGGTTGGCTTCCTCTTCAGGACTGAGTCCCCTTTCGAGTACAAGGATTTTGCCATTTTTCACTTCATCAATAATGAAACGAACCTTTTCCACAGGTTTCATCCTTGCAAGCCGATCCTCTGAAAGTAAATCCATTTGAATTCCCTGCATTTCAATCACCCGAATCTTTTTGCAATTTCCTCATAAAGAGTATCAATGTTCTTTCCTTCAAGGGCAGATATGGCAACGAGTGGATGCTGGGGGAACGCTTCCCTAATTGTTGAAGGCGATGAATCTTCACGATCAATCTTGTTGGCAGCGATTAAGAGCGGAAGACCACGAGCTTCCATATTTCCGATGACCGTGACATTTACCTGGGTAAACGGGTCTTCGGTTGCATCCATTACAAGGATTATACCGTCAAGGTTTTCCAGCCATTTGACCGCTTCAATAACCCCTTCAGTGGCTTCCTTTGCTCTGCGTTTAGATTCTGCTTCACTCATCCCCTGCTCCATGAATTCATGGAAATCTATCTTTGTGGCAAGACCGGGAGTGTCTATAATATCAAGTGATAATGAATTACCATTGCCTTTGATTGTTACTCCTTCTCTTCTCCTGGCACGGCGTGTTTCATGCGCAACATTGGATACTGAACCCATGGCATCTCCTGTCCAGTCACGTAGTATGCGATTTGCAAGGGTGGTCTTTCCTGCATTTGGGGGTCCATAAATGCCAATCCTTGCACTTTTTTTATTGAGCAGTTTCTTCAGAAGACCTGTGAAGTTTCTTTTTAATGATCTTATTACTCCCATCTATTTCCTCCATTTCTAATGTGGGAATTGTCCTCTTGATTTCTGATATTATCATTATATAAATAAGCGTCTGTTTTTCAATTCAGGCACTTTCCTCTGTAGTGGCAATGGCCATATTTATAGCAGTCTCAGCAATATTTGTCCCGTATTCTGCTGTCCTCTCTATACTATCGGCCACAGTTCCCAGCCCGACTACAGTCCCTACATCTTTTAGTTTCATAAAGGATGCATTGAGTTTGTCAACATCGGTTTTTATGTGCTGTATGTTCTCAATGGTTTTATTCGCAAGTTTAACATCACAACCATAGAGGGCATCAATTGCTTTTTCCACGGTACTGCGTGCATCCTCACTCGCCTTTTCTATAGGCTCCATTATTTCTTCGGGAACGGGTCCTTGCAGTTTTCTGGTCACTCCTGCGATTCTGTGGGCATGGTCTGCAATCCTTTCCAGGGAACTTGCAACAAGTCGGAAATCATGATATTCATCAATGGATGTCTCTGTGGTATCGGCAAGACGTGTACCTCTGAACAGGGAGCGGAACTGTTTTGAGATAAGCAAAAACAATCGGTCCACTTCATCATCCCTGAGCATCACATCAAGTGCAAGGTCTTTTTCACCGGTCTTGAGAGATTGGATGGCGTCCTTGTGCATTGAAGTGGAAATTAGGTACATCCTGCGAATACTTTTTTTGATGGAAACTTCTTCAGGGTTTAGCAAATCCTGTATGAGAACACCTTTGGAGGTTTCCTCGATGATTTCAGGGCCGATTAATTTGTGGCAAACTTCTCGTATTATTGTTTTCTGTTCGGCAAGTATTCTTGGGGAAACAAGTTCGATAAGGTCATAGCCGGCAACATAGGCGGCAATTATGTTACGTATCAGGCCTTCTCCCTTGTAATTGGTAATCTCCATCTTGCGTTTTTTGGGTTTTGTTGTGGTGTCCAGAGTGGCTATATTAAGGGATCCATCAGGTTGGTTTCTGACGGATACTCTGGAGCCGGCTTCAACTCCCATTCTCTGTGCCCAGGGTTTTGGGAGGGAAATAATGTATGTAGAACCTCCGGTTTGCTGTACTTTTCTTGTTTCTATATCCATCCCTCGGTCAATTCGTCTTCACTATATATGCGTATATAGATGGATTCATTGTATATATGTCCATTGTATATATTTTTCATTCAATAGCTTCTCTGTACCCGTATTTTCCAATAAGGGGTACAAAAATGACGCCGCCGAGTTTTTCCTCTCTGAAGGTCCCGTCATCAAGTTTGTGGGCAAGAATCAGGTTCTGCATGTATTTGCCAACCGGTATCACCATAATTCCGCCCGCTGAAAGTTGCTCTTTGAGAGGTAGAGGAATAGATGGAGCTGCGGAGGTTACGCACATACGTTCATATGGAGCCTGGGGGGGATAACCGAGGGTGCCGTCGGCTTCGATGACAGTAACATTGGTGTAACCCGCTTCCCTAAGATTATTTTCGGCAAATTGCTTTAAAAAAGGTATTCTTTCAATGCTGTATATATGTCCCTCTTTGCCTACCATTTCGGCCATCACAGCAGCATTGTATCCAGAACCGGCTCCGATTTCAAGGATCTTCATGCCTTTATCTATATCCAGGACATCACACATTATGGCTACCATGTGTGGTGCAGAAATAGTTTGCTTGTTCCCTATCGGTAAAGGGGAATCAATATATGCAGAATTCTTAAGATATTTTGGAACAAAAAGGTGCCTGGGGACTTTCCCCATAGCTTCAAGCACCTGCTTTTTGATTCCTTCTTCCTTGATCTGATTTACCAGTTCCTTACGTTTCTCTTCATACTCCAAGCGGTCCTGCCTCCACCCCAGCCTTTCTTATATGCCACCCTGCCGAAGATTCTTTTTATATATTTGGCCTCTACTTTGTCTCCCCTTTTAAACCTGAATTTGCCTCCACGTATCTTTATTCTTGTGATCCTGAAGCGCTCTCCTCCAGCTTCGTATTCCAGACCGACCTCGAAAATTTCCTCTCCTGGTACTCTTTTTGTGTGGGGATTGGTATTTCCTATGGATTGTACGGATATTTTTACATCGACTTCATCAATTGCACGTGCCCAGATGGTTTCAACGTCTGCAATCTTTGCGTGTTCTTCACGTTTTGTAGGTGTTTCGATGGAAGTGATCTGTATGGGGTATACGTCTTCACCGTTCTGGTCTTCCACAACCAATTCTTCGTTTGTTGTGACTACCTGTTTCTCTTCAAAAAGTGCATTTGTCTTGAATGATTCATCCCCTCGACTGATTACGATTCTTACCGGGATGGTCTTCTCTGTCTCAATCTCTGTGGGATGTACATCACCGCAAACCTGGCACCGGACAAGCATGTTCTGTCCATCCTTCAGTATGTCGTGCCACACGAATTCCTGTGGTGAGCATGCAGGGCATGTGGTCTCGATCTCTTCACTCATGATTGCCAGTTAGGTTTGAGGGTATATATCTAATTGATGCTTATTGGGTATTGCCGGCTGCATGTGCGGCTATGAATTCCCTTAGTAGTTTTGTACCGAGCAGGGCTGTCTGTCCACTGTCATAGTCCGGTGCAATTTCCATAATATCAAAACCAACGGTGTGTGGGGCAAAAGCATGTATCAGGTCCCTGACCTGCCAGGGGTCAAGACCAAAGGGTTCAGGAGTGCCTGTTGCAGGGGCATAAGCAGGGTCTAAACAGTCCATATCCAGGGAAAGGTAGAATTGTGAGGTGCCTATTTCTTTCATAACCTTTGTAGCAAGTTTTTTGGCAGAGTATTCTTTCACATTTTCCGGTGTGTAATAGGATATGTTGTTATCGTTTGCAAAATCCCATTCATCCCGGGGTCCGCTCCTTGTTCCAATGGATACATACCTGTCGGTGACCTCTTCTAAGATATGCCGGCTGACGCATGCATGGTTATTTCTCACTCCGCCAAACTCTTCCCGCAGGTCAAAATGGGCATCCAGTGCGATCACTCCAATGTCATCATTGTCTTTTGCACAGGCTTTAACGGTGGAAAGAGTAAGGGAGTGTTCCCCGCCCATCATGATGGGAATCTTTTCATTTTTTACGATGTCCCTTGCATCATAGTAAAGGTCCCTGAGGTTTTCATCAACTGAAGAATAAGCTTCAAGATTACCTGCATCATGAATTGGAATTGATGCGAGGTCGATATCAAAAAAAGAGTTGTAACTTTCAAAATTTTCAGACGCCTGTCTCATAGCATCCGGAGCCCTGCGACTTCCCGGCCTGTAGGAGGAAGTCCCATCAAAAGGGACTCCGAATATAACATATTTTGCAGCCCCGTAATCCCACAGGGCGTCCATCATAAGGGGCTGGTAGAACATTTCGTTATTTAACGCAGGTCAATCTTCATTTTACCCATGGCGGTTATGTATGAAATGTCTCCTCCTTCGTTCACCCTGTCCTTGTATTCATCAGGGATCTTCATTTCGAAGGTAGAGTAGTCTTCCATGTCCATGAGCTGGGCGATGTCTCCTGTGACGGAAAGAACCTGTGCACTTTTCCTTTCGACAATAGGTACAAAGGTCTTTGAGGAAACGGAACTTACGATTGAACGTTTTTGACCATCGAAGATACCAACTGCGTCAATCCTTGCTTTAGCAGAACCGTGTTTTCCGGGTTTGGATTTTGACAGGCCCTTGATAATGCATGGTTCGTCATCGATAATTACGTATTTGCCTTCCTTGAGTTCCTTTACTTCAACCTGTTGTTTCATGCGATTATACTCCTTTGATAAAATATGAACATTAATAATCAGGGGTATAATTTTCAGTTCCCTTATATCAACTTAACGAACTGATTCATCATAATCAATGGGTTTTTCCATTTCCAGTAATTTTTTCTTTAATTCTGTGCCGCCTGCATAGCCACCTATGCCATTTTTAGCAACTACCCTGTGGCAGGGTATTACCAGGGGATAGGGATTTTTGTTAAGCGCCCGGCCAACTGCTCGACTGGCTTTGCTTTTACCAATGTCTTTTGCCAGTTGTCCATAGGTGCGTGTTTGTCCGTAAGGAATCCTACGGGTGGCTTCCAGGACTTCCCTCTGGAACTTTGTAAGGTGTGTAAGGTCCGGGTCATATTTGAGGAAATCCACATGCTCGCCTGCGAGATATTTCATAATGTCGCAACACAGCTGCTGCATATTCATTTTTTGCCTTCAAAAACTTCCTTCTCGATTTGTTTGCGCTGCTTGCGCATCTTCCTCCAGCCAATCCCATGGTATCCGATTATGGTTACGATTAATATGATTGCACCTATCAGGTAGGGGAAAGTGGATTTCAAGAGGAGGGGATTGATGTTGTCACGTTGTTCATAACTGGGATACATGATATCTCCTCTGTCTGTGCTATGTCCCAGTCCCAGGGCATGTCCTATTTCGTGTTTGGAAACCTCCTGCATATTTGCATCGCCATATTGTACCCAGGAAAAACCCTGGTAATTTCCCACTTCAAGCACAATTTCAGCATGCAGGTATTTGTTCCCGACAATGGTGGGTCTACAGTATCCAGCTACTCCTTCACCGGCTCCTTCTACCTTTTCAAGATTTTCAACCCAGCGAACATTTATGTCAGCGTCAGGATCATCGATGACCTTGAATACCGGCTGGTAACTGAGGGCCTCGTTGCCACCTTTTTCCCAGTAATCCAGAGCAATTTCAACCTGTTCTCTGTAGGTGGGACTGTAGTGTTGAGGCGTATCCTTATCATCTATATATACTGTTATGGGGCTGTGGTCCCAGGGTTTGTCTGATATTTTTTCAATATCTGCAAGGGATGTGCCAGTGAAAAATATCATGACGGCAAGTAGTACGAAAAGGATTTTTCTAGCCGGTATTTTCATACCAACCAGTAATCTCCCATCAAAAATAAAGATTGCCCGGGGTACAATTATATTTTAATAGTAGTAGAATTATTTTCTTCCTATGTTTAAAAAGTCATTAATCCTAGGCGTTGCTTTTCTCATACTTATTTCATGTGGATGTCTTTCTGCGGATGAAAACCAGATCGTAAATTCGACCACAACGGTTGCCAGCGTGATAGATGGGGATACTTTTGTGACGGATTCCGGGGAGTATGTGAGACTAATCGGGATAGATACACCGGAGGTAGATGAACCCTATTATACTGAGGCAAAAGATTATTTGTCCACCCGGATCGAAGGTAAGCAGGTTTTGATGGAAGGGGATAGCAGTAACCGGGATACATATGGCCGTCTGTTGAGATACGTCTGGCTTGACGGTGAACTGGTAAACAGGGAGCTTGTGGAAGAAGGACTGGCTCTGTCCAGGGCCTATGAGCCCGACACGAAGTATCAGCATATTTTTGCTGAAGCCCAGCAACATGCAAGAGCTGAGAAATCAGGGTTCTGGTCCTATTTGAAAAATAACAATACTGCAGTTATTTCTTATCGGGAAGCAGGCAGTCATACAGGCGAGGTGAAAACGGTTGAAGGTAGGGTGGTATCAACAGCTAAAAATAAGGAGGATGGCATAATCTATCTGAATTTCCATGATCCTTACAAGGGTTACTTCACTGTACTTATATGGCAGGACAGCTGGTCAAACTTTCCTCAATCTCCTGATACTTACTATGAAGGTAAGGACGTGCTGGTGACAGGCAAGGTCAAGGATTACAAGGGCACACCTGAGATTGAGATAAGTGGAGTTTCACAGATTGAAATTGTGGGGTGAATTTTCTTGATTGGATAATCTTTTAATGTTTTGTATTTTACTATTATCCAGTATGGAAAACAAACTGGCAGTGGTCTTTGACAGTGCGGGAACATTGTTGCATATGTATCGTGTTGCCAGGGATATGTCTAACGGGATGATGCTGGAAGATATAGAAAGCACGATGCTGGTGGCAGGTCGCAAAGGCAGGGCACTCGTAGTGCTCCATGCCGACATGGAAATGATACTGGAGTCACAACCCCACCGGTTACTTTCGGATTTCATGGAAAAAGAACACGTAGGGATGGATGTGAGTTGTTCCAACGGGGAGACCTCTCCATCCGATATTTCAAAAATAGTAAAGCAGGGTGATGTGGCTCTCGGGGACGTTCAGGAAGTATTTTGCAGGGTAAAGACTCGCTGTCCCAATATATTTTACCTGGCGTGTGGCTTGATAGTAGATGTTGTTGAGCAGTCAGTAACCTATGTAGTCAGTACCGGGGGGCGCCTTTATCCTGAAAGTAAGGATACTTTGCAAGCTCTTTACCAAAGGGGAGTTGGGCTTTATATTGCCTCTGGAGATAGCATGAAAAACCTGAGCAGGCTCTCCCGCTGCATCGGTGTTCCTATTGATGGGGTTTTTGATATTGCTTCTACATTTGACAAGGAAAGGATAGTTCAGGATCTCAAAAAACAGTACGATAAAGTCATTATGGTAGGGGACGGAATGAACGACATGCTGGCATTAAGATCGGCTGATCTAGGAATTCTTACAATTCAACAGGGAGATTCCCGGCCTTCCAGATTGCAGGAATCTGCCGATGTTGTGGTAGGCAATATTGCCGAGGTTGTCAGGCTTGCAGATGAGGCAATTCTATCTTAACACTACCAGCAGCCGTTTTTCTAAAGTTAACAGCGATATAATTATGCGTTACGTTTATGTAGTGTTTAATGTAATCCAGTTATAAAATACCAGATTTAAATTTTTGGTGATGTTGGGCCTGCTCACAGGTTTATGGTTTTGTGCATACCGCGCAAAATATTAAGTACATTTACTGTATAATCTCAAACCAGGTCTGATAATATCCATGTTGGAGGTACTCAAATGTCATTATTCATCGAGATCAAAGACCTTACCATCTCTTATAATGGTGCAGTGGTCTTAAAGAATATCAATCTCAACATAAATGAAGGTGAAGTTGTCGGAATCCTGGGAAAAAGCGGTTCCGGTAAAACGGTATTGATGCATGCGCTACGCGGTGCCGAGGAATTGGACGAAATCACAGGTTCAATAATCTATCACGTTGCACGTTGTGAAAAATGTGGTTATATAGAACCGCCCAGTATGGTAGGGAAGGCCTGTTCACATTGCGAAAACGGTAAATTTGAAGCCTTCGAAGCGGATTTTGCAAAACTTGGCATTCATAATAACGAACGCAGGGCAGTATCCCGCAGGGTTGCGATTATGCTCCAGAGGACCTTTGCCCTTTATGGAGATGACAGGGTAATTGCCAATGTAGTAAATTCCCTGACAGAGATTGGTTATAGCGGCCCCGATGCAATGGAGCATGCTGTACAACTTCTTGAAGAGGTCCGTCTCTCCCACAGGATGATGCATGTGGCCCGTGATTTAAGCGGGGGGGAGAAACAGAGGGTAGTTCTTGCACGCCAGCTTGTGAGGGATCCCATGTTGTTGCTTGCCGACGAGCCGACAGGAACCCTTGATCCCAGGACAGCAAAAGTGGTACATGATGTTGTAGAGGATACGGTTTCATCCCACAATATGACAATGGTGATCACTTCTCACTGGTCAGATGTCATTGAGGACCTGGCCGATAGGGCAATTCTCCTCGAGGAAGGGGAAATTGTATGTGAGGGTGATGCCTGTGATGTTTCCCGCGACTTTATGAAAATGGTTACTGACATTGGTGAATGGGAAAAAGCCAATGTAGGCGAAGATATCATCAGGGTGGAGGACCTTGTGAAAAAATACATCTCCGTTTCAAGGGGTGTGGTTTATGCCGTAGGCGGTGTGAGTTTTAATGTGAAGGAAGGTGAGATATTCGGGCTTGCAGGTACCAGCGGTGCAGGGAAGACAACTACTTCTGAAATGCTCATGGGCAATGTACAACCAACAAGCGGGGCAGTGCATGTTCGCGTTGGTGATGAGTGGGTGAATATGAGACAACCCGGAGCTGACAACAGGGGGCGTGCGGTTCGCTACATGGGTATCCTGCATCAGGAATATGGTCTGTACACACACCGAACAATCATCGATAATCTGACCGAATCAATCGGGATTGATCTTCCCTACGAACTTGCTACCAGGAAGGCCATCAATACTCTTGTGACAACCGGTTTTAATGATAACAAAGCCAAACACATCCTTCCTAAAATGGCCGATGAGATAAGTGAAGGAGAGAGGCACAGGGTTGCTCTGGCCCAGATTTTAATGAAAGAGCCAAATATCATTCTAATGGATGAGCCTACCGGTACCATGGACCCGATTACAAGGACCGAGGTAACCAAATCCATCCTAAAGGCAAGGGAAGAGATGGGCAATACATTTGTGATCGTGTCCCATGATATGGATTTCCTTACTGATATCTGTGACCGTGTAGCACTAATGAGGGATTCAAAGATAGTTGATATAGGAGAGCCAGAAACGGTCCTTTCCCAGCTTACTGAAAAGGAACTTGAAGAAGTTCCTCAACAGTAACTTTATCATTAAGTGCTCTCTATGTAGTGATTGGAGGAATTTGGGACGATTCAAGTGCTTGTTAACGGCGAGAAGTTATCTCTCCCGGATGGTGCTACAGTACAGAAAGCCATCGATACAGCAGAGGCACCCTACAAAAAAGGTGCATCCGTGGGCATTCTCAAAAAATCAGAAAGTGTCCGTTCTGAAAGTGTAAAAGAGTATCGGGTCAAGACCACAAAAGGAGAATTACGTCTTGAAATAATTGATCATCTTTCCGCTTCTGCCCGGAGGTGGATGGAAGGTTTCAAGCAATATGAAGGAATTTCCCTGCACTGGGATAGCAAGGATGCCACCGCCTTTGGCCCTTTCTCTGAATCTCTGAAACCGGAAAGAAATCCCACAAAGCTGGACAAATATGATGTATTATTTTCAGCGGGTGGCTATAACCCTTCTAATTTCCATCTTCTTTTTTCCCTTGCAGAGCATTCTGCAGATTACGGTGCACCTGCAGATGGTCCCTTTGCCAGGGTCGTGGGTGGCAAGAAACTTCTGACCAACTTTGAGCGTTCTGATCGCATTCTTGAAATTGAACCCGTAATAGAATGGCAGGAATCTGCAAAACATCTGGTCACAGCTGATACAAACACAATCTTAGAGGATGGCGATGGTCTCTTTACCTTTGTAAAAGTAAAACTTGCTCTTGAATCCCCTGAAGGAACCGAATATTTCTTTGGTCTAATTAAGGATGGTTTTTTCGAAGTTGACTATGAATCAAGTTCTTTTATCAGTGACAGTAGCTTAAAAGGTGAGATTTGCTCCTTTGAAAACTTTGAAACACGAAAGGATGGTGCAGTATGGGTACGAACTGCAGGTTATGGCACCGGTAAAGTGTTCATTTCCCGTGATGAAAGAGCCGCCAGTGTTGTACATTCGGTAATTGGCCATATAGAACAAGGTATTGAACTTATCCACATGGCAGGAAAAGGCCACTCTATATTTGTAAAGACGGATCCTGCTCCCATTAATATACTTGGGATGGGCTTTAATGAAGCTGAAAAACACCTTGAAGGACTGGGGGTTGAACTGGTACGTGAAGGGTATAAAGAAGACGATGCCAATATTGTGAAATTAAACCCCTCCAGTACTATCGATATCCTGCTGGCAAAAAAAGTAATCGCAACCGGGGCACCGGATTCCCTGGTTATCCGTGTTGAACTGTATGATGAACTCGCTCCCAAAACCCTGGATTTCTTCAGGCACGCTGTAGGTCTTACTTTCAGGCCGATAGGTACGCTGCCTGTTATGATGATATATGAGAATACATACTTATTTAAAGCCGCAAAGTCCGCTGAAAAATATAAGGAAATATTGCCGGAAAACGTGCTTGTGGACAAAACCAAAGCCTTTGAGATCGGAATTACTAACCAGGCCGCCAAAAGAATGGGTATTGTGGGGGTCAAAACAGAGGATGACGATCTGTTTGGTCCCACCGGAGAGAAATTTTCAAGTACCAATATAATAGGCAAAATCCTTGAGCCCGACAAATTCAAGGCATTAACCGAAAAGGATACCATGTACGTGCTGGAAAGTAACAAGGAGGAGATTGAATGAGCGGGGAGGATGTTGATGAGATTACAAAGATCGTGGTGATTGACTCAGACAGTGTACTTCCTTCTGATGCTGCGATGAAAATCTATGAGTCCGATGTAGATATAACCATCAAGGAAACCTGTTTCGGCACAATGGTAACAGGTCCGCGTGATTCGGTGGAAAAGGTAGTAGCCGAAGTAAGGGCCCTTGATCCGAATCATGTTTTTGTGAAACAACGGGGTTTCCCGCCAGGTGATGAACGTCGCTGCAGGGCTTCCAGAGGCGGAGGTCCTCGTCCGGGTTTCCATTACCTTAGAAATGAAGTAGCAACATTGCCCATAATCAGCAGAGCTCTTGATGAGTATGAGGCATATAATCCGGCTGAAAAGAAAGAATCTCCTGACAAAATTTCACCGTCCAAACTTAAAGATATTATTGAATCCGAATTATGAGGTGACACCTTGGCAAAAATTTTCATCTACCCCACTAACAGCCTTATCCTTTCTGATCTTGTGGAAAGGTTTGGTCAC
This sequence comes from Methanohalophilus sp. RSK, assembly GCF_003722075.1. Classification (GTDB taxonomy): domain Archaea; phylum Halobacteriota; class Methanosarcinia; order Methanosarcinales; family Methanosarcinaceae; genus Methanohalophilus. The sequence continues at coordinate 158,412 of NZ_RDSK01000012.1, read as the reverse complement.
AAACCCCTTGCAATGATGGAGAAGATCCGGGAAAAAATCACTACAGTAGGTGTGGATTCCCCACCGATCAATATTACTCCCGAAGATCCCAAACATGGTTTGAAATATGCTGCAGTGGAAGTTCCTGCCGGTGTGAGGGGCCGTATGTCCATAGTGGGCCCCCAGATTGATGAAGCCGAAGCTGCGATTATCGTGCTGGATTCGGCATCTGCTTTTGGTTGCATGGGTTGTGCACGTACCAATGAACTTACAAAGTTCCTTGCACGCCAAAGGGATATTCCCCGTCTTGAAGTCAAATATCCCCGCACCGAAGAAGAAGGTAAAGATTTTGTATACCAGATTGCTGAATTCCTGAAATCCCTTCCCAAGGAGGATGAAGAATGAGTAATTCGGATAAGGTAAAAATAGCACTGGTTTCGTGCGGTTCTGAATATGCCGGTGTCCAGAAGGAACTGGAATCGGCAGCATCTTCCTTGAATGCTGAACTTGTCTATCCGGAGATGGATGTGGCATCACTGGACACCATAGGGCAGGAATTCGGACTGGAAGTTGCAAGTCCTGATCTGCGTCTCATGATGGCCCGGGCAAAAGCTGTAGTAGAAGGTGTGGCTGAAGTGGACGCTGTGTTTGTTGCTACCTGTTTTAGATGTGCTGAAGCTGCAATAGTTCGTAATGAAGTTCGCCGTTATATATTTGAAGATTCGGGTCTGCCGGTTATAAGTTATTCTTTTACCGAGCGAACGACTGCAGCAACTTTGCTGACACGTATGGAAGCCCTGACAACCATTGCAAAGAGCAAACATTTACTTGCAAGAGAGAATCAGGAAGGATTGACTGCGGGTATTGACTCTGGTTCAACCACTACCAAAGCTGTAGTTATGAGGGATGATGAGATAATCGGTGAAGGCTGGGTGCCCACCATCAAAGTGATTGAAAGTGCTGAAAAAGCCCTTCAGCAGGCACTGGACCAGGCCGATGTCAATAGAGAGGACCTGCAGGCAATTGGTACAACAGGCTACGGACGTTTCCTTATAGGCGATCACTTTAATGCCGACCTTATGCAGGAAGAAATCACGGTAAATTCCAAAGGCGCAGTCTACCTTGCAAAGACACAGCAGGGTGATGCCACTGTAATCGATATTGGTGGAATGGATAACAAAGCCATTTCCGTACAGGATGGGATTCCCGGTATGTTCACCATGGGAGGCGTGTGTGCAGGTGCTTCGGGCAGATTCCTCGAAATGACTTCCAAGAGACTGGGTGTGGATATCACGGAACTCGGGGATCTTGCAATCAAGGGAATGCAGAAAAATGTAGAAATGAACAGTTATTGTATTGTTTTCGGAATCCAGTCCCTTGTAAATTCCCTTGCCAAGGGAGCTACACCTGAAGACGTGGCTGCTGCTGCCTGTCACAGTGTTGTAGAACAAATATTTGAACAGCAGCTTCAGGAAGTTGAAGTTAAAGAACCTCTTGTCCTGGTGGGTGGTTCATCTCTGATCGCAGGTGTGCCCAAAGCTCTGGAAGAACTGCTCAAGATCGATGTCGTTGTTCCTCCTCATTCTCAACATATCGGTGCAGTGGGTGCTGCTTTGCTTGTTTCCGGCTTTGTGGATAAGGAGTGATTAGAATTGGCAACCCTTGAAAAGTTCGTGGTTGAAACCACTGTTGAAGAGGAAGCCGCTCCCTATCGAAAGATTGTATCAGATATTATCTCCGATCTGGGCATGGCGGGCAGGATCGCAAAAATCAAAGTAGCAATAAGGCCCGAAGATTCTCTTTTCCAGCTGGTGGCAGTTGTGCGCGGTGTCCTTCCACAGGTGATATTGAAAGATTTTGCCGAAATACAAAAGGGGGGCAGTGAAGGAGAAATTTTGATCACGATCTCTGTAGAAAAACATCTTCCCCGCCTGTTGCAGATGCTCTGGGATCGGTATGGGCGTGACAGCCTTGAGCAACCGGACAGGTGGACTATTTCCCTGATTGTGGATAATCCGGAGGAGGAGATAGGCTCTCTCGAAAATCTTGTTGTGGATGACCCGCGGCGCACACTCAAGTCCAATCTGGCGGATATGGCTATCAGGGTTGCCCCTGAAGGATTCAGGGTACGGTATCATTCGTTGAACGGTAATGATTTCATATTTGTAGCATCGGAAGATACGATGCAAAAAGAATGGATTGATGAAGCACATACGATGCTGGAAGAACTAAAGGGAGATGATGCCAGTGGCAGCAGTGCTTGAACCCTACGTCTATGAAGGCGGTGTGCACAAACACGGCCTTATTATTGAACTCCTGGAAGACCTGGGCGGCTATCTTGTACAGAGTACGCCGGCTGCAACGGAAATAAATCTTGTGATGTTGATTCCCCGTAAAGATGTCCCCCTGATGGAAGAACTTGCAAAGAAAATACTGGGCAAACTCACGCGAGCTCCCTTAACAGGTACCGAGATAGCTGTAGTATCCCCAACCCTTGCCTACCATCATCTACCTCATTCTGCATGTGATGTTGCCGAACACCTGCGCAGGGATGGTGCTAATACCAATATGCTGGGCCTTGCACGTGGTATGGGTCGGAGAGTGGCTCTTTCCCAGGATTATGAAAGAAGGCTAATCAACGAACATGACATTGCCGTTTACAGTTTTGGAAATTTCAGTGACTGTATAATTAATAAGAAGCCCAAACTTTTCTCGGGTGTTGACGTTCCGATTGTGGCTACAGGAGGCCCGGACCTCAGTACTGACGATGTAGAAGGGGCCGATGTTTATGTTGGAGGCATCGGACGTGTATCTCACAGGCTGCGTAATGAAGGTGAAATGGACCGCCTTGATGTATTGAATAAAACTGTCGGGGAAGTTGTGGATAAATTACGTGAAGAAATATCCCGGGATCCTCTTGCAGTATTGCCTGCAAGAGTGATGAAGGAGATTAAAGAGCAGGTGCCTGAAATTAATGATGTGTTAACTCCTGCCCCCATAACCCTTCAACTGGATGGTACGAGGGTAAAACTTCCCTTTGGGCAATTCCACGAAAAGCTGGAACAGCTGGAATTGGATGAAAATATCTCCCTCTCGGATGTGGCAAATATCATGCCTTCAAAAATGAAGGACTATATTCTCATAAAGATTCGCCGCCGCTCAGAGACCGGATTTACTGTATGATACAGAGGGTGTGTAATGGATCTGGAAAATATCAAGGAAATTCTTGAAAAGGGTGAAGATGAAGCGGTTTCCGATGTGCTTTCAACGGTTGAGGAACGATATGGGGAAGTGCCCTATATTCTCAATTTCATGAAAGATATGCCGGAGCTGTTAATCCCTAAAGTAATGTATGATAATTCTATAATGCGGGAGTTTGAAAGACTCGATCCTGAAACAATTGAACTTATCTGTGTGGGGGTTGCTTCTGCACTGAGATGTGATCATTGTCTCAAGATGCATATCAGGGTTGCCCGCAGGCTTGGTTTGACAAGGGAACAGATATTTGATGCTATTCTTATAGGCGGGTCTCTCTCCAATGCCTCGGTGCTTGCAGAAGGCACACGGGCCCTTGATGACGAGGTAAATGATAATTCCCCTTCCTGTGAGGGTGACTGCGATTCATGCAACATCACAGGTTCGGACAGGTAATTTTATCCCAGAAGCGGCATCCCGGTTATTAAGGCACCAGCCACGTAACCCAGAATCGCTCCGCTGTTTAAGAATGGGAGGCCTGCCTGGGGTTTTCCTTTCATGACCAGGATTGTCAGGGCAAAAAATCCGATAAGGGTGCCGATCATTGCTCCGATAGCGGGAAATCCTATGAAGCCTTCATGGGGAAGGAATACGTTTGCAGAAACGACTATTATTGTTGGCATTATGGCATCCCCTAATCCCATGTAGAAAGCTTCTTTTTCTCCATCTGTTGAGGGTGTGTCCTCAATAAATGAGTAATTTCTTTTTTTGGGTATAACAAACAGGATTGGCAGCTTTAGATCCATCACGCCCTCTGCAAGGGCAATCATATGTTTTGTCTTATACACCGAGATCGCATCGTAGGCTGCAAGCAGACCCAGCAGCACAATTGCAGGTAAAATGCCAAATGATATTCCAAATATTGAACTTGCCGCTGCTCCCACAATGATTCCTACAAAATCTATTATGTACCATTCAGGATGGACGTAAAGCAGGATGGTGAAAACAGTTGCCATTAACAGCCCCCCGATTACCGGTCCTTCTCCTCCCAATCCTGTAAGGTGGAAGAGGGGATAGAATCCGTAATACATGGTAGAAGCAACAGCAACAAGGATACTCATCTGGATAACCCATTGTATTTCTTTCTTGATAGCGAAAAGTAAAAACAGGGTGAATATGAGAATTGCGATTATGTAGTATATGGAATTGGCTGCTGACTGGGGGTTCTCTACTGCCTGCATACCCAGATCGTTCATTGGTTGTGCAAGGGTAAGTGCAATGATCTGGATGACCAGTATAAAGCCGGCCATTACAATCATCGGGAAGGATTCCTTGATTCCGTTTTCATTTTCACTCAAAATTTCTCATCCTGTTTGTATGATACAGAACCTAATGCAATATCCACTAATTAAGTTTATGTAATACTTAAGTAGTAACATGGATTAAGTAAAATAGAGGTCTTACCATGGAAACAAGGGACATTGTTTTTTCTATCGTTATGGTTGTATCAGCTTTTGTGTTGACATATGTATGGCTGGGTAGGTTCAAATACAGTCCGGCTAACTCATTGATAGTTCTTGCTGCCATTGTAATGGTAGGAGCCCTTGCAGCGATGCTCCTTTCCCTGGACATGCGGATGCGTAAGATTGAGCAGCAGCTCGATCTAAGAGAACGCTCTCTTCGGATTAATATTCAGAGTGTTGAAGACAACATGGGTAAAAAAATGGATACTGTCACCAATGTGGTGGATGATGCCATGGAAACCTTTAACAGAAGAAATTATCGTTAATCTTTTCTATTCTTCATTATTTTTAATCATCGACATCTGCCGAAAACAATATTAATGTGATGGTTTGTATGGGCAATTATCAACAAGTTTCATAATGGTGGGTGGGCTCAATGCAAATTAATCTTAAACCAATTGGTGTCATAAAAAAATCCGGGAAAAATTCAGAAATTCTGATATATTCGGAATTTGAGCAGGTAATCAGGAATATGCTCTCCAGGACAGGTAAGACCGCTGTTGAAGGAAATGATGTGCTGGTTGTCCATAAAGGTGACAAGAAGGATGGGCATCAGTTACAGGTTTCCAGAACAACTCTCCTTGAAAGGGCAGGTAATATACTGAAGGTAGGGCGGATGAAAGCCGATGATGACTCGGTGCTGGATATACGCCTCGATACGGATATTCAAATTCATCAAACCAATGTAAGAGGACACTGAATGGGTGTAGATATAGGGGACATACTGGAAAAAAGACAGGTTGGATTTGATGATCTTGCTCACAGGATTGTGGCGATTGACGGATATAATACCCTTTACCAGTTTTTAAGCATCATCAGGCAACGTGATGGTACTCCCCTGAAGGATTCTAAGGACAATATCACATCCCATCTCTCCGGTATCCTGTACAGGATGGCCAATCTTTTTGAAGCCGGTATAAAACCTGTTTTTGTTTTTGATGGCAAACCTCCTGATTTCAAGGCAGATACAATTAGCCAGCGTAAAAAGTCCAGGGCAGAGGCCCGTACAAAATGGGATGAAGCAAAAGAAAAAGGCCTGTCAGAGGAAGCTTACAAATATGCACAGGCCTCCTCAAAGGTCGATGCCCGGATAGTGGAGGATTCCATGCAACTTCTGGATTTCATGGGAATTCCCTGTGTACAGGCTCCTTCTGAAGGGGAAGCACAGGCAGCCTATATGGTGAACAAAGGTGATGCAGATTATAGTGCTTCCCAGGATTACGATTCCCTGCTTTTCGGTGCTCCGAGGGTAGTGCGCAATCTTACAATTACGGGTAAACGCAAATTGCCGGGCAAGAATGTTTACATTGATGTAGAACCCGAATCGATTGATCTTATGCAAAATATCAAGTTACTGGATATAGACCGTCAGCAACTGATCGGTATTGCCCTGTGTGTGGGTACTGATTATAATAAAGGGCTGGAGAAAGTCGGCCCCAAAACCGCCCTTAAATTAATAAAACAACATGGCAGTATTCATAAGGTTCTGGAGCACAGGGGTGAAGCCATTGATGAGCTTGATGCAAAGATCGATTTTTTCCTGAATCCGCCTGTAACGGATGCTTATGAACTGAAATGGAAATCTCCACAAAAGGAAAAAATAGTGGATTTCCTTTGCAAACAACATGATTTCTCTGAGGAGCGAGTTCTCAAAGCTGTAGATCGGCTTGAAAAAGCCGGCAAACAGCGAAGTCAGCAAACCCTGGATCAATGGTTTTGAACAATCAGGGACTTACCTGTCATTTCTTCGGGTTGCTTTATTGCAAGCATTTGCAGGACAGTCGGTGCAACATCGGCAAGGATTCCGTTTCTCATTTTAATATTTTGTCTTTCTGAGATGCATATGCATTTAACCGGATTGCTTGTGTGGGCTGTATGGGGCTGGTCTCCATGGGCTTCTTCCATTTGCTCCGCATTTCCGTGGTCGGCGATTATCAATGCTTCACCACCTTTATGTTGTATTTTAGTTATTACCTTTCCCACACATTCATCCACGGCCTCTACGGCTTTGATCGTCGGCTCAAAGAAACCGGTATGTCCCACCATATCCATGTTGGCAAAATTGAGTATGATCACATCATAGTTTGCTGATTCGATCTTTTCGGTGAGCTCTTCAGCAACTTCATAGGCACTCATTTCAGGTTTGAGGTCATAGGTTGCAACTCTGGGTGAGGGAATGAGACATCTTTCTTCTCCTTTGAATTTTTTTTCCGCCCCACCGTTGAAGAAAAAGGTGACATGGGCATACTTTTCAGTTTCAGCGATACGCAACTGGGATATATTTTCCATGCTCAACACTTCGCCAAGTGTATTTTTTATTTCTTTGGGGGGATAGGCAACAGGTACGTCCAGTTTTTCATCATACCGGGTCATACAGACATAATGCACCTGTGGATGCTTTTTCCTCTCGAATCCTTCGAATCCATCTTCCACAAATGCATAGGTAAGCTGCCTTGCCCTGTCAGGGCGGAAATTGAACATGATCACAGAATCGTTATCCTCAATCGTGGCTACAGGTTTGCCCTTCTCCTGAATAACAGTGGGTTTGACAAATTCGTCATTTTCTCCTCTGTCGTAGGCAAGCTGTACCGCTTCCACAGGGTCTTTAGCAGTTATTCCCTCTCCCAGTGTCAGGGCGTCATAGGCAAGTCGGGTGCGTTCCCACCGTTGGTCACGATCCATTGCATAGTATCTGCCGGATACACTGGCAGTCTTTGCGATACCATTTTCCCTGCAGAATACTTCATGCTCTTTCATATCCTCAAGAGCGGCCCGGGGGGGTACATCCCTGCCGTCAAGGAAAGTATGGATGAATACTTCACTTAAGGCTTCCCTTTTAGCCAGCTCTATCAGGGCACGCATGTGTTCTATGTGACTGTGGACTCCTCCGCGGGAAAACAGGCCCATGATATGCAGTTTTGAATTTTTTTCCTTCACATTCTTTATGGCATCACGCAGAACCTGGTTTTCGTAGATCTCCCCATTTTTGATTGCCAGGTTTATCCGGGTCAGGTCCTGGTAAACAATTCTGCCTGCACCGATGTTTAGATGGCCTACTTCGGAGTTTCCCATCTGTCCCTGTGGAAGGCCCACAGATTTGCCTGCAGCCTGCAAGAGGGAGGTTGGGTTCTCTTTTTCTAGCCTGTCAAGAACAGGGGTTCTGGCCTGTGCCACAGCATTTCCTTTTCTTGTGGGTGAGTATCCCCATCCATCCAGTATCATTAACAAGAGAGGTTTTCGGGTCGATGTCATGCTTTCACCCATGCTTTTATGCTATATAAATCACAACAATAAATTTATATTAAGTGACAGTTGATGAGTAACTAGTTCAATAATTCTCTCATTACAACACCTGTAATTTTTATGTGCAAGTGTTATCGGTAAGGATTTATTATATAAACTGTAAATTTATGAAGGTCCTTTGATGAAAAATGCACAAATAATGATAGTCGAAGACGAAAATATAGTTGCTATGGCAATTAAAAGCAAACTTGAATCTTTAGGCTATTCCATTCCCTGTAAGGCCTCTTCTGCAGAGGATGCTATACGCAAAGCTGATCTTTTTTATCCTGATCTGGTGTTGATGGATATTTTGCTGAAAGGAGAAGGTGACGGGATTGAGGCAGGAGATTATATCAGGAAAAATTTTAACATTCCTGTAATATATCTGACTGCTTATACTGATGAAGATACCCTTGAAAGGGCGAAATTAACAGACCCTGCCGGTTATATCTCCAAACCTTTCAAAGTAGAAGACCTCCATACCAATATTGAGATTGCTCTGCACAAACATAACGCATCTGATGATTCCTGACATCAGGGAGTATTTTTATACATGGTGAAGGCTTTGATTTTCGATATGGATGGCATTCTCATTGACTCAATGCCCCACCATGTCAAAACAATTAATCGGGTATTCGGTGCTGTGGGAATACATCTTGATGAACAAACCATCTATGACATGGAAGGTTCCAGGACAGTTGACATTGTAACTCACATATTAAAACGCAAAAATATCGATCCTGCATCTCTGGACATTGAAGGCCTTCTTGCACAATATCAGGGGGAATTCAAAAGGACAGCCAAATTCAAACCTTTTGAAGAGATACGTGCGATTTTACCAGAACTAAAGAAAAGTTTCCTGCTGGCCATGGTTTCGGGTGCCGACAGATCAATTGTAAATCATATAGTGGATGATTTTTTCCCGGGCATCTTTGATGCGGTCATCAGCGGGGAGGATGTCAGCAAGGGCAAACCCGAACCGGAACCATTCTTAAAAGCTGCCCGTATGCTTGAAGTAAATCCTGCGGATTGTGTCGTGGTGGAGAATGCAAAAAAAGGTGTAGAAGCGGCCAAAAGAGCAGGGATGTATTGTGTGGCTGTCCCTACTTATGTGTCCCCGGATAAACTGGAGAGGGCGGATAGGGTATTTGATAACCACGGGGAACTGGTACGGTACCTTTTATCATTGAAATAAGTTCAGATAATATCTTCAATTAGGTTTCTTTTCCGGTATGCAAGTCCTTCAAAACGGGCAACAGTTTCTGCCCTTTCATCTGTGACAGTTACAGTGTAGGTTGCGATTTTGGGATTCAGGGATGTTTCGAAAGCTTCTGCTTTAAGGATGCCCTCTGTTGCAGCCTTTGGATAGCTTATGTTGGCATTGATGGCAACAGCCACTCGTCCATGGGAATTTGCTGCTGCGGCAAATGTGAAGTCTGCAAGGGTGAATATGGCACCTCCCTGTACTGTACCAAGGCCATTCTTGTGCTTGTCTTCTATTTTCATGGAAGCTTTTGCATAGCCTTTTGCAACTTCCAGCAACTCGATTCCGATATACCGGGCAAACAGGTCTTTTTTTAGCAATTCTTCTGCATCTTTCATATTTCATACTCCTCCTGTATTATAATTGTATCCAGACTTTCAGTATTCCCTCTTCGATGTTGTATTCCCTGACATTAGTCAATTCCATATCAGCAGGTAAATGTATGTAACCCAGACGCTTCTTTTTTGTAGCCTTTTTACCGCAGCAGACTTTTCTATCCATGATAGTATTCAGCTCGACTCCCTTGAGTTCAGCGTCATCGATCTTTTCAATCTGGTTTTTGTACCATTTTTCCAGGATGATCATGTTTTCTTCTCCTTGGATAAAACATGGAGATTACAATAGTTTCGTTCTTGCTGTTGTCAGCAATATAGACTATAAACTGAGGGATTGATAACTCAACCGGTGGCAATAAAATAAAAAAAAGTTGATGCGGACCCGGTGGGATTTGAACCCACGACCACCGGGTTAGAAGCCCGGTGCTATATCCTGGCTAAGCCACGGGCCCAGGATAGTGAAGCGACATGAAATAGGATTTGGTGCATAAAAGCCTTTTGTCAACTGTTGGATATGAATTTACAAATATTCATATATATTATGATTACATTTGTCCATCTTAATACTGATAAGTCATATTAAGAGGGCTGAAAATGAGTGAAGTTCTGGTTTATTATAACGGTGATTACGTCCCTAAATCCGAAGCAACCACTTCTGTCTATGACCATGGTTTCCTCTATGGTGACGGTGTCTTTGAAGGGATCAGGGCATACAATGGCAGGGTATTCAAGTTAAAAGAGCACATAGATCGTTTATTTGATTCTGCAAAGGCGATCGCAATGGAAATTCCTCTCAGCAGGGAAGAGATGAGTCAGGCAATCCTGGAAACCCTGAGGAAAAATAATCTCAGTGATGCATACATAAGACCCATCGTATCCCGTGGTGTAGGGGACCTTGGTCTTGACCCCCGCAAATGCAAAACTCCCAATATATTCATCATTACCCAGGAATGGGGGGCAATGTACGGAGATCTCTATGAGGTTGGTTTGAAAGCAGTCATGGTAGCAACCCGGCGCAATGCTCCCGATGCCCTCTCCCCTAATATCAAATCCCTGAACTACCTGAATAACATCCTGGCCAAGATCGAGGCCAATGCCAAGGGTGGTGACGAAGCGATATTCCTGGACAGCAACGGCTATATCTGTGAAGGTTCCGGGGATAATATCTTCATCATAAAGAATGGCAAAGTCTATACTCCTCCAACGATTTCCAATCTGAAGGGTATTACCCGTGCAACAGCGATTGAGTTACTTGTGGAAAGGGGTTATGAGGTACTTGAGGAAAATGTAGGGCTCTTTGATTTATTCACAGCAGATGAGGTTTTTGTAACCGGCACTGCTGCAGAAGCCGCCCCCATTACAAAAGTTGACGGAAGGCTTATCGGAGATGGAAAACCAGGGCCCATTACCGGGGAAATGGTAAAGGCTTTCGAGCAGATCACAGGTACTACCGGTACTCCGATCTACGAATAAGTGTTGAAGGTTGCACAAACGAAGATGCGCAAAATACTCAACGATCTAACATCGCTGGATGAGGCCAGGCAAATCCTGGACGCCTTGCCCGTAAATTGCGGAGTGGAGCATGTTTCACTTGAACATGCCGATGGTCGCATACTTGCAGAAAATATAGTATCTGCCATCAATGTTCCACCCTTTGCCAAGGCACTCAAGGATGGTTATGCTATCCGTGCCGAAGATGTACCTACGCCGGGCACATGTTTGTTACTGAAAGCCTATGTCCCTGCGGGCAGAGGGGATAGCCTATCCCTTGAAAAAGGGGAAGCTGTGGAAATTTCCACCGGGGCCCCGATTCCACAGGAAAGTGATTCTGTTGTTATGGTGGAAGATACCACTCTTGAAGAGGGGAAAGTGTGTATCCATAGTGAGGTGCGTCAGGGACAGCACATCCTTGATGCAGGCACTGATATTTCCAGAGAGGAAACTGTTCTTGAAGCAGGGCAAATGCTGTCTCCTGCAAAGATTGGTATCCTTGCGGCGCTGGGCATCAATAATACAATTGTGAAAAATCTGAAAGTGGGCATTATCTCTACAGGGAATGAATTGACCGAGCCTGGCGATCCTCTCGGCCCGGGAAGGATCTATGATGCCAATTCCTATACACTGTCAACCGCTATCAGACGTTTGTCGGCAACTCCTGTGGTCTATGGTATAGTTGGGGATGAACCTGAAAAAGCCCGTTCTCTCCTTTTGGAGGCAGTTTCTGAATGTGATATCGTATTGACAACCGGCAGCACATCGGCGGGTTCGGATGATTTCATGTACCGGTTAATGGAAGAAGAAGGGCAAATCCGGATGCATGGCTTAAAGTTCAAACCCGGCAAACCGGTAATTATTGCATCGGTCAGGAACATTCCCGTGATTGGATTGCCCGGTAATCCCACAGCATCCCTGATGGTATTCAATGAGATCGTGTCCTCGCTTGTAAGAAAGGGGCTGGGGATCTCTGCGCCTGCAAGACAACGGGTGAAAGCAACCCTTATGGATGACGTGTATTCTGATAACAGGCTGGAATACCATTGTGTGGAAGTAATTGATGGCTGTGCCTATTCGGTGGATAAAACCTCTGCTTCAATAACAACACTGGCAAAGGCCGATGGTTTCATTGTAATCGAACCGCAAATCACTTTTGTAAAAGCCGGGAATGAGGTTGAAGTCACTTTCTTTGAGAATTGATTTCGTTTCATTGGCTCTTTTAGAAACTTATTTATGTGCATATGTATCAATGCACCGTTATGCATGTCCGAACATATCGCAGGGCATAAGGTGGTTGAATGAAACGAAACAATCAGATAATACTTCTGGTAGCAACAATAGCAGTCTTAACTGTGGTCGGTGCATATCTGGCCAATTCCGCTGCATCATCTGCACAAGAAACTGACAGTGAGCAAATCACGGTATCTGCGGCTGCCAGTTTGACGGAAAGTTACCGTGAGATAGTAAAACAGTTCGAGGCTGATAATCCTGATATTGAGGTCAATCTCAACCTTGCAAGTTCAGGTTCCCTGAGAATGCAGATTGAGGGAGGAGCACCGATCGATGTTTTTGCTTCAGCATCCCAGAAACACATGGATATTCTGGATACGAAGGATATGATAGATGCTGATTCAAGACGGGATTTTGCCCGTAATAGTCTTGTTATGATAGTACCTGCAGGTACAAACCAGATCGAAACTCTTGAGGATCTGGATTCAGAGGAGATCACAAAGATCGCCCTGGGCAATCCTGAAACTGCACCTGTAGGACGTTATGCAAAACAGGGACTTGAAGAGGCAGGGCTCTGGCAGGCTATTGAAGGCAAGACAATATTTGCGGAAAATGTGAAACAGGTCCTTGTGTATGTGGAACGCGGGGAAGTGGATGCAGGATTTGTATATATGACGGATGCACAAACTTCTGAGAGCGACAATATAAGGATTGTAGGAGAGGTGCCGGTAGATGCCGATATAAGTTATCCGGTGGCAATCCTGGCAGATTCTGAGGCAAAGGAAGCATCCCGGAAATTCATTGATTTTGTAACAGGTTCTGAGGGTAAGCGTATTCTGGAAGAATATGGATTTAAGGTAGAGTGAGTTTTGTGCTTGAGCAGGCCATTTATCCCCTGTATATAACCCTGAAGATAGCCACCCTGTCAACGATACTGGTGGTACTGATAGGCCTGCTCATTTCCTACCTGCTGGCACGCCGTGATTTTACGGGCAAAAACCTTGTGGACATTCTGGTGACCCTGCCCCTTGTGTTACCTCCCACGGTAACCGGGTACTTGCTTGTCATATTGCTCGGGAAGAATGGTGTGCTGGGTCAGTATATTTTTGAAATTACGGGTTTTGGCATTCTTTTCACATGGCAGGCAGCCGTGATCGCTGCATTTGTGGTATCCCTGCCATTGATGGTTAAAACCACATCCGCTGCGATAGGAAGTGTGGATCGGGAGCTGGAATATGTGGCTTATACGCTGGGGCACAGTGAACTGGAAACTGCCCTTTTTGTGACCCTGCCCCTTGCGAAAAAAGGAATTATAGCAGGGCTGGTGTTGAGTTTTGCAAGGGCTGTGGGGGAATTCGGTGCGACCCTTATGGTTGCGGGTAACATTCCCGGAAAAACGAATACCATGTCGCTTTCTATTTACACTGCCTTCCAGTCAGGCAATGACAGTCTTGCCAATATTCTTGTTGTAATCCTTGTAATAATGTCCCTTGTTTCCATGGCTGCAACGGCAAAACTTGTTAACCGGTGGAAGGTGTGAGACATGACTGGTAATATTCAGGTTGATATAAAAAAAAGATATTCAGGGCAGAAGCAAGCCCCGGATTTTAATCTGGATGTTAATTTTACTGCTTCAAATGAACTGGTTGTTCTGTTTGGGCGTTCCGGTTCGGGGAAAACCACAACCCTGAGGTGTATCGCAGGGTTGGGGAAACCTGATAGGGGTTTTATTGACGTTAATGGCAAGGTCTATTTTGACAGCGGTTCAAAAAAGAACCTGTCTCCCCAGGACCGCAGGCCGGGCTATGTTTTCCAGAATTATGCCCTTTTTCCGCATATGAGTGTGGCCAAAAACATCACTTATGGGTTAAAAGGCAAATCGGATGCTGCAAAAGAACAAAGGTTACATGAGATGCTGGAACTTCTGCACATAACGGGTCTGCAGGACCAGTATCCTTCCCGGCTATCGGGAGGACAGAAACAGCGAGTTGCCCTGGCCCGTGCCCTGGCTCCCAATCCTGACATATTACTTCTGGATGAACCTTTTTCAGCACTCGATATGGTCGTCCGGATGCGCCTGAGGGAGAGGATACACAGTATCCAGGAGACACTGGATATCCCTGTGTTGTTCATCACTCACAATCCGGTTGAAGCCTTCACGCTGGCCGATAAAGTAGTGGTATTGCATGAGGGTTCGGTGCAGCAGGAGGGCAGGCCTGAGGACGTTTTCTATAATCCGTGTAACAGGCATGTGGCAGAAATTGTAGGTGTATCGAATATTTTTGATGCCGATTTTGCAGGCAAGTCTGAGAATGGTTTTGTCCTGGATACGGATTCGATCTCAATAACCACTACAACGAATGTTGATGCGGCTGGCAGTTATTCCTGGGGTGTGCGGCCGGAGAATGTGCATCTCCATCCGGCCCGGGAAGATATTTGTGGCTGCAATGTTTTTTCCACAAATGTGCGCAGTGTTGTCAACAGGGGGGCAAGCAGGGTTGTGGCTGTGGATATTCCAGATGGCAGATCTGTACTGCTGTCGGAAATGGATAACCGTACCTTCGGGAAACTGGATATCGGGCCGGGTTCAGAATGCCTGGTGGAAATCGATCCCCGGGATGTACTTGTGTTTGTACGAGAGGAGCCTGCCGATTAAATACAGCGGGTAAAATCAACAAAAAATTTATGGGATTGCGGAAACGGGAAAGTCTTTTTAACATTGAAGTGGTGGTAGGTGGCGATGAGCGTCGAGGACGATATTGCCAATATTGAAAAAGAGATTCGAGACACTCCTTATAACAAAGCAACATCTCATCATGTAGGTAAACTGAAGGCCAAGATTGCCCGGTTGCGTGAGGATCTCCAGAAGAAAGCTTCTGCCAAATCCGGCGGGGAAGGTTACGGAGTACGTAAATCTGGAAATGCTACGGTTACACTGGTAGGTTTTCCTTCAGTTGGTAAATCCACTCTCCTGAACCGGCTTACCGGGGCAAACTCTGAAATCGGTGCTTATGAATTCACAACCCTGGATGTTATTCCCGGTGTAATGGAACACAAAGGTGCAGCCATACAGATCCTGGATGTGCCGGGTCTTGTCAGGGGTGCGGCCAGCGGACGTGGCCGGGGTAAGGAAGTTATCGCAGTTGTGCGTAACAGTGACCTGGTAGTTTTCATGCTTGACGTTTTCCAGACAGAACACTTCGAGGTTCTCAAAAAGGAGCTTTATGATGCCGGTATTAGGCTGGGCCAGCAACCGCCTGATGTCGTGATCAAGAGGAAAGATCGCGGTGGAATCACTGTGAGCAGCACCCTCGACCTGGATCTTTCGGAGGATCTTATCAAGGCAATCCTGGATGATTATAAGATAAACAATGCCCATGTGCTTATCAGGGATGATATAGATGTGGACCAGCTGATCGATGTGATTATGGGCAACCGTGTCTACATTCCCGATGTGACTGTCATCAATAAGGTGGACCTGGCGGACGAAAACACCCTGCCTAAAGTGAGAGAAAAATTCCCGGATTCCCTGCTGATCTCTGCCAATAAGGGCACTCATCTGGAAGAGGTAAAGGACATGATCTTCAATTCCCTGGATTTCATACGGATATACCTCAAACCGCAGGGTGAGGCTGCGGATATGGAGGAGCCGCTTATTATCCGTAAAAGAAGCACGGTGGGAGATGTGTGTGATCACCTGCATCGCGATTTCCGGGATAAGTTCAGGTATGCCCAGGTATGGGGTGAATCGGCCAAACACCCGGGCCAGCGTGCAGGGCTGGAGCATGTGCTCGAGGATGAGGATATCCTGACCGTGATCATACAGACGTGAACTTATTTTTTCAGCCCATTGTTATCTGGATGGCAGTTGGGTATTTGCGCATGATCGAGTAGGCCATGCTTTTGCCGACCCAGACCTTGCCCTGACGCATGCGGTACATTTCTCCCAATTCCGAGAGTATTTGCAGGGCCCGGAGGGCATGTTTGTCATTGAGGAAACAGCTGTCTTCCACACGGAAATCAAAGAAAAAGAGGATGGGCAGTTTCAGCCTGTCATGCAATTCAGTGGGCAGCTTATCTCCCAGCATCCCGATTACATGTCTGTCGAATACGTACCTGTCCCCTGACCAGGTTCTGGAGTGTGGCACCTCTTCCTCAAGCAACCGGGCCAGTGTCATTCTCTGCGCCACTATTGTCCTGTTGATCTTGCCCATTTCCCCTTTCATCCAGCGGGCAAACACCGGGTTATCCGAATCAGGCAATCTTCCTGGCATGTATTCCCTCCCACACAATGATCTGCTGGCAACCGCCGGGCAGAATAGCCGCAAATTTAACCTTATATCAGGAAATAAGCACCCCCTCTTACATAAAAATTAAGTAGGATTATGCGATTATCACAGTGAACAGTAGCAGTCCCGTAGGGTAGTGGTCAATCCTTTCGGCCTTTGGAGCCGAAGACCCTGGTTCGAATCCGGGCGGGACTACCATTACTTTTTTGGATATCGTTTATTCACATCCGTTTTTCGTACAGGCCTTTACTGTTCCATTGTTGTCATCCCTATTCTTCCCGGTCCCCCCGATCTCCAGCACCTGCTCTGCCTTGCTTCCATAACGGTAAGCAGCAATTCCCTTGCACTTCAACCGGTAGGCCAGCATGTAGATCTCCCGGAAAGCTTCCACCGTGGCCTCATTGGGCAGGTTCACGGTCTTGGCAACAGCATTATCCACATGCTTCTGGAAAGCCGCCTGCATCCTCACATGCCACCGGGGTTGGATCTCCAGGGCGGTGGCAAAGACCTGTCTGGTCTCTTTGGGGACATTCGGGCTGTTCTGGAGAGATCCGGTTTCGGCGATTTCCTCCATCAACTGTTTGCTGTAGAATCCATGTCTCCTTGCCATCTCCTCAAAAACAGGATCAATCTCTGTCAGCCGGGTTCCCATTACATTGCGCTGGTAGGTGAGGGCAAACATCGGCTCAATTCCTGACGTAGTATTTGCAATTATGCTCAGGCTGCCTGTGGGGGCCACTGTATTCACCGTTGCATTGCGCATTGCAGGATAATCCTTTGCAAGAGCACTCCTGTGGAAATTCGGGAAACTGCCCCGATTCTCACCGAGTTCCACAGATTTTTGCACGGCTTCTGCCCGGATGAACTTCATCACTTCTTCCGCTGTCTCAATTCCTTCCTCACAATCATAAGGAATGCCCAGGCGTGCCAGCATGGCGGCAAATCCCATAACACCCAGGCCTATCTTTCGGTTTTGTTTTGTCCTCTGCTCGATTTCCGGGAGGGGGTATTTGTTGGCATCGATCACATTATCCAGGAAATGCACTCCTGTATGGACAGTTTTCTTCAATTTGTCCCAGTCGATAGCCCCTTCCTTAACCATCCGTGCCAGGTTGATCGAGCCGAGGTTGCAGGATTCATAGGGCAAAAGAGGCACCTCTCCGCAGGGGTTTGTACTCTCGATTGTGCCGATTGCACTCATGGGATGTCTGCGGTTGATCTCATCCAGGAAAAGCAGGCCGGGATCTCCGGTCTGGCAGGCGCAGGTCACTATCCGGTCAAACACATCCCGTGCCTTTAATCTCTTCTCAACTTTACCTGTTCGGGGATTTACAAGGGCATAATCCCTGTCCTGGCTGACAGCCTCCATAAATTCATCCGTCACGCCCACTGAGAGATTGAAATTGTGCAGCATTTCCTCCTTTTCCTTGGCCCCGATGAACTTGAAAATATCCGGATGGTCAACTCTCAGCACCCCCATATTGGCTCCCCTGCGCCTGCCGCCCTGCTTGATCACATCCGTTGCTTTATCAAAGATCGTCATAAAGGAAAGGGGCCCGGAAGCCACGCCTTCTGTGGAGCGCACAGGATCCCCCTCCGGTCGCAGGTCTGAAAAGGAAAATCCTGTGCCACCGCCGGATTGGTGGATGAGGCTCATATCCTGCAGGGACTTGAAGATACTTTTCAGGGAATCTTCCACAGGCAGCACAAAACACGCACTCAGTTGCCCCAGTTCGGTGCCCGCGTTCATGAGGGTTGGGGAATTGGGAAGAAATTCCAGATCTGCCATTACCTGATAAAAATTATCTTCAGTCCTTTCCACACTGTATCCGTAGCTGCTGTCAACTCTGGCAATAGCCTTTGCAACTCTGCGGAACAACTCGCCGGGCTCTTCTGCGATTTTGCCTTGTGCATCCCTTAAAAGGTAGCGCTTTTCCAGCAATGTTTTTCCATTGGCGGACAATTTGGATTCGATTGTGTTATCCTCTTTATCCATACAAAACCCCATTTTAAGATTGGGTTAAGATGCTTTATAATTACCTCGGCGTTTCAGGAGCAATCCTGGCATTCATCATTTTCCCTTCTCTGTATCAGGGAATAGGTGATCATTATTGCCAGGAGCAACGCAAAGAATGTTTTCACTTCTGCAGGCAGCAGGTCACTTGCACTTCCCGCAATGGTCGTTGCCTCTATTCCCAATCTAATGTATATGAGGTCGAGCAACATCCCAAATACCAGCGCAAAGAGGGCTATCATTGCAAGATAAATGGTAACAGCCTTTTTGCCCAAAAACTTCGTAACCATTGTAATGGTTGCAGCATTGGTAGCCGGCCCTGCAAGCAGGAACACAAAAGCGGTACCCGGGCTCATCCCTTTGGCGATAAGGGCGGCTGCCAGGGGTGTGGAAGCGGTGGCGCATATGTAAAGGGGGATCCCTACAAAAAGCATCAAGATCATGGAACCGATCCCGCCTCCAAGGTAGCCTCCCACAACTTCCTCCGGGACGATATAGGAAATCACTCCTGCTATCAGCAGCCCCACAATGAGCCACTTTGCAATATCTCCCAGCAGTTCCACGTAAGCATATTTTATGGCATCAATGGCTCGCTCTTTCAGGGATGCTTGCCCGCAATCATCACCGCAGCAATCACAACCCTGATTTGTTGCATCTTCCTTTTTTGAAAGCATAATGGGATTTGAGAGCGTATTTGTCCTGTCCTTTTCCATAATATTGCTTGTAATTCCTGCTCCTACCGCGGTTATGAAGGTAGCAACAGGCCTGAATACTGTCATAATGGGATCGAGCAGGGCATAGGTGATTGCGATTGAGTCAGCTCCGGTCTGGGGAGTCGAAATCAAAAAGGACAGGGTGGCACCATTATTTGCCCCTCTCTTTTTCAGGGACATTGCCGCAGGTATCACACCACAGGAACATAGGGGCAGGGGAATACCGGCAATCGAAGCTTTGAGGACCGAACTGAATTTCCCGGCCCCTTTGCCGAGATGCCCGATAATCTTCTCATTGGAAACCACAAGTTCCAGCAGCCCCGCAATCCCAAAGCCGAGGAAAAGATAGGGTGCAGCCTCTTCGAAAAGGTACCAGGTCTCATGTATTATTCCTGCCAGAACTTCCATAAAGCTCTGTGCAACGCTCATCGGTATTCCTCGATAATATGCTGTCTGCACATTTCTATCAACAGCCTGACATGTTCATCTGCAATGTAGTAGACCGCAAAACGTCCCTCTTTCCTGACCCTCACAAGGTCTAGCTGGCGTAGTACCCGCAGGTTATGGGATATTGCAGACTGTGAGGCTTCCAGTGCTTCACTGAGTTCACATACGCACATATCCCTGTCTTTGAGTAAGAACAGGATATTCAGACGTGCGGATGATTGCAGTGCCTGAAATATGGCAGACATGCGGGTAATCGTTTCAGGCGGGGGAATTGTGAGTTTTTCAATCTGGTTCTTATCCACGCGTTTGCAGGCTGAATTATCCATGAACATATGATCAATCCTTCATATATATGAATCTTTTTCTCTGCAGCATGGAAAAACGAACCTTAAAGTTCCTTCTCCATTACTTATCTAAATGATTCGGGTGAATAGAGTATAGTTGTTATATAGGTGGGTGAATATTGGAAATATATTGTCTAAAGGCAAAGAGGGTATTATAATGAAGGTTGTAGCATTCAATGGAAGTCCCAGGGAAGACGGGAACACCGCAAAGCTCGTCAAAAATGTATTTTCACAACTCGAAAAACAAGGAATTGAGACCGAACTGATTCAGCTGGGAGGCATCCCTGTAATGGGGTGTACTGCCTGCATGAAGTGTTTTGAGAACAAGGACCGCCGATGTGTCATATCCAGTGACCTGATCAATGAATGTATCGAAAAGATGATTGAGGCTGATGGCATAATTATTGCAAGCCCTACATACTTTGCTGATCTGACTACGGAAACAAAAGCCCTGATTGACAGGGCGGGTTTTGTCGGGAAAGCAAATGATGAACTTTTCAAACATAAGGTCGCAGCAGCGGTTGTGGCTGTCAGGAGAGCAGGCGCCCTTCATGTATTTGATTCCATCAACCATTTTTTCTTAATCTCCCAGATGGTTGTACCGGGTTCAAGTTACTGGAATATAGGTATGGGGCTTGCCCCCGGGGATGTAGAGTCTGATACAGAAGGAATGCAGACGATGCAAAACCTTGGGCAGAACATGGCCTGGATTATGAAAAAGATTAATGGTTGAGCAGCCATTAATTTCCGGCTTTTGGATGTGCATTTCCAGCGTATGAAAATGCGTATTCATCAACTCTATTTTTTCCAGTCTAAACAAGCATTATTTGACTTATTCATTCCGGGCGCGCGCCAAGTTCAAGTTGTGTTGTCATTTTTTCCCCATCCCTGTAATACTCAAGTTCTATCTCGTCACCCGGCTGTTTCTCACTTATATGTGCTATGATCTGGTCACTGTTGTAGACTTCAACCCCGTCGACTCCTACGATGATATCCCCGTTGATGAAGATTATTTCGTCATTGATCTTTACTTCTTCTGCACTTTTCAGCCCGGTATCCTCGGCAGGTCCGTCTTCCACAACAACCACGACCATTACTCCTCTGGCTGCCTCATCATTAAGGTCCATGAAATCTGCTGCTCGGGGACTTACAGGTAGCATCTGTATACCGATCCAGGAATGTTCATATTCTCCTTCTTCTATTATGGCATCGGCAACCATCCGGGCTTTATTGGAAGGTATAGCAAAACCCAGATTATCTCCGCTACGTGCACGGTTGACCCCAATCACTTCCCCTGATAGATCAATGAGGGGACCTCCCGAATTCCCCGGATTTAACGGTGCATCAGTTTGTATCACGTTGGGAATGGAAAATCCGTTTGTTGTCGGCATTGTCCTGCCCGTGGCACTGACGATTCCATGAGTCACACTCCCCTCAAGTCCGAAAGGCGTACCTATAGCCATCACCATCTGGGCAGGATTTATCCTGGATGAGTTGGCCATTGGCAGAGGATAGGGTTGGCAGTTATCATCAGAAGGTACTTCATCGACCTTTAATACCGCAATATCAGAATATATATCGGTACCCGTGATCTCAGCATCCATTGCAACCCCGTTGCTGAAATATACTTCTACGGAATCAGCATTTTCCACGACATGCTGGTTCGTTATGATATGGCCTTCTGCATCATAAAGAAACCCCGATCCGCCACTTCTGAATTGGTCTCCGTCGATTTCCCCTTCAGCCCTTATGGAGACGACCGAGTCAAAAACAAGTTTGTAAAGTTCTTCATAGGTCTCCTCGGCGGTGCCATTGATATTGATTACGCCGGTAACATCACTCTCATGTTCATTAATTTGTGTGCTTCCCAGACTTGCCTCATCATAAAGCACGGTAGTCAGGCTGATCCCGAGAACAAAACCAATCAGGAGGAATAATATTGCTATCAGGGGTAGTGTACTCCCCCTTTCCTCCTTAAGCAACGAAGTTGAAAATTGCATCATTAGGTATACCGTTGGGCTTGTTTATTGCCTTTTCTCTTTCTTTTTCAAAATCTGGAATATATACTGGCTGCCAGTTGTTCGAGTTCCTCTCTGTCAGGGTTGGAATCTACGATGGTATGCATTGACCCCCCACCATCATTTTCATAACGGGGTATTATATGCACATGGACATGAGGTACAGTTTGCCCGGCGACCAGACCATTGTTAATCCCAATATTAACTCCTGGTGCATCAGTAACTGCGATGACTTTTTTAGCGATCCTGTTGACAGAAGCGAATAATTCGGCTGTGTTTTCCTCGTTCATTTCCAGAAAACTGGTTATGTGTTCCTTTGGCAGGACGACGGTATGGCCTCTGGATGTCGGATAGATGTCCAAAAAAGCATAGGAATGTTCATCTTCATACACTTTATGTGAGGGAACTTCTCCATTTATGATCCTGCAAAATAAGCATTCCATTATTATCACCTGCTTTTATTGTTTGCTTTTATTTTATAATAATTCTGGAGTCTTCATTCGATGTAACTGTTGCAAAAGTGGGATTTTACATAATTTACAGTTGACCTATAAAGGATGGAGAATCTGCTGTATCAGATCCCAATTGATCGATCCGGTCGAAAGTTGAAAAGTTTTAATCCACGGGTCTTCTGACCAGGGAGCCGTCACGCATCTTGATCGTTATATATTTGCCTTCTTCCCCGGTTTCATATTTGTTGTAACGCAAAACCTCGAATCTGCCGGCATCTGTGAGTTTCCTTATTGTGCGTATATCTTCGCGGCCGATTTTCCCTTTATTTGCAGGTGGGTCAATATTGGCCTTTTTCTTTGAATATATGGTCCCGCCTTTCATATCCGCCCCGACATGGCTGCCTGCATCCTCTGTCAGCAGTATTCCGTTTTTCATGTATGCACCGGCAAAGGCTTCACATTTACCCTCTACGTAAACTGTTCCACCATTGAGATGGGCTGCAGTATTCATGCCGCTATCCCCTTTGATTAGCAACATTCCTCTTTCCATCAGCAATCCGCTTCCGTTGCCTGTATTTCCTTCTACTGTTATGCTGGATTCACAGTTGCAACGGGCTGCCAGGGTATTGCGCAGGATTCCATCATTGAGCAGGAGATTATTTCCTTCCAGTTTGTTTAGCAGAAGTTTTTCCTGCAATTCCTTGCAGACCAATTCCGTGATTGACACGAATTTGCGATATCCTTCCCTATCGGATTCCACTTCCACTATATTTCCCATGGGTTCCCTGATGTCGCCCTTTATGTATAGGTTGCCGGCTACCATCCCCATCCCTGCTTCAGCGCCAACGTTACCGTCGATTATGATGTTGCCTGCATTTTCTGTCTTACCGTTGCCTCCAAGATGGGATATGCTGGTGCCCATTCCCTGTGCAAACCTTTTTCCGACATCACCTATAATCTGTACAGTACCTTCCTTTTTGAGATGATCGACTATTTCCCTGTATGTGTAATCTGTGCCTTGCTGGTAGGGGATGAGAGAATCCGGGTTGAAATCACTATTCCAGCAAAAGTTGTAAGTATAGTCACAGAGGTTGTCCGGCTGATTTGATAGTTCGATCGTGATCATGTTTCCACCTTTAACCATGAATGAGTGCAGGCAGACAGCGGGTACAGACCCAGATGCTTTCTTTTCCATGTCTCAGGGGCATCAGGTATCTCTCGTTTTCATCTTTGCCACACTTAAAGCAGTTTATTGATCCGGCTTCGGTGTCTTTATGGTTTTTCTCCTGCATTTCTTTGACTGCCTGTGGATTGAAATCCATGGTCTGCCTTTCTTCAATTGATATTGCGTCCTGTGGACAGACTCCGATACAAAAACCCATGCCATCGCACAGTTCTTCAGATACGACTTTAGCCTTACCGTCTATTATCTGGATTGCACCCTCGGCACAGGGGCTGACACATTTTCCACAACCATTACATTTTTCCTCATCGATTTTGACTATCATCCGATTTACCATTTTCAAACCTCCTTTAATGATGTGTACCTTCCACAACTTCAATACCTGCATTTTCCAGGGTCTGCCTTATTGAGTCCACATGGGGACATTGCGGATAATTTTCCATCTGCATACAGGAACTGAGATGTACTGTTTCCACTCCGTATTTTTTCAGGGACCGGGCAAGCCTGAACACCCTTCTCCCCGGGCATCCGCCGCATGTGAAAAATGCGGTCATTTCTGTATTTTCATCGTAATCACTAAAAGCAACTGTTTTTTCATTGAATGCCTTGAAACACCCTATTCCCGGGCAGGCTTCTGCAACGATAGCACAGCGAACTACTGCTATTTTCTTGTTATCTGGCATTTGAATTCTCCTTTTGTGCATTATCCAGTGCAGAGTCCACACTTTCCCGGATAATATAGCCTGCTTTGTGCAATATGGTGTCCCCGATTTCAGGATCATTATCCATACTTGCAGTACAGGGATATGCATGGTGGGCAGAGGAAACTGTCTCCTTGAAATCTACAGCTTCGGTATAGACAAGTTTACGGGCAACAAACCATGTGCATCCGCAGGGGGCATCCCTGATTACCCGTGCGGTTGTGATTTCCTCATTATCAAGTACTATTTCGATATTGGGTTTACCAAATCCCATCTCCACGAATCTATCAATCACAGGTTGGCCTGTTTTCTCAAGGCTGCAAAATGGCTTGGGGAAAGCATATTCGATTCCCTCGTTCTGTAGTTTTTCTGCAACCTGGCGGACAAGGCCTGCCGGGGCAAGTTTGGGATTTTCAACAGGTGCAATCACGCCTTTTGCATGTGCTTTTTTCGCAACTGTTGGCAGGATAGCAAACAGGTCAGGATGCAGGTCCATTGCAAGGAGCAGGTCACAGGGTTTCAGGTCAGCAGGCAGGTATTCTTCCGGCTCTTCTACAAATTCAGGCAGATCTGCGGGCAGTTCATGGATTTCTGTAAGGAACCCGGAATAGGATTTGCGTCCCTGTCGACAGTGATCGCAGGCTTCCCCGCAGGATGCGCAGAACTGATCGGAATTTATGAGATTGCCCAGCACCTTTTTCCCGAATTCCCCGCTGTACAGGACACTTATTCTTATTGGTTGCGGATCTGCTAAGGTACGACCCCCTGGATATATTTTCTATACCAGGTATATTAGTAATACTATTATATAAAGAAGGAAGTATCTATTCAGATACCGCCCAATTCAGGAAGCCAGGCAATCTTGATTATGTACAGGAGGACCAGAATCAATATTGCCAGCAGGATCAGTTTTTTCATTTTGCAAAAGAAAAACCCGACAGATTTGCCGATTTTGAATATAAAATCCATTCCACCACCATACCACCTATTGTTTTCACTCTTCCACTACACGCAGGCGGTTCATTACATCGCCTGGCTTGATATTATATGCGACATCCATTCCCTCGATGACCTTCCCGAAAACCGTGTGCATACCGTCCAGGTGGGATTGAGGGGAATGGGTTATGAAGAATTGGCTTCCTCCGGTATCCTTGCCTGCATGGGCCATTGACAGGGCACCTTTTGTATGCTTGCGGGGATTGATCTCACATTTGATCGTATAACCCGGCCCACCTGTTCCATCGCCCTTGGGGCATCCTCCCTGTATCACAAAATCAGGGATAACCCTGTGAAAGTTCAGGCCGTTATAGAATCCCTGCTTGATAAGTTTTTCAAAATTGGCAACCGTGCGGGGTGCATCATTTTCGAATAATTCAAGCACGATGTCTCCCTTGTCTGTCTCGATAATGGCTTTTTTCATTTTGAAACTCCGTTTTAATTTCATCTTGTGATTTGGATGATCGGTTTATAGTTATTTCGCTGATGTTATTGTATTGATATCGGAATCCTTCTGGCCTGTGATCCGGACAATCTCATCTTCCAGTTCCCACAACATCCGATACGCCGCTTTCATCGGTCTGTAATTATCTCCCTCTCCACATAATTGACATCTCTGCAATATTATACAGTAACAGCAATGTTGTCTTCTATTATATTTAAAGATACTATTAAAATAAGAATGCAAAGCTTGAGAAGTGGTCACAAAATAATGGCCGGGATAAAAAAAGAAAATGGAAAGGAGAGTAGATAAAAGTAATACCCGGAGGTATTACTTTGCAAGATCGTAGTTCTGGTTTACGATCTTCAGGGCGCAGAAGTTTCCGCACATGGTACATGCATCTGTGTCTTCCGGTGCACGGCTGTTCCTGACATCACGTGCAAGTTCCGGATCGAGTGCCAGACTGTACATCTTCTCCCAGTCAAGTTCACGGCGTGCCCTTGCCATTGCCAGATCCTGATCACGCTTGTTGAGTTTGACCATGTCACCAACGTGGGCTGCGATCTTGGATGTCTTGACACCTTCAATAACATCTTCCTTATTTGGCAGGGCAAGGTGTTCTGCAGGAGTTACATAGCACAGGAAGTCACAGCCAGCTGCTGCGGACTGGGATGCACCGATTGCGGTAACGATGTGGTCACGTCCCGGAGCAACATCTGTGACAAGTGGTCCGAGCATATAGAATGGCTTGTGGTCACTCATGGATTTCATGAGTTTGACGTTCATATCCACCTCGTCCAGTGGAACGTGGCCGGGACCTTCTACAATAACCTGGAGATCATATTCGTCGTGGGCCCTCTGGGCACATTCGGAGTTGATGATCAGTTCCTGGATCTGTGCACGGTCGGTTGCATCGTGGACAGCACCCGCACGCATTCCGTTGCCTGTTGAAAGGGTTACTTCGTGTTCCTTGAGGATTTCACAGAGGTAGTCGAAGTCCTTGTAAAGGGGGTTTTCGGCTTCATTGTGAAGCATCCAGGAACTCATGAAAGCACCGCCACGGGAGCAAAGTCCGCCATAGCGGCCATGGGCTTTAAGCCTGTCCAGTACGATGTTGTTGATACCGGTGTGGATTGCCATGAAGTTTGTACCGAGTTTTGCCTGTTCCTCGGTTGCGTTCCACAGGTCGTCTTCTGTCATGTGGACGATGGAACCGTCCCTCTTGGCTGCTGAGATAAAGGCCTGGTAGAGTGGTACTGAACCTACGGACAGATCGATTGCGTCACAGACCTTTTTCCTGATTCCGAGGAAATCTCCGCCGGTACCCAGTTCCATAAGGGTGTCTGCGCCGGCTGCCTGTGCTGCCTTTGCTTTTTCAATTTCAAGATTATCGTCGACGATATCGGAAGATGCTCCGATAGAAGCATTCACTTTTGTAGTAAGTCCTTCTCCAATACCACACGCTCTGATGTCCCTGTAGGGGGTAACAGGTATAACGATTCTTCCGGCTGCAATTCCGCGGCGCACAAGTTCAGGCTCAACACCTTCGATTTCTGCAACCTTCTTCATCTCTTCGGTAATAGTTCCGTTCTTGGCATCTGTTACGATTGACATGTTTTTACCTCGTTTTAATGATGGGAAATGGGTACATATTTTATTTAAATCTTATTAAAAAATCAAGTTGTATTGATGTAAAGTACGTTTGAGTTTGTTGCTGGTTCGGGTTTGATTGCAAATGTGCAATTAGTTAGCAACATGTCGGTATTGCCTTTAAATCAAGTAGTATAAAAAGGAATTCTCACGTAAATATCAAACTAATATTTCTCAAAAGTAAAGTGTATTTGTCTAAGAGTCCCCTTTGGCCAGTTTCACCTTTGCTGGCGGCGAAGGGTACGCATTGTCTCCCTGTGGAGGGATACTACAAGATCACTTAGCATTCCGAATATGAACATCTGGATTCCCGAAATAATGAGCAATGCTGTCAGGATGGTCATCGGTATATGGGTAATACCTATCATCCATTCGCTTACGACAT
This sequence comes from Methanohalophilus sp. RSK, assembly GCF_003722075.1. Classification (GTDB taxonomy): domain Archaea; phylum Halobacteriota; class Methanosarcinia; order Methanosarcinales; family Methanosarcinaceae; genus Methanohalophilus. Next base: position 130,476 of record NZ_RDSK01000012.1, on the reverse strand, counting down.
AGATTCCCAGTAATATGCCACAAAGAGTAAGTATGGCACCGATTATCCCGAAATAGAACATCGGGTTGTGAAACTTGGCCATTTTATAGATCGTACTGCCAATCCCAAAACCATCAGTCAGGGGGTTGAGTTTCGTATCTCCTTCATCAGGACGCGGCCTGTAGGCGATTGGAACGACTTCTACGCGATGCTCTTTTTTCATGCTGTCAACGGCAATCTCTGATTCGATCTCAAAACCCGTCTCATGGAGTTCCAGTTCCCGGATTGCCTGGTTTGTGAATCCCCTGTAGCCAGACAGGATGTCCACAAGATTTTTCCTGTAAATGATACTAAAAAATTTATTAAGCATCTTGTTGCCGATCAGGTTCAGTTTTGTAAAAGCACCCGGATCAAAATCTGCAAACCGGTTGCCAATAACATGGTCTGCCCTTCCTGTCCCCAGGGGTTCAAGCATTGCATGAACGTCTTTTGCAAGATAGGTTCCGTCCCCGTCGATCATAATGACATAAGGGTCATCTATCATCGCAAGGGCGTCCTGGACAGCCTGGCCTTTTCCTTTCCCTGTCTGGGCAACAACTCTTGCGCCCATATTTTTGGCAATTGCCTGTGTGTCATCCGAGCTATTGCCATCAATAACAAAAATATTCCCGAAACCTTCGGTATTGAAATCTTCAATAAGCTGGCCGATGGTGGCACCCTCATTCAATGTGGGGATGAGGATGCAAACATCTTCCCTGTAATCTTCAGTCACGTTATTCCCTTTAAAGGAGGCCCATATTGTCCAGCTGTTGTCTTACTACTTCTACTCCTTCTTCGCAGTTTTCCGGGGATTTGCCACCGGTAACCACCAGTTTTCCGGAACTGAAAATCAGTACGACAACTTTTGGTTCATCGATCCTGTAAACGAGCCCGGGGAACTGTTCAGGTTCATATTCGATATTCTCAAGACCGAGTCCGATTGCGATTGCATTCAGATTGAGCACAGCTTTGAGATCAGCGGATGCAACAATGTTCTGTACGGTGATATCCGGTTTTTCAAGGGTATCTATGCCAATGCCGTTGAGCTTTTTGGCCATGTCCGCAATTACTGTGTGTACATCATCTACGTTTTTGGCACCTGTACAGACCACTTTCCCGGAAGTGAAAACAAGAAATGCCGCCTTTGGGTTTGATACGCGGTATACGAGACCGGGGAATTTCTGCTTGTTATATTCTGCTCCTTCAAATTCAGCTTCGATCTTTGTAAGGTCGAATTCCTCGGCAAGTTTGGTGGAAGCTACCACATTTTCTATTTTAATGTTATAATCTGTCATATTCTCAGGTCCTTGAAAATTGAAGCAAATAATTCCAGATAGTTTATATATTCTTATAGTTTCTTAATTTAAATACCTATTTAAATAGCTTTACCTTCTTCTGCCTTCCGCAGACCCTTGATAACAGCATCATACTTGCTTTTGACTCTCTCTATAAGGCCACCTTCCAGGTTACGATGGCTTGGGACAAGGATATCCGCTTCCCTTCCGATTTCCTCGCCTGAAGTGTTTGTTTCGTAATCCGGGGCAATTAGTATTCCATCTTTTGAAACACCGATGTGCAGATCTTTAACAATGCGTGCCACCATCTCGGTTTCCGGGGTGACCCTGCCACTTATGGTCATGGCTTTTGATCGGTATTCATTCTTAAGTTCCTCGAGCATCTCCAGGGTTTCCTTTACTCTGGCAGGATCTCCCTCACTTTTCAGTATATTAACAGCTTCTGCAAGATCGTCAAATGTAGTGGACCCGGCTTCGATTATCTCTCCTGAATAATGCTTTTCCACATCTTCCTTATATCCCCGGGAAATAACCATTTTGTAAATCGTATCAAGAGTCTGAAGTTCTTCCTCGGTAGGATTATAAGCATCTACCATTCGATAATCTTTGATTCCACACATCTGTGCCAGGGATTCATACATTGGGGTAAATCCGACAAACCTGCGTCCAAGCCAGCGGTCAAGTCCTTCTTTGCCACTTTGTTGTTTTGAAAGTTCTATCATCTTGTTGCGGATAAGTTCGGGCTTATTTTCCTCAAGACCGAAATAATCTGCAAAAAGAGGGGTGGTGGAGAGTAGTTTTGTCCTGCCGTGAGGGGTGCTTTCAATAAATCCCCGATTTTGTAATTCCTGGATATGATCATATGCCTTGTTGCCGCGCATATCCACAATATCCGATTGTACTACGGGCTGGTGATAGGCTATCATGGAAAGGGTGCGTAGCATCGGAGAACTCAGTTCCCTGGGTGCAAAAGGGCGTATGGTATCAGAATACTTTGATCTGACCTGCATGACATATCTTTCACCCAGATCCACGATCTCCAGTCCAGATTCTCTTTCTTCATATTCCCGGAGGAGGGTTTCTACAATTTTTGTGACCTGTTTTTTATCTTTGTCAAGTATCTTTTGCAGCTTTTGTATCTCAACTGCACTGCCTGCTGCAAAAAGTGCAGCTTCAACAATTTCCCTGTCGGACATTTTTCAAACCAACCCCTTTCAAACAGACTGCTCTTTATTTCCATAAGAGTATATATACAATTCTCCGAAGAGTTCATCCTGTCTCAAACAGATTTTCCTCTGGGAAGCCATGAAAAGGAGGGATAGGTAGGTCATTACCCTTTCTGAACGGGAGGGTATAGGATATGTGATCTCAGTAAAACTGACCTTCTCTTTCCCGTGCAGAATCTCTTCAATTATTTCTTCCAGGTCTTCGACACGCCCCTTTATGTCTTCCTCATGAGCAATACCGAGTACATCTTCAGTGGTAGGCTCCTCTTCCATGTGGAGGACACGTTTTTGTCGCCTCTGGGTTCTTCTGGATTCAACGTTTTCTGCCTTTTTCAATTCGTTTATAAGTTCCTGCAGGGTAACAGGTCTTGTAGCAGCACGGCGGATAGGTAATTTGGGTACGGGGTAGTCTTCCTCATCCTGAAATTCGAGATCGTCATCAGGTATCTCTTCATCGGGTTCTTCATCTTCTTCCTGTATGATACCTGTGGATTTCATCCTGAGGAGAATGGAAGCATAAAGCAGTGTCCTGCCTGATATCCTGAGATCCATTATCTTCATTTCTTCTATTTTTTCCAGGAATTTATCTGTAATCTCTACAATATCAATATCCCAGGGATTGATACTTTCACTTTTTACAAGATTTACGAGGATTTCTACAGGTTCACAGAGCACATCATCTGATAATTCCAGCTCGGCTTCGTCAACACCCAGTTCTTTCAACGTTTTCAGGAATTCAGGGTCAATACCCTGTCCCATGTTTTCCAGCAACGGGATTTCATCGTTTTTTACCGATGTACTGTTCACCGTATTTTCACACCCGTAATACTTGTGATATTATCCTGCTGCATTGTTACACCGATTGTGCGCTCGGCAGCTTCTATCATCGGTTTTCTCAAAGAGACAACTATGAACTGGGCATTGTTTGCCGCCTTTTTAACACGCCTGGCAACCCTTTCAGCATTTGCTCCGTCAAGGAACATATCGATCTCATCAAAAGCATAGAATGGTGCGGGACGGTATTGCTGGATAGCAAACAAAAATGCAAGGGCAGTGAGACTTTTTTCTCCGCCCGACATTGCTTCAAGCCGCTGCAGGGTTTTGTCCCGGGGCTGGGCTTTGAGGGTCATGCCCCCGGAGAAAGGGTCTTCCTCATTGTCCAGTACAAGTTCCCCGACACCATCGGAAAGCTCATTGAAGATTTCCTTGAAGGCATCATTGATGCCATTATAGGTCTCCATGAATGTCTCCTTTTTAAGGTTATCATACTGGTCGATACGATCCAGGATCTGCTCTCTTTCATTGAACAGGATCGCCCTGCGGCTTTTGAGATCAACAATTCTCTGCTCCACTTCCTCATATTCATCTATTGCACGCATATTCACAGGTTCCAGGGCTTCCATTGCCTTTTCAATCGAAGTTATCCTTGTACGCACGGTTTCGTAACCCGGGACTTCATCAGTCTCTTCAAGGCCGCGACGTGTAATCTCTTCGCGGAGCTGTTCAATTTGTTCCTTCACGGCATCCAGTGTGGCCTCAAGTGCCATTTTCTGGTTCTCTGCCTTCTCATAGCGGCTTTTGACCCTGTCAACTTCATCACGTTGGGTTGAGTAGGCCATTTCCTTGTTTTCCCTTTCTCCCTGAAGCTGGCGCAGTTCACCTGTGAGTTCTTCTTCACGTTGTTTCTTTTCTTCCAGTTCGCTTTCCAGGGACGTGATCTTATTCTTTAGTTCTTCTATGCGCTCTTTTAGTGTGCCCTTTTTCTCATCCATCTGGGCGATTTGTTCCCGATTTTGTTCCATTTTCTCGGTTGCGTATTTTTTATCGAGTTCAAGAGCGTTGATCTGCCCGTCAATATCCCTTATCCTTCCGTCCAGGCGGCGCAGTTCCTCGTCCAGGGCTTCTGCCTGCTTATTGAGCTCGGGAATTTCTGAATCGGCGAGTTTTTCCTCGATCTGCGTTATGTTCTGTTGCAGGGATTGTTCCCTTTCTTCCAGATGCTCTTTCTTCTCAACGGTTTCATTCATCTCCGTTCGCATCTGCTGGCGTTCTTCCTCGATCTGCCTGAGTTCCTCGTCCTTGCTATTGAGCAATTTTTCAAGCGTCTCTCCGCGATTACCAATCTCCTCGAATTGCATCTGTTTGCGCGCGATCTCGTTCTCATACTGCTGGATTTCCTTGTTGGTGTTTGAAATATGTCCCTCGGTAGTATCCAGTTTATTGATCGCATTGCTTCTGCGTGATTCCAGTTTGGTAAGTTCCTCGGATATCCTGACAAGTTTATCTTTTTCAGATGCTGCAAATGACAGGCCGGACTTGCGCTGGGAGCCACCGCTCATTGCCCCGCTTTTTTCAACGATCTCGCCCTCCAGGGTCACCATGCGCAGCCCGCCCATCAGTTTTCGGGCGTTTTCAAGGGTATCAACAACAAGGGTATCCCGGAATACATACCAGAAGGCTGCTTCGAACTTCGGGTCAAAATCTATAAGATCAATAGCATAACCGATTACACCTTCCCTGTCGGAGAGGTTTTTGTAGGGTCTGCGTGCTTCCATCTTATTCAGGGGCAGGAAGGTCGCCCTGCCTGATCTCTGGCGTTTCAGGTAAGCAATAGCCCGGGAAGCATCTTCGTCCGTATCCACCACAACAGCCTGCATTCGTCCTCCTGCAGCTATTCCCAGGGCGGTTGAATATTTCTGGTTTACTTTCCCCAGCTCTGCTATGGTGCCATAAATACCGGGCAGGCCATGTTTGTCTTTTTCTTTGATTACCGCGTCTACTGCCCGGGAATACCTGCTTGTATCCTCTGCTGCCCTCACACGGGCTTCAAGCATTGCATAGTCCTGTTGTTTGCTGCGTATGTCACTTTCAAGGTCGCTGACAACTTTTTTTATCTGAGAACGATTGCTTTCCAGGTCATCCAGGTCTTTTGTCAACCCTTCTATTTTTTCGTTGAGTTTGTCAATATCATACTGGACGGATTTGGTATCACTTTCAGAGGACTTGGCCTTCTCCTTTGCCTGCCTGATCTCATCTTCTATTTCTGCTACGTCTGCGGATTTGCGACGCAGGGAATCCAGCAATCTATCCTCGTTACGCATGAGCTCGTTTTTCTGGGTTTTTAGCTGTTCCAGTTCGTCCTTATTTGCAGAAAGTTCGTCCCTTGTTCGCGCAAATTTTTCATCCACACCGGCGATCCTGCTCTGCAGTAACATCCTCTGGGTACGTTTTTCAGAAATTTCCGATTGCAGGGTTTCCTTCTGGAAATTATGTTCTTTTATCTTTTCCTCGATGCCATCTACCTTGCCCTTTGATTCATCGATTTCCAGGAAAAACCTGCGTCTTGCGGCATCGATCTCATCGATTTCCTGGCCTGCATATTCGATACGATCGCTGCATCCCGAGATTTCTCCACGAATCTCTTCAATTCGTCTTTTAACCTCGATCTGCTCATCTTCGCCCATCTTCTGGATGCGCTGGTTAAGCAAGCGTAATTCTTCTTCCCTTTGTTCCAGGACATCTTTTTTCTGTTTAAGTTCTGAGGAGATTTCTTCCAATTTTTCCTGCTGGGCGTCGTATTCCTGACTGACTCCTTCAAGTTCGGTTTTGGCATCCTTGAGTTTAGAGAGCAGCACGAAACCCTCAAACTTCATCTTTTCTTCCTTGAGGGACTGATATTTGACAGCCTGGTCACGTTCTCCCTGGAGTTTTTCCTTTTGCTTATCCACTTCATCTATCAGGATATCTGCCCGTTCAATGCGCTCCCTTACAACTTCAAGTTCATTGAGGGCTCTCTCCTTCTTATTGTCAAACTCTGCTACTCCTGCAATCTCATCTATGATCTTGCGTCGCTCCCCGGCGGTCATTGTGATTATTCGTGTGACGTCTCCCTGCATTACGACATTGTATCCTTCGGGTGTGACCCGTGCCTTTGCAAGATAATTGTGCACATCACCAAGACTTACCGATTTGCCGTTGAAGTAGAAATAGCTGTAGTAACCATTGTCTGTGCTACGTACCTTCCGGCTGATTACGACTTCATCGTTATCAACGGGAAGTTCCCTGTCCTTGTTATCAAAATAGATGGTAACCTGGGCATTGTCCGGATTTTTGCTTTTTTCCCCGTTATATATGAGGTCGGTAAGTTTTTCCGCCCTCAATGTCCGGGAGCTGGATAATCCCAGGACAAAAAGTATACCATCGATTATATTGGATTTTCCACTTCCGTTGGGACCTGAAATAGTTGTGAAATCATCAAAAAAAGGGATTTTTACTTTTTTCCCGAATGATTTGAAATTCAGAAATTCTATCTTTTTAATATACACGCCAATCCTCTTTGGGCTTTAGAACGATTTCTTCTTCCTGACGATTATTTCAGAGTCCTCGTCCTTGTTTTCGACAGTTTCGTATTCGCATTCGCTTTTATTTTCCAGAGGTCCCTTGTCCCCGGCAATTATGTATTCACAGTTCTCATTCTGGGCTTCTGGCTTGATGGTTTTTTCCACTTTGCGATTCTCACTTTCGGCAACGATGTACTCATCCTTTTCCTCTTCAGAAACCTCATCTTCCTGATTATTCTCAGGAGGCATCATTTTGTCGACATCCCTGATCTGGAAGTGCATACGAGGTTTTCTTTTTTCCTCGGGTGAAGACCGGGATTTCTCAGGGGTATCGTTACCGGTTTCTGCAGGTTGGGGTACAGGCTCCTTTTCCTCGGTATAAGCATCCGGACTGGCTGTATCTTCTTCATATTTGCTCCATGCGTCGGGCTCCTTTTCCCCTGTTTGCTGTTTGTTTGCCATCTCAATTTCCCGGATACGTGATTTCTGGTCCAGGAGTTCCTCAAGGATTCCATTTATGTTTGTAGAAATTTCCTTGAGCTGTTGCTCAAGTTCGACCAGTCTTTTATTTATATCCATATCATTTCTCAATTCTTCCCGCAGTTCTGTTATAATAGAACTCTTGAGGTTTGTTTTGATATCGGATATTTCCTCTTCTTTGTTCCTGATCTGCTTTTCAAGACGTTCAATAATTAAATCTCTCTGCCCGGATTCCATCCAATTCCTCGCAAAACGTTCATTCCCTCAATATTAATATGATTTATTTATTCTTATAAATATTCTATTTAAATTATTCTTATATGCTTTCATTGCGCAATAATGGAAGATATATTTGTCGTGGGGTCTTTCTGGACTTCAAATACATTATCAGCCGAATCGATAAGGGTTTCATCGTGGGATACTATCAGTATCTGGCCGACTCCCATGTCCCTCATGAGATCTATTAACTTTAAAAGCTGGTGCACATGTCCCCTGTCCAGGAACACAGTGGGTTCATCCATAATCAGAGGGGGCATTTCATTACGGTATTCCCCTCCGGCCAGTCCTTCTGAAAGCAATCTGTAAATAGCACATCTCAATACGAGGTTAAAGATCGCCCGCTCTCCTCCGCTCAACAATTTGGGTTCCAGGGGCGTCCCATCCTTTTCATAGATGGTAAGCTCATAATCCGTATCCAGCTGGATGTGTGAGTAGGCATTGTTGGTGTACATAAAGGAAAAGATTTCATTGAGCAATCTGTCCAGTGCATCAATATTGCGTGTACGCAGGTCTGCACGCAATCTCATATACATATCTTCCAGGTTTTCTACATCACTTCTTACAGCTTTGAGGTACTTTTCCCGGTTATTGAATACTTTTAGTTTTTCCTGCAACGCTTTTTTCCTTTGGAGGTTGGTTTCTATCTGCCCTATTTCCTTTAAGAGACCCGTTTTTTGGCTGTTCTTTTCTTCAATATCCCCGATTATTTTTTGATACGCTTGCTGGAAATCGTGCGATTTGCTTTTAAGTTCCTCAATATTTTCCTTGCCAAGTTCGTTTTCAAGTTGCTTTTTATTCCTTTTTTTCTCTGCTATCTGTTCATCGATGAAACGCACATTCTCCTGAATATCCACAATACCTGTTTTCAGGTGCTGCTGATCACTTTGCATTTGTGTATGATCCTGCCTTATTTTTATCAGGAATTTTGCACTTTCAAGTTTCTCCTTCATTTCAGTATGCTGCTTGGCAGCAACGTTGGTAGTTTGCTGTATTTCTTTGATTTCATCGCCAGTTTTTTGGATGTGTTTTTCCAGTTCCCCTATCCTTTCTGAAATCTCCTGTTTTTTCTTTTCATCCTCCTGGTTTTGTTTCTTCAATTCCTCATTGTAGGAGGCCAGGTTTTCCTGTTTTTGATTTATAAGCAATTGCTTCTGTCTTTTTTCATCGACCTGTTTTTTTATTTTGCCTGCCTCTTTTAAGGTGGCAATTTTCTCTTCAGCCCTTTGAGTGTCCTGGATGAGTTTTCCCAATTGCTCCTCAAGCTCTTTTCTCTGTAATTCTTCCTCCTTTGTATCATTGGCAATGCTCGAGCCCTGCAGGTCCTGTCCACAGGTGGGACATGCTCCTTTTTCCAGCAGGTTCCTATGTTCTGTGAGTGTTTTTGAGATCTGGTCTAGCCGGGTTCTGGCTTCTTTTTCTTTTCCATGGAGATGACGCTGCTTGTTCAAAAGCAGGTCTTCTAATTCCTCCAGATTATCCAGTTTCCCCTGGTCAAAACCCATTGATTGCGCCTTTTCAAGGAGTTTCCCGATCTCGCCTTCCAGCACCGAATACTCCTGGTTGATTTCCTCTATTTCCTTTAACCGACCCTTTTCCTGAGTGGATATTTTTTTGATTGCTTCTTCCAGTGCACTGAGATTTTGTTTTGTTTCATTCAGGCCTTTCTGTGAATTTTCCCTTTCCTGTAGTTTCAGGCCCTGTTTGTTTTTTATTTGACTGATTTTTTCATAGGCATCCCGCTCTTCTTTTTCTGTACGGGCAGTGAAATTGTCCACATCTGTGGTTTCGTCAAGTCCGAAATAATCATATAATTCCTGTATTTTGTTTTCAATTTCCAGAATGGATTTGTGAAGCCTGTCTGCCTCTTTCCTTTTGCTTTCCAGTGAATTGAGAGTTTCTTTTTTTCTTTTTTCCAGCCCGCTTATTCCCCTGTCCAGTTCATCGATCTGCTTTTGGGTTCTGGTATATTGCTCGATGTGCTGGCGATCCTTTTCGATACGAGTGCTGGTTCTATCTCGCATCGTCTCCAGATTCGCAACTTCTTGTTGCAATTGCCTCAAATCCGTATTCAATTGATTTTTCCTGGCAACGGGTTTGGTTGCGTCAATTGTTTCAATCTCTTCCTGCTGGTCTTTTATCCGGGCATGAGTTTCAGTGATATGTCTCCCCACACCGGTCCTGGCACTTTTTGCCCTCTCCCTGTACTCTTCCAGCCTGCCTATTTGCAAAAGGTCATCTATCATCCTCTGCCTGTCCTTTTTGCGGGCATTGATGAGAACGTCAATATCTCCCTGCCTGATATATACACAGTTCTTATAGGCTTCTTCATCCATGCGCAGCAGATTGCGAATGGACTCATACGTCTGTGTGGCCTGGTTTACAACTACTTCCCCGTCAATCTCCAGATACGATCTGGTGGTTGAGGCTTTGCCTGTTTCGGGATTGTTGCGAAATTCCTGAATGGCAGCATACTCCTGTCCCCTGTGCTCAAATTCGAGGTGAATTGCAGCGTCTTCACATCCCTTGCGCACCAGGTCTGCAAGTACGAAATCTTTTGGTATACCACGGTGTCCGAACAGTCCCACAAAACAGGCTTCAAGAAGGCTGGATTTTCCACTTCCGTTGACCCCCGAAACCACAGTTACCCCATCGTTGAAATCAATCTCGAGATCACTGTAACTGCGTATGTTCTTCACTTTAAGCCGCTTAAATCTCAAAGATAATCCCCCAGATTGTACTGTCTTGGTACTTTGGCTTTCTGTGATTTTTGCTCAACATTCTTTTTCGATGCGTCAGGTTCCTTTTTCTGCTTCCTTGCAGGTTGGGATTTTTTTTCTTCTCCCTTTTCAACGAAAACGGGCTCTTCCTTTTGGGATGGCTCCTCTTTCCGGGTAGTTTCAACCTGTTTTTTACGATGAATATTTAAGGGAATTTCCTGGCTGAAATCCGTTTCTTCTATCATCGTTGCTATAGAAGCTTCTGTTTTGTGGTCGATGGTGGTTTTAGGTATGGACAGGTCCCTTATAATTTCGTCAATCAACAGGCCTGCATCTGTAAGGTCCATTTTCTTGATTTCTTCCCGGGCAGCAATGTCGGGATCTGAGAATATTATTTCCGGTTGGTTTTCAGTTTCATCAGGGGAATTGCTTCGCATATCGGATATGCGGCTGACAAGTACTCCCTGCTTATCAAGAAATTCTTCTATCTCACTATAGGCAATATCTACCTGTGAATTGCCTTTTAATTCAATAAAAACGACCTTCTCCTTCACATCATATTCGCGGATCGTATTGAAAATGTCGCGGTATGCATCATTCTCATCCTTGATGTCCACGACTATGTGCAAAAATTCTCTCGTATTTATCTGTCGCCTGCCTATATCAATGCCTTTTTGGGAAACAGTGATTACATTATATCCTCTGGGTTCTTCCTCTGCAGCACTGTTCCTTTCTGTGCTTCCACAGTAGGTGACCCATGTATTTTCCACCTTTGTTTTTTCATACTTGTGATAATCTCCGAGCAATATTGCATCCAGTGCACAGGGGAATGAATGGATTACTTCAGCCACATCCCATTCCCCAAAAGGAAACGGTTTCATTAGCTGATGCATTACAAGGATATTGTGTGTAGCTTCTCGGGTGGTTTCAAAAATGGAGTAGTCAAAAGACTGTATCTTCGGTCGGGGGATACTGTCTATACCATAAATCGCAATATTGCCTGCCATAAAAGGGCTGTTGCCCAGACGTCTGACCAGATGCATGTTTTCCAGCAGATCTAACCACTGGGTTTGCTGTTTGCTTTCATGATTACCCACAATTCCCAGCAGGGGAATTTCGGCCACTTTTAATTTAGACATTATCTGAATTGTTTCGAGAATGTCTTCCAGAGTGGGATTGCGGGAATCGAACAGGTCTCCTGCATGAATTACCGCATCGACTTTCATGTCAATTGCATCATCAATTACCTTTTCAAAGGCTTCCAGAAAATCCCGGCGGCGTACATCGCTGTGATATTGCCGATAACCAATATGTGTATCAGCAGTATGTATTAACCTGATTTCTCTATCCATTACAGCATCCCGTTCAACATAATGTCAGCCTCTATTTAAAAAGGCACTGGAGGAAAGTTTTAAATTCTTTTGTTTATTAATATTGCCGGCAGCTTAAAAGGGGAATAAGTCTTAAAGGAGTATGATAATGTCAAATGAAATTATTTTCGGTGGGGTTGAAAGGGTACCAGATGTACGTATGCTTTATGATATGGCTGAAGTTGTTTATGACAAAAAATGGCTTGAAGGAAGGGAAAATGAAGAGCTCTATTATATGTACAGGGACCTGTCCCAAAACCCTGGCGATCTTGATAATATAAAATCACATAACCTCAGGTATGATATCACAATAATACCTCCGGCAATGTTGGGAGTGGAATATGTAAAAACAGCCGGTCATTATCATCCGCAGGTGCCGGGCAGCAATCTATCCTATGCAGAGGTTTATCAGGTACATGAAGGCAGTGCTACCTATCTTCTCCAGAAAGTTAATGATGATAAGGTTGAGGATGTTGTGGTTGTGGAAGCCAGTGCAATGGACGTGGTGGTTGTGCCTCCCGGATATGGTCATATTACGATCAATACATCGGATTCAACCCTCATAATGGCCAACTGGGTATGTCGTGATTTTTCCTCGGTGTATGAGCCCGTAAGGAATAGAAAAGGTGGTGCCTATTATTTACTTGAAGATGGCTTTATACAGAATTCTGCATACTCGCAGGTGCCTGAAATACGTCACGTTAAACCTATGGATGTGGCCGAATTCGGCCTTTTCAGGGGAGAGGACATGTACGGATTGGTTGAAGATATTTCCCGGCTGGAATTCCTGACAGCGCCTGAAAAGTATACTGATATTTTCAGTCAGGTTATCAATGAGTAAACATATAAGCGATTGTGCACATTTTTCATAAAAACGATTTAAAGGTGTATCAATGCAGGATAAACGTGGTGTTGTGCAGTTCACGTCTTCAAAGATCGAAGACCTTATGTTCAGGACCACACTGGACTTAAAAAGTATGGAGGGAGATATAATTGTCAACCTCTCCATTGCTGATGCGGATGATATTGTCGATGTACTGGAGTTTTTAAAGCTTACTTCCAACAGTGGCCTTTCAGTGAGTCCTTTCTTAAAGGTCCTGGAAAGCGGAGACGTTATAGGTGATCTTACCATACCGGAGGGGAAGGTAGGCATCGCTACAATGTGTAGTATGACCATAGACGGGGTTTTGTTAAAATCGGGAATTATGACAAATCCCAAATTCGGGGGAGTTGTGCAGATCCGCAATGGTCTGCCCGTAAGGTTTACTGATGTCCTGACCTATACCAGCACCACAATAGACCCTCTTGAAGTACTCATGTCGCAGGACATTACCTCTGTAACCCGGATGCTTCAGACCGGTTCGGGTAAGATTCTTGCAAACTTAAGGGAAGTCCATCTTGCAAAAAGGGATGAGATCAACAGTGTTCTTTCGGGAATGATGGACATCGGGATAAATGGTATCCTGGAGGTAGGAGATCCCAACAGCCGTGTACTTGATGTCCCTGTGGAACGTGACCATCTTGGGGTGGTTGTTATTGGCGGCACCAACCCGATGGCTATTATGAAAGAACAGGGGATCAATATCCGCACCAATGCAATGTCTACACTGATGGATATTAATTCCATGGACAAAATCGAGGACTTTTTCTAACTTTAGTTTTTCTGGAATTGGCTTCCTATTATTTCATCCAGCTTATTGAGGAACTCGTTTCTGCCCGTTGCAGGTATTGTCGCTCCTGCTGCAATGTCATGCCCTCCTCCTGCGCCGTTTACGAAGCCGGCTGCATCTGACATTGCCTGTGATAGATTGAGTCCTTTCCTGATAAGGTCCTGTGTTCCCCGGGCGGATACTTTTACGCCATCATCTGAATCCGCAAAGGCAATTATGGGCTTGTCCCGCCTCCCGGCAGAAGTAATGCTCATGCCAGCGATAATGCCTACAATCGTTTCTTTGATCTTATTTCCTGCATTAAAATACTGTATATGGTCCAGTTGTGTAATACCATTCTCTTTCACAAGTTTTAGGCCGTTGACAAGATTTTGCCTGTGTTCTCCAAGAAGTTTCTTTGCGTCCTCGTAAGCCTTTCCTCGTTCTCCCATGCATACGGCCAGTCCGGTTTCTGCTCGGTCATAACGTGCTGTGGCATTGAGCAGGGTGGAAAATTCGGAAGCATCCCGCATTTCCGTTCCTTCACGTTCATTGAGCAGGACATAAACTTCCCCGATCAATCTCTCAACCTTGAAGGGTTGAAGCCCGGATTTGATACAGTGTTGCATGACCCCGGATATTATTCTCTGTTTTTCTGCAGATTCAAGATCAATCCAGCGTCTCCATCGTTCATCGCCCCCGAAACGGACATTCATGTCATGGAGAAAGCCTATGCATGCATCCTCATCACCTGACAGGCCCGGCAGGAAAGGATCGGAAGAAAATTGTAGCAGTTTATAGACCGGGCGGGTTTGTTTACCAAAGAGGGTGATGTCTTTTGCGTAACTTAGATGGCCGTTTTTTACTCCTTCTTCAAGTAGCAGGCGGTTAACTCCGGTCAACTGCCCCTTTTTGAGGTGTTGCATGTCTCCGATAGCACCAACCATGGCTATGTCAACCAGATCTGTATTCTGGCCAATCTCATTTGCAAGGATGTAGGTTGTTCCGGAGCCGCTTAATTGATATGATCCGTTAGCACCGAAAAGATGGGGATTGAGGTGATATTTCCCTTCTCCACGAGGCTGGTGATGATCTGAAACTATGGCATTGATCCCATTTGCATTTATGCTGTCCAGCATGCCGCTTCCCAGATCTGTGAAGATTGCAAGTTGCGGATTTATGTTTGCGATGTCTTCTATGATATTATCATCCAGCTGTTTTACAAACCTCATTTCATAATTGATACCTGCACGTTGCAGGGCTTTACATATTATTCCGGCAGAAGTCAGGCCGTCTGCGTCAATGTGGGATACCACATATACAGATTCGTGTTTCTGTATTTCTGTATTACATTCTCTTGCATGTTCTTTCATTGATCTGAGTACTTTTTCTATATGTCATTCCCCCGTCTGCATCCAGTTATTTTGCTTGGCCCATTTTTCAGGTTCGATATGATATGAGTCACCCTTTCTTTCGAGCTTTGAATAAAGTTTAATTTCATCAATTGTGTATTTCAGTTCTCCGGATCCGTATTTTACCTCGATGTCTTTCCAGGGGATTATATAGGCTTGCCGGGACTTCCCGGATCCCTGTCGTAATTCAACAACCAGAAAACCGGCCCTCCCGGACCTTCTCAGGTATTCCGATATACGTATTACCTGATGCGCCCCATTTTTGTCTATTGTGAAATGTTGACTGAAATAAAGTGCATTGGCTCCTTTTTCAGTTGAAATACTCTTGCACTCTATCCCTAAATAAAAATCCGGGTTCAAAGAATCTACCATCACATCCAGGAACTGGGGTGTGAAACGATGTTGTTTAATGCGGTGGGCTATCGCTTTTATATTGCAGTTTTCAAAATACTCGTTGAAAGACTGCACAAGTTTCCTTTCGAATTCTGTCATAACAGTTCTTTACCACCTTTTCTGATACATTCCATCGGTATTATTTTTATAGCTTGTCTTTATTTGCGTTAATTTCATGTATGAAGTTGAACATGTAAGTTTTCATGGGTAAAAAGAGCATTGAAATTCTGCTGGCTGTGGGTTCAGTAACCCTTTTCGCCGTTATGCTTATTCTTGTGCATTCCCTGGGAATGACAAACGAGGGATACGGCTATGTGGTGTCACTGATGATTTTTGTACTTGTAGTTTCAGTGGTAGGGCTTAAACTCCCTTCACTGGGATAATTAGTATAAGACAGGTTAAAAAGAGAAAACTGAAGATCCCTTGAAGGGATCCTTACTTCTTTTTATAGGATCAGGGATTCTGTTTCATCAGGAAAGTTATGAAATCCGGGCTTAAACGGGTTTCTTTCACCATCTTGTCGGTAATTTCTTCTTCGGCAAGCCCTTCTTTCCTGTACTCTTCAATACGGTCATACACACTTCTGGATACTTCGGAATACTCGTTTATATCTTTCCTGTGTCCCCATACATCGCCTTCAAGTAGGTCAATACCCTGCATTTCAAGATACATTCTTGCAGAGCTGGATATTGTTCTTTTATAGGAGCTGGGGATGTGCAGGGCCTTTACTTTGGGACATTTCATCACAAGGGAAAAAATATCCGTATTGGATGGCCTGAATGCGAGGTGAATAATCTCCTCATTTTCATCCAGGGCCTCGATTTCTTCTTTAGAACTGACTACTCTTATTTTCATTTTTGGTCCCTTCTTCTTTGATGTCAATTTTCTGAGTGATATAAAATCCTTTCAAAACTGACGTCTAATTGTATATACATCAGTTATTCTATATAAATTTTGTTAGGTCGGATTTAATTTAAATTCAACGCGGATTGTATTAATATTTCCTGATGTTTCATTTTTGAACTACTCCACGCTTACGCATGGAGATTCCTACGAGTTGTTATATCATTCATTGGATGTACTTTGGATACATCAAATGTTAATAACCCTGTTTGTCGTAGATTATAAGAAAAATGCTTATAGCCTGTCCAAGTGGCATAATTGGATAGGAAACGTATCATGATATTGATAGCACTATTTCTATCTCTATCAATAACGTTACCACAATCACATGTCATATCACGTCTATATAATGGCATATTATGTTGTTTTCCACAAACATAACATGTTTTTGACGTATATCTTTCATCAATTTTAACTACTTTTTTACCTATAAGTTCTGCTTTATAGGTGAGAAATTCGATGAAACGTGATAAATAACCATTATTTTGTGTAGAGCGGTTCAACGTTTTACTTTTTGATTTCCTCATGTTTTTAACGTTGAGTTTTCCTACAATAATTGTATTGGCTTTTGTATTTTCTACCATTGATTTACTTGTTTTATGCTGCCAATCTTTTATCTGATTGTTTTTCTTTTTGACCATAGTACGAATGGTTTTGTTTAATCTGAACCATTTTTTACTGTATTTTTTGCAATGGTCACGCCTTGATTGAACTGCACTGATTTTAGAATCCCAATATAAATCATATCGTGGATTGTTTACTTCAAAAAATTTTCCTTTATCGTTTATCGCAGTAACCGTTTTGGTAATCCCTAAATCAATTGCTTGAAAATGATTATTTTGAACATAAGGCACACTGATTTCAGGTTCATACGTAATAGTGACAAAGAAATCTCCATTACCCTTTTTATCTTCATTGAATATTTCGATTTGTTTGATTTTCAAATTTGATATATCATGTTCAATATCAATTATCAAATCTTCATCATTCATTTTATGTGAAAACTGAATGGTATTTCCAACTACTTTGAATCCGCTCTGATTGTAAGTTATTGTAAAAAAGTATTTACGACTTCTAAATCGTGGAGTTCTTGCTTTTTTATCTCCATTTTTCTGAAGACCAAAGAATGATTTGTAATTGGCATCTAATTTCCGCAAAACCATCTGGCATGTTTTAGAGTAAAGAATATCTATATCAGGATTTTGTTTTTTCAATTGTGGTAAAACATTTTGTTGTTTTGTATATGAAATGGATTTTTTATCATTTTTCCATGTCTCTTTTCTTTCAGATAATGCAATATTATAAAGAGATGTACATGCATTGGATAACTCCCAAAGCATATTCTTTTGTAATTCAGTTGGATGAATTTTGTATTTCTTTGTTAATTGCATTATTTACCCTGATTATCAACATAACTTTTCAAAACATCCAGTGTAACCTGTCCTGTTGTAGCCAAAAAATATGATCTTATCTAGAATGCATCTTTGCACTTACATTATATACGGTTTTTCAAACAATCTATGGCAAGAGTATTCACCAAAGTGTCTCTTCTATATTTTACACATTGTACAAAATAATATTGCAGTAAATGTACAGAATGACTGGCCTTATCCAGATTGTTATTTATAGTTATCTGTATAAATTTATAATTACAAATAACTTATGCAACTTTTTATATTATATAGCACGGCTTTCATCCCCTACCTTACGGAAGGGGACTTCTCGCCTGTTTAGTTAAATGTGACTGGAAAAAGTTGAATTATGGGATATAAAGGATATTTTTTTGTATTAGCTTTGATAAAATGAAATGTTAATCAACTTGCCGGAGTTAAATATCCACAGGAGATTATAGATTGAAAGCTATAGATATAGGAAAAGTGCACATTGATTGGCTGGGGCATGCAGGATTCAGATTGCGAGGGGACAATCTGGTGGTGTATATTGATCCCTATGATATTGGCGGCTACATCGGCTATGAAGACCAGGCCGATGTACTGCTTATTACTCATGAGCATTTTGACCACTGTTCCCCTCAGGATATTCAGAAGGTCAGGAAAAGTAGTGCTACTACCCTTATTCCTACAAGTTGCAGTCTGCAGTTTCGGGGCGATGCAAGAAGAATTGAAGTTGGGGATATCCTCAAAAACGAACTTGCAATAAAGGGATTGAATATAGAGGTAGTTGCAGCTTATAATACAGACAAATCCTTCCATCCGCCCGGTGAAGGTGTGGGTTATGTGGTTGAGCTGGAAGGCTTGCGGATATATCATGCCGGGGATACAGATTTGATCGATGAAATGGCTTCCATTGAAGCTGATATCGTCCTGCTTCCTATAGGAGGAAATTATACTATGGATGAAAAGCAAGCCGCAGAAGCAGTTTCATGTATAAAGCCATCTTATGTCATACCAATGCATTATGGAAGTGTTGAGGGGACGGACGCCGACGTGGATCTCTTTAAAACACTTGTAGAAAAAAGAAGTAAAGCAAAGGTAATTATTCTTGAAAATAATATGGATTCTTGAATATTAGAGGTAGTTTGTGTGTCTAAATCCCGAAAAAAGCAGAAAAATTTAATGAAAGACCTGGCAAAACAGAGAATTGAACGCCTTTTCAAGCTTGCAGAAGCATCATACAGTGTACACCCTCACAGAAGTGACAGGTATGTTACACTTGCACGCAGGATCGGTATGCGCTACAGGATCCGTTTGCCTGCATCCCTTCGCAGAAGGGTGTGTCGTAGTTGTAATTCTTATCTTGTACCGGGTAGCAGTTCCAAGGTACGGTTGAAAAAAGGAACAGTGTGTATAATCTGTTTGTCATGTGGCAGGAAAATGTGTATTCCTTACAAATAATTCTTTTTTAAAATGATGAAATTAAGGTCTTTATAAGCAGAGCTGTAATTATGATAACAATTCCCATTGTAAGATAAATTAATACGTTGCGGTATACTTCCTCTTTTTCAGAACCTGGCTTAATTCCCCAGTGATTGCAATTTCCTTTTGAATCACAACCGCCACAGGAAGGAGCTTCTTCTTTAGGCTCAGGTCTTTGGATAACCGGGATTTTTTTCATGTTATCTGACATGTATTAACTTTCTATGTTTTCATTGATAAAATGATTGGAAATAATAATTAACGACGAGAGGGGGATTCGAACCCCCGAGGTGGCGAGCACCACAGGATTAGCAATCCTGCGCCATACCGGGCTTGGCTATCTCGTCCCGGGTAATGCACTCCATAAGCCAGTCATGTATATAACTTTTTCCTTGTATAAAGTGGCAGGCATGCATCCGGTTGCCATCATTCTCATTTTCCAGGGGACTGTGACCTCGCCTCCACCCCGCAACCCTGAGAGCGATGTATGTTCACGGTAAGTCTGCTCCCTTCCGGGCCTCGACCGGTTTCCGCGGTAAAGATAGAGGGCCGATTCTCCAACCAACCTCTCTAGCAACATCATCCAAACAGGACGGAGTTTCTTAGTTGAGGTCACAGGCTTAAAAATAATCCTGATGACTTCCTTCAGCTTCGTCTCCCGCATATCGGCGATTTCGGGTTACAGGTGACGCCGACCTACCCAGACTAGCCTGCCACCCCTAAATGTGGTTTGATACTTATAAAATTATTCCCCTGCAGATGCGTTCTTCAATATTGAAGAAAGTTAATTATAGCTGTAAACTTAATATTAAACGGTGATTTTATGGAGGAAATAATGGGTTTTGTAACAGGGAATACGAATCGACAAAAACTTCTTGAAATGCTGGCTTCTAAAGGTGAACTCGAGACATCCCGTATTGCAAAGAATATGCATCTTGCACAGCCTTCTGTCAATAGACTGGTGGAAGAGCTGATGGAAAAGGAACTTGTAGTGGAAAAAGAAGGCAAGTGCAGTCTTACAGAACTTGGTACAACAATTGAGAGGAAAGTGCAAAATCTCTGATTTATCTTATCTCAATTCCGCCTTCCTTTATTTCATATTCTTTTATAAGGGGTTCACTGGCGGTCCCCCTTGATTTAATGATCTGGAACTGCCTTTTCATTCCTTTTTCAGTATCTGTCTGTTTAAGCAGGATTACATTATCCAGTATAAAAGACGACTCCTTGCTCCTTATTTTTTCAGCCCCGCCGAAAAGTTCCGTGGTAAAAAGTGTCGTAACATTATGGCTTTTCAGGTAACCTACAAGGGAATGCAAAAATCCTCTTCTCTTAACAGGATCTATTATTGTGATTTCCACGTTCACAAGGCCATCTATTAGCAGTCTGGCAGGTTTTTTTTCCTCTACAATATTACTTATACGGTTGGAATATTCTGCATAACAGACGTTTTCGGTATCATACGTGATTATACTAAGTTTTCCTTCGTCAATATAGGGTTGCAGATCCCAGCCAAGATCACCTGTGGCCTTTATTATCTGGTCTACACTTTCATAAAAGGTGATGATAGCACAGTTTTCCCCGTTTTCGAGCCCCTGCTGGATAAATTGCCATCCCATTATGGTTTTCCCGGTGCCCGGTTCTCCTCCTACAAGAAGAGAACTTCCTTTCGGGACGCCTCCGTTTAATATTTTGTCAAATTCATCTATGCCAGTGTCAACTTTTTTATCTTCTGGAGCCTGTTCCTCGTATTTCAGATTTGGGTATGCACTGAATCCGCGTGTGCTCACCTGATAATTGAATTTCTGAGTCATGCACTCATTACTGTAGGGGGGTTTAACTCCTGTCATCTTGAGAATTTCCATCTGGTTGGAAGTTTGCATGCCCTGGTTGGTTCTGGACAGATAAATTATTCCATCTGCAAGGTGGCTGACCACATAATTGTGAATTTCATCTTTCATTAACTCGCCTGTCAAAAACACCAGGGAGTTGGATTCACGCACCATTGAGTCCAGGGTGTAGAAGAAACGCCTTCTTTCCTGTTCCACAAATCCAAATCCTATGGGTGTGATAGGGTCTATTACAAGTCTGTCTGGTTTTATGGATGATATAGTATTGTCCATTTCGATAAGGGTGCTTAGCGGATCTTTTTCTGCAATAGGCCTATTTATCTCATGTACTTCCACGGATTCCTCCAGAAATTCAAAAGTGGACAGGTACATCTTCAGCCGATCAGAATTTTCCGTTGTAATTGGTATGTACAGGGTTTTTTCGCCGGCTTTTGCTGCATTTGACAGCATCTGCAGTGCCATAGTTGTCTTACCTACACCAGCTGTCCCCGCAATAAGAATGATCGAAGGGGACTTGAAACCACCCACGATTTCGTCCATGCCATCAATATGGCAGGGGATTTCCCTCAATTCACTCATCATAAGTTCTTATGAATAAAGAATTACTTATACTTTCTTGATTTCGTTATGCATAGAAGTTAAACAGGCTTGTTTCAGTTTTCCTGTTCAAAATCACAGGTCTCAATTTCTTCGTTTCTTTCTATGAGTTGCTCTATGCGTTGTTCAGATTCTTGCAGAATATGATTGCAGATACCTGCAAGTTTTATTCCTCTCTCGAACATTTCCATGCTTTCCTGGAGGGAAATCTGTCCGTTTTCAAGTCTTTCCACAATATCCTCGAGTTCGAGCAGGCTATCTTCAAAGTTTTTGTTTTCAGTGTTTGATGACAATTTAACATCCCTCATCCAAATTTTCTTTATGTCCCACTCTGCAACAGCCATCCCTGAATTTCAATTGTAAATTCTGACCCTTCTTAATATCAATAACACCGGTTATGGTTCCCCCTTCATCGGACTGTGCCACACAGTATCCACGTTCAAGGGTATTAAGGGGGCTTACGGCATTCAATCGCCCTGCAAGGCCGCCTAGTTCTGCAACTTTAGCTTGCAGTATATATTCTGTTCTGGATGCCAGGCGATATGTCACCTCATCCAGATGTTGGGTGCGCTGGTTGAGCAGTTCCCTGTATCTATCAGGACTAATTCGGCCTGAAAGGTATTCAAGGTGTTTTTTCTGGTTCAGAATATGGTTTTTGAGTGCAGATTCCATTCTCTGCCTGAGGCCATCGATGTGCTTCACCATTTCTGTCCTGTCGGGCACTGCAATTTCTGCGGCTGCTGAGGGGGTGGGTGCACGCACATCTGCTGCAAAATCTGATATTGTGAAATCAGTTTCATGCCCGACTGCCGCTATAACGGGTAGTCTGGAATTGTAGATGGCACGTGCTACCTTTTCTTCATTGAATGGCCACATGTCTTCAAGGGAACCTCCTCCCCTGCCGGCAATAATGAGGTCTGCATCTGTACGATTGAGCAATTCCAGCGATCTTATGATACTATCTGCGGAAGCCTCTCCCTGGACAGTTGTCGGGCAGAGCAGGATATCTACAGGATAGCGTCTTTGTAGTACATGCAGTATGTCGTGTATAGCTGCGCCTGTGGCAGATGTGGCAACTCCTATCTTGCGGGGATAACGGGGGAGGGGCTTTTTGTGTTCGGGAGCAAACAAACCCTCTCCTTCAAGTCTTTTTTTGAGTTGTTCGAATGCTTTATACAATTCGCCCACACCATCCGGGCGGATGTCCAGCACCTGTAGCTGGTACTGTCCACGAACGGTGTAAACATTTACCGATCCAAAAACCAGCACTTTCATATCCTTTTCAGGTTCAAATTTTAATTTGCGGTTTGTGGAGCGAAAACTAACACAGCTTACCTGGCTTGCTCCATCTTTTATGGAAAAATAGTAATGCCCGGATCGGTGTTTTGTGAGGTTGGATATTTCTCCTTCTACCCAGATTTGCTGCAGGGCCTTTTCAGAAGTTAACACATTTTTGATATAGTTGTTAAGCCCGGTTACAGTATAGACGCCCATCGTATTCTCCCCGCTGGTATATGCAAATCATGCTATTATAAATTGGTGCAGGCAGGTTGAAAGTATTTGGATATCTACAATATCCATAAAAGAGTAAAATAAAGCAGTGATTAGCTGCTTTTTCATTCATTTTTGCTGCTTTTTATCCCTGTATTTTGTGACAACTGCAGGGTCAGCTTCATCTGTTGCAACTAATCTGCCACTTTCAATAGCTCTGTCAACTGCCAGTTTACCCGCATCACTGCGCAAAAGCAACGTTGTATACCCTGCCGGGCTTCCTACAGAACCTGCTGAAATATCAGCATAGAGGGCATCGAAATCCTTGCATATGTGACAACCTGGACGAATAGTATCTTCGATATTTTTCAGGGGAATGCTGATATCCTCATTCTTGAGTTTGACAACAAGTTTTCCCCGTACATCCATGCGTTCGATGTCCAGTGGGTTGATCTGCAGTTCTGATTTGAGTTTGCCTTCCATGAGTTTTTCATAATCGAAGCTCTCTGTACAGAACAGGCCGATTACGTATTTGATTGATTTTGCAAAGGGTCCAAGCAATTCATTGCCACTTTTACGCAACTTCTCCACTGCCCGGGCCGCACAGGGCAGGGCAACAATTGCTATATTCTTGCACTTCTTCCCGATTACGGCTTCCTTAAGGGCTGCAAGCAGAGGGACCCACCAGTTGTACCGACTCCCTGCGCTGCTTATCAAGGCCTCACCGGATGTGATGACTGTGGATTTTGGTTTCAGGGTCCAGGGGTCTTCTGTTACAGTTACAACAGCATCAACAATACCCCTCTCCAGACTGTCATACAGAATCGCAGAAACCGCTCCTCCACTTTGCTTTCCCGGGTTTTGAAAACCTGCCTTTGCAGCCATGTATTCTTCCCTGGACATGCTACTTTCGGGCATTTCTCCTTCTATGCGAGGGCATATGTCATAACATGCACCGCAGGGAACGCCATCATTGGCATCCTTGCAGTAGCCATTGCTGGAAGGTCTTATGGATTCTTCTCCCTTCTTGAAATACAGGGCATCTGCAGGACATACCGCCACACAACCCCCGCATCCGCTGCAACGATTTGTATCCCAGACTTTTTCCTTAAGATCGAGGTAATTTGTCATTATATCACTCCCAGACATATTTGCCTGCAAAAGGCCTGCTGCTTGACGCGACTACTTTTGTGTATTTTGTATCCAGATATTTTTCCGGGTCAATTTCGAAATATTCGCAAAACTCTTCAATATAAGGATTTATCTTTTCCAGATCCTCTTCTGTGAATTCTGTGATCCTGGCACCCACGCCAAGCTGTCTTTCTTTCAATTTGCCTCTAAGGATGATTTCGCCACCGTGAATTCCACTGCCAACACCTCTGCCTCCAAAAGTATTGCCACTCTTGCTCAGGACGATTATAATTCCCCCGGCCATGTATTCTCCCAGGAATGAGCAGGCATTGTCTCCAACAACCAGGATGGGTTTATGTTCCTCTCCATATTCCTTCATATGGATGCCTCCTCTGTAGCCTATATCATCTCTCACGAAAACTTTGCCGCCTCTCATGCTGTGGGCCACGGCATCTCCTGCACTGCCATGGATAACGATTTTACCATTGTCCATTGTATTGCCAGGTGCATGGTCGCAGTTGCCTTTCACGATACAGGTGGGACCGTTCATGAACATTCCAAGGTCGCCACCTGGAACACCGTTGATCCGGATGGTAACTTCTCCTTTCAATCCATCTGCTATGAATCGCTGGCCAAGTACATTATCCACGCTAATCTCAGTAGCACCCTCTGAAACAGCTCTGCGTATCTGCTGATTCAGGGGTGTGTAATGGAGTCCTCTTGCATCTATGCGTACTGGTTCCATTTGATCAGGCCCCCACAGGCTTTACCTGCAGCACATCCAGGGTGCCTTCATCCAGCATATAGCCACGCAGCCTGCTACGGTTACCTCTCAGGCTTTCTATACTGTTGATTCCGGCTGCACCCATGAGTTCACTGAGCTCTAGGGTCCAGGAGTTAATTAGATTTGCAACATGTTCGGACTCAACTTCCGGGTCAAGCCGGCTGACAAGATCTTCCCGCTGGGTGGCAATCCCCCAGGGACACAAACCACGGTAACAATTTCCACAAACCCGGCATCCCATTGAAATCAGGGCTGCGGTTCCGATATAAACTGCGTCTGCACCAAGGGCTATAGATTTGGCAACATCTGCACTGTTGCGTATTCCTCCGCTGGCAATTACCGATACCTTGTTACGGATACCCTGATCATTGAGTTTCTGATCGACACTGGCAATCGCTGCCTCGATAGGTATGCCCACATTGTCCCTGAACACCTTCGGAGATGCGCCGGTGCCTCCACGGAAACCGTCTATAACCACAGCATCTGCCGAGGATCTTGCAATACCAGCCGCCACAGCTGCGACATTATGCACAGCTGCAATTTTTACGAAAACCGGTTTCTTCCATTCGGTTGCTTCCTTGAGGCCTCTTACCAGCTGTGCCAGATCCTCTATGCTGTAGATATCATGGTGGGGGGCGGGGCTTATTGCATCGCTGCCTGCGGGTATCATTCGTGTACAGGAAACATCCGTGCACACTTTCTCACCAGGCAGGTGTCCGCCGATGCCAGGTTTTGCTCCCTGGCCAATCTTGATTTCGATAGCGGCTCCTCTCTCAAGATAATTGATATCCACACCGAACCGTCCGGAGGCCACCTGCACGATCATATTATCCTGATACGGATAAATGTCCTTATGCAGGCCACCTTCCCCGGTTCCCATGTATGTGTCGGTTTTGGCTGCTGCCTTTGCAAGACTTAACTGGGCATTGAGGCTGATAGCACCATAACTCATATGTCCGATCATTATCGGGGTCTGCAATTCCAGGTTTGGGGATAGTTTTGTATTGAGTTCAATCTCCCCATTTTCCTGCTTCCGTATATCAAGTTTTGAGGGTTTTTGCCCCAAATATGTACGTAATTCCATAGGTTCGCGCAGGGGGTCTATACTCGGATTGGTAACCTGACAGGCATCCAGCACCAACCTGTCGTAGATTATAGGGTAATCCTTGGCATTTCCCATTCCTGCCAGGACGATCCTGCCACTTCGTGACTGGTTTATGACATCCTCTCTGGCTTCCGGAGTCCACAGGGGATGGCTGCGGTAATCAACAGGCCGTTCACTTAGGTTGATGGCATCCCGCGGGCACATTGAAATGCAACGGTGGCATGCTGTACACTTGCGTGAATCGATCAGGATATTACCGTCATCCTCTTCCCGGAATACACCATAGGAGCAATTATCCACACATCTCATACATTGCATACATTGCTGCCTGTCGATCTGTATGCGGTATTTCAGGGGTACGCTGCCCAGGCTCATGTTACAACCCTCCCGATCACCGGTTCACCAGCACCCGGCATGTGGATGTCCTCCACCTGGGGGTCCATGGTCCGGATTGCGGCTTCCTCACTGGAGATGTATAATCTCGAACCGTGTTCTC
Organism: Methanohalophilus sp. RSK; assembly: GCF_003722075.1. Classification (GTDB taxonomy): domain Archaea; phylum Halobacteriota; class Methanosarcinia; order Methanosarcinales; family Methanosarcinaceae; genus Methanohalophilus. The sequence goes on along the minus strand of NZ_RDSK01000012.1, from coordinate 104,067 downwards.
CAACTACCAGTGGCCTGAGTTTTATCCTGTCAGTGAACCCCACTATACCGTCATGGGTGGCCACAACTATTGCGAAGGGGCCGTTCATGAGAGCCGGACCGTAGGTCAGGCGGATTGCTTTGTTGAGTTCACGCTCTTTCTCTTCCATTTCATCAATCTCATCCCAGAAGGGTGGAGCCATTGCTTTTACAATGATCTCTGATGGTAACTTGTGATGTCTGCCGAGCAGATCGAATAGGTAGGCAACCACTTCGGTATCTGTATACATTGTACACTGGTAACCATTGCTTTCCACATATCTCTGGTTTGTCCCATAGGAAGTGATTTCCCCGTTGTGCACCACTGACCAGTCCAGCAGGTTAAAGGGATGTGCACCACCCCACCATCCCGGGGTGTTGGTGGGATAACGATTATGGGCCAGCCATATATAGCCTTCATATTCTTCAATTTTGTAAAAATTTGCCACATCCTCGGGCCACCCGGCGGCCTTAAATACTCCCATATTTTTCCCGGAGGAAAAAACCAGGGCTCCCTCGATTGTGGATGAATTAATTTCCATGACCAGACGTTTGACGATATCTTCGCCTGGTGTGAGACTTCCGGTCATAAGATCAGTATAGGGTTTGAAGAAGTATCTCCAGGGAACATGACTCCTTTTCAGGTTGGTTTGTTCCTTTGTAGGAATTTCTTCCTGGTGGACGACGCGTCCCCACTTCTGGATGATATCATCAACTTTTGATTTTGGTTCCACAAGGTTATCAAAGAATATGTGCAGGGCATAGCAGTCCTCAAAGTCGGGGTATATGCCATATGCGGCATAACCTGCGCCTTCGCCGCTGCCACGTTCATTCATAAGGCTGAGGGCTTCCTTGATTCCCGAACCATTCATTTTTTGTTTCTGTCTGTCAATAACTCCTATTATCCCGCACATCGGCATCACCTTGTTATGATATGTAAAAGTGTGTATAAAGTGTATGTATCGGAAAAAATTTGGGCGGGATTTCCTGTGAAATCCCTGCTTAAAGTACGCCAAGGTAGGTATCCAGTTCCCACTGGTGTACCCGCGCCTTATAATCATCCCATTCCTTATTCTTGGCACAGAGGTAGTTGTTGAAAAGGTGGTCTCCCACGGTCTTTTTAACAAATTCACTGCCTGCCATCTCGTCTATCGCTTCCTTGAGGCTTCCTGGAAGGGAATTGATTCCCATGTCCTCTCTCTCCTGTCCGGAAAGGTTGAAGATATTGTGGGTTACTGCTTCTCCAGGGTCGGTTTTGTTCTTGATCCCATCCAGGCCAGCAGAAAGCATGGTTGCAAAGGCAAGATATGGATTACATGCCGGATCAGGACATCTGAGCTCTACCCTTGTACCCTTGCCCCTGGTTGACGGGACACGTATCAGGGAACTGCGGTTACTGTCCGACCAGGTTATGTAGATGGGCGCTTCATATCCTGGCACGAGTCTTTTGTAAGAGTTGACAGTTGGGTTGGTTATTGCCGCGAATTCCCTGATATGTTCCAGCAGTCCGCCAGTGTAATACCTGGCTATGTCTGAGAGCTGGTTTGGAGTATCCGGGTCAAAGAACACGTTTTCGCCATCCTGTGACATCAGGGATTGATTGGCATGCATTCCTGAGCCGTTTACACCGTAGAGTGGTTTCGGCATGAAGGTTGCATAATAACCGTGGTGGTTTGCTATGGATTTGACCACATACCTGAATGTGATTACATTATCAGCTGTAGTAAGGGCATCCGAGAACCGGAAATCGATCTCGTGCTGTGAGGGGGCAACTTCGTGGTGTGATGCCTCGAGCTTGAATCCCATGTGTTCCAGGGCATAGTCAATTTCCCTGCGCACATCCTGGGCCATATCCAGGGGTGCAAAGTCGAAGTAACCGCCTTTATCGGTAAGTTCGGTTGTGGGATTGCCTTCACTGTCCTGTTTGAACAGGAAGAATTCAAGTTCCGGTCCCACGTTCATGGAATATCCCATGTCCTGGGCTTCCTTAAGGGTCTTTTTGAGAATGTAACGTGGATCTCCTTCGAAGGGTTTGCCATCCGGCAATTTTACATCCCCGATGATACGTGCAACAGCTCCTTCGGTTGGTCTCCAGGGCAGGATACGGAATGTTGAAGGGTCGGGCATGAGCATCATGTCCGATTCCTCAATGCGGGTGAAACCTTCGATCGAAGAACCATCGAACATCACTCCTTCATCGAATGCCTCATCCAGGTCCTCAGAAGGAATTGCCCAGCTCTTGATCATTCCCATAGTGTCGGTGAACTGGGTACGTATAAACTTTACATCATTTTCGACGACCGCTTCAAGTACATCTTCTTTGGTCTGTATCTCTGGCTTATGTTTCATTTCTCTCACCTTTCACAGGAAGGCAGTAACCACTTACCGTGTTAGTAATATATAAATATAACTACTGTATACAGGCAGATATGAAAAAACAATTAAATCATCTCATTTCACATAGAAAGGGGTAGTAGAAAATTATGGATCATTCATCCAAAACACAGACCGAAGAAATGGCCTCTCTTGTGGAAACATGGTTGGGTAATCCTGCTACGCGTAAAATTCTCAGTAAGGTCGCTGTCGGGCCGTATAACATGCGGCGAATGGAAAGAATCCTGAAATTGTACGGGTGGGATACAGGGAATGCCCTTGGTCTGAAGGAGCGAATTGTCGGCAAAATGGTGAGGGGTGTAATTGGACAGGTTGTCAATAAAACGGGCATCACAGAGGATAATATAAAGTCCAATATGAAGGTGGGTTACTGGCGTAAAGGACTTGTCTCTACTCTGGCAGGTATAGGTTTGTGGGGCCCACAGAAGCCCTTCACTTCTTATGCACCCTTCCTGGTCGTCTGGAACTCTACCAATGCATGCAACCTTCATTGCAGACACTGTTACCAGAGTGCCATTAGCAGGCCCACACCGGACGAATTGACCACAGCTGAAAGGCTCAAAGTTGTGGACAGGTTGGCAGATGAAGGGGTTGCCTATATCTCCCTGTCAGGAGGAGAGCCTCTTATGCGGCATGATTTTTTTGAAGTGGCTGAAAGGATACGTCAGAGGAATATGGGACTGGCTCTTGCGACCAACGGTACAATGCTAACGGCTGCAGGGGCAAAGCGACTGGCAGAGCTTGGTTGTTCCTTTGTCCAGGTCTCTCTGGACGGCACTGGGCAAACCCATGATAAATTCCGTGGACTGGATGGAACCTTCGATAAGACCCTGAAGGGCATCAAAAATGCAGTGGATGCAGGCCTGAGCACTGAAGTAGCGATGACTGTTACCTCCCAGAACCTTGATGAGGTGATGGAAGTGATTGATATCACTGAATCACTGGGTGCCGGCACCTTTATGCACTACAATTTCATCCCCGCGGGAAGAGGAAAGGAGATCATGAATAAGGACCTGTCCCCTCAGCAGCGTGAATCCCTTCTTGAGAAACTGGCCACAGAAGGGGAAAAAAGAAATATCAATGTCCTTTCCACGGCTCCCCAGTTTTCACGGGTCTGCATGGGTGGGAAACATTCAATATCGTCATTGACCCATTTTGATTCGATCGGACAGGATCAACAATGGGCAGACGAAGTTGAATTTCTTGCGGAGTTTGTGGGGGGCTGCGGAGGTGGCCGCCTGTACTGCGGCCTCCAGCCAAACGGGGATATTATTCCCTGTGTGTTCCTGCCTGAAGTACTGGGAAACATCAGGTACAACAGCCTTGTGGATGTGTGGCAAAACAGTGATTTTCTTGCAAAAATGCGCCGGAGGGATGCCTTTAAAGGGCAGTGTTCTCAATGTGACTATGTGAAGGTTTGCGGGGGATGCCGAGCACGTGCATTCGGTTATTTCAATGATGTACAGGGACCTGACCCCGGCTGTGTACGGAATGCCACTAGCTGGGACGAGCTGGAAAAGAAAGTTGAGAAAGATTCTGTACATCTCCTCTGAAAACAATTGTTGTCGTTTGCCTCATCTTTATAACAAATGAAAATCTACTTGCAGGTAGGTGAACATAATCATGGCAGGTGCCCCTTCAATTGAGGAGGTTATAGAGGATTTCAATGTCCTGAAATGCATGCAGTGTGGCGTATGCAGTGGTAGCTGTCCTTCCGGCAGGCAGGCCAGTCTGAACGTCAGGCGGCTTGTACGTAAGATCGGAAGGGATCATGCGGCCATCTGCGATGAATCTCTCTGGATGTGCACGACCTGCTACAACTGTCAGGAGAGGTGTCCCAGGGGTATTGCAATTGTGGATGTCATACTCGCTGTGCGAAGTATTGCTGCCCATGAGGGGCTGATTCTGGAGCGACACAGGCATGTGGCCTATCTGCTTCAGGAACATGGCCATGCTGTCCCTATTGATGACACTCACAAAGAAAAACGCATGCAATTGGGCCTGAACTCCCTGCCTTCCACGGTCCACAGCCATCCCGATGACCTGAAAGATGTAAAGCACCTGCTTGCAAGTTGTGGTTTCGGGGAAATTACAGGGAGGAAAGAATGATGAGAATATCCCTGTTCCTGGGCTGTCTTGTGCCCAACCGCTATCCCGGAATCGAAAAAGCCACAGGTATTTGCCTTGAAACCCTGGGCATTGACTGGAAAGAGCTGGATGGGGCATCCTGCTGTCCGGCACCCGGTGTATTCCGCTCGTTCGATGAGCCCACCTGGCTGGCCCTGGCTTCCAGGAACATCACTTTGTCGGAAACGGATGACAGGGATGTCCTGACAATCTGTAACGGTTGTTATGGGTCCCTGGCGGATGCCAATCTCAAACTGAAGAACAACTCTCTTCTGAAAGAGCAGACCAACAGCCACCTGTCACAAATAGGTCGCCATTTTGACGGTACCATTGATGTACGCCATATCATCGAATTCCTGTATTCTGAAATCGGTGTGCAAAAAATAAAAGAAAAAATTGTCAGGCCCCTAGATCTGAAAGTGGCCGTCCATTACGGTTGCCATATGCTTAAACCTTCATCAAGCAGGGCTACTGCCAGCGTGGAGCATCCTTCTGTTTTTGATGAACTGGTGGAAGCGCTGGGCTGCACAAGTGTGGATTATCCCGATAAGATGGAATGCTGCGGTGCCGGTGGAGGTGTCAGGTCAGCTCTGGGTGAAACGGCTCTTGCAATCACCGAACACAAACTGGGCAAGATTGAAGATGCAGATGTAGATTGCATCGTGGAAGCGTGTCCTTTCTGTCACATGCAGTTTGATGCGGGGCAGGTGTCCCTTGCAGGCAAAGGCAGGGAATTTGGCATCCCGGTAATTCACTATTCCCAGTTGCTGGCGCTCTCACTGGGCTATTCTGCAGAGGATGTCGGCATAAATCTCAATGAAATGGATTGTTCGGATTTCTGTAATTTACTTGGTAAATAAAAAAGACTGAGTGCAGGGCACTCAGTAACTGTAGAGGGATGTATAGGTCACTTCCACATCGTCCTCGGCAGGCACATCAGAATACCGGATGTAATTATAACCCTGTTCCAGCTGTGCCTGCCTTTTTTCCTTGACAGGGGCAAAGTTGCCGGAGTAGATTGTCAGCTGGAGGCCACTATTTGAATTTTCCATAGGTGTAATTTCCATCAGGCAAATCTTATTATTTTGTATAACATTGGATTGTCCATGGACACGGAAGAAATATTCGACAGGTTGAAACCCCTTTATCTCCATGAATACTTTTCCACTGAAAGGAACCCTTTTTACATATTGATATCAACCGTTCTTTCCCAGCGCACCAGGGATGAAGTTACAGAAGTTGCTTCCAGGAGACTTTTTGAGCACTATTCTACTCCTATCCGGATGGTGGATGCAGATATAGAAAATATTGAAGCCCTTATCAGGGATGTGGGTTTTTACAGGGTGAAAGCCGGCAGGATTAAAGAGATCTCTCGGATACTTATAGATGAATATGATTCACAGGTCCCTGCTTCTATGGATGAGTTACTCAAACTGCCCGGGGTTGGAAGAAAGACCGCAAATTGTGTACTCTCTTATGCTTTTTTGGAAAAAGCAATCGCAGTGGATACTCATGTACACAGGATCTCAAACAGGTTGGGTCTTGTGGAAACCACGACCCCTGAACAGACTGAAATTGAGTTACAAAAACAGGTTCCTCTGTCTTACTGGAGAGAAGTTAACGAACTATTTGTCCAGTTTGGGAAAACGGTGTGCAAACCGCTGTCTCCGGCTTGTGAGGTTTGTGCAATAGAAGATTTGTGTGCTAAAAAAGAAAAGAAAAAGTAAAACTGGTCGTAAAATCAGACCAGTTTGTTGATTGGATGGTTTTCGTCTTCGATCTCAAGACCGAGTTCCTTGGCATTTTCTGCAAGGATGATATCGGTCATTGCGGTTGCCGGGAACACGGTGTTTGTGTTCTCGATTGGACCGAAAAGCTGGAAGTTGGACCCGAGGATTTGTGGCACGAGATTTGTACCAATATCGGAAGGCATGTAGATTGCCTTACGCTGTTCCTTGGTCTCGAACTGTTTTTTGTATGTTTTCATCCAGTCCCATGCTGAGGCCATGTTGTGGTAACCTCCGCCTACAGGCAGGCCAAAGTGGCCCTTTACAGCAATTACTGCACGAATGGATGAACCGGCACCGGCACCAAGGGGAGTTGCTGCAACATCGACAAGAGGTTTTGTGATTCCACAGTCTTTGGCGATATCAAGCATACCCTGTGTCTGACCGGATGCACCCTTTTCGAGTACTTCGATCTTACCCTTAAGGGTGGGGTCAACTGCATTGAATGCAAGTACGATGGATGCTTCAATGTCACTTCTCTTGACCGCTTCAATTTCATCTTCATGGATACTGGCGTTGACGGAGTTGTAGATTGCCCTGTCAGCAACACCAATCTCTGTAACATAATCAGCTGCTACAGCACGAACGTCTCCTGCTGAAGAATCTATCAGGAACGGAGTCTTTTCATCGTACTCAACAAACCAGTCTATGTACTTCTTGATGGCTTCCGGGGTTTCACCCACTATCTGGTTGACACAGGGGTTTCCTGTAGTTTCTGCCATCTCCAGCATGTTGTCCCAGAGTTTTTCTGCTGCTGGTCTGTCGAATTCTCCTGTATCTTCGTCAGTGACAATGTTGTGCCTGTTGTAGAACATTGACCCGACCAGGATGGTTGGGTATTGGCCAGGCTGTCCGCCGAATTTGACATTTCCGACCTCGAATACTTCCTGTTTCTTATCAAATTTGAACATGTTATTACCTCTATTTTAGAAAAGTATCGGTGATATCGAGATATAGAGCAAGAACATCAATATGCCTGCAACTGCTCCATAGAGTATTCCTATATCCCTTCCTACTTTCTTGCCTATCTTCTGTGTGATTTCACTGTTGGCAAACTCGATTTTCTCGTCGATTTCATTGAGTCTCTTGAGTATTTCGTCAAAATCGTCCGAGTCCACCACTACGGCTGGAATATTGTTGCTTGCTTGTTCGTCAGCCATCTTAAATCACCTGCCATACCAATAGTGGTAGTATGATTACCATTATCAGTGCAAAAAGAAATCCGATTGTAAAACCGACGATTCCTGCGGCTGATACACCGGAATCAAGTTTTTGACTTCTGGAAATCAGCTGGGCCCTGTAACGGATATCTTCGACCACTCGATCAATGGCGCCCATCTTTGGTTCAATGACCATTGGTACGCCTTTTCCATATTCTTCTTCCGCCATATCATTCACCTCCCGAATAATATCAGGCCAAGCAGGGACAATGTAATGGTAAGTCCGATCATTATTCCTTCAATCTTGCCTGCGTGGACACCGGCATGGAATTTATTGAACTCTCCGATCCTGGCCATTTCCCTTTCGACATCAAGGATCCTGCCACGAATTACAGAGATCTCGGATGCCATTGGTTTAAGACCACCGACTTCTTCTTCCTCTTCTGCTTCACCGCCGACTTCTATCACAAGGGGATCTGCATCAAAAGCATCTGGGTCCTTGGCTGCAAGTTCCTTTATCTTACCGGTGATAACTCCCATGTCTTCAGTACCAATAAGATCGATACATTCGACCTGTTCCTGATACCTCTGTACAGCTTCTTCAGTCAGGTTCTCTACATAGGGTATAGCACCACTGGCATTCACGATCCTGTTATCACTGACACCGTTCTTGTGCAGCATTATGAATGCTTCACCTGTTATGTGTCCCTTTACTTCAGACCCGGTTACGACCAGATATCTGATATTGGGGTTTGCAATGATATGGGATACAACTTTTTCCAGGCCCAGATTTTCTGTTTTACAGGGGCCTGCAATAGAAGCTCCTGCATCCAGCATGGGTCCTCCCTCCAGGTGTGAACCCAGGGTAATTACTGCAACACAGTTTTCCGGATCTCCTACCTCGTATTCTCCTTTGAGGATTGGCCATCCGGGTGCCGGTTCTCTCTTTTCTGCCATTTTACAATCCTCCGGTCATGCTAAGCATGTAGATCACAATTGCCAGAATTCCTGAGAATACCAGTCCTACAACGACGCCATAGAACAGGTTGCTGTAGATACCTGCACTGTATGATGTATTTTCTCTTCCCGGGAAGGAATTCAGAAGTGGCCTGTCCGGGGCGAGGGAATTCACAAGGTCATCTGCAATATTATCAAGATTATCTATTCTTTCCATTACTGGATCCATGGAATATTGAATCACATCATCCCGTTCTGCTGCAAGCAGGGATGACATTGGATCCAGTACTAAATGTACTTCAGGTGCAACATGTACCATGCTCATTCCGATTCCTCCTCTTCCTTTGGCAGGAGACCTGTTCCAACCACATCATATGCGTCCCTGACAACATACTTGTTGTACTGGCTGAAAGAAACATACCATATGGCCAGTCCGATAACGATTGTGGGGGCAGCGGATGCACCGGCTGAAACTGCAGAGACGATACCGGCCATTATCATTGCTATAGCACCTTTCTCGAATGCAGTGGAAAGGGTCCTGTCCTGTTTTTCATCGGGTCCCAGATTTGCATTGAACGGATGAAGAATTGCAATACCTCCAGCGATGAAAATCAATGCGATGTAGCCTGTAGATATTACCTCTGTCAGAACAACATCAAACATGAAAGTGCCTGTCATGGCTGTACTGAGCCCGACAATAGCCAGAGTACCTGCACCTGCGATCTCGGTCATGGACTGTTCCATTATGGGAATGCCCATTCCGATTATTCTGTTGGCAAGGGCACCGATGACCAGGCCGATAACCATTGCGGTTACGAAAGCAACTATGGGTCCGGCAATACCTCCGACTGCGAGGCCAAACATTGTTGCCACAACTCCCATACCCAGAGCGAGCATACCGATGGAAGGTACGCCTGTACCAAGTCCATAACTGGCAACTCTGCGTACTGCAGCTGCGCCCCATACGATGGCACAAATTGCACCAAGGGCGCCTATGAATGAGAAGGCCGGTCCTGCAAACTGTACCATGAAATAGCTCAGGTAAATTGCAATAAGTCCGCCTGCTGCTCCGAAAGCGATAAGTTTATTCTGGGGAATTGCCTGTGCGGCACCTCCGCCACTTCCTCCTGCAGACATTTTACAGACCTCCTATTGTAATTACACTTACAATTGCACACATAAATGTGACAATTAAAGATGTTACTACTGCTTTTGGCCACTTCTTGAACTTAGGATCATGGAATCCTTCGATAGTACCTCCTATGTTGTAGGACGGTATTACAGCGTTTACGAAGAAAATTCCCACAGCGAAAATAGCTGCAAGACCTACAAAGTCTGCTGAAGCCATGCCATTTGCAATACTCATCAGGGAATAATAAACAAGTGCACCGCCGATACCACCCAGACCTCCTCCGATGATACCACTTACAAATGATACAGTTGGAATACCGTGTCCTTCGGTACCCTGTGATACATAGATATCCTGTCTGTCCTTTGTGATTGGGTCATAATCTACCTTTGCTGAAGCGGGAGGTACTCCCACACCGTAGACGTATACAAGGTTTCCGATTATCATAGTTACGCCAATCATAATCATTGCACCGACCATGCCGGCTGCAAGGATCAGGGCCATACTGTCCGTCAGATTAAGCATTGCGCCTGCTGTTACAAGTCCTGTAAGACCTGCACCGGCAGCGAGCTGTACTGTACCTGTTCCGATACCTGTAGCCTGGGCCATTGCTGCGGGTGCACCACCCACAGGTACGAAGTGGACACTTCCGGATACGAGCACTCCTCCAAGTGTGATGAGGATCACGTATAGGAAATTGGCTGCCAGTACTCCTGCAATATCTATCATGCAGTCACCTCTTCATCTTCTTTGTACGGACCATACTGGTTACGTGCGAAAACTTCCAGTCTGCGGTTCCATAATATCAGGATAAGTATGATTGCCAGTCCGACGACTATTGATAGCCAGCCGATATTGGCACCCAGTGAAGGGTCAAATATTGTAGTAATCCAGCCGCTGAGAAATACGGTCATACCAAAAGCGAGTCCGGTTGCAGGGCCACCGAATTTGGCACAGAACCAGGAATTATCGATACCGTTTCTCAGTCCGCATTCTGCTTTCCTTACGATGTTACCGGAGTTTGCAGCATTGAGCCCGGACCCGAATTCTACATTCTGAAATTCACGCTCAGCACCATAGTGCACATCCCCTGTAGAAGAACCGATTGCTCCTACTGTGATACCCCATATGAATGCAAGCAGGGTAAGCGGGAAAGGATGTCCGAGAACAGATGTCATGAGATATGACACTACAAGGATACAAAATGTGGTAATATAGGCAAATCCCATCATAACAGGTACGTGTGAACGGACCATATCAAGATATATGGGTTGTCTGAATCTTTTCTGGCTTGCGCTCCTTCCCAAATATGCAGTTGTTGCGTAAGTGCCGTGTATACCGGCTGCAATGAGGGCTCCAACTGCGATGGCAAAGACCACTGACATACTGTAGGCGCCCATAAGCACCGATGCAGATGCACCTCCAACCGCTGCCATTAAGGCATTGGAGGGTGGTTCACCTGAAATGGCTTTGTTAAAAATCCTGTGTGGATACATCATCTGGGGTGCCAGCTGTACCTGGGAGTTCGGGTTACTCTGGGATCCTACATCAGATTCCAGATCTTCCGATGCACCGGCGATAGTTGCCGCTGCACCCATCAGTGCCAACACACCCATTCCTATGAGTGGTTCCATATCTTTTATCCTCCTTTTTTAGTTAATTGTAATAAATCCATGTATTATTGTAGAACAACTTATCGGAGTTTGTTCCGTATGTTATGAATTATAACATAGACTCATCTAAGGTGGGTTTGGATTATTTAATATAATTCATAAACCTTTCGGATTTGTCTCCCGGAATCGATTTATTTGTTCTTTTCGAGTTTGAGAATATATATGTCAGGACGGGGCTGTTTCCCCTCGCCTCTTGCAAAATCCCTGTAGCAGCGGCCGCAGAGCATTCTTGCATTGAGTGAAGCTACTTCTGCTGTGCCGGCCTGGCAAAAAGGAATGTGGGTTCGATCCCAAGCTTCAGGGTAGCATCTTCCAGGAACTTAAGGATATGTTCTTCGAATACTTCGATGTCATCGACCGTAAAGCCTCTGATATTCCCTCAGGTGTAAGCTGCTGGCCTCCCATGCAGGAATTGTTGAGGACCATATCGATCTTAACTCCCTTCTCATGGGCGTATTCGGTTTGTTCTGCTATGGATTCCAGAGTGGGTGCACTCAGGTTTGTCCTGCCGGTACCAATATAATCAGGTGAGCCCGCCATGTAGACAGAATATATTTTGGATGGATCTGCAAGCAATTCCTGCAAGCCTTCCATATGTCCCACATGCGGCACGTAGAGTTTCATCGCTAGCATTTATCCGATATTTACAATAAGTATTTTGCTATCTTTGCCTTACCAAAAGGATTATTAATCGCTTGCAGAACAGTAATCTGTATGATTGGTGCATCTTCCTTTGCAGCCCCGCTGCCCGAACTCGATGAACATGTTGATTCTGTTGAACTCTATATTCCCAGGCTTGGTGTATATAATGGGATAACACTGGACAGGGAGCGGCTCTCTTCAATCCTTGATGAATTGTCCACTTGTGATCTGGAAACATCGATCCATGCTCCTTATTTTGCCGATGTACCAACCTATCCCTCTGATCTTGTGGTTGATACGGCAGCCATGGATAAACAGGATTTCAGGCTCATGGAAGAGTCCATTGATCTTGCCACAGAGATTGGGTCCCATGCGGTTGTCATCCATCCAGGAACTTACGGAGCAGAGTATGAAAAATCTTTCAACAAAATGATTGCAAACCTGAAAGAACTGGCCGCCTTTGCTTCGGATAGGGGTGTGGTACTGGGACTTGAAAATAAGGAGAATACAGCTCCTGATAATCTCTGCTGCGGTGCAGAGGAAGTCGTAAGGGCAGTTCTTGAAGTTGATTCTCCTTCACTTGGTATCACTTTTGATGTGGGACATGCCAATCTGACCTGCAGGGGAGACTGTGGTCTGCTCAGGCATTTTGCAAGACATTTTGCAGAAAATGTCGTCCATGTGCACGTGCACGATAATTACGGGGAGTGTAAAGGTGATTATTTCGGAGATGCACACCTTGGGCCGGGTTCGGGTTGCATCGATTATACCGTACTTGAAGAATTGTCAGGATTTGGCGGAATATTCAATCTTGAGGTCTTTTCTCTGGATGATGTCATTGCGGGAAGGAATAAACTGGATGAAATATTTCCCTGAATTCACGGGATACAGGCCTTCCCTGTAGACGTTTCCTCTTATTTTTTGATCTCATGCGTGGATACCTGTGTGCAGAGTGGGATGTTTTTACCTTGTTTCATTTTCTTATGAAAAAACTATTAAAACATTACAGCAATGAGTATTATAGTGGTTGCAATACAAAGAAGGTATCAGCATGAATAGGTATGAGAAATTCAAGAAAATGGAAAACAAGACATACTCTGAAGTTAACAGGTACCTTAAATCTACAACTCATTTGACCGCGCGTGAATGGATGATTGCTCGTCTCTGTGCGGATTTCAAAAATGTATCCGACCACTCGGAAATGACCTGGATAGGGGAAAACCTGCCGGATATTGTGCCCTTTGCAGAGAGTCCGTATTCCAGGCAGGAAGTATCCAATGCCCATTCAGCCTTCAAGAAAAAAGTCAGGCGGAGTGGCACAACTTTTTTTTATGCATATTATGCAGGCCTGATAGGCCAGGAAGAAATGCTTACCATGATCCATAGTATGATAGATGATATAGGAGAACTGCTCAAGATTGAAGGGGGGAAATTATCCGAATCTCATTCTGAGGAAGTGCAGCTATTGATTGCACAAGTACTCAAAAATATCAATGAAGCAGATGGATTTGAGTACTGATATTGTTAGCTATCTGGATTACACACGTGATGCAAAATAGATGGTATTTATAATACCGGTACCATTCCCTCAATTGCCGAATATCGGTGGGCTCCTGTCAACCTCCTTTCCATTATCCTGTTTCCCGCAGTTATTTGATGGGAGCTTAAACCTTTTAATGGCAATATGTATTTATCATCCCTTTTTATAGTATAACCAATGACCCTCAGAGATTTTCTTGACAGGATCCGTACTTCCGGCAGGCTTACCGTAATCAAAGAAAAGGTGAATGCCGAGTACGAGGCACCAATGATTGCGAAAAACACCTCCGGACCGGTCCTTTTCGAAAATATTAATGGTCACCGGGCGATCATGAACGTATTGGGAAGCAGGGATGAGCTGGGAGCAATGCTTAATGTCAATAGAAGTGATATTATCCAGAGTCTTTCCGGGATACAGCCGGATGGCGAAATAAGGATTGTGGATTCTTCTCCTACACAAGAAGTTTGTGTAGAGGAAGTGGACCTCAATTCTCTTCCTATAATGACACATTTTGAGAAAGATGGTGGCCCTTATATAACGGCAGGAATAGTTGTTTCCGAATATGATGGTGTGACAAATGCCTCGATCCATCGCCTGATGGTTGTAGGGAAAAATAAACTGGCTGCGCGTCTGGTACCTCCAAGACATACATATCTTCTGCAAAAGGAGGCTGAAAACAATGGTGATCCATTGCCTGTTTCCATAGTACTGGGCCCGCATCCTGCGGTTGCTTTTGCATCCGCCACACGGGTTGGGGAAGGTAAGGAGTTTAATTATGCGGCTGCCTTGATGGGTAATCCCGTGGAACTTTTTGAATGTGACAATGGTATAAAGACCCCACATTCTGAAATTGTCATGGAAGGTTACATCTATCCCGAAGAAAGGACAGATGAAGGCCCATTTGTGGATATCACGGGTACCTATGACCTTGTACGCCAGGAGCCTGTCATAACGGTTACAAAAATATGGCATCGTAAAGACCCCATATATCACGGAATACTGCCCGCAGGTCCCGAACACCTGTTGATGATGGGTGTGCCTTATGAACCCCGTATCTACGGGGCTGTCGGAGAAGTTACAAAAGTAAAAAATGTAATTCTGACCGAAGGGGGATGTTGCTACCTTCATGCTATTGTCCAGATTGAAAAGCAGACAGAGGGGGATGCAAAAAACGCCATTATGGCAGCGTTTGCCGCCCATACCAGTCTCAAACATGTGATTGTTGTGGATGAGGATATAGATATATTTGACAGCGACGACATCGAATTTGCAATGGCAACACGTGTGAAGGCGGATTCAGATGTTATGATAATCCCCGGAGTCCGGGGAAGCTCTCTTGATCCGCGGGGTGCTCTGGACGGTACCACTACTAAAATGGGTATTGATGCCACAAAGGTGCTGGCAGAGAATGAGAAATTTGAAAGAGCAACGATGCCAAAAAACATTTACTGATCATATTTGAAGGTTTATTATATGTATCTCACACCTGAAGAAGAAAGAATAATGGCTGGAGAAAGCGGCCCTACCCTGCAAAAGGCCATGGAAATCCTGGTCGCACTGGGTGATATCTATGAGGCAGACCGCCTGATTCCCATTAAAAGTGCCCAGATTGCAGGTGTCTCCTATAAAACGATGGGTGATGCCGGTCTGGAATGGATCTCCGATCTTGAAGGCAGGGTGCAGGTACCTTCCATCCTCAACCCTGCCGGCATGGATCTTGAAAGATGGCAGGAGATGGGAGTATCCGCCGAATTCGCCGAAAAGCAGCAGGAGATCATCGAAGCATACAGGAATCTGGGTATAGAGGTCCAGTGTACATGCACACCGTATTACCTGCAAAGTTTCTCGGCAACTTACGGTGATCATCTTGCCTGGAGTGAATCCTCGGCTGTATCCTACGCCAACTCCGTTATCGGGGCCCGTACCAACCGTGAAGGTGGTCCTTCTGCTCTTTGTGCAGCTCTTTTGGGTAAAACTGCAAACTATGGCTATCATCTGGATGAAAACAGGGTACCTGAACTTATGATATCCGTGGACTGTGAACTGGAGCCTTCAGATTATGCAGTCCTGGGCTATATCGCAGGCAAAGCAGCAGGTAAACGTGTGCCCCTGTTCAGGATGCAATCTACACCCCACAGGGACCAGCTCAAAGCACTGGGTGCTGCAATGGCTGCATCAGGTGCGGTAGCCCTCTATCATGTGGAAGGCGTCACTCCTGAAAGCTGCAGGAAAGATTTCGAGTTGCCTGAGGAGCAATTGACGATTGAAAGAAGCCAGATAGATGAAGTTTATGAAACAGTATCAGGTGATGGAATTACAGAATGTGACAGCGCTGCTGTGGGTTGTCCTCACTGTTCACCGGAAGAACTGGAAGATGTTGCTGCAAAGCTTGAAGGTAAGGTCGTGGACAACAATGTCTGGATATTTACTTCCAGGGAAGTTGCTGCGTCCAATCCCAAGCTTGTAGAAAGTATCGAGAAAAGTGGTGCAAAGGTTCTCTGTGACACATGTATGGTAGTCTCCCCTGCAACCGATAAGTTCTCTCACATGGCAGTAAATTCCGGAAAAGCCTATGCATACCTGCCGGGAATGTGCAAGGTGGCCGCAACAATCGCCAATATTGAAAAATGCATGGAAAAAGGGGGTGGAGCCCATTCGGATTAAAGGCAGGGGTATCTCAAAAGGAAGTACTGGCGGTGAAGTATTGCTTTCAGAAGACCCCATATCATTTCTGGGCAACGTAGACCCGCAAACAGGTAAGATCGTTGATCCAGAGCATTGTCTTTTCGGGAAAAATATAGCTGGCAAGGTATTGATATTTCCTCATGGGAAAGGTTCGACAGTGGGTTCCTATGTAATATACCAGCTTTTCAAAAATGGTGTTGCTCCGGTTGCAATGGTAAACCTGGAATGTGAACCAATAGTAGCTGTGGGAGCGATCATATCCGAAATCCCTCTGGTTGACAGCCTGGAAAGTAATCCATTTGAGATGCTGAAGGATGGTATGAAAGTTAGCATAAACGGAAATGAAGGCTGGCTGGAAACAAAGGATTAAGATGGGCTTAAAACGGAAACCTTCAGTAGACCCTCAGGTCAAACAGCTTATTGACTGGATGTATCTTCAGGTAAGTCCTTTTTTCAGGGTATATGAGGTGAACTACCATGCTGGATCGGTCTATTTCTATGGAATGCCACGGGTTAGCCGCAAGATTATACAGGAATCCCTCACAGTTCAGTTTGCCTCCAGAGGTTACAACCTTGCTATTGAATCTAAGTTAGGTGAAGAGGTAATTGCAGCGGTTCCTTTCAAACAAGGAAAAGACAGAGTATGGATAAACGCTGTGCTGGCAATAGCCACTTTTTTCACAACCATGTTTGCAGGTGCAAGCATGTTTGGGGCGGATGTAATTGCAGATCCGCTCTCTGCTTTTGAAGGTTTGCCTTTTACTATCGCTATAATGGGTGTGTTGGGCTCACATGAGATGGGACACTACCTCGCAGCTCGCAGGCACGGCATGCAAACTTCCCTGCCCTATTTCATTCCTTTTCCCTCCATAATCGGAACAATGGGGGCGGTTATCAAGCACAAGGGAATGATACCGGACAGGATATCCTTGTTTGATGTGGCAGTTTCAGGCCCCCTTGTAGGGCTTGTGGCCTCAGTAATTGTTACGATCATAGGTTTGATGCAACCTCCTGTGGAGTTCTCTCAGGCACCCGGCACCCTTATGATAGACTTGCAGATGCCTCCCCTATTTGCCTTCCTGCAATGGTTAATGGGTTCCAGTGGCCAAACCATTCACCCTGTGGCTTTTGCCGGCTGGGTGGGAATGTTTGTCACCTTGCTCAACCTCCTACCTTCGGGTCAGCTGGACGGGGGGCATGCCATGCGTGCAATGCTTGGTGAAAAAGCGAAATACATTTCTTCAGCAATGCCGGTTCTACTCGGATTGATAGCCATTTATATAGGTACTGTAATGGGTCAAAATGCCGGAATCTGGTTTTTCTGGGCGATTTTACTCTTCCTTTTTGCTGCCGCAGGCCATCCCCGGCCAATGGAAGACAGGCACGAACTTGGCGGCAAAAGGATGCTGCTGGGAATAGTTACTTTCGTGCTGGGCCTGTTGTGTTTCACACCGGTTCCTTTTACTATAGTTACTGTATAAGGAAGTGAATTGAGTGGATATAAATCTCCGATGGCATCGAAAGAACTCATACAGTCTGGCGACCCTTTATCCCTTGCTTGAAAATGCTGGTTTTGCCCGGCATCCGGTTGACGGCATAATGGTGTACAGTTTTTCTACCGCACAAAAAAGAAGCATATTTACGGAAGTATCTTCTTCAAAAACCGATTCTGTCTATATAGCAGGAGGGCCGCACCCGTCAGGCTCAGTGGAAGAAACTCTTGGGTTTTTTGATTATGTGGTAATCGGGGAAGGAGAAGAAACCCTGCCACAACTTGTGGATACCCTGCAGATGGGGGGAGATGTTTCAAAAGTAGCCGGGATTGCCTACAAAAAAGGCGGTAGTATTGTGTACACGCCCTCCCGGCAACCGGTAAATCTTGATGATTATCCCTGTTTTGACTGTGATGGCCCCCGGTCACCAATAGAAATCAGCAGGGGATGTCCCTGGAATTGTAAATATTGCCAGACTCCCAGGCTTTTCGGTCACAAGATGCGTCATCGAAGTATTGATTCCATTGTTCGTTATGCATGCTGTTACAATGACCTGAGATTCACCTCTTCAAATGCTTTTGCCTACGGAGGTGACGGGATTCATCCAAGGCTGGATAAAGTTGAGAAATTACTTGCCTCCCTTGCAGAACTTGAGGGAAAGACTATTTATTTTGGCACTTTCCCCTCGGAAGTGCGTCCTGAATTCGTTACAGAGGATGCGCTGGAACTGGTGGATAAATACTGCACAAACAAAAGTATAAGTCTGGGTGGCCAATCAGGCAGTGATAGCATCCTCAGGCAAATTCGCAGGGGACATAACAGTGAAGATATTTTTAATGCCGTTGAGCTTTGTGTGGACAAAAACATAGTGCCGATGGTGGATTTCATATTCGGTTTTCCCGGTGAAAACGAAGAGGACCAGCGAATCACCCTGGATATGATCAACTGGATAATCAGTAAAGGGGGCAAGGTGCGAGCTCATTACCTGACCCCACTGCCTTCGACACCTTATGAAAATATAGTTCCTGCACCGATTGAACCGGATGTAAATAAACTTCTGGGTAAACTGGCACTGGATGGGAAATTGACAGGAAAGTGGGCTTAACTTTTATCTGCAAGATGATGAGTATGAAATTGTCCGCAGTGGTACACGTTAACGACAATTTCTTTCCCTGAATTGTATTTTTTCATCTGTCTTTCGTACTGTCTCTGGGAAGGTTTAAGCTTGTTTTCCCTGAAGTAGGAGAGCAAGGTAGTAAGGAAATCTATTCGGTGCTGCAGGAAGCCGGTTTCATATTCACCCACATCTTTTGCCATTTGCATGGCATCCTTCTCAGTCATTTCACAGTGATAGTAACCGTGCTCGTTCAGGCCTGCCACATGTCTCCACAGGAGCTTGCCCCTCCTGTCGGGTTCGCGATTGAGCATATACGGATATATGCTGCATATTGAGGGCCTCTGTTTGTATATGGTACACAGCCCATCTTCTCCCAGGAAAGCACAGGTCCCGTCATCCTTGTAGGTCAGGGCATATCCCTGTACATAGAAATTGCCCTTGTTATCACAGTAATCGAAATAAGGCGCAGGTGTAATTTTTGAAGGATCGACCCTCTCGATTCTCTCAACATCCTTCTCCAGCAGGAAAACATGATCATTGTAGTCGCGGGTGCAACAGCGTGTGCACCTGCTGCATTCAAAACCCACATCTTTGATTATATCAACCAGTTCTTCAAAAGGATATGCCTCTACAGCAGAAAGGTCCGATCTGGCCTGTGCGAGCTCTTTACTTATCAATGCTATCTGCATCACCTGAAACTAACCGCGCAGGCATAGTATTTAAGAATATTTTCAACGGACCACGTATACAGGTTTTTTGGAATTGCGTATGACTTTCTCCGCAACGCCGCCAAGCAGGAATTTTTTGGTACTCTGCCGACCTTTGGAACCAATGACGATCATATCGACATTCTTTCGTTCAGCAAAATCCATAATCTTATCTGACGGGTATCCTTCCAGCATTTTTGTCTCGCAGGACAAACCCTTATCTTTCGCAATAGCCATTGCCTTCCTGAATGCATCTTTGCCCATCTCCTCCAGCACCCGGCGAGAAGGACTCCAGGAATCAGGATTTGGCAGAAGGGATGAACCGGGATGTACCACATAAACAATGTAAACACGACTATCCAAACCCTTTGCAATTTCCATCCCTGCTTCAAGCACCTGTTCCGAATAACCGGAACCGTCAATGGAAATAAGCATCTTGTTGTAACTCATTATCTAATCCCCCTTACAGTAAACTACTACAGTATTTTTTATATAGCTGTCGTGCTCACTTTTGTTCCCTGAGTTTTTCGGCAATACGCCTTGCAAGTGCTTTTCCGATTCCCTCAACTCCTGCGATCTCTTTTTCATCAGCCTGCCTGACCTTTTCCACAGAACCGAAATATTGCAGAAGTTCTTTCTTTTTCTTTTCCCCGATTCCTTCAATCCCATCCAGTTCGGAATGGGAAAGTCTTGCTGACCTTCTTTTCCTGTGGGAAGCCACTGCAAACCTGTGTGCTTCGTCCCTTACCTGCATGAGTATTTTTAGTGCAGGGGATTTTTTTGGCAGAATCAGCAGTTTACGGGGATGTGTGTCTGGAAAAATTATATGCTCAAATTTTTTGGCAAGGCCGATTATCGGTATATTCATCTGCAGTTTTTGTAATTCCCGGCTTGCGGCGTTGATCTGGCCTTCTCCTCCGTCTATAAGTATGAGGTCCGGCATGGCTTGTTTATTTTCTTTCATGCGGGAGTATCGCCTGTCGACAGCTTCGGCCATCATGGCAAAATCATCAATTCCTTCAACACTTTTGATATTGTAATGCCTGTAATCCGCTTTTGAAGGTGTACCATTTTTGAAAACCACCATCGAAGCTACCGGATCGGTTCCTGATATATTGGATATGTCAAAACCTTCTATATGTCGGGGCAGGGTACCAATTCCCAGTTTTTCCTGCAGCGTCCCGAGCCCTTTCAATGTCCCTTCCTTTTTTGCTTTCTCCGTGTTTGCCCGCTCCCCGGCCATTGTGGCATTTTTCATCGCCATATCAAAGAGTTTTTTCTTTTCTCCTATTTTGGGAATGTTCAGGGTAACTTTCCTGCCAGCCTTTTCAGACAGCCATTTCAGGATTACTTCTTCCTCCGGAGGCATTTCCGGTACAACAATTTCGGGAGGTACAGGGGAATCCTGATAGTATTGCTTAATGAATTCGGCAATAATTTCAGAGGACGTACTTTTCCCCCGGTTCAGTTCAAAATCCGCCCGTCCCACCATGCTGCCGTTTCTCACGTAGAAGAGCTGCACATAAATGTCCTTCTCATCCACATGCAACCCGATAACATCCCTGTCATCGACCCCTGCGGTTGTCCTTTGCTGTTTTGCAAGTTCTTTTAAACCTTCAATCTGGTCCCGGATAACCGAAGCTGCCTCATATCGCTGCTTTTCTGCGTATTCCTGCATTTGCTGTCTGAGTTTGCCCAGCAGGTCACCGGTGTCCCCCCTGAGGTACTTTACTGCCGCTTTCACATTATCCCTGTATTCTTCCGCATCAACATCTCCTGTACAGGGTCCCATGCAACGATTTATATGATAGTTCAGGCAGGGCCTTTTCTTCTGTGTGGGATTGCCGTGACACCTGCGGATTTTGAATATCTGGGATATCAGGTCAAGGGTAGTGCGCACCGGCTTTACACTGGTGTATGGTCCAAAATAGACAGCATCATCCATTAACCTGCGTCTGACCAGGTATATGCGCGGGTATCTGGAATTGATGGTTACCTTCACATAGGGATACCGTTTATCGTCTTTCAGACTGATATTGTACCGGGGCCTGTTCTTTTTGATCAGGTTGGCTTCCAGGATAAGGGCTTCAACTTCTGTGGATGTAACTATGTATTCGATATCCCTGATCTTGCTAACAAGGACCTTTGTTTTTGGACTCTTGTTTTTGTCAGCCTGGAAGTACTGGCTGACCCTTTTCTTCAGGTCCCTGGCTTTACCGATGTAGATAATGGTATCATTTGCGTCCTTCATCAGGTATACGCCGGGCATGTGGGGAAAATCCGATATGTCCGGATGTCCCGGCACAACATTTTCACTCATTTCTGTGGTGTACACCCCTGAAAGCAGTGTTCAACGAACCTGTCATATGTAATCTCCAGGATAGTTTCCAGATTCACTATATCTTCTCGGTTGTATTCAAGAAGCAAATCCAGGGCTTCCTCATTTCCCTTTTCATATTCCTTCCACAGGCGCACGGCTTCAAAACCGTCCATACCTTCAGTTTCTTCGGAGCGGTTGATTCCCAGCATATGCTCTATATTTTTGAGTCCGCCTTTCAACCCTATTCTCCTTAAAGGGTACATAAGATCGGTATGCATTTGTTCCATTGTGATCTGTGGAAACTCTCGCTGTATGAAAGGCAGGTCAAAACGCGCACCATTGAAAGTCACCAGGAAATCGTATTGTTCCATCTCCTGTACTATTTCTTCCAGATTTATGCCCCGCACGAAACTTTTCACATCTTTTCCATCATAAACCCCGATGACAGTTATTTTAGAGGATGAAGGTGAAAGCCCTGTGGTTTCAATATCTACGTAGGCTACAGAGTCCGAAAAATTACGGAATCCTCTCCAGTGTTCGGCTGTAGGTATCGATTTTGCAAAATAAGGAATATCGCGTATCTCAAGTTTTTCGATGGAGTTTTCAATTTCCATTGCAATTTTATCTTTTTTGGAACCCGGGAGGCTTATTGCGCTTTTATTCTGCAGGAAATCATTCCATGTGGTAATTCCACCGGACCATATCTTCCTCTCGGTTCCTTTCCCGATGCCCGGGATATGAATATAAGTACTTGTAAGCATTAATGTCACCAATATTTTATATGATGGATTCAGCTCATGTAATTAAATTTGCCAGAATATATATCATTTAAGAAAATGTATTTATATATATGACCAACGTAAATTCTTATACAATATACAACTATAACAGGGGATAACATGCGCGCAGATATTACATCACTCTTTGGGTTAAACGTATATACCAACCTCGGTACTTATGTGGGTAAAGTTGACGATCTTGTAATGAACGTGGACGAGGGAGTAATAAGTGGTCTTGCTCTTTCCGGCATCAGTCGTGATTTTTTCGATGTGCCTACAAGGGGTGTCATAATTCCCTATCGATGGGTAGTCACAAGCGGGGACATTGTTCTTATCAGGGATGTTGTCAGCAAATTCAGGAAAAAAGAGCAAGTAGAAGACTGATCATCTCATGAAAGAGCGAGAGATCTATGCAGATTTGCGTTGTGTATCTCCGGTAATTCTTCGCGTAGATGGCAGGAACTTCCAGCGTACCCTGAAAAAAGAAGGGTTTGAAAAACCCTATGATCTTTTCTTTGCCACCTGTATGGCCGATTCAATAGAGTTGTTTTTCAAAAAAAGCAACATGAACCCGGTTTTTGCATACACTTTTTCTGATGAGGCAAGCATTGTATTCACTGATTTGCCCTTTGACAGAAGAGTGGAGAAACTGGATTCGGTTGTGCCTTCATTTTTGAGCAGCGCTTTTACCCTTTTTTCAGGAATTGCGGAACCTGTGGCTTTTGACTGTCGCGTGATTCCTGTATGCAATGACCATTTTAATGAATATATGCAGTGGCGACAACAGGAAGCCTGGCGCAATTTTGTTAGTTCTTATGGTTATTACACTCTTGTCGAGGAAGGTATGGACAGAAAGAGTGCAGCTTCAGTCATGCATGGCAAAAAATCACAGGACATACATGAGATGATGTTTGAAAGAGGCACAAATCTGGCAAAGAAACCTGCATGGCAAAGGCGAGGTGTGGCTGTATACAGGGAAAAATATCCAATAGAAGGATATAATCCTCTTCTGGAGGAAAAGACACGTTCCACACGTTCACGTATCTCCCAGGATTGGGATTTGCCTCTTTTCAGTACAGCAGAGGGAGATAATTTCCTCAAAAGACATATATCTCTGGATTGAATAGAGATTGCACAATTATTGACCTTATTATCAGTTAAATTATCTTATGCGGTGACTCCATGGACAGAATAGATCTTGTTAAAAGGAATGCTCAGGAAATTGTTACAGAGAAGGAACTGGATGAACTGATGGAAGCAAAAGCAGAGCCTTCTGCCTACACCGGTTACGAACCAAGCGGTAAGATACATATGGGCCATGTGCTTACCGTAAACAAATTGATCGACCTTCAGAAGGCCGGCTTCAATATCACGGTACTCCTTGCAGATGTACACGCTTTCCTGAATCAAAAAGGTACTATGGAAGAAGTAAAACAAATTGCTGATTACAACAGAAGATGCTTCCTTGCACTGGGACTTGATCCCGATAAAACCAATTTTGTTTATGGATCGGATTTCCAGCTGGGTGAGGAATATATGCTCAATGTACTCAAACTCACCTGTACCACTTCCCTGAACAGGGCTCGCCGCAGTATGGATGAGGTCGGAAGAACAATGGATGATCCGCGGGTTTCCCAGATGGTCTATCCGATAATGCAGGCCATTGATATTGCTATGCTTGATGTTGATGTAGCTGTGGGTGGTATCGACCAGCGTAAGATTCACATGCTTGCCCGTGAAGGACTGCCTGGAATGGGCTACAAGGCACCGACATGTCTCCATACTCCAATCCTGCTGGGACTTGACGGCGATAAAATGGCTTCTTCCAAGGGCAATTACATTTCAGTGGATGATGATGAAGCAGCCATCAAGAAAAAGATGAAAAAAGCTTTCTGTCCTGCTGGGGAGATAGTCGATAATCCTGTATTACAGCTCTTCCGCTACCATATATTACCCCGTTATGAAGAAATAGTGTTCGAAAGGCCTGAAAAATTTGGCGGCAATCTTACATGCAATGGTTACGAGGAACTTGAAAAGATCTTTGAAGACGGAACCCTGCACCCAATGGATCTTAAAAATGGTGCTGTAAAATACATGGGCCTGTTACTTGCACCTGTCAGGGAAGTTCTCCTGTAATCCCACAATAACATATATAATGTTTGCAGGCAGATATTTAGCATTAAACTGGGGGAAACATGAAATATACATTTCAGGATTCTACTGATCTGCCTGTACAGCGGGATTTCATTGAGGATTTAAAGAACTTTGTAGATGCCTGTTCCAAAGTTCTTCCTGTAGAAAAGGAAGCGATTGAAAAAAATGAAAACTATCGCAAAAATATCGATTCTCTGGAGAAGGCACTGGAGGAACTGAACAGTTCCAATGATAAAACTATGGAATGTGTCAAATCCCTTAATTCTGATTTTGCCGGCCAATACCTGGATGAATATAAAAAATCAGTCCTGGAAGCCTGTGACAGAGCTGCACATGAAGGTTTGGAACAGGTAAACATCTCTATAGAAAAGGAAAGAAATGACTATAACAAATTCATGAATTCTATTGGCAGTCAGGTCCTTTCTATGTTGAATCCTCTTTTTGAAGGCGGAATTTATGGTTCTCATGAAAGCTATTCCATGGAAGCTGAAAATGGCCATTTAACCGGCAAGAAGATCACAACCCTGGGGTCTATGCAATCTTTCTTTGAATTAAGCTATAACAGGTCTTCTGTTGCGATAAAAGATTTGATTGATACCCTTTTTATCCCTACTTGGGCACGTGCCGGATTAATATCCAAGGAAAAAAAGATCAAAATGGAAGACCTGTCCGAGTATTTACTGAAATCGTTTGAATATGATGGCAATGAGTACGTGGAAGTCTCTTTCAGCAATAAAAAGGCAGACCATTCTCTGATGATCATTTCAGACGGCGATGAGTATTCCGTGATTTTTGATGATACTGATATTACTGCCGATCCTGCGCTTTTTAAATCAATAACCCTCGAAGAGATAGATTCACTTGTCAATAACCTTGTGGAATTTGCCCGGTACAACATTGCTTCCCGCAAACTTGTCAATTTGATGGCCGGGGATGAGAATGCCATTTTCAGTAACGAGATATTTGACTGCTTAAAGGCCGTTGCAGAACAGTATTCAGACATTATAACCCAATGTCGTGAAAGAGGATATGTGAAAGGTGAAATTACCATAAAGATCGAGCAAGAAGATGGAACACGCACAGAAAAATACGTGGATCGCAGTGAAATTTTCAACCGTCTTTCTGAACTTGGCAGTGAAGGATTGGAGATTGCTGGTATTCTGGGGGTTGAATCTTACAAAAGCGATTCCCATTAATTTTCCCTTGAGCAATGCATAATATTTTTGCGGTTGTAAAATAAATCATAGAGTCATCTGTTTTAATTAAATGGTTTTCAATCTTTTGTATCTGTGTATTGGTGTTCACATTCTGGATCCAGTTCGCATAATATGTGAGCGGTTCCAAATACTTTGTCAACCGGTACTACAAATCCCATCCCACAGCCAGGTTTGTCAAGACCCACGTCTTTTTTGATAAATTCCAATATGTTATCGGCATTTGCAGATTCGGCAATTGTTAATACTATTTCCTTTTCAGGTTCAATTAAATTACCAAGAAAATGTTTCTTTTCATGTACACCTGTACCCCGTCCGAAAATAATTGTTCCGCCTTTTGAACCTGCTTTACGGGATGCATTTATAACAGTATCTCCCCATCCTTTTTTCACGATTGTCACTATAAGGACAAGATCATCCACATCATTATTCACTGTCAGTTCCTCCTATGTATCTCATATATACACCTAACATCATGACAAATATAATAGGTGCCAGCGCTATCAATGCAATCATCCCAAATCCATCCACTATGGGATTGCTATCAGGTTGGGATGTGGCCACACCTACAGCCATTGACATAAGGAAGGTCACAGCCATTGGTCCGGTTGCCACACCTCCCGAGTCAAAAGCAATTGCTATAAAATCTTTATCACAAAACCATAATAGTACAAGGACAAGCAGATAACCTGGAACTATTATGTAAAGGAAAGGTATTCCATAAACTAGCTTGGTCATTGCGATGGCAACAAATGCAGCAACACTTACAGATAAGGTATAAAGCATTAAATTTGATTTAATGTATCCACTTGATGACTCCTCTACCTGGTAGCATAATACTCTAACAGCGGGTTCTGCAAAAGTTGCCAGAAATCCCAGCACAAAACCAACTGGTATCAAAATCCACTTGGATTTTATTTGTCCAAAATAACTCCCAATCTCCAAACCAACCGGGAAAAATCCGTTGTAAACTCCATAGAGAAACAGGATCATTCCCATCGCAGTTATTGAAAGACCTGCCATAAGTTTTAGGAAATATGATGAGGGAAATTTCAGATACAATAACTGGAATACAAGGAAAAAGATAACAAGTGGCAGCAGTGCTTCAAGAACTTCAAGAACCACGGCTAATAGGTCCTGGCTGTGTTCAATGGCAGTCAAGGCACAAGTACCCCCAGAAGCATTACTGAGATAATGGGTCCAATAGAAGCAAGTCCTATCAGTCCAAAGCCTTCGGTAAGTGCAGATTTATCTCCGAGTACAGACACTGTACCTATTCCAAGTGCAAGGATTATAGGTACTGTCATGGGACCTGTAGTTACCCCACCTGCATCATAAGCTATGGCCAGATAGTCGGGATTTGTAAAAAAGGATAATATCAGAATTATCAGATACCCAACGGTAAATAGATATTTAATCGGGACACCATAAGTGATTCTCAACATAGATACGGCCACAAAAAATCCAACCCCTGAGGCAATTGAGAGAATCAGTACATTGCGAGAGATACTATCTTCTGATACCGAATCAATCATTGAACTTAGTACCCTCACATCGGGTTCTGCAACAGTTGCCATAAATGATAATATGAATGCAGAACCAAGGATGAACAATAAAGAATTATGTTTTGATAATTCAGAACCAATTGATTCCCCAATGGGAAGCATACCGATTTTGACACCTAGAAGAAAAAGGATCATACCCAATATGACCAATAATGAACCCATGAAAAAAGACAGGAACATATCATGATTCATTCCAATTATGACCATGAGAAAAAATACTGCTACAGTTAAAGGAAGCACTGCCTGTATTACTTCCTTTGTAGTTTCTTTGATGTCTTCTATCATCCGACCTCCATGGATATATTAATAAAAAACACTTCTATCAAATCTATGGTGCCAAATAATATGAGATTTTTGTTTTTTTAAAAAGCACTGAATTTTGAAAGAATCAGGTCGCTTTTGGTTTTAGGTTCAAAACCACCATGAAATGAATATATTTATTAGATATCTTCACATAATTCATATTTATGGAGTCGGCAATACTCAATGATATCATTATTATTTTTGGTATATCTATTTTTGTGCTTTATATATGTAACAAACTTCATATTTCTGTTATAGTCGGTTTTTTAATAACTGGTATCTTAGTGGGTCCTTATGGATTGGGATTCATAAATAATCCAGATAATATCAATATCCTTGCTGAGATAGGCATTATTCTTTTGCTGTTTACCATTGGAGTTGAATTATCTTTAAAAGAACTCTGGAATATGAAGCGTTCTGTGGTACTTGGAGGAGGACTTCAGGTTCTTTTTACAACCCTTGGAACTCTTTTTGCAGCTACATATCTTGGTTTTGGTTTCAGTGAATCCCTTTTCCTGGGGTTTTTGATCTCTCTAAGTAGTACAGCAATTGTGCTCAAAACACTCCAAAAAAGAGCCGAATTGCATAGCTTGCACGGTCGCACAATCCTTTCTATATTATTGTTTCAGGACGTCATTGTAGTGGCAATGATTGTGGCAACTCCGTTTTTGGCAGGGGTTGGTGGAAATGATGCAAACTCAATTTTTATGATTCTTCTGAAATCTCTGGCAATTATTATATTCATAATGTTTTTTGCCAGATGGCTTATTCCCCATATTCTATATCACATTGCCAAAACCCGTAATCCTGAACTGTTCCTGCTGTCTGTGATTGTCATATGCCTGTCTATTGCTATGCTTACTTACAGTGCGGGACTGTCCCTGGCATTGGGAGCCTTCCTTGCAGGCCTTGTAATATCTGAATCTGAATACAGTCATCAGGCACTGAACAATATTCTGCCCTTTAAGGATGTTTTTTTGAGTATTTTTTTCGTATCAATAGGTATGTTGCTTAATGTACAATTTTTCCTGGATAATCCATTATTGATATTGCTTCTCACTGTAAGTGTCATGATATTCAAAGGTTTTGTCAGTGGTTTTGTTTCTATGGTTCTGGGGTATCCCCTTCGCAGTTCCATTCTCACCGGTATGGCACTTGCCCAGGTGGGTGAATTCTCTTTCGTCCTTTCAAAATTCGGGGTTGAGTATGGTCTCCTGGACAACTACCTATACCAAATGTTTCTGGATATTTCCATTCTCACAATGGCAGTTACTTCCTTTTCCATCTCCTATTCTCCCACTGTGGCTGCCAATATTCTCAAACTTCCTCTACCACATAAGCTCAAGTGCGGCTTTGCCCGTAAAGATGTCACAAAGATGTACGATAAAAAGGAAAAAATGTCTTCCCATCTTATCATCGTAGGTTTTGGTTTCAATGGTAAAACAGTGGCAAAAGCTGCAAAGGCAGCGGGTATTCCGTATCTGGTTATTGAAACCAATCCAGAGAGTGTAAGAGAAGGTATTTCAAAAGGAGAAACTATTTTTTATGGAGATGCAACCCAGGAAGGTGTACTTGAACAGGCGGATATTGATTCGGCAAAAATAATGATTGTTGGTATTTCCGATGCAACGGCAACCCGCAGAGTAATCTGGCTTGCAAGGGAAATAAATCCCAATATTCATATCATTGCACGAACACGTTATTTGCAGGAGATGGGTCCACTCTATGAACAGGGGGCTAATGAGGTTATTCCGGAAGAATTTGAAACTTCTGTGGAAATATTTGTCCGCCTGCTCAGACGTTACCTTGTTCCGGAGGATCAAATAAAAAAATTTATAGAAGATGCCAGAGCTGATGGATATGACATGTTTCGTAGTATTTCACATAACCCTTTAAATTATGAGAAAATGCAGTTTGATATCCCGGATGTGAACATAGTTTCACTCCGTGTGCCTCTGAGGGCTGATGTGGTAGGGATGACCCTTGAAGATCTTTCCCTCAGGCAACGATTCGGGATTACAGTCTTGGCAATCAGAAGAGGGCTGGAAATTATCACAAATCCCGGAGGAGATGTACGTATTCTGGAAGGGGATATTCTTGTGTTACTGGGAAGTCATGAAGATATGAAAGAAATAGGGGACTTTTTCACGGATCTAAGTGAAAAAAACACAAAAGATACTGAGGAATAATATGGACCGTGAAGTAGGGCACATTCTTGAGAAAATTAACCGTAAAGATGCAACAGTTCTCACCTCTCAGGAACTTTGTGATATGATCGATTCAGGAGATAGTGTCGGTTTTGAGGATGTTGATGTGGTGACTGCTGCGACCAGGGCAATTATGAGTGGAACTTATGCAGTTCTCTCATTCCCGGTGGAGACTCCTGAAAAATTCACCCGTGCATCTTCAGTAACAATGAATGGTGTGGATGCCCATGTGGGCCCCTGTCCCAATGAAAGGTTGGGTATACTGGATTTGATGGTTTTTGGTACTGCACACAGCGATGACCGGGAAAATTACGGAGGAGGCCACCTTTTCCGGGATATTGTGGAAGGCAATCCTGTGGATGTCGATGTAGTTACCGATGAAGGGAAGAAATATTCAGATACAGTGTCCCTTGAGGATATGCCTTATGCCCAGTTGTTTGCAACACGTCATGCATTTAAGAATTACAGTGCTTTTGTGAACTTCTCCTCGTCTCCTGTTTCCACGATTTTTCATGCAACCACCTTTGCACCTGATGCCACTGAAGCCACCCTGTCGGGATGTGGGCAAATAAATCCTGTGAAGAATGACCCGCAGCTCCATGGTATCGGTGTGGGAAGTCGCATTCTTTTCAATGGTGCTGAAGGGTTCATACTGGGTTCAGGGACGCGCAGCAGTCCGGAAAAACCCAATTTGATAGCAACTGCGGATATGCATTCCATGGTGGCTGATTATATGGGGGGTTTTGCTACGTCTGCAGGGCCGGAATGCATTGTTTCCTGGGCAGTTGCAGTGCCTGTGGTTGATGATTCAGTATACGATGCTATAAGGCAAACAGATAGTGAAATCCCGCTTCCTGTGATGGATGCTGATCGCAGGGTAAAGGTTGCAATGACAAGTTATGCAGATGCCTGGAAAGATGTAGATCTTGAGGTAGCTTTCAATCCCGGCAAATGTCGTGGATGTGATGTCTGTGAACCCATGGAAAAATGTCCTATGGAATCAATCTATTTCAACGGGGACAAAGTAGTACTGAACAGGCATACTTGCTTTAACTGCGGTCTCTGCTCCACTCTATGTAGCGATGTTTTCAAGGCAGACCTGGGCAGTCTTAAATTCGATTATGAAGGGAAAAATATGGATGTGCCAATCGTGGTGCGCCAGTCCGATCGTAAACGTGCACTCATAATGGCTGAAAAATTAAGGGACAGTATAAAGAATGGAAATTTCATCCTGAATGGGATGGTGGAGAGGATATCTCCATAAACCGCTTAATTATATCTGCAGGACATAGTTTTATTACAGGCACTTTCTTGTTGCCGGGTTCGGTCTTTACTACCAGGACACCGTTATCCATTGTATCCAGTTTCTTTTTAAGGTCTGACTCATCGGACACCATGGCAACATTTTGTACACCGGCTCCCTAAGCAACTTCTTTGAGGTCGGTCAATCCTGCGGTTGCGGTTATTTGATTGCCCGTTGAACCATATGCACCGTTATCGATGATTACAAGGAGATAATTATCCGGATGCTGGTTGGCTATTGTTGCCAGGCTTCCCATATTCATCAGGACCGAACCATCCCCGTCGATTGCGATAACTTTCCTGTCCGGTCTTGCCAGGGCAAGCCCGAGGCCGATGGAAGAAGAAAGGCCCATTGAACCAAGCATGTAGAAATTTGCCTTTCTGTCACATATTTTGTATAATTCTTTTGAGGGGAATCCGATGTTTGCAATGATCAGAGTATCTTTATCTCCCTCTTTTTCAGCAAGAATCTCAAGTGCACCGTAGCGTATCATGATTCCCTCCAGAAACCTATGCTCAACAGGATAGCTGCTTGCTTTCCTTCTTCAAAGGCTCTTTGAGTGGCTTTCTCGATGGTTTCCCTGGCCTGTGCAAGATTTGGTTTGTATGCAGGGATATCCAGTACTTCGAGCAAGAGAGGTGTTTTTTCACCCATTGGTACCTGGGCGCAGATGGGCTCTCCTTCAACTCCCCTGTGGCTTATAATTATCAGTAATGGAATGTTGTATAGACGATTGAGAGATGCCAGGGCATTGATGGAATTACCCATACCGGAGTTTTGCATCATTATGGCCGGTCTTTTCCCTCCCATATAGGCCCCGGCGCAGATTCCTATACCTTCCTCCTCCCTGGTGGCGGGAACGTGGATGATTTCCGGGTCACTGTCGACCACGGGAATGAGTTTCTGGAGATTGGCACACGGTACACTGACAATAAAATCAATGCCTGATTCCTTTATAGCCTTGAACACTTCCTGGGATGGGTCCATGTAGCCTCATTCCTTTATTCGAATTTATCTTCAGTTCTTTGTATGATCTTAGCAGGCGCGTCACTGTCTTCAGGGGATACTACGAGATCAGGTTCAAGTCTGATGGTGGCAAGTTCCTTTAAAGCCTTTTTTACTCCTCCGCCGGTGATATTGAGCATTATGAGATCTGATTTTGACACCTTTGTATCCCTGACAGCTTTAATCAGGGCGGCTGTGGCCACAGCTGCGGAATTCATTATATCAATGCCTTCAAGTTCTTCAAATAGCAACCTGGCTTCCTCTGCCTCTTTATTGGTAATCCCGTACAGGTCCCCTTCTGTAGTTTCAAGGGCATCTCTTACTCCCCCACCAACTGCATACGGAGGTTTGCGGTTAAACAACACGGGGTCATACATTCCTTCAGGACATTTCGGGTCCACAGGAACTCCCTTATGTAAGTGGATCAATGGAGCACAGGGGAGGTTCTGGGCAAGATGTAACTGTGGTAATTCATCTCCATATCTGCCGTCCATTTTCAGGCGCATAGCTGCTTCCCAGGCAGCAATCCCGCCGGTTCCACTACCCACCGCCTGGAAATAGTGGTCCGGCAGACGCTTCATGGTAAGTGTTGCATCCAGCATTACCGTTCCCATCCCATCCCTGCGTCCCACATTCTTGGCACCTCCTTCCGGCATGAATTTTTCCCTATCGGTTATTTGTGCGGCAATGGAGATAGCGGCATAGTAATCCCCTTTTACCGCTGCAACACAGATTGATGATGTCGATCCTGCGGGTATCCAGAGTTTTTCAATAGCATTTTCAGGAACTACCAGAAGCAAAGGAAGACCGGTTATAGAGGATACATGTGCAAAGGCCCGGGCAGTGTTGCCAGCGGAGGCAACTACCAGTATCCTTTCTTTTTTCTGCTCGGTTACCCTCTGCATAGTGGGATATGCTTCCAGGTCTTTGAAACTGCAGGTTCTCATATAGGCTTCTTTTTCAGGCCAGTAACCGTTAAAGCTTATGAAAAGGTTCTCAAGGCCGAGTTTGTCGGCAAACCCCTCACTTTTGTAGGTTATCGTTTTGCTGCTGCCTTTTTTGATTATGCCTTCCACAGGCAACCAATTGTAGAATTTCCATATTCCGGGAAGGTCACAGGGCTCAAACTGCCTTTTTGAATATTCAGTTCTTAAAAAGGAGCCATCAAGGGGGCATAGCATGTCATATTTGCCATAAGTTTTGCCGCATTTTGGGCAGATTAGCCTGTATTTGTCCATACTCTGGAGTCTGCTGATGGTCTTATATATCTTGTCCTTTCAGCCAGCAGAAATTCCGTTTAAGGAAAAAAAGAGGGGATTATTCCACAGAAAACTTCCCTCATGTCTTCTCAATGGTTATTTACAAGTATGCCGATCACTTCGAATTCGTTGAACACGTCATCTTCATGAGGCGCCTCGTCCATTTCTTCTGTAAGGTCGATACCCCCCTCATGCATGCCCTGATGATCTCCGTCCATCCATAATTCACTGTTTGTCACATCATAGACATTGCCTTTATAGGCAACATATATCTCATCCCTGTCCTTACCGTTGTATTTGCCCAGGCCATCCGGTGTAAATTCTCTCATGATATCTCACTCCCCTGTATTGAACTTAGTCTTCTACTTCCATTGCATTAATTATATCGTTGATCGATAGTTCCCCTTTTGCAGCCCTTTTGACCATAGGGTAAATGTAACTGCAATCATCCATTGCACCCCAGCGTTCTTCCCCTACACGGTGAATGATCTCATCCAGAATTTTTTCACACTTCTTGCAGTATTCACTGTCTGTTTCTGCTCCGCAAATTGCACAACTCATGATACTCCTCCATAATTCTTATTGGTTTTTAAGTTAAAGAGGTTTGTGGAAATTTATATCTGGAAAGTTTACAAACCAATGTTAACATTTAGGATTTGATTTACCGGACTGGCAGTCGGAAAGTAACTCAATGCCCTTGTCTGTCAGCCTGTATTCATCATTTTCAATCCTGACCAGTTCCCCGTTGAGCAAAAAATCGATGTGGTATTTCAGTACAGAAGGCTCTTCATCAAGGTTTGCGGACAATTCATCTGTGTTGATCCCAAAAGCACCTATAGTTTTGACTATTTCCCTTCTTAGTGGATGGGATGCAGCCTTATTCAACATGTCATGCTCTTTTTTGACAGATTCACCTTTTGATGGTTTCTGCATAATTACATCGTCGAGTTCATCGTAGTCGTCTTCCATTGTTTCAACCTCTAGTTATCTGCAGATGTTTATAACGATTAATAATTTATATTCTTGTTGGCTGTGTTATTGCTATTTGTTTTATTAACTATAACATCTCATAATATGTATAAGATTAAATTACGTGTTTAGTAATACAAAAATATATTAATTTATATTTAAGTGTTACAAATCAGTTAATTATTAATAATAAATTGATCATTTATTCCAAATAGTATGACTAGCAATGATCTAAAAACAGAAATTACATCCAAGTGGGATGTGTCTGCATCTACTTATGATAACCAGCATGGTCACTTCATAAAAACAGAGGAAGAACGTGAGGCATGGAAACAGGCATTCATAAAAGTATTATCAGAAAAAGAACCGCTGGAAGTACTGGATGTCGGTTGTGGTACTGGGGACCTTTGCTTTTTGCTTGCTGAAATGGGACATAATGTAACTGGTATCGACCTCTCGCAGAAAATGTTAGAAAGAGCTCGTTCAAAGGCCAAAGAGAAAGATTTTGAAATATCATTTGAAATAGGAGATGCGGAAAATCCTCCTTTTAATGATGATACATTTGATCTTGTTTTTAACCGGCATCTCCTGTGGACTCTTCCTAACCCGGATACCGCCCTTTCAAATTGGAAACGTGTTCTAGGCAAGGAGGGGAAAGTATTCGTAATCGACGGAATCTGGAATGACGGTTCTTTCAATACTAAAATGCGCAATTTCACAAGTGACATACTTACCCTTTTGGTGGAAAAAAGAAATCCTTGGGCTGGTTTCTATTCCGGTAGATTACAATCTCAATTGCCAAATATGGGGGGTACTCCTCTCAAAAGGGCACATGGTTACATGGAAAAGACTGGTTTTAAAGACATAGATCATCTGGATCTGGGATATATCAGACAGATCCAGAAAAAATACATGCCTTTCAGGAAACGACTTCGCTACAATTATGCATATTATTTACTTTACGGCAAAAAATGAACAGGTGAGAATATGAAAAATAAAATTCTTTCAGTTTTGTTAGTAATGTCTATACTTGCTGTTCCAGTCCTGATGTCAGGATGTACGGACAGTAGTCAGACTACAAATAGTGATAACAATCCTACAGAAGAATCTTCTTCAGAACAGACTCTTACATTGGGTGAGATGTGGGACATTGAAAATATTGATCCTGCATCTGCAGGTACTGTAATCTGCGAAAAAGCGGCTGTAACTGAAACCCTCGTAGCAGCAA
Organism: Methanohalophilus sp. RSK; assembly: GCF_003722075.1. Taxonomy (GTDB): domain Archaea; phylum Halobacteriota; class Methanosarcinia; order Methanosarcinales; family Methanosarcinaceae; genus Methanohalophilus. The sequence goes on along the minus strand of NZ_RDSK01000012.1, from coordinate 68,333 downwards.
ATCCTGATTTTTCATTGGAGCCGGGACTTGCTATTACATGGGAGCAGGTAGACAATTTGACATGGAGATTTGACCTCAGACAAGATGTCAGTTTCCACGATGGATCAATGATGACTGCTGAGGATGTGAAATTTTCTCTGGAAAGGACAATGAATGAGAATCCCAGGGTGAAATCCATGTCAGCAATTGATTCAATAAGGGTAATCGATGATCATACTCTTGAAATCAAAACAACAGAGACAAATCCAATCCTTGCTGGTGTTATGCACTATCCTGATACTTCCATAATCAGTGAGAATTCCCTGGATGAGGATGGTAATTTTGTCAAACCTATAGGAACCGGTCCTTATTCTTTTGAATCTTTCAATGAGCAGACACGTGTACTTACAGTGGTAAAGAATGAAAATTGGTGGGGGGGCTCCGTGGGTCTTGATAAAATGGTGCTAAAAGGTATGCCCGATCCAAATACTAGGGCTATGGCAATCGAAAATGGGGAACTTGATTTCACAGTTGATGTACCCTATAGTGAAACTGATCGCATTGATGCTATTGAGGGTATAAATGTGGAAAAATATTCCACTCCCCGTGTTTATAAGATGGATACAAATCTTGAAGATGAAGCTCTGTCTGATGTTAGGGTTAGAAAAGCCATATCCTATGCGATAAACAGAGACGACATCGTAGAACATGTGCTTTATAATGTAGGTTCACCTGCAGCCGGTCCGTTCCTTCCTTCGATGACCTGGGCTAACAAAGATTTAAAGCCCTACGAACAGGATCTTGACAAGGCCGATGAATTACTCTCTCAGGCTGGATGGACTGATACTGATGGGGATGGCATCCGTGATAAAGACGGGACACCTCTTGAACTCGAACTTCTAACCTATGCAGCAAGGCCCGGTCTTCCTCCAATGTCCGAAACAATCGCTGCCCAGCTTAAGGATGTTGGAATATCTGTTTCGCCTAAAGTACTCGAATGGGGTGCAATATCTGATAAGAGGGAAAGTGGCAACTGGGATCTTGTTCTGGCTGCATATAATATTGCGATGGTGCCAGACCCTTTCTATGTTTTGAATAACTGGTATACATCCAATGGTCCTGACAATACTCCTGGATATTCAAACGCAGAAGTTGATGCTCTTGTAGAGGAAGCAAAATACATACGAGACCTTGACAAAAGATATGAGAAATTCAATCAAGTTGAGGAAATCGTGTACGAAGAGCAGCCAAAAATCCTGATTGCCTACTATGGTTGTGCTATAGTCAAAAAGGACTCTGTCAAAAATTATGTCTTCGATCCTACTGCTCATGATTACAGGATCAATGCCGGCATGTACATAGCACAGTGAAAGTCCTCCCCGGGAGAAGTTTAAAGCTTCTCCCTTCTTTTTATACATACTGGATGTTTAAAAAAATGTACAGGTATATTTTTAAAAGAATGGTCTTTATGGCAATCACTCTTTTTGCAGTCTTTGCATTGACATTCTTCTTGATGAATGTGGTTCCCGGTGGAACATCTGAGATGATTTTAAAGCATACTTTCATCGGTCTTGAGGAATCCGCCACCCAGGAACAACTGGCACAGTTTTCGGAAATATACAATCTTAATGATCCTCTATATATCCAGTTTATCGATTGGCTAAAGGGAGGAATTTTTGAAGGTGATCTGGGAATGTCATTTGTTTATCATAAACCTGTTCTGGACCTCTTGTTACTACGGCTTCCTGCAACCATTATTCTTGCATTATCTAGTATGGCTATTGCAGTTGTAGGTGGGGTTTCCCTTGGTATATATGCTGCACTCAAGGAAAACAAAACAGCAGACCATCTACTGCGTTTTCTTACTCTTTTTGGTGTTTCAATGCCCGGATTCTGGGTAGGCCTTATCTTAATTCTTATATTTTCTGTATATTTGAAAATGGTACCTGTCGCAGGGTACGGGAGTCTCGAGAATCTGATTTTACCTGCATTTGCTCTCTCAATCCATTCACTGGCTTCTATAATGAGAATTACAAGAACCAGTATGCTTGAAACTCTTGGACAGGATTACATAAAGTTTGCAACCTCAAAAGGACTGTCAGTCAACAAAATCATAAGCAGACATGCTCTTAAAAATGCTATGCTACCTGTAGTTACAGTGCTCGGTTTTCAGATGGGAGCCATGCTTGGAGGATCGGTAATAATAGAAACGGTATTTGCATGGCCAGGTATCGGGAGTTTACTCGTGAATTCCATATTCGCTCGTGACCTTTATGTTGTACAGGCCTGCATTATTGTCATTGTTTTTCTATTCTTGATTGTCAATTTCATAGTCGACCTTGTGTATATCTATTTGGATCCAAGAATCAGGTATGGGTGATCATATTGGAAATTACATGTTTGCAAAATAAAAGTTATGTCTTATCATTAAAAAAGGAGAGTATGACCGGAAAAATATTTAGACGGAAAGATATGACCATATCAATTTTGTTACTTGCTTTACTAGTTGTGGTTGCAATTTCTTATCCGCTACTGGCTCTTTCTGATCCGAACGCTATTGACCTAACAAACAAAAATCTTGCTCCCTCTGCAGAGCATCCTTTGGGTACTGATTATTTAGGTAGAGATATTCTCAACAGACTGGCTGCAGGAACTACCACATCTCTTTCCATTGCAGCCGGAGTTTCAGCAATATCACTCTTTGTAGGCGTATTAATTGGCTGTATTTCCGGTTATTATGGTGGTATTATTGATGAAACACTTTCCCGAATTATAGATATATTTCTATCTTTCCCGGGTATTGTTTTTGCATTAGCCATAATGGGTTTCCTGGGAGGTGGTGTTATAAATTTAATTCTTGCATTATCCGTAGTTCACTGGGCCAAATATGCCCGTCTGATGCGTGGACAGGTATTATCTATAAAGGAAAATGAATACGTCCTATCGGCAAAAATAATTGGTGCCGGTGATTTCCATATAATGCGAAAGCATCTTATTCCCAATTCTGTTGCTACTGTAATTATTCTGGCGACCATAGATATCGGTCATGTTCTTCTTTCGATTGCTGCTCTTAATTTCTTAGGGATTGGCTTACCTGCGGATATACCTGAATGGGGCGCAATGTTGAGTGCAGGAAAGGAATTCATGCGCACTTCCCCTTATCAGACAATTTTTCCGGGTATGGCAATTACAATGGTCGTTATAATCTTCAGTATAATTGGTGAGGGTTTAAGGGATATTTTTGATCCTAATGATACAGGTGGTGAATATTTGTGAGTTACTTAAATGTCAGTTCTCTTTGTGTTGATTTTTTAACTGAAAATGGCTCTGTAAAAGCTGTCAATGATATTTCTTTTGAAATGAAAAAAGGAGAAACATTTGGTATAATCGGGGAAAGCGGCTCAGGAAAATCTGTAATAGGACAGGCTATTCTTCGGTTACTTCCTTCGAATGCTGTTGTGAATGGCAGCATATCTTTTGGAGCCGAAGATCTATTATCACTCGATAATAAGAATATGAGGCAAATAAGGGGCAGAGAAATATCTTTAATTCCCCAGAATCCTGCCGGTTCCCTGAATCCCTTGCTCAAAAATAAAATACAGGTCGCTGAGGTCTTTGAAGTTATGGGGGTTAATAAAAAAGAAGGTATAAAGAGTGTATTGGGGATGCTGAAAAACCTTTTGATGAAAGAACCAGCCCGCATTCTTGAAAATCATCCTCATGAACTTTCAGGAGGAATGAAACAGAGGTTTCTTGCAGCAATGTGCCTTTCCTATAAACCCAGTCTTCTTATAGCAGATGAGCCAACAAAAGGTCTTGATTCTTTTTCAAAAAAGGGCACTTTAGATTTATTCAGACATATGAAGGGGGAGCATGGCAACTCTATACTTGTAATAACTCATGACCTTGATTTTGCACTGGAAATATGTGATAGGGTTGCAGTAATGTATGCAGGGCAAATCGTAGAGGTCGGGCCGGTAACAGATATATTGCAAATTCCTTCTCATCCTTATACAAAAGCCCTCTTGAATGCCCTTCCACGTAATGGTCTTATCCCCCTACACGGACATACTCCCAGCAGGATTGATCTGCCAGATGGGTGTCTTTTTTATACGAGATGTAATTTGCGCTCTGATAAATGTGGTACCGAGAGGCCCGCTACAAAAAGTATTAAGGGAGGAGTTGTCCGATGCCACCTTTACTGAGAATAAAAAATCTTGTCAAAACCTTCGAAGACAACAAGGTGCTTAATGGTATTGATATTGATGTAAAAAAAGGAGAAACTCTTGGACTTTTTGGGAGCAGTGGTTCTGGCAAAACTACGGTGGGCAGATGCATAGCAGGTTTGGAAAGATCTGATTCAGGAAGTATTTTTTTCAAAGGGAAGGATTTACAGGCAATGAGTCGTCGGGAAAAGAAAAAAGTACGTCCTCAAATCCAGATGATTTTTCAGCATCCTGAGATATCTCTTAATCCGAGAATGAAAGCATTTGATAGTCTTGTAGAGCCTTTGAAAATACATGGTTGGGATGACAAGTGTTCTCTTGAAAATAAAGTTGAAGAATTAATAAATCTTGTAGGTTTGAGACGGGAACATCTTGCTCGCTATCCTGCCCACCTTAGTGGAGGGGAGATACAAAGGGTAGTACTTGCACGTATTCTTTCTATAAATCCAGAATTCATTGTAGCTGATGAACCGACATCAATGTTGGATGTTTCTGTACAGGCTCAGGTATTAAGAATTATGGAGAAAATTCAGCAAGAAAAAGGCGTTTCATACCTATTGATATCACATGACATCGACGTCTTGAGAAAAGTGTGTCATAGGATTGTCTTTCTGAAAAACGGGAGAATATCTGGCGTTGAGAATGCCTGAAAAAATAAGATATACCTGCTGGGATTCGAATCCGGTTTCTAAGTTTGGGAATACTGTCCGGATTATTTATCTTATCAAACATTATCCTTCAGAGCCTCATTCTTAGCGATTTCTTTTATCCTCTTGATGATCGACTCCAGTCCATTCGATCTGGCGGGTGAGAGATTTGATTTCAATCCGATTTCTTCAATAAAGTAAAGATTAATATTTGCAATCTCCTGAGGATACCGATTGTTTACGACCCTGAGTAAAAGGGCCATAATCCCTTTGGTTATCATGGCATCACTATCGAGATTAAAGTTCAGTTTGCCATCTCTCTTATAACTTTGAATCCAGACCTTGGATTGGCATCCGCTGATTGAATTTTCGTCGGTTCTGGAATCTTCATCCATGGGTTCAAGTTTTTTGGCCGAAGCGATAAGTAGGCCATACTTGTCAAGCCATTCAAGACCATCAAATTCCCTTATTATTTCATCCTGGATAGCATCTGTCACGTGTACATCATCTCTACTTTTTCAATCCCTTCAATAAGCCTGTCCACATCTTCTTTTGTATTATACAATGCAAAACTTGCTCGTACTGTACCTTCTATTGCGAAGGATTTCATCAATGGTTGGGCACAATGATGCCCTGTCCTCACAGCTACTCCCATCTTATCCATTATCAGGCCTGCATCATAATGGTGGATCTGGTCCATATTAAAGGAGATTGATCCGCACATCCGGTCAGTATTTCCGTAAACAGTCACATTATCCATTTCCAGCAGTCTGTCTCTTGCGTAAGAATAAACGTCACTCTCATGCTTTTCTATTTTATCCAGACCAATTTTTTGCATGTAATCAATTGCTGCACCCATGCTTATTGCTCCTGCAATGTGCGGTGTGCCTGCTTCATATCTTAAAGGAGGCTCTTGATATGTTGTTTTTTCAAGACTTACTTTATCAACCATCCCTCCTCCGCCTTTTGCCGGCATGAGGTCACTGAAGCGATCGCTTGTATAAAGCACCCCTACTCCAGTTGATGCATACATCTTGTGGCCCGAAGCAGCCAAAAAGTCACAACCGATATCTTTTACGTCAAGGGGTAGATGCTGTATCGACTGGGCTGCATCCACCAGGACCGGGACATCATGATCCTTTGCAATTTCAGTTATCTTCTTGATATCGTTTACAGAACCAAGAACATTTGAGACATGACTTATAGCAATCAATTTTGTCTTCTTTGTGATATCTATAGAGTCCAACAGCAAATTACAATCCTCATCCATCTCAATTGCCCTTGGTTTCGCTCCTGCCATCTGCCAGGGAACGATATTTGAGTGGTGTTCCACACCGGTTACCAGGACTTCATTTCCCTTTAAGGAAGGTTCAAGCGAACGTGCGACCTGATTAATGGAATCGGTAGTCCCGGCAGTAAATGTCACTTCACCGGGGTTGCGAGCACCGATGAAGTCACTTATCTTTTTCCTTGCTTCTTCATACCTCTCACTGGACCTTTCACTCAGGTAATGCACACCTCTATGGATATTACTGTAATCTGTCCTATAAAAATCAGATATGGTATCAATCACGGAGTTTGGTTTCTGGGTTGTTGCCGCATTATCAAGATAAACCAATTGTTTTCCATAGACTTTTTGTTCAAGTATTGGGAAATCTTTTGCAAAACCTGTCATTGTTTCACCATTTCAACAAGGGAGAACCATTTCTTATCATCGTTAAAGATGCTTTCTACAGAAAGCCCTGCAGCATTTGCCATTTTATTGATACCGTCAACAGTATATTTATGAGAGTTCTCTGTGTGAATGGTCTCGCCTTTTTTGAATACTATCTGATCTTTTAAGAAGGGGCTTGTTACTTCCAGGTCTTTCTTTGCCTTCAGGTGCATCTCGATTCGGGAATATTTTTTATTGAAGAATGCAACATGCTCAAATTCCTCCGGATTGAAATCAGTCATAAGGTGATCATTTGCAACATTCAGTATGTTCTTATTAAATTTCGCAGTAATCCCCTGACTATCATTATAGGCTTTTTCGATGATGTCAATATCTTTTACCATATCCACACCCAGAAGAAGCCTGTCGTTATTATTCATGACTTTGCCAAGGTCTGTCATGAATTTCATTGCCTGTACTTCAGTAAGATTACCGATTGTGCTTCCGAAGAAACAGAAGAATCGTCTCCTTTTTGCAGGGATTTTTTCAATGTGCCCAAGGAAGTCAGCAGTAATCCCATGGATATTCATTTCAGGATACCTGTCCTGAAGATTACAGGCAGATTTCTCTATAGCTTGTTTGCATACATCAACCGGGTAATACACTATGGTCTGGCGAATCTCTTCAGGTATTTCATCGAGGAATACAGAAATTTTGGAGCAGTCTCCGCTTCCCAGCTCTACAAGATCGGAGTCTTTCAATTCTCGTTTCAATTTTTGGGCAGTTGACCTGAGCAATGGAATCTCAATTTTTGGAGGATAGTATTCTTCTAAATTAGTGATCATCTCAAACAATTCCGAACCATGATGGTCGTAGAAAAACATGGAAGGAAGTGTTTTAGGATTAGTTCTTAGACAAGCTATCATCTCTTCCCTGATAGAACTTTCTCCAACTTTTGGCATAAAATCGTCTATGATCATTGTTTAGGGACCCCGGTTTCAAAAGGAAGGTTATTATTGCTCCATTCAAACCATCCGCCGTCATAGACAGCTGCTTTATCCCAGCCCATAAGCCATGCATTAAGGAAGGCTTCACTGCCCCTCCAGCCAGTTCCACAGTAAAATGCATTGCGCTTATCAGGAGTAATTCCAATTTTTTTCCAGTTTGATGCAACTTCATGGTATTCACGCATGGTATGGTCCAGGTTCCTGTAGTTTTCCATGTGGTAGGCATCTGTCCCGCAATCTCCGAATATTGCTCCCGGAATCCTCCCCTTCTTTTCAATATAATTGTATCCACTTACTTCTCCAATGTGTTCTCTCCAGCTTCTGACACTCACCAGGTTCTTGTCAGGGGATGCAAGAATCTCTTTTGCTTCTTCAAGATCAACAGCAATTTCCGGCTTTTGCGGTATGTCAACTCCAAAAGACACTTTCTTGTTTTTAGAAGGAACTGTAGTTATTTCATAACCGGAATCCAGCCATGACTGAAGACCGCCATTGAGTATGCGCACATCTTTCACGCCTGCATAAAGCATGATGAAAGCACATCTCATTGCACCGAGATGGCCTGCGCTGCTTCCCGGGAACGGATCATCATTATTTGGTGAAGAGAATTTTCCATAAAGTATGACTGTTGTGTCATGTGCTATGCCTGCCTCTTCCAGTGCATCCTTTAGTTCCCCGGGTGAGCGGCGATTCCATGTCTCTGGAGATTCAAGGCAATTTGTGTCAATTGGGATTGCTCCGGGAATATGGCCTTCATCATAATCCGAGGGGTTCCTGTAATGAGAATGACAGATAACGAATTTATTATTGTTGTATTCCGGAGCATTATTTGTTGTGATCAACTGGTTAAGCCAATCTGCTGAAACCAGATGTTCATATCTTTCAAGATGCTCCATGGGCAAATCTTTTTCTGCCCATTCATAAAAATCGTTGAAATCAGTTATATCTGAGTATCCGGCCCTTTCAAATTGTTTTGCTACTTTTTCTGCCTTCTGTGGGTCATACCCATAAATTACCAGGGAATCTTCCGGCAAAATTTCTTTATTCCTGACAATCTCTATCCAGTCAATATAGTGTAGCCACTTATAAGGCAGTGATTTTGCACCTTTTATATGTCCACCTTTTATCTCTCCACATTCTTTCCATCCATTATAGGCATCAATGGATCTTATATCAATTACCTTGTAGTTGTTCAAGTTTTTCACTAACTCTTTAGTTGTAATTTTCCCCATACTGTACAATTGGTTCAAATCTTTATATATTATTGGGGCTTGATTTTGCAGAAATCTTCATTATGCAAGATAATCCTGGTGCACACGAATTGCATGCTATGAGCAATTAAGTCAAAATAAAATGCGGCTGCCGGGATTCGAACCCGGGTTCTAAGCTTGGGAAGCTCAGGTCATAGCCACTAAACCACAGCCGCTCATAAAATTCTATAGGTCCTGTAGATAATAAAGGTTTCGTGGGAGAAGGCATTGCCCTCTGCCCCTCATTCTTCAGTGTATTTGTCGATTATCTCCTCAAAGGAGTCAACCACATAGGACAGATTGTCCCTGCCAACCTGGTAGGTACTCAGTTTGAAGTATTTGGTAAGGCCACCCTTTATACCATGGATATTTCGTTTTTTGAGTTCCTTGTACAGGAAATACCTGCCTTTCTTGGCGGTCTTTGAGATCTCATAGAACGGCGGGGTTTCAAAGAACATCAGGTCATGATTGTGGGGTTTCTGTCCCACCTGGAAAAGTCCGAGTTCTTCCACTTTTTCCGAGAACCAGCGGGCATTGGCAACTTCCTCGTCCCAGTGTTTGGTACGCTCCACGACCTGGGGGAATGAGGCGATCATTGTCATCAGGCCAGCACCCCTGGAGGTACAGCCCAATAGCTCGATTTCCTTTTTCTTATGAGTGGGGGATTTCCTCAAAACTGTATCTGCGTATTCCTCCTGCACGCCGAGCAGGCCAATAGGGCCGGATGAGGCCATTGACTTGTGGCCACTGGCTGCAATGAAATCCGCTCCCAGTTTCTTTGCATCTATCGGCATCCTGCCCACGGAATATGCGCAGTTGAGAAGCAGTGGCACATCATACTCATGACAGACATCTGCTACTTTCTTTGCATCGGCCAGGTTACCGTAATTGCCATCTGGATAAGTCAACAGAGCCAGGGCAGGAGGTTTGCCACTCTGGCTGGTAACCTTTTCGATAGCCTGTCCGTAGTCTTCAGGATCAATAGAATATTCAGGGTTGCCGGAGCTTTCCACCTTCTCGATTGCAAGATCTGCTCTCTGTGCGGCAATATATGTGGAATAGTGAGCCAGCCCATCAAGTACGACAGTGTCTCCGGGTTTACCCATTGAGTGCATCACCGCAAACTTTGATTCCCGGGCGCCATGTGTGAGCCTGACCTCATCAGTACCTATGAACTCGGGAAGGGCCTCATGTACAAATTCATATACAGGTGGCTTCTTTATAAGATCCAGGACCCCACCACAGAAATCACAGATTGAATAACCGTCTCCCCATTCAAGCAGGGCTTTACGTGCATCCTCTGTCAGGATACCGCCGGTTTGCAGGGGGTCAATATTAATGGCATCCTTTGGTCCCCTTTCTATAAACCCGAATTTTTTCAGTTTATCTTCGTCAAGCGACATGTAGCCCATACCTCCTGTCAGCTTATGCGAGGGTTTTTTCGAAAACACCGGTGAACTCATCGCATTCTGCAGTGAGTTTCACCGCTGCATCCCTGATTGCCTGCACAGGATCTTTGCCATCAGTCCTGACATAGAAGACAGGTTCACTGATACTTACGTGAAGCATATCGTAACTTGCGATGTCCACATGTTCATCTTCAAGCAGGAAATGCTTGAGCATGTTCAGCAAGGTGTGGCTTTCTCCCTTTATTTCCACTTTAATCTCATCATCCTTTTTCTCAATGATCTTCAGTTCCATGATAAATCTCCTGTCCCTGTTGTGTTAGATAATTCCTGTTCCATAATCAGCTGAAAGTTTACGCTTTTCAGTCTTGCCACAGGCGGGACATTTCAGTTTTCCCTCTTCAATAGCCAGGGGTTCACCACATCTGCCACAAATTGCGGACATAACTCCCAGTTCCTTGGCGGCAATGCTCAGGCGCATGCTATCAGTATCAATCACCTTTGCCTTAACAACATCCATGAGGGCAAGTTCATTGGCTATGTTTTTGACATAATCTTCCTTGATATTTGATATGTGGATAGCGGCAATTCCCGGATTGTTGACTTCCCTTTCTCCATGACCTTTTATGGCTGCTATCTGTACAAGTGCCATTGAATCACGTACATTCACCACATTGCCGACTACAATATCATCTTTTTTTATTACAGGTGGAAGTTCGGATGTAGCCCGCACGGAAACACTACGCTTTTTCCTGTCAACCTCAACATTTCCTGTCCTGGTCGAATATATGTTTCCTCTTAATGTATAGGTCCCTTCACCGGCTTCAAACTCTTCGTTAGTACCAACAACATCACCGGGCAGCACAAACTGCTCTTCAATGTGCTTTTCAGCTTCTTCTTTGAGGTGCTTTTGAGGCTTCTCTTTTTTCAGGTTCTCAGGATTCTTCCCCTTGGCCTCTTTCTTTTCTTTTTGCTGGCCCTTGTTTTTGGGATTTCGATTTTCTTCTTTTTCATCCTTCTTTGAAGAACCTTTTATTTTCCTTCTTGTGGCCTTCTTTTTGTTGCGTATCCTAATAATAATCCCTCTTGGTTTCAATAATTATGATGTGATAAGGAGCTTATTCTGTATATTTCTACCTCAATTTGTTCTACATCTTTTTTATGGAATTTAAATGTTCTTTTTAGCGGGAAAGATGTAGTATACCACTCGGTAATAACTGATGGCTTTATGTATTGCCTTATAAAGTTAAAACTTCCGCTGTTATGAATCGAATAGATAGTATTCCCTGCATTTAGGGCAGCTGAGAGGAAAGGTCTGTCACTTCCCTTACATTGGGCGCCAAACGGGGGATTCATTACAACAGTGTTCGCTTTTCCATTTACCTTTTCTATAGGGCAATTAACAAATTCGACTTCAACATCCATCAACACGGCATTTTCTCTTGCAACATTTATTGCTTCCGGGTCACTATCATATCCGACGACCTCCGGGGCTCCCAGCAGTGCGGCACCGATTGCCAGTATCCCGGTGCCACATCCCATATCAAAAACCGTATCTTCAAGATCCCCCTTCATGTATGCAAAATGTAATAATTCCGCAGCAAGAGGTGCGGGTGTGGCATATTGTTCCAGTGCAGGATCGGGGTCATCAAACCCCCTGACCTTTTGCAGTAACATCTCGAGTTTTCGCTGTTTCATCTATCATTCCCTTATCTCATCAAAAACCAGTTCTTCCCATTCACGTATCCCCAGTACGATCTCAAATTCAGGGGGAGTTAACATGGGGGCCGGGAATCTCCCTGCCTCATCGATTGCAATCCTGGGACATGCAGTATTGACATATGCATCCGCCTGGAATTGCAGGAGCTGGTCGGGTGTTATGAGATCCATTGTTACAATTGATGCCTCTTTTCCTTTTTCCCTGGCAATGTCCCTTATATTCCTGGCAAGTTCCATTCTTTCCTGACCGGGTTTAGTGGACACCAGTATGCAGAACCTCTTTCCTTCCATTGTTTTTGCAATTGCTGCATATCGCTGTTTCATGATTTGCTTGAGGTCGATGTACTCGATAGACGAGGTAAACGGATTAGCACAGAGTACAGGTTTGCCTGTTGAAAGGGCTATACCCAGCGGATGAAATTTCCCGCCGCCAATATACAGGTATTCTTCACAGGTTATGTCATATGCAGCTGAAAAATTGCAGCCAAGTACCTGTCCCGGATGCACGATCCTTCCATCTCCTTCTCCGATAATGGTTTCAAATCCTTTTTCTTCAAGGATTTTCCTGACTTCTTCCAGTTTATGCACGTGCTGTACAGTCGTAAGGAGGCCTATCCTTTTTCCTTTAAGTTTGTCTGCAGCCTGAAAAACCACATTACTTATATCGAGATGTGAAGGTGCTTCAATATAAACTACATTTTCAAAAGGTTCAAGCTTGGAATGGCCGAAGTGGAATACAATATCAGTATCTTTGATAAGTTGAACATCAAGATCGCATGCCCCATAACAGGGGTTGCCTGAAATGAGAGTTTCTGCATCGGTATTCTCCTCTATATATCCTGCGATCTTCATTGCCTGGCGTTTGAAGCCTTCGGGCAGCTGGAGACCAACCTTTGTGGCTTTTTCCTGAATAATCATATTAACAATGGATTCCAGGTCAATGTCAAAATTCTCAATTAGTTTCACCGGTGTCCTCCAGTATTGAAACCCCGTCCTCACTTACATTTATATCCACAAGTGTTTTGACTTTTATTCCTTGTTCTGCAAGTTGCTGTACGCCGTCTCCCCTGCCTACAATTACTATTATATCGCTTATAGTAACTCCTTTTTCTTCCAGGGCCTTTACCAGAAAGCGCAGGGTACCTCCTGTGCTGATCACATCATCAACAAGCAGTATCCTGTTTCCTTTTCCAACACCGTTTATATAGAGTTCGCCTTTAGAATACCCGGTGCTCTGGGATATCTTTATTTCACCGGGCAATTGGTATTGTCTTTTGCGCACGATAGAAAATGGGATGCCGGTTTTCAGGGAGATTGCTGTTGCAAGGGGAATTCCCATCGCTTCAATAGACAGGATCCGGTCAACGTTCATATCGCAGTACTCTATGATGTAGTCACTGATCTCATCAAGCAGTTTGGGATCGATTGCAGGTACACCATCTGTAATTGGATGTATGAAATAGGGGTATTTACCACGTTTTACAATAGGGGCTTTTTTCAGGGATTTCTTGAGTATTTCTAACATGTTATACCCCGACAATGAGAAGAATCGTCTTCCTGGTCGAAGGAAGGTTGAAGGCAGGAATAAATGGATTTGTATTTATAATTGGCGGATGGTATCTGCAACACCTATTTATAGAAAATCCCTCTCCTCAGGGACAGGATTCAGAGATTATGCATCTTACACAGGACATCACAGTTTGTCAGGCAGCTGCGGGTGATAGGGCAGCTATAGACTCGTTGCTCTCTACCTATTTTCTCGATGGGCAAGATCTGGATACAGGGGACTTTCTACTGGCAAGAGTCGATGACAAAATAGTGGGCACAGTCGCATTTGTAAGGGATTACATTGAGGAGGTACATAGTGTTGCAGTTCACCCTTCATTCAGGAATAAAGGAATAGGTGCTTTGCTGGTCTCCAGTGCCCTGAACCTCTCATTGGGAAGTGAAGTATATGCAAGAACCACAGCAACATCCTTTTTCAGGAAATCAGGTTTTATTGAAGTAACCAGCCCTTCCAGGGAAGAATTGTGGGATGACTGTGCATGCTGTGAATATCTGGAAAATTGTAGCCAACATGTGATGGTATGGAGGAGAGAATAATATGCAGACCCTTGGAATTGTCAACACTTATGATCGTATAAAGGTCCTTGATGCCCATTATAGGGCCATTGCCCGGGCAGCCCCTATTTGCAAGATATTTGGTTTTAGCCTTGCCCTTTTTGATTTTCCTTTTGATATGGAAAAAGATGAACTTGTGAGGTACGTTGTGGAAAAGACAACAATAGGAGAATCAGGAGCCTATCTGCAACAGCTCAATGAGGACCATCATTTTTTTGTACAGGACCTTCCAAAAAAAGGTTTTCTGGCACATTTTGGCAAACCTGTTGCAACCACTTCCAGAGCAGACGAATCAAAACGAATGACAGCTATGGATGCTGCACAGGGAATATTGCATCATGATTCCTACCTCTTCCTGGTTGGACTTGGCAGGAAAGGATTGCCAAAATCAATTATAAAACAGGCCCCAAATCATCTTGATATAAGTAGCGGGGGTACTTCCTGTGAGACGTGCACGGCTATGGGGGCAATCCCTGCCTATATAATGGGCATAGTCGAGGGAATAAAAAGTAATAAACATAAGTCCCATAAATCTTTTAACCACTTTTCCTGATAATTCCTACAATGAGTCATAACCGGGTAGCATTAGTTCGCTGTATGGATTATTCCGCCTCCAAAAAGGCAGTCAGGGAGGCAATCGACCTGCTTGGATGTTTTGATGAAATCAAAGCAGGTATGCGCATCTTGATTAAACCCAATGTGCTTGCTGCCCGGAAACCAGAAGATGCAGCTACGACCCATCCCTCTCTTGTTCGTGCAGTATGTGAAATTGTGAGGGAGGCGGGTGCTCATCCGGTGGTAGGGGATTGTGCCGGTATTACATCTGCCGGAGCAACTGCAGAAGCGCTCGAGGAATCCGGTATAAGGCAGGCTGCTCTGGATGGTGGAGGTGAAGTTGTAAATTTCCAGACTGCAGGTTTTAGTAAAGTAAAACCTGAAAACCCCCTGCGTTTGGATGAGATCTATGTGAGTGACAGCGTATTGGATGCTGATTATATCATTAACCTGCCCAAACTCAAGACCCATGAACTCACAACGATGACCTGCGCAGTGAAAAATATGTTCGGTGCTGTTCCCCTGCGCATCAGGAAGGAAGCACATATGATGGCCGATCCTCTGGTCTTCAGTGAAGTTATTCTCGATATTTACAATGTGGTAACTCCACAGCTATCACTTGTTGATGCGATTGTGGGAATGGAGGGGGCTGGTCCCTCCAGAGGTAAACTTATTACCAATTATAAAAATTTTAAAGTCAAACTATTAATAATATTTGCCGGTTTTTCGATAGTAACTAGCATATCTAAAGAGACTTCCACAAAAAAAACCGATCCAAACAGCAAGAAAAGTTACATTTTCATATCGTGGCAAAAAAATACTGAAAAAAATCATTGCAATTAATACAAAAGATTGAAGTAAAAAACCCCATAATTTAGTGTTCTTCATATGTATCACCAAAATTAAATAGGCTGATTTGAAAATCAGTCAAGCTACTTTATTTAAATCTTATACCAATTAGAACCTATTTTAACATAACCGAATCCTAATGTGGGATAACTAAGTGCGTCTGCATAAGGTATTTTAACATCCAGGCTCTCATCTGAATTTTGTTCCGACCAATATACCGTCTGTATTGCAATAACCAGCACTGCAGCTATTATATCAGCAAATGGAAGTACTCCATCTAGTGAAGCAGCCAAAGCTCCTGCACAAGCGGAACCCACATTCGCAACATATGATGCATCACGAGGAGAGAAATATATATGAACACCGCCTGTCAATGCATCTCCATATGATTCCACATAACTTCCATTCCAAAATTCAGATCTTGCTGCTGAGATTGTGGAGGCAACTAATAAATCATCGTTGAATTGCTCCGAGGATAATTTTTTAACAGATTTCAGCTCGCTCTTGTTTACAAATGCAAAATTAGTTCTTTTAGGATTCTTGTCATCTACCCAAGAAATCGCATATGCAACTGACCCATCATCTGCATTGATTGATACAATTTTTTCGTATTCAGTTTCTTTTAGTACTTTAATATTTTTTGATTTTTGTACAATGTCTTCTTTAGACAATGATACTTCATCTGTAATGTCTATTGTATTAACATATTCATCTTTTTCTGATATTTCAGCTTGTGCCATCACACCAGGAACAAAAGCCATACTCAAAATAAGCATCGCCATGAAAAGTGAGCCTATTCTTATACCTTTACCATTCTTCATTTCTTCTTACCTCAATTTCATTCTCCAGAGGCAAGATAAGCCAAACTTTAAGTATCCTCAAAGCCAACATAATCATGCCTCCGGGCATGGGGTTCAGTTATTCCGTCAAGACTGGCTGAACCCCACTAACATCGTTATGATGTTGCATTATGTTCTAACTATGTCACATAATAAATACTTTCTGCCAATGCCATAAATCTTGCAAAGAACAGACAAATGAAATGGCCATAAAAATTCAGTAGTTCACTAATTTTTCCTTTTTTGTGTTTAATCGATTATAATTCACCTCAAACACTCCAATACTACTCGAATTCTCAGCTTTCTCCTAAGCCAATCCTCTATTAAGAGAATGAATTTATCGAACCTGAACATATCCTCATTGGTAGTAGGAGGAACTTGTTTTACTCTGGTAAAATGCTTTTTCTGGATCAAGAGCCATGTATTTCTAATTAAGAATGAGGTCAATGTAAAAAAGTATCTTATAGTAACGTTTCTAGTAGAAATTCCTGGTCTTACAATGATCCTCATCTGTATGATGATTCAATAGTAAATCTCCTTCGATATACTGTGCTAACTTTTCTGGTCTTTCTCCCGATAAGCATCTGTTTGATCTTGTTTCTTCTTCTTACGACTGGAGTAATATGGGGATTTTCTTTATCTTGCAAAAACTCAAAGACATCTACTGAATAGAACTCTCTGTCCAAGCAAAGAAACTTAATTCTAAAATCTATTTTTTAAATAAGATCAATGAAATATCTGAGACAATTGACATTTGTTTTATCTCTCTCCACAGAAAGTCACTGCTGGCCCGGCTGCTTTGAATCAGAGTTTGCAGACCGGACTCCGGCGCAACCACTCAATGTCGGACTGGTATAATTCACGCAGGTCCTTCAAACCCAATCTCAGCATTGCCAGACGGCTGACACCAAGGCCCCATGCCAAAACCGGTTCTTTAATGCCGAGGGGCTCAGTTACTTCTTTCCTGAATATTCCGGCACCACCGAGTTCAACCCAACCCAGTTCCTCAATATAGACCTCGGGTTCGACACTGGGCTCGGTATAGGGGAAGTACCCGGGTCTGAACCTGACGTTCTCGAATCCCATCCTGTGATAGAATTCCTTCAGGCATCCCAGCAGATTGGCAAAAGACATATTCCTGTCCATTACCACACCTTCCAGCTGCTCGAATTCCGGGGTATGTGTGGGATCAATTGTTTCCCGGCGATAGGCCCGGTCTATACAGAAAGCTTTGACCGGTGGTTCGGGATTATCTGCCAGGTGTTTGATACTGACCGAAGTGGTGTGGGTGCGCAATACGTTGCGTTTTGCGACATCACTATCCCATTTGCCGCCCCAACCCCTGGATTCAATGTCACCGCCCTTTTCATGCATGGAACATACGGTTTCCACGTATTCGCCCGGCAACTGTGACCGGGATTCCAGATGGAATGTATCCTGCATTTCCCGGGCAGGGTGGTCCTGTGGCTGGAAAAGGGCATCAAAGTTCCAGAAAGAGCTCTGTATAATATCTCCCTTGATTTCAGTGAATCCCATTTCCAGGAATATCTGGCGCATCTGGTCTATCAGGCGCTGGTAGGGATGGACCTTTGCTGCAAAAACTTTTTTTGGCGGTTTGTCGATATTATATGAACGGAACGTCTTGTTCTTCCATTCTCCGCTCTTGAGCATCCGGGATGTCAGCTGAGTGATATCTTCGGTAAGTTCGAGGCCGGATGCAGCGATTTTTTGCCCATCGGCTGTAATTGTGATAGTACGGCTTTTGGTTTCTTCTTTTTCTACCAGTTTGCGTTTGATCAGGTCCTTCATAACCTTCTGGTCAATTCCGGTTTCTTCAAGGGAGACTGCCGTCTCACCGAGTTTTGCCAGGGCAATCTCGTCTGCGGTTTCGGATACATCTGCTGCGGGTATGATATTTCCTTTCTCAATGGATGCCCAGCCTTTTCTCTTAAGCCAGCCTGTAGCAATTCCCACCATCCCGGGGGAAAGCATTTCCTGCAAATCCTTTATAGAAGTAGGCCCATCGATCCCGTTGAGCACCTGCCTTTCAGGGAGTCCCTTCTCGGCATATTCGGTTCCTTCTGAACTGAGGTGATATTTTTCCGATACTTCATCCTTAACTTCTGCAAGTCCCTTTTCTTCAAGTAAAAAAGAGGCCTGTGTAGCATTTTCTATTTTCAGGGATGTTTCATCGGCTATGTCTGCGGGACTTGCAGTACCTTTTTGTTCGAGGAAGAGAAGTGCTTCTTTTTCATTCAGTGTAAGATTGAGGTCTTCCATAGTATCTCCCTTTAAGTATCAGAGTCCGTATTCTTCAAGTCTCTCGCGTGCCAGTTCTCTTTTTTCCTGATGGTCTTTCAAAAATTCTGCCATACGTTCTGCTGCTAGGATCTTGCAACTTCCGCACATGCGACTGCCATCCAAACACTCGGAATGGATCTGTGCCAGTTCCCCGTCGTCGTCGCTAAGATGGAATACGAGTAACTCATAGACAGAACATTCGTCGGGCTGTCCCCCGAGTTCTTTTTGATCTTTCAGGGTCATACGCCCGCCCGTCTTTGCTTTCTTAACCTTGCGGGCGGCATCATCCGGATCATCGGTAAGGGCTATCAGGCTGTCGGGTACACTGCTTGACATCTTGCCGCCCTGCAAACCGGACATAAAGCGATGATAGGTCGAAGCCGGTGGAAGGAATCCATATCCTCCGTTATTCATTTCGACTTCCATTGTGATTTCCTTAAGTTTAGTCAGGTCGTCCACGCCAACGATATCCACATGCCCCTCGAACAGTTTCGTATCCCAGGGCAATGCCTCTGAAACCTCTTCAAGTGCATCAACAGGTGCGGTCTTGCTTCGGACACTGACAAAGGGCACATTATTCTTATCCGTCCTTTCCTCGATAAGGAACATGTTCATTTTGTTGGCAAGTCCCCGGGTGAGTCTCATGTGCGGGTCCTGATCGGCCCCGGCAGGAACAACTGTAGGCTTGGGTCCGCCGAATTCTTCCAGTTCGGGCTGGAGGATATCCGCACTCTGGGAGAGGGCACTGACCATATGTGCTATATTTGTCTGTCCATTGAAGCCATAGATGGCGCTGAGTTCCGAGAAATTTGCCTTGACACCCAGTTCAAAGGCCAGGTCCTTTACATTTTTGGATTGGGACTGAAAATAAATATGCCCCTCTGGTTCAAATCCCAGGGCAATCAGGCTAAGGATATATTCTTCAATCCCAATCTGTTTACATTTTTCCCAGGAAAATCCCCTGACAGAATATGCTTCCCTGTCGGCAATACCCACAAAAGCCTCACCGCCCATCTGCTGGTGCCAGACGATCTGGTCCATGACCATTTTACCGCCAAGATGGACTTTTCCGGAAGGCATGAACCCACTCATTACCGCAAACGGGTCATTGTCTTTCATAGCCCGGGTTATCATGTCATAATCCCTGTGGCCAAAGATAATCTTCCTTCTCATGTAAGCGCTGGGTTGCTCGATCCCGGGCAGAAGTTCATCAAAACGCTGTATTCCAAACTCATCGAACAATTTCGAATAGTCGTCGATATTTGACGAGCCCCATGGATCTAGTTTCACATTCATGCATATCCTCATGATTTATCTGGTTTATTTTGTCATTGGTATGATTTATTCGATTTTGTCAAACGGATAGGGGGGAACAACTCCATCTGGAATCTTATCCACAAGTTCAAGATATTGTGGCATCTGCATCTGGCAGAATACATCCCCTGATTCAAATCGGGGTGCTTTCTTCATGTTCTTCCAGATGTCTTTTAATTGTTGGTCCTGGATGTTCCCAAAACTGAATGGGATATATGGGCAGGGCTTGACCGACCCGTCCACGCAGATATGCATCCAGCGCTGAGCCGCCATGCAACCCAGCATTTCACCTTCAAAATAACTATTGGTAAATATTCTGGGGCCGGTTTCTGTGGAATTGGCTTCATGGTGCATTTCAAGGACTTTTTCCCTGTCCTCAGATGAGATAATAGGATCTCCCTTTTTTTTCGGAGCACTTTCCCAGATTGAAAATTCGCTCACTCCCATCTCTGTTGCAAGAGCATAGAGTTGTGGGAGTTCATCCATATTTTTCGGGGATGCATGAGTGCACATAGTGACTAATAAACCGGCATCCAGGCCATATTTCATGGCATCTGTGGCCATATCAAATGCTCCATCAAGTTTCCTTACCGCATTATGCTTTTCGGGATCGGTAGAATATATACTGACCAGAAGATTATGGAGCCCGGCTTCCTTTAGTTTTCTTGCCGTCTGCGGATTCATGTCTGTTCCAGGCGTGTACATATTGACAATTGCACGTTCCTTGTCGACATACTCTATCAATTCAAAAATATCTTCCCTGAGCAGAGGGTCTCCTTCTGTAAAAATAATTATGAATGCACCCATATCAAGAGCATCATCTATGGTCTTCTTGACAGTTTCTGTGTCAATATCTTCCTCTCCTCCACTTATAATGCAATGGTCGCAATTACATTTGCATTGTCGTGTGATCTCAAAAGAAACAGTTTCAGGAACCCTTTTTCCCAATGCATGTTGTACTTCAGCGCTCAGGAGCCTTTTGAAAGGACCGCTGGGGATCGGAGGCAGCCAGGTAGAAGCAATTACCCTGTCCGTGCCCATATGTACGGGTTTTTCCTTCCGTAATCTTTCATTAATTTTTTTCAGGATAGGTGAGCAGGCATATTTAAGCTGGCCCCGGGAATTTAACTGTAAAGAGCCGTTTGAATTTTCGAGGTCAATGTTTAGGCCGGGAATCGAAAATACATTGATCCCCTGGCCCTTTTCATCGCCTGACATTGGGGTTTTGCTCCTTAATTATGCCTTTTCTGCAAAGGCCAGGTTTCCACTGATCTTTTTGATCCTGATCTTTAAGACATCGCCCCTGGCAGTACCAGGAACGAAAATGGTGAATTTTGCCATCTTGGCGATTCCGTCTCCCTTGGAACCAACAGCATCAATCTTGACTTCGTATTCCTTCCCTTCTTCAAGAGCGGCTTCGGGAGTGGGTGCAGCGGCTTTTCTCTTTTTGACAGGCCTGTGTGCACCACATGCGGCGCATTTCATCATAAGGACTCTGTCAACCTTCACAAGTTCCGTATCTGGCCTGTTACATTCTGAACATATAACATATTCATCAGCATAGGCATTTATGTTGGACTTGATAGCCTGGACAGGGAACTTCCCCTGGAATATGGCCTTGCCACCTTCGACCTTACCGGCGGTACCCAGTTCCCTTGTGAGGTACTTCATCAGATGATCTGCATCACGGTTAAGGATACTTCTGATCTGTGCAAAATTGTCCAGTACCGTTGTTTTTCCCTCAAAATAAATCTTGGGTTCCGGAATTACAAAACGTTCATCTGTTGTTTCGGTTTCCGGCAGGTTTTCCATTGCCCGGTCAAGCAAGGATTCATAATCTTCCATAAGTGTTCCCTCCTCAAAAGCTGGTTTTATTGTACCAGCTCTGCGCCTTCGTCAACAACAATTCTTATTGGTGTTGGAAGCTTCTGTCCTGCTTTTTTAAGTGCAGCTTTTGCATGCTTGAAGTTCTTCTTATTGACAGAAACAGTGAATATCTTCTGCCCGGCAGAGACCCTTGCTGCAGTACCTACAGCTTTTCCGAATGCTTTTCTCATACCACTGGATACACGGTCTGCACCTGCGCCAGTTGCCTGTTTGTTTTCTCTCAGGACCTCGTGGGGGTAAACTCTTAATTTGAAATGGTAACTGATACGGCCTACTTTGGAGATCATATGCCTGTTAGCTGATATCCTTGCTGCTTCGAGAGCTGTGTGTCTCATCTGACATTTCTCTTCAGATATAAGTGACATCTTGACCTGGAAATCTGCGGTCTTATTTCCCATGTCGTAGTGTATTACCTGGCTTCCCGGAACACCACCCATGTACTTTCTGCGTGTATATGAGCGCTGTTTAATGTTCCTGTACATACTTGCTGGTTTTCTTGTCATGGACTAAAAGCCTCCTTGGAATGATAATGATGTAGAATTATCCCATTCTCGAAAGTTTTGGTTTCTTATTGAGATTTACATATTTTAATGTATTGATGGGATGGTGTACTATCTTATATTGCCCCCCATATTGCCTGGTAGTTTATAAGTCTTATCGGTCATCTGTTGTATTTGTAAAGGGTATGCAGCAGAATTATAATATATGCAGTTTTCTATATGTTCTTTTATGAGCTCCAGCACCAAAGAGCATAAAAAAGGGACTGATAAAGCATATGCCTTTAGCCTTGTAACTATCTCAACTTCTCGTTTTAATACATATGGATCTATAGAATCGCCTTCTGCTGCGGATGATGTCTCGGGGCAACGAATGTCAGATCTTATAGAGGCTGCCCATCACAATGTATTGTGCTACAGTCTTGTGGCAGATAATATCGCAGATATAAGGAACGAAGTCCTGTCAGCGATATTTAATGGAGCCGATGTTGTGATTACGACCGGCGGGACGGGCTTGTCTGCCTCCGATGTGACTATAGAGGCCCTTTGCCCGCTATTTGAAAAGGAACTTGAAGGCTTCGGAGAACTTTTCCGCCTTAAAAGCCTGGATCAGATAGGGTCTGCCACAATATTGAGCAGGGCAACTGCAGGTATCATTCAGGGCTGTGCTGTATTCTGCCTTCCTGGTTCTCCAAAGGCAGTCGAACTTGCAGTTGAGAAAATCGTAATTCCTGAAGCCGGGCATATAGTCAAACATGCAAGATCGTAATAACCGAGGGTATTATCGGGAATAATGTTATTAAGGACTATCCTTATATAGTAAATTAAAATAGAGAGTTCGGCTGGAGTATATGGCATCCTATTCACTGGGCATTGAAGAACTGGATAATATTATCGGGGAAATCCGTGAAGGAAGCAATCTGATGGTAATAGGCCCTCCTATGAGCGGAAAGGAAGATGTTGCATACCATATACTTAAAAACGGTCTCAAAAAGGAAGAATCTTCGGTCATTGTTTCTACAAGAGAACCCGGTGAGCATGTTCTGGAATGGTTCACCTCCTTTGACAAAACCATACCTGTGTCCAATATCGGGATTGTGGACTGTGTAACCAAGACGCTGGGCATGGCGGCTGATGATACTGAGAACATAAAACGTGCTTCTAGTCCTGTGGACCTTACCGGTATAGGTGTTCGAATAAGTCAGTTTTTTGAACAATTCTGGATGAAACGCCAGATTTCTCATAATATCCTCTGTATTAATTCTGTCTCGACTATTCTTATGTACTCTAATATCCAGACGGTATTTCGTTTCATGCACGTGTTCACAGGCAGAATCAAAGCCATAAAAGGTCTGGGTTTATTCGTACTTGAAGACCAGATGCATGACTCCCGCACAATTGCTACCTTAAAACAGCTTTATGATGGTATGATTGAGGTGCAGGAAGATAACGGCAGTCATTACCTACGTGCAGTAGGAATATCTTCAAAACCCACTCCCTGGTTTGAGTATTTGGTGGAAGATGGTTCAATATCCATTCAGGGCATCAAGGAAGACTGAATGCTTTTCTTTAGGTTAGTTATATATACTTCATGCAGGTCCCTATAGGCAGGTGTTATTTGATGGATAAGGATAAAATAAGGAAATTTAGGTCAGAAGCAACTCACCTGAAACCCATTCTTACTCTGGGTAAAAAGGGAATTGATGATGCGGTTGTAACTGAATTGAAAAAACAAATTAAAGCCAATCATCTTGTCAAGGTTAAAATCCTCAAGAGTTTTCCCGGTGAAAGTATGGATTCAATTGCAGAGGAACTGGCCTCTCTCACATCCACTACCCTGATAGATGTGCGTGGAAGGGCGATAGTCCTCTACAGGTAATTAATCCCTTTTATGCCCTGCCAGAATTTCCACATCCTGCATCACAATGAGTTCACCAGGAGCCACTTTCTTGAGTTCAGGCAGGATATTACGCAACTTCTCTTCTTCATCCACGGCCTGTACTATGATGGGGAGGTCCATTCCGAGCCTGAGGATACTTGTTTTGTGGATTACACTGTGTACTCCATATCCCTCGATTCCCCTGATTGCGGTGACACCGGCAACATCTTTTTCAAGCAAGAACTCGATGATGGCCTGATGGGCACTTTTACCTTTGTATGTATCATTTTCACTAAGATAAATTTTCAGTATTTTGGATTGCATATAGTCCCCTTTCTTTATTCAATCTCTTTTTAAATTAAGTTTGCCATTAACTGCCCGAGTCCGGCACCGAGCATGCAGAACATGCAGTTAAGCATTATATTTGTAATAAAACTCCGGTTTGACTGTTGTTCCAGGAGTGCAAATGATTCATAAGTAAAAGTGGAAAAAGTGGTGAATGAACCCAGAATGCCTATATTCAACAGGTAAAGATGCTGCAGGGAATGGGAATATGTAAGATATGAGAGTATTGTTGTACCAATTATGTTTACTGCGAGTGTACCTGTAGGTATATCTGCCTTTCTAGGGATCATTCCCGCGATTATATACCTGAGTGTTGCACCGATAAACCCGCCGATACCAACAAGTAAATAGCCTGCTGGATACACTTCACTCGCCTCCGATGTATATTACCACCCCTCTTGCAAGAAAGATTGCAAATAGGCCGGGTAACAGATTTATCATTATGTTTGCAAACCCGTGTACAGGCTGCATTTGCACAGTCTGTACAATGAATGTGGAGAATGTGGTGAATGCGCCTAAAAACCCGATGCCTGCAAACATTCGGATGTGTGGGGTCAGGTAACCGATATAGTCAGAGTAGAACAGTAACAACCCCAGCAAGAAACTTCCCAGCACGTTCACAACAAATGTTCCATGGGTTCCCTGGATAATGGTGGACGTACCATATCTGCATACAGCTCCCAGGAATCCGCCAGTTCCTAGCAAAAAGAGATTGGTAACATCCCGGTATTCCATGGAATTGTCCCACCATCTTTATTTATCCACCGGAAACAGGGGGGAATATAGCGACTTCATCTTTTTCTGTAATCGCTGAATCTGTACCTTCAAGATGCTGGACATTTTCCCCGTTGATCAGGATGTTTATGTACCCTCTGAGTTTTTTGCCATCCTCAAATATAAGTTCTTCAAGATCCGGGTATTTTGTAATTATTTCATCCAATATCTCAGAAACGGTGTCTCCGTTGACCTCTACTTCGGAAGTTCCGGCCTTTTCCCTGATATTGGCAAACAATCTTACCTTCTTGGCAGCCATAGCTTTTCCCATGTCTGGCTGGTTTATAAAATATTCGTTAAAATTAGTAGTTACATGAAGAATAGTGGTGGGATAGCGCGGATTTGAACCGCAGTCCAAGCGTCCCAAACGCTCGAGGATCGGCCAGGCTACCCTACTATCCCACATGATATAGGGGCATCCCCCCTAAATGCACTTCTCCTAGATATATCTAACTATTGAAGGGCGCAGAAGAGGGTGAAAATTGGTTCAGTTATCCTCTCCTTCCCATCTGGGATATACATCATTATCAATATTCAGAAGATCCAGCACCCGCCCGGCCATGAAATCAATTAAGTCGTCTATTGATTGCGGTTTGTTGTAGAATGCAGGACATGCAGGTAAAACCTGGGTGCCGGATTCCTTGAGTTTGAGCAGGTTTTCCAGATGTATTCGGCTGTAGGGAGTCTCCCGTACCATCAGGATGACATTCCTGCCTTCCTTGAGACACACATCAGCAGCCCTTGTAAGAAGATTGTCGGAGATTCCGTGTGCAATGGAAGCAGCAGTTTTCATGCTACAGGGGGCTATCACCAAAGCATTGTAAGGATGGGATCCGCTTGCTACAGAAGCTGTAAAATCTTTTTCCTCATGCACCTCACAGGCAAGTTTTTCCACCTCTTCGATCTTCCAGTTTGTTTCTATATGTATTATTTGCCTGGCTGCAGAGGTTATTACCAGGTGTGTATAAATTCCCTTTTCTGCAAATATTTCAAGTAACCTGATCCCGTACTGTGCCCCGGAGGCCCCGCTGATTCCCACTACAACTTCCATATTATTCCTCAATTATATCTATAAGTTCGTCAACCATAAGTTCTGCGGTATCGCAGATTTTACTGATCTCATCAGGCTGTATGTTGTTGAAATGTATCCCTACAAGGAAAACAGTATCATTGCCGGTTTTCCTGTTAATGCGGCCTGCCTGTCTGTGTGCAATCTCGTCATCCCTGTGTCCGGGCAGGGTAATGACCGAGGAAGCACCTGAATTGCCCACAGCAACTGCTCCTATATGCTCATCGCCGCCTGTAAGTGTTACAAGCAAACCGTCTCCAATATTGCGCCATTTTAGAGATAGTTTCCTTCCCCCAGTTTCTTTTTCAATAAATTCCACTTATATCCCCTTATATATCCGTTAACTTGTATTGTCGGGTCTGTTTTTTGACCTCGAAAAAATCGTTTGCTATTTTCTTCACCTTGTCCCTGTGTTCCCTGGGGGTATAAACCCCAAGTTTCCAGTTGTCACGGTGTGCTTTTTCAAGAGTTGCTACAAGATGGGAGGCTTTATCAAGGGTCATTTTCTTTCCATTGACCTTGATCAATGCTTTCATCTCCTCTATCCGGGGCAATTTCGGAATATCTATGAGGATTTCTTCTTCATCAATTCCCGCCTCTTCTGCTATTTCTTTTTCTACCCTCTGGATGGCTTTGCGATAGTTCAAAACCTTCTCATCAACGTCATCAAACCCTACGTAGAGGGCACGTTTGTACAGTTTTCTCTCATCAATCCTGTTGATCATCTCACCGGCGTAACCGCCATCCTGGCGCATGGTTTCAAACAGGCGGTAATCATCCATGTCCTGAAGGCTGGAGGGATTGAGTTTCTCCTGCTCTATCAAATATTCGATGCCTCTTGTTATCATTGTTTCTGAAATGCGTGTCACATGATGGAAATATACCGAAGGATGCATTAAAAAACGTGATACAAGCAGGGACTCGGCCGCATTGAGTCCGCCTTCTGTTACAACCAGTTTATCTTCGTAGAATTGCATTTTGTGGATCAGGCGGCTATGATCTACAAGACCGTATGCAACACCTGTGTAATGTGCATCACGAATGAGGTAATCCATACGGTCAACATCAATCTCACTGTTTATTATCTGTCCAAGGGAGGTTTTGCCTAGAATATGGTCTGCGATCCTTGAGATGTTGAGGCCGGCATCGCTGCAAACTTCTGCTATATCCCCTTTGCGCAGCAGGTGTTTTACATCTTCATGCTCCCTGCGGGTATATTTTTTGATGACACCTTCTGTAACGTGTGAAAGGGGGCCGTGTCCTATATCATGCAACATTGCAGCAACCCTGAGTTCATCGATTTCAGATTGCTGTACGGAATCAATTTCTTCCGCAAGGGTCGTAGCCAGGTGATGTGCGCCCAGTGAATGTTCAAAACGAGTATGGTTGGCACCGGGATATACCAGATTAGACAATCCGAGCTGGTGTATCCTCCTGAGACGTTGCATACGGGGTGTATCCATAAGGGATACTGCAAGTTCGTCAAGTTCAACATGACCGTGTACGGGGTCCCTCATGACCTTCATGTTTTTAAATAACCGTTCATATTATAATGATGTTGTGATTTTGGTAGCGAAATGTTGAGGTAATATCATGATAATATTTTCCGGTGGAACCGGTACCCCCAAGCTCCTTGATGGCCTGATGCGGACAATGGACGAAGAAGAAATTACAGTTGTCGTGAATACCGCCGAAGATCTGTGGGTATCAGGTAATCTTGTAACACCGGATATTGATACAGTACTCTACCTTTTTGCCGGTATGATTGACCGGGATAAATGGTGGGGTATAGCAGGTGATACATTCCGCACTTTCAATGCTATGAAGGATTGTGGTTATGATGAGAAGATGATGCTGGGGGACCGGGATCGGGCCACACATATCATGAGATCTGATATGATTCGCAATGGGGCTACCCTTAGTGAAGCAATTGCAAATCTTTGCTCAAGATTTGGTATCAAGGCCAATATACTGCCGATGTCAGATAATCCGGTATCCACCATGATCCGCACACCCCAGGGCTGGATGCATTACCAGGATTTCTGGATTAAGCATAAGGGCAAGCCCGATGTACTTGAAGTTAAGATGGTTGGAATTGGTGAAGCTTCTGTATCCCCTGCTGTAATGGAAAAGCTTCGGGAAGACAGCGATGTCCTGATTGGCCCCAGCAATCCGATAACAAGCATAGGGCCCATCATATCCCTTGATGGAATGCCTGAAATCCTTAAAAGTAAAAATGTGGTTGCAATAAGTCCTATTATCGGGAATGAACCGGTTAGCGGTCCTGCAGGTAAACTTATGAATGCATGTGGTTATGGTATTTCTTCAGATGAAGTTGCAAGGTGCTACCATGACTTTCTGGATGTGTTTGTAACAGATATCCGTGAGCCACAGTTTTGTAATTCTTTTGAAAGTATGGCTTGCAGTGTAGTAAAAACTGATACGATGATGTCTTCTGTAGATATAAGTATACAATTAGCAGGTTATGTAAAGAATCTGTTTGAGTCCCTGCAATAAGTGCGCTTGAAAATTTTAAACATACTTAAAATTCAGAAGCAAAGAGTATATATGTTAATATCTCCTATATTTACTATACCAAAATGCTTGCTTAATGGGGTGGTATGAGCGGGCTGGGGAGTGGGGGTACTAAAAAAGGGATTAAAACCCGCTCATCTATACAACCTAACGCAAGTCTCGTATATACACTTTTCCCTCTGTTTCTATGGCTTAATGTGTTGCTATTGCTTCTACAGGATCCATTTTTGCGGCTCTGCTTGCCGGATATACCCCTGCAATCAGGTTTAGTATGAAAACCGCGATGATGGTTAGTAACACATCATTATATCGTATAACCACCGGTATGGAATCTATGTGGTAAAGTTCAGAGGGCACATCATAGCTGCCGATTGACAGTGCGATTGCGATCCCGGCAATAGTTCCTGTGACAGCCCCGAGAAAACCCAGAATTCCACTTTCAAGGATGAATATGTTCCTTATGCCTGATTTGCCCGTTCCCATGGCCATGAGAATGCCTATCTCCTTTGTTTTTTCCACTACTACCATGTTCAGGGCACTTATGACGCCAAATGATGCTATCAGGAGAATAAAGCCCAGCATGATATTATTGGAAATGGTTTCAATTGCAATGGTCTGTAGGATTTCAGGATTTGTTTCCGTCCATCCTTCTGCAGAATAACCTTTGTCTTCAATTTGCTGTGCAATCTCCCTATCTCGATTGAAGTCATAAAGTTTTATGCTGATACTATTGACAACATCAGATGTTCCGTAGAATGACTGGGCTGTTTGAAGGGAAGTGTAGACCAGTGTGGAATCCAGGGGAGTGTTTGTATCATATATCCCTATGATACGATAAAGATTAGTTTCAGAGCCCGGAAAGGATATTTCTATGGTGTCATCAAGGGTGACCTCAAGTTCATCTGCCAGGTCATCCCCGATTACAATTGTATTGCCTGAAGTAGCCAGGGCGAATAAACTTCCTCCTATTATGTCCTCATTGGTGGATAATACTGCATCTTCGTCACGGGGATTAATTCCTTTTAATAAGACGTTTTTAATATTATCTTCATTGCGTAATACCGCACCTCCTGAAAGGGACGGGGACACTGCTTTGATACCATTAATTTGATACAGTTCACTCTGGAGATTTTTGTATAGGTGGATATATTCACTGTCTTCTTCCGGTGTAACGGTTACATGGGCCATATCATTGACAGTTGATTCATACAATTTATCGGTAAAACCTGCCATGAATGCATTGGACACAACAAGAATCATGACCGCAATTCCTATAGCACCTACGGAAAGTATGGTCTGCCGTTTCCTGTATACAATGTGCCTTAATGCAACAAAAAGCTCAAATTTCAATGGCATGGTTGGATCAATATTTTGTTTTTGTCAGGTATGCCAGAAAAATCAGGACTATTGAAACAAGAGAACCAATTGCAGGTGTAGCATTGGTTTGTTCTTCTTTTTTTTCATTTATTGTGGCAGGTCCAATGTCTTTTTCGACATCAATTATGCTTTCTTTTGATATTATGACTTTTCCGTATTCCCCGATAGCCTCGATTAGCAGTGTATATTCTCCACGATCAAGTTTATTTTCCCAGATTGCCTCTACAGTTTCATCATCTTCTGCAAGCAGGACCGGACATTTTTGGACGATATTTTCTACTGGTTTTCCATTGTTATCAAAAACAGTGAATCTTATTGAACCCCTGAAAGGTACCTGGGACATGCCTGATATCGTAGCACTTGCACCGATCTCATCCTTGTAAATATCGCTGATTTCCACATCTTCTTCTGCCACAAAAGAGCGGCTTTTGAGCAATGATATACTGTAGGGGTCTTTTATACTGATTTTTAGTCTCCCCTGATATACATGTTTATTTTTAAGTACCACGTTCCATTTTTTGTCCAGGGCGATAGGTTGTGTATGCACAGGAATGGCTTTTTCCTCTATTGTGTCTATTACCTTGTTGCCATCCACCAGCATATATTCAATATCTACCAGAGTGGATTTATAAGGAGTTATTATGGCTTCGATTCCAATTGGTGTGGGTGTCAGACTGTCAATTGTTATAGCAGGAAGTATCTGATGGCCATGCACAAACGTTTTTTCCTGTTGGGCAAATACTTCATTCTCGTCTTTGACGATTACCTGTACTTCATAAGCCCCATCGTCCCGTATTGCATTTTCCCAGTAGAATACTCTGGTAAGCGCAGAAGCAGGTGTTAACATTTCTATATCAATTGATTGTGTATCAATGACAACTCCTTCATGTAACAATGATGCTTCTATTGTGAGATTATTATAGGTGGTTTCTGAAATTATCCTGACATCACAGCTCTGCACGTCACTGTAGACTTCCTCAATAGTAATATCGCTTTTTCCAGATGCTGTCCCCGGGATAATTAATAGCAACAATACTGTGGTTACAAAAATATAATACTTAGTTTTCCAGGCCATCCTGTTTTGATTTGTTTTAATGGTATTTAACTTAACAGGCGAGAAATCCCCTTCCATAAGTTAGGGGATGAAAGCCGTGCTACAATAATATAATTGCATAAGTTATTTACATTTATATATTTGTAACTATAAACTACAATCTGGATAGGGTAGCCATTCTTTATATTCATTACAATATCATTTTGTACAATGTGTAAAATATAGAAGAGATACCTTGGTGAATCCTCTTGTAGTTGATTGTTTGAAAAAAACTATATACAATGTAAGTAAAACTTATGAAGTAGATATTCTCAACATTGAGTGTGATAAAGACCATTTTCACATGATATTCAAAGCAAAACAAACATTGGATATACCCAAATATATCAATGCAATCAAAACAATTTCATCAAGAGAGATTAGAAGGAATTTTCCAGAAGTAAAAGAGAAGTTGGGGAAAGATGCATTCTGGTCAAGGTCATATTTTTTGGCTACAACTGGACAGGTTACGCTGGATATGTTGAAAAAATATGTTGATAATCAGGGCAAATAATGCAATTAACAAAAAAATACAAAATTCATCCAACGGAATTACAAAAGAATATGCTTTGGGAGTTATCCAATGCATGTACATATCTTTATAATATTGCATTATCTGAAAGAAAAGACGCATGGAAAAATGAAAAAAAATCCATTTCATATACAAGACAACAAAACTATTTGCCACAATTAAAAAAACAATACTCTGTTGTAGATATTCTTTATTCTAAAACATGTCAGATGGTTTTGCGTAAATTAGATGCCAACTACAAATCATTTTTTGGACTTCACAAAAATGGGGACAAAAAAGCAAGACCACCGAAATTTAGAAGTCGTAAATACTTTTTTACAATAACATATAATCAAAGTGGTTTCAAAGTAGTTGGGAATACCATTCAGTTTTCACATAAAATGAATAATGAAGATTTGATAATTGATATTGGTCATGATGTTTCAAGTTTGAAAATCAAACAAATTGAAATATTCAATGACGATAAAAGGGGTAATGGAGACTTTTTTATTGCCATTACTCATGAACCTGAAATCAATGTGCCTTATGTTCAAAATAATCATTTTCAAGCAATTGATTTAGGGATTACCAAAACGATTACTGCGATAAATGATAAAGGAAAATTTTTTGAAATAACCAATCCACGATATGATTTATATTGGGATTCTAAAATCAGTGCAGTTCAATCAAGACGTGACCATTGCAAAAAATACAGTAAAAAATGGCATCGATTAAACAAAACTATTCGTACTATGGTAAGAAGGAAAAATAATCAGATAAAAGATTGGCAACACAAATTATCTAAATCAATGTTAGAAAATACCAAAGCCAATACAATTATTGTAGGAAAACTCAACGTTAAAAACATGGGTAAATCGAAAAACAAAACGTTGAATCGTTCTACACAAAACAACGGTTATTTATCACGTTTCATCGAATTTCTCACCTATAAAGCAGAACTTATAGGTAAACAAGTAGTTAAAATTGATGAAAGATATACGTCAAAAACATGTTATGTTTGTGGAAAACAACATAATATGCCATTATATAGACGTGATATGACATGTGATTGTGGTAACGTTATTGATAGAGATAGAAACAGTGCTATCAATATCATGATACGTTACCTATCCAATTATGCCACTTGGACAGGCTATGAGCATTTTGCTCATAATCTACGACAAACAGGGTTATTGACGTTTGATGTATCCCAAATGCATCCAATGAATGATATAACAACTCGTAGGAATCTCCATGCGTAAGCGTGGAGTAGTTCAAATATCCTTTCAGAAAATCTTGTAGAAAAATGTTTATATCCATTCAATCACAGTTTTATTAAAAGGGAAAAGTGCAAAAAAGAAATGGTGGGTAATTCTTCATATTTTTATGCTAAAAGGAGGTACAAAATGATCACATCGAATCTAGGTGTTTCTCCGACTTTTATCTTCGATATTATTCCTATGAATCATTCCATATATCCTATCAGTATTTTTCAATCGGAGGGCTGTGACTTTTGAATAACAGGATGATGGTACTGGAAAAAAATCCTCCGCAGGATGCTATAGTCGTGCGAACTGAAAACGTTTGCCGGGATTATGAAGTAGGGGATATGACAATCAAGGTACTCAGTAATGTGAATCTGCTTGTCAGGAAGGGGGAGTTTGTAGCTATCATGGGTCCGTCGGGGTCGGGTAAAAGTACCCTGATGAATATGATCGGATGTCTGGACAGGCCCACCTGTGGTGCAGTTTATATTATGGGAAAGAATGTGAACCGCATCTCCGATAGTGAACTTGCAAAATTGAGAGGAATGGAGATTGGTTTTGTGTTCCAGAGTTTCAATCTGGTTTCACGATTAAGTGCCCTGGAAAACGTGGAACTGCCTACCTATGCCAACAGAAGGCCGGGGGTTGATGTAAGGAGTAAGGCCAGGGAACTACTGGACCTAGTAGGGCTTTCTGAGCGTATGGATTACAAACCTACCGAGTTGTCGGGGGGTCAGTCCCAGAGGGTGGCAATAGCCCGGGCGCTTGTGAATGACCCTTCCATAATACTTGCCGATGAACCCACGGGCAACCTGGATTCAAAAACAGGGGAAGGGATAATGAATATTTTTACAGATCTTCATCGAAAGGGGCGTACGGTCATTATGATCACTCATGACTTACAACTTGCTAATAAATATGCAGACCGGGTAGCTTACTTGAAAGACGGTTTAATTGATGACAGGGTTACTATGCCCAATGCTGCTTAATAGAGGTATAACCATGAAAAAATCCGGATTTTTGATACTTTTTGTATTTTCTTTGTTGCTGATGTTTTCTGCAATAGCTGTGATTCCTGCTACTGCTGCGGAAGATTCATCAAGTTCGACCCTGAGGGTAGATGTACTCAAATATGAACCGTATCCTGCGGATATAGGGGATTATGTATCGGTGTGGGTAAAAGTTGAAAACTACGCCTCTGGAGAAGCTGAGGATGTTTCAATCAAAATAGAACCGGAATATCCTCTCTCTCTGGATTCTGAAACAAATGCAATCCAGAATTTTGGCAGGATTCCTCCCGACCGCACAGCAATCCATGAATACAGGTTGTATGTTGACGAAAATGCTAAAACCGGCACGGGGAGTTTCGATGTGCTTTACCGGGCAGATAGTGATCTTTCATGGGTAAAGGAATCTTTCGATATAAAGGTGGGTTCAAATACTTTTGACAGTAAAGGAACCGTCGAACTATCTAATGTCATCTCAGACCCCCAGGTTTTCATGCCCGGTGATGAGGGTTCCGTAAGTTTTACATTGGAGAATAACGCCCAGTCCAACACCATAGTAATTGATGGTGAAACCTATGATACTTATGCAAGGGTCCAGTCCGCAACCCTTGAGGGAACTGACCTGATAGAAGTAACAAGTCAACCATACGAAGGTAAAGGTGTCCTCGGTCCGGGGGATTCAGTACAGGTAACATATAATGTCGAAGTGGATAAAAATATAGAAGATGGGACTTATTACCTGGACCTTTTGACAATAGGTAACTCACATTCCTTCAACAATAATTGGCGTGTACCGATAGTGGTGGATTCCGATTCACTGGAAGTGATACCTTCAAAGCCTCTTACAATAAAAAATGGGCAGGGTACACTTGAATTTGATGTGGCTAATGTGTATCCGAATGCTCTCTCCTCAGTAGCCGTAAGCCTTGAGGCAGAAGGGGTTAGTTTCTCTCCTTCTAACTATTTCGTGGGTTCAATGGACCCTGATGAACTATTCACTATAGAAATAGATGCCAAATCTGACCAGAAGGAATTTACAGGCACCAAAAATGTTACAATTATTGCCAGTTTCCGTAATGGTCTCAACGAACATGAGTTTGTTGCAGGTGAGCGGTCCCTGAAATTCGAGAAAGTACAGGAAGATAATAATACGGCCATAAGCGTGGCTGCTGTGTTGGGGCTTGTCCTGCTGGTAGTTGCTGTCTATATGTATCGCAGGAAATGGAATCCTAAGGAATGATCGGGTAATCTTGTATGGTCAGGCTTTCAGAGGCGATAAAGTTAGCTTTTGCCAGCATAGGTAGTGCGAAATTGCGCTCTGCCCTGACTACCCTGGGTATTATCATAGGGGTTGCCGCTGTGATTGCCAACATATCCCTGGGGGCCAGTTTCGGGCAGTACTTCGAAGAGGAAATAGGGGCATCGGGTACTAATTTTATCGTTATATTTACCCAGAAAAACAATGTATTCGGAGATTCCCAGTTCAATGTGGTTGAGAATACCAATGGTGTTGCTGCGGTATCCTCTATTAACCAGCAATCAGCGACCCTGAAGTACCAATCAGCGGAGCGTACCGCAACTGTCAGTGGGGTCCTTCCCGATTATGAGGAAGTGGGGAATATAAATATGGAACATGGCCAGTTTCTGACCGGTCAGGACGGAAATGTGGCTGTAATCGGTTCGGATGTGGCCTATGATAAGTTTGACCGGAATCTATCTGTCAAGAATTTCATAAAAGTAAGTATAAGAAATGTGGATGGGGGGATAAGTACACGGACGTTTCGTGTAAAGGGTATCATACAGGACCCGGATGCCTCCTTCGTAGCTCCTGAAGTGGATCCTTCTGGACGTGTTTTTATTCCTCTTGCTGTCATGCAGCAGATGCAGCACAGGGACGATATAGGGGGATTTTTCATTAAGGCGGATTCCCTTGAAATCCTGGATAGGGTTACCGATGATGTGGATGAAAACCTTGCCCGTTCGGTGGGAGTGCCCAGCAGGGATATTGATAACGAGGACGCCAAACCCTATGAAATCTTCAACCAGCAGGATATCCTGGACCAGATAAACCAGCTATCAAGTGCCCTGACATCCATACTGGTTGCTGTTGCGCTTATATCCCTTATTGTGGGTTCTATAGGTATCATGAATATTATGCTTGTGACGGTTACCGAAAGAACAAAAGAGATCGGGCTGATGAAGGCTCTGGGTTACAATTATTTTGATATATTGACCCTTTTTATCGTGGAATCTGTTATGATCAGTCTTTTTGGGGGTATCCTTGGAGTATTGCTGGGTCTGGCGGCTTCAATGGCGGTGAACAGTTATCTTGATATTGCTAATATTTTCCCGATCAGTCTCATACTGCTGGGCTTTGGCATCTCATTTGCCGTTGGTCTGATCTCGGGTGTTTACCCAGCCAACAAAGCCGCAAAAATGGATCCTGTGGAGGCATTGCACTATGAGTGAGGTGGACAGAAGATGTTGAATTTCAAGGAAGCTTTGCGGCTTTCCCTGGGAAGCATCAGCGGTTCCAAGATGCGTTCCACCCTCACGACCCTTGGCATCATCATAGGTGTTGCTGCCGTTATTGCCAATGTGTCTCTGGGTGCCAGCCTCAACCAGTTCTTCGTAGAGGAACTGGGTACGCAGGGATCGAATTTTATTGTCATTTACAGTCAGGACATCGATATTTTCTATGACAACCAGCTGGAAGTTGTACGTAGTGTACCGGGAATAGAGGGTGTATCCGGCATCCGGCAGCAGCTTGCCAGTGTGACCTATCTCTCTACAGTGCGCCAAATTGATATACAGGGCTGTTCGGCGGATTATAAGCAAATTGGGAACATACAGTTTGCGGAAGGCACTTTTCTCAGTGACAAGGATAAGTACGTTGCAGTGCTGGGTTCGGATGTGGCTTATGAGAAATTCGACCAGAAAGTATCCAATCATAATTCCATTGATGTTGAGTTTGTACGCAGGGACGGAACAAAAGTTTCCCGCTCTTTCAAGGTTATCGGGATCATTGACAGTCCCAAGACAACTTTCATCCAGAGCGGGGCAGAATCCGATGTGCGGATTTTCATTCCGATAGACACAATGAATGACATGCTGGGCCTTGAGGATTATGGGGGCATCTCCGCAACCGTTGACGAATCCCGTTCAGTGAGGGAGGTTTCGGATGAAGTGGATCGCAGGCTTGCCAGAAGTCTCGGCGTTTCGGAGAGAGAACTGGATAATGAGGATGTGAAACCCTATTCAATCTTCAACCAGGCGGATATCCTGGATAACCTGAATCAGCTTTCCAGTGCCCTGACAACCCTCTTGACCTCTGTAGCACTGATTGCCCTGCTTGTGGGTTCGATAGGTATTATGAATATTATGCTTGTTAGCGTGACTGAAAGGACAAAGGAAGTGGGTTTGCTCAAGTCCCTGGGCTTTACCCGTGTGAATATACTGACCCTGTTCCTCATAGAATCGGTGGTCCTGAGTGTCATCGGGGGCGTGCTGGGTACAGTTTTAGGAGTTGCTGCTTCCTATGGTGTAAGTTACTTTTTGGATTTACCTTATATTTTCCCATTCTATCTCATAGTTGTGGGTTTCCTGATTGCCCTGGTCATAGGATTGGTTGCGGGTCTCTATCCTGCCAACAAGGCCTCGAAACTCGATCCCGTGGAAGCCCTGCGGACCCAGTGATAAAGGTTCGAATAGGTCCGCAGCTTAAAAAATAAATATATAATGTAAGCGCCATGTATTCACATGGAGATGGTTACTTGAAGATTAACACTTATGCAGGAGCAGGCTTGCTTTTGATTGCCTTTTTCGTTGTGGTGGCCGCAGTTGTCCTTTCCCTGGGGTGTGCGGATGATGGTGGTACAGGTGTGAATGAAAGTGTGGATGCCCACACGTTGAACGACGGTATGGAATTATCCGGCCAGTGGGACGGCAGCACAGTGAATGCTTCCACCGGGGATTCCTTCTCAATACGCCTGGAGGAAAACCCTTCAACAGGGTATCAGTGGAACCTGACAACCTCCGATGGCATCAAAATCGTAGAAGATGAGTTTGAGCCGCCGGCAAATGAGGATGTTGTGGGTGCAGCAGGTTTCCATATATGGACCTTCAGGATAATGGAAAACGGAAAACAGCAGATTGATGCCATCTACAAGCGTCCCTGGGAAAACGTCACGGGTGAGGAAGACACTTTCAGCCTGACACTGGAAGTTGATGGCGATGATGTTGAGTATATCTACGGCACAGCCAATGTGGATAACATAGAAATTCTGGTCATGGAATCCTTCCCGGTCCAGATCAGTGTCCAGGCCACCGGCTACCTGTCGGATGGTTGTACCGTGATAGATGAGGCCAATATCACAACTGAAAAAACAGGGAACACTTTCAATATAGATATCCCGACCAAACGCCCTAAGGATGCCATGTGTACCCAGGCCCTCGTGCCCTTCGAGATCAACGTACCCCTTGATGTCTATGGTCTGGAGAAGGGTAACTACACCGTGGATGTGAATGGTGTGCAGGATTCCTTTGAATTGCAGACCGATAATGTGTTTGAGTGAGGATGGATGATCTGGATGCCGGACTCCTATTGCGGGGTCTGGCATTATTTTTAATGGGTTTTTTGTGGAGTTTAAAAAGTAAAATTTACTTTCATATTGTTTATCAGATAACTCAACATCTGGCTGCCATCATTAAACGTGAGTTTGTATTCCATAGACTTAACTACTACCTCATGATAGGATGCCCTTCTGCAATGAGGGCAATTTGTCCGAATAAACATTTTACTCATCAGTCGAAATTTGGTAGTTTATTGTCATAATAAAAATATTAAGTATATAGTAAGCCGAGTGAAAGTAAAAAAGGAAAGAGTGGATTTATAGAGCAGTTCATATTCAAAATATCACAATCATTTTAAAGCAAGCGTTCTATTTAATTTCAATGTCTTCTGGAATAATGGAGCAATACCAAAAGTATTGTGTAATTCGAGATTTTGCTCGTAAAAACAACATTATAGATCTGTCTGGTTGTTCTTTT
This sequence comes from Methanohalophilus sp. RSK, assembly GCF_003722075.1. Taxonomy (GTDB): domain Archaea; phylum Halobacteriota; class Methanosarcinia; order Methanosarcinales; family Methanosarcinaceae; genus Methanohalophilus. Next base: position 29,178 of record NZ_RDSK01000012.1, on the reverse strand, counting down.
TTGTGCCCTACATGTTTGCTTCCTTTGATCAATTTCATAAATAACAACCCTGATATGGAATACGTTTCAGCGCCCTATAATGTAGAAAAATACATGTCAATCGTTGATAAAAAGGGATATTCTGAAAATGCAACATATGTTCCACCAATATATTTGCCACAAAAATATTCAGAAGCAGAAGAGGTAATTGAAATATTACGTAAGCATCATAATAACGGTATTGACTATGGTGGACAAGATGCTTTTAATTATATGATTGGTGAACTAATAGACAACATTTACCAACATTCACAATTCGAAAATGCAAGTATAATGGCACAACGCTATGAGAAACTGGGATTTGTTGAAATTACGATTTATGACGATGGATTGTCGATACCCTTTTGTTTTGAAAAACACGATATTCCAATACAAAATGACTGTCAGGCAATAGAAGAGGCCATGAAGGGCCGTTCCACAAAAAGTGATGAAAGAGGATATGGCTTAGCCACGACTACAAACCTTTATGTGAATGGTTGTAATGCCCAATTTTTTATAGTTTCCAGAAATGGAGCCTGGCATAAATCAAAAATAGATGAAACATTTTATAACACAGAAGGATTATATACTTTTAGTGGTACTTTAGTGTCCTTAAGGATACCTTATCCGATAAGTAAAGTAAACATTTATGATTATATTGCATGAATAAGAGGTTATGATAATGAATATGCTGGAAGCAGAACGGATTAACATCAAGGATAAATTGAGTGCACATTTATCTCTTAGGGATTCTGCAAATCAGTTCTTTGATGAACTTAAACAAACAAATGATGCGGGCAATATAACAATCGATTTTAAGGATGTTCAGAGTATCAGCCGATCTTTTGCACAACAATTCCTTTATAGATTGGAAAATTCGGATAAAGAATACACCTGCATAAACAAACCCCGAAAAGTAGAAATGATGTTCAAAACTGTCAAAAATAAAGGGGATAAACCAGTTGTAGTAAACTCCGATGAAAGCAGTGTGGTTAATTTATCCTCTGCTTTGCATTAATCACTTTCACTTTTTTAATATAAGGTATAAGTAGATTTTGAATTTATCCATTATTTCCAATAGTAATCTCAATAGAGAGATTGTCGGAAAAGCCCATATTCAAGAAAATTATAACATATTCATTAAATACAGTGCAACACAGCATAGCGTTTTACTTTCAGCCATTGCTTGAAATGTTTCGATTTCACCACTTTTCCGACAGTCTCAAAATCATTCAAAAATAGTCTGAGCGCCGGGGTTGGGATTCGAACCCAAGCACCCCGTTAGGGGAAACAGGTCTCGAGCCTGCCGCGTTTGGACTCCGCGGCAACTTTGTAAGCCGTTGGATTAGTCCGCTCTGCCACCCCGGCACAATGTGCTTGGCTTGAAGGAGTTTATGGCTTAAAAAGGTATCGAAGGGCGCAATTATTAGAAATCAAAGAGGCTTTTCTGGTTCTTTGCCTCTGGTGTCGGGTCATCGGGGTCGGCTTTATGGGAACTGGATTTTGTGTTTGCTTTCAAATTGTCGGGCAGCTCTATCCAGCCGTATTTGCCCCCTCCGCCGGGGTGCAGGACCACGTCCTCATTCCTGAAGGCCTCGATGCTTCTCACAATCCGGGGGTCCACGAAATCCAGCTGTGAGATGTCGGCCTCCAGCAACACAGCGGTCTCACTGCCGAAACGCTCCACCAGAGCCTTCCAGGCAGTGGTCACACCCTTTGTATTGATGCTTGCATGACCCAGGGCCATCATGATAATCTCTGCCAGGGGTATCAGGTGCAGGTAATCCGGACGGTGGGAAGGATGTGTCGGGGTATCATGGTTGGCCAGTTCGTTCACCCGGTCTGCCACTCCTTTCTTGATCTGGCCACCACAAACCCGGCAATTCCAGTCCAGGTTCATTGCTTCTTCCCTCGGGTAATGCCGGTAACACCTGATACAGGCCGACTCGTTGTACTTGCCTTCCTGCGGGAAGAAACCCACATTGAGCACACAGCCATACCCCTCTTTCCTCAGGATTGCCTTTTCCACACCTTCAAAGGATACCTCAGGGACTTCCAGGCGGTTGAATTCCCGGGCCAGTTTGTTGGACCAGGGGGAATGGGCATCCGAATTTGAAAGGAATGTCAGATCCTGCAGTTCTTCTATCCTGTCCGCATAATCACTGTCAGCGCTCAGGCCCAGTTCCAGGAAGGCAATACTATCGGTCATATCCCCGTAGCAACTTTCCAGGCTGTCATGGTAGGCATACATGGCAGTCCAGGGGGTAAACGCATGACAGGGGCCGATGAGGGCTCCGACATCGGCTGCAATCTCTGCGATCTGGCCTCCGTCCAGTTTCAGAGTTGGCCTGCCGTCAACGGCGAGGTCCCCGTATCCGGCCATCTTTTCTGCCAGTTCCTCTGCTTTGGATATGGAGGGAACCAGCAGCAGATGGTGTACCCGGTTTTTGTCCTCAATCTCAGTTGTAAGAATAAAAGAAGTATCATCAATGGCGACCGTCTCGTCATCCTGTGCATATCCCTTGATCTCACAAAGCCATCTGGGATGTATGCAATCTCCTGTTGCCACAAGATTGATTCCCTTTTTAGCGGCTTCCCGGGCCATTACCGGCAGTTCCATCTTTGGGGAACAGGCCATGGAATATTTGGAATGCAGGTGCAGGTCGGCATTGATCAACATGCTTATCCGATATAACCCAGGTCCTCATCATTCGGTGATGTTTCCGGAAGCATCTGTTGCTGTTGTTGCTGCTGCTTGGCTTCTACGAGGTTGGCCACGATTTTCTCCATTTCTTTAGCACGTTCCTCAAGTTCACTGATATCAACCTCGATATCAAGTATACTGCTCAGCACAGCGATCAGTGACTGGGCACTTTTAGGATCTACAAGATAACCGGATGTGTATCCCATAAGGCAAGCAGCATCAATCTCCCTGAATTTGCTCAGGCCAAGAAGAAGTCCAGAAGCTCCAACAATGCCGCCGTTGGGTTCTTTTTCCTTGAAGGTAACTCCGTGCTCTTTTAGACTTTCTGTAAGGTCTTCCTGATTCACGGCACCCAGGACTTCATCAACATGCTCCAGCTGTCCCGTTGGGAATCCTCCGAGGGTAAAGATTTTGGAAACTCCGTACTCTTCGGCAATATCCAGGTACAGGTCACACAGTTCGTAATGCCCATCTGAACTTGTACTCTGCTGGTCGCCTGCAAGTAACAGAATATCCTTGCCATTTACCTGAAATGTATAGAATGCGTTACTTACAAGTCTCACAGTACTATTTTCATCCACAAGTACCTGGGGCGGGAATGAGGTGGAATATATCTCCAGAAGTTTTTCTGCTTCGAATTGCTCGATGAGATGATCAACAACAAGTTTGCCTACATGCCCCACACCCGGCAGGCCGACAAGCAGGGTAGAATCCTGAATTTCAATCTCAGTATTTTGACGCACGATTTTTGTATTCTGCATTGGAATCAATTCCTTTTGCTCAATCTGCGATATTTCCCGTATGGGTCACGGGGAGAATAGCGTGCAGGCGAAGGTTTGATGGTCCTTTCCCCGCATTTGGGACACGTTTCCTGCAGGGTGTATTCCCCACAGGAAATGCATTTCAAAATTTTTTTACCCAATCGTAATCACGCCTTGGCAGTTTCCGCATGCCTGTGGAAGGCACCTTCTCCGCCAAGATATTCTATTTTCTCGATGGCTTTTTCTGCAGATTCCTTCAGGACAGATTCTGCAACCTTATAATCGGGAGCGATCACCCTTATGCGGTATCTGGGTGCACCGGTATATGTTATATCCAGACGGACATCTTCCATCTTCACTTCACTGGCGGCCCGTAAGGCCTCCTTGATGATCTCGATCCCGTTCGGTGCAGAACTTGTAAGGTCTATATGTCCGGCAATCTCCACAAACGGCAGTTTGATATTATCCTGTGCGAGTTTAACAATGATTTCAACAACGTTTTTATTGATCTTGAGATTGCTAAAGGCATCTTCCCCGCGCATGGCAGCTTCTTCAAAGGCAGAATATTTGCTTCCGAATTCTGTGTAAAAAGAATCTTCTATTTCCTGAAGTTGCTGTTTGTCGAGTCTTGCTTCTTCTGCGACGAACTGCAGCCATTTGTCAGCCTTCTGTTCGTTCTTCCACTCCTGTATTTTTGACCTTTTCTGATGTTCGTTTACATCTTTGAGGGAAAGATCAATATGGCGACGTGAGGTATCTACTCTCAGGACCTTACAGACAATTTTCTGTCCTTCCCTGACGTGATCCCTGACATATTTGACCCATCCTGCCTTAATCTCAGATATATGGATGAATCCTTCTTTTCCGTCGTATTCCTCAAGAGTCGTGTAGGCGCCAAAGTCAGTGACATTTTTTACCGCACAGACTACAAAATCACCGACTTCAGGCCATTTGTTGTTGTCCATTAATATCCCTTTATTCGAGTACTTCCAGTATATGTGTTGTAATTGTAGATTTTCCACCAGTTGGTTCTGCAAGGGTCCTGCCGCATACAAGACAGTTTACTTTCTGGCTTGCACTGCCAAAAATAACCTGCTCATTGGAGCAATCATTGCATTTTACTTTCAAAAATCTGCTGTTTGGTTCGGCCATTTATGCTCACTCCTTGAAATCGAATTTCTTTGCACGGAAGCAGGGTCTCTGATGTGCCTTGTTGCACTTGCTGCAACGGTATCGCAGTGCAATCCTTTTTGTTGGTTTGTCACCACTGGGGACCTTGGAGAACTTCCCACTGTTTCCTATACCAGTATGCCTTTTCTTCTGCCTTCTGATACGTGTGGTCATTGATTCCCTGCCCTTTTTAACCTTTTCAGCAACATGTTCTGTATGGGTTTTGCAGTAAGGGCAGTATGTTCTGAACCTTTTTGGGATCTTCATTATCTTCACACCTTTAATGTTGATTTTTATTCCTGATTTATTGGATATGCAGCACCGCGTTTAACCAGTCCCTGAGCATTCATGGAAGGCAAAACCACAACGTCTTCTGCTGCAAGTGTATAATTGAGATTATCCATCGCTTTTATGGTAGGAAGGTCTTTCAATATTCGGACAACAAAGTATTCCTTACTTATATTGTTTTTGCCTGTTTCTTCCTCTGCAGGGAGTTCCTGCGAGATGGTCCCGATTTCCTCTTCTTCATGTGCTTCATCGGATATTACACTTTCTTCCACAAACCCCTTGTCCTGCCGATCCTGCGGGTTCATGATAGGTTCGAGTAATTCGGATCTTGCAACCTGAATTGCTGAAAGGGTGGCCTCAAAAACTTTGTGTTCGGATTCCAGGAGCTTGTCAAGGTCCTGTCTGGATGAGATATTGGAAAATGCATTTGAGGTTGCTCTGGATGTTATTTTACGGATTCTCCTGATAAAGATCGTTTCCACATCATTGAGGGCACTTTGCATTTCGTCTTCTAGAATCTTTGATTCGACCGATCGCGGATTGTTGATCTTTTTGATCTCCTCTTCCAATTCCCGTATATATTCATCAACTTTTTCATAAAAATCGTAGGGAAGGGAATTTAAAGACGAGCTGTTTTCCTGGCGGAGAATACTCTTTAGTTCAGTACGATCCATATTCGGCAACCCCTCTGCACATTAAATACACCGCTGCATATTCGGGAAGTTCCTGTACTCCCTCTTCAACCCGGATATCCAGATCCATCATTTGTACTTCTAAAGGTTTTATGGCTTTTAACGTTACCGGCCTGTCCGAAAAAGCAACAGCATCCTGAAGTGGTTTGAAATCCTCCATGTCTTCCAGACTTAATGGAATTACCTTCATTCCGGAGCCGCCATGCAGGGAACCCGGTAATCGTATCAATCTCTTTATATCTGCGGTGACCGGTTCATCCACCTGTGCCGATCCTGCCAAAGTGACACGATGCTGGTCTATCGTATTATCAAAAAATCGGGCCATTATAGCTTTAAAATCCCTGATTTTCCCAAAATCCAGTCTCCCTCTGCGTATGTCTTCCAGGGCTTTACTGTCTTTGGATATCCGGTTCATCTGTTGCTGTGTTTTTTTGCCGAATCCTTTTATGTGCTTTATATCCGCAAATCGTTCTTTTTCTTCCTTTTGTCCTTCTTCTTCAAGATATGAGGCAATATACTCAGCAAGTCTTTTCCCCCATCCTGTATCGGGATTTTTGATGACATACTTGGAAAGTATCTCCGTTCGATCATTGAAGGTTCGTGTGCCGGTTCCATGGTCTCCGATCATGAATTCTTTCTGGTAGAAATATTCAGATTTAATCCCCTTTCCTCCCACGTAATCCACAATTTCCCTTCTCTGGGAACTCTCCAGTTCCCATATAAGAGGATCAGTTATATGGAAATGATATCCTCTTCCGCCGGAAAAGACGGCTTTTATATTATCTTCGTCAAAACCAAAATCATCTACCAGAAAATCCAGCAGTCTCAGCGATTCTGCTTTAACCATTTCCAGCATTGCTGCATAGGAAGTAGGTGCATCCTGCAAGTGATCAGCATCCAGATCAAAAATAAGGTCTGCGCCCTTCCATTTTTTCTCTTTCATAGTAGGTGCATCGGGATAATCATAAAGGGCAACCGAGTGATACACATGGGCCGGTTGCATTGATACAAGATAATCTCTGAGTTCTCCTCCCGTACCGAATGCTTTATGCCTGTACATCATGGTTTCAGGCATGGAATCATACGATATGAATCCCCATTCACGTTTGGTCAGGGAATGGGGAACATGTATTTTTGCTTCCCTGTAATAATCATGGAACCTTGATTTGAGATAGCGTTTTGTTGATGTGTTCATCTTCAGTGCCTTCTCCATCTCTAATTTTTATCGGGGATATTAATCTATTGCACAAAACTTTATAGCCCCTTCCCCAATTAGTACAGTTTATGAAAGAAGAGATGACAAGTGCGGATGTGGCAGCACTGGCAACGGAACTTGGCACAGGGGAGGATTCCCTGGTCGACTCCAAGATCGGCAAGATTTATCAGCCCGGTGAGAGCCTTCTGCGTATCCACCTCTATATTTTTAAGAAAGGTAAGGCCAATCTTTTAATTGAGGCCGGAAGCAGGTTGCACCTTAGTGAATATATTCCTCCCAGTCCTAAAAACCCGCAATCCTTTCCTATGCTTTTACGTAAACATATAATGGGTGGGCGTATAACTTATTTCAGGCAATATGATTTTGACCGTATTATTGAGATTGGTATAAAAAGAGGGGACGATGAGACCGTTCTTGTCATAGAGATATTTGGGCAGGGCAATATAATATTGCTTGACTCCGATAGAAAAATCATTCTGCCTATGAACCCTGTTACTTTTAAGGGCAGACGCATCAGGAGCGGTGAGATATACCAGTACCCTGAAGCGCAGTTGACACCTCTTGATGTGAATGAGGATCAGTTATGTGAAGTGTTTTCCCATTCCGATTCGGATGTAGTACGAACCCTGGCAACGCGTTTTAATCTGGGAGGCATCCTCTCAGAAGAAGTCTGTTTGCGAAGTGTTGTCGACAAAACCCTTCCTGCCTCGGAAGTTAATCCGCAGGTCGCCTCTAAATTGATTGAAGCAATCGGTGTCCTATTCTCCCCTCTGGAAAAAGGGCAGTTAAAACCCTGTACTGTCAGCAAACCCGATTCAAAGGAAACTTTTGATGTAGTACCTTTTGATCTGGAAAAATATACGGATTTTGAAAAGAATTACTATGATTCATTCAACAAGGCACTGGATGATTTCTTTGGCAAAAGGGCTGCAAAATCCCTGGAACAAAAAAAGGAAGCTACTGTGAAAGAAAAAACAGAAGATGTTTTCCAGCGCAGGCTCAAACAACAAGAGGGTGCCATTAAGAAGTTTGAGAAGGATATAGAGAAAAACACCTCCATTGCCGAGAAGATATATGAGCACTATCAGGACATAGAGCAATTACTGCAAACCCTGCTTGGTGCCCGTGAAAAAGATTATTCCTGGAAAGAAATCCAGTCAATAATTTCGGATGCAAAGGATGAATTGCCTACGGCTAAAAAAATAGTAAACATCGATGGATCACAGGGTCTTGTCCTGCTTGACCTTGACGGCAAGAAGGTGAATATTGATGTACGGCTGACAGTCCCCCAGAATGCCATGCGCTATTACGAGAAAGCCAAGAAACTGGAAAAGAAGCGTAAAGGGGCCCTTGCTGCAATCGAGGATACGAAAAAGGCAATGCAAAAGAAAAAAGCTGCACCTAAAAAGCATTTCAAGGTGGTGCATAAGAAACACTGGTATGAACGTTTCAGATGGTTCTTTTCTTCAGATGGTTTCCTGGTGGTAGGTGGCAGGGATGCCACAACCAACGAGGAACTTGTAAAGAAGTACATGGAAAAACGGGACCTCGTATTCCATACTCAGGCACCGGGTGCCCCGATTACTGTTGTCAAGACAGAGGGAAAGGACATTCCCGACACAACCTTGCAGGAAGCAGCGGAGTTCGTGGTTTCATTTTCAAGTATCTGGAAAGGCGGGCAGTTTAGCGGGGATTGCTACTGGATCTATCCCGAACAGGTCACAAAGACGCCGGAATCCGGAGAGTATCTCAAGAAAGGTTCCTTTATTATTCGTGGTGAGCGTAATTATTACCGTGATGTGCCTGTCAGGGCTGCGGTGGGCCTGGAACTCAAACCAGAGACCCGGGCAATTGGGGGTCCTGTCTCGGCTGTGAAAGCGTGGGGTGAACACGTGGTAGAACTGACACCCGGCAAATTCAACCAGAACGATATAGCAAAGAAAATATACCGTATATATGTAGAAAGGTTAAAGGATGTACATTTTGTAAAACAGATAGCATCCCCTGACAAGATTGCCAATGTACTGCCTCCGGGTGAATCTGATATCAAAGAGTGAATCGTGATTGTATGAGAGTAACCAAAAAAAACCTGAAAGGAAATGAAGGGGAGATCACCGTTGTTCCGGAGACCCTGGATGACCTCTGGCATCTTAAGTACATAATCGAGAAGGGGGATCTTGTATTTGCCTTGACCAAACGCAAATCCGATTCTTCAAACGACAAGATACGCCCTGAAAAAACCGAGAAGAAGACTGTGCGGCTTGGTATCAGGGTCGAAAACCTGGAATTCCATAAGTTTTCCAATCGTCTCAGGATTCATGGTCCAATTGAGCACGGAATGGATGCCGGTTCTTATCATACCCTGAATGTCGAGGACGGCGTTGATATTTCCATAATAAAGCGCTGGAAAAAGGACCAGGTTGAAAGGATCAATGAGGCCGAGGCATCCTCGAAAAAACCGGGCGTAATAATTGTTGCAGTCGAGGAGGGGGATGCCGACATCGGGCTTGTGCGCCACTATGGTGTGGAATCCTATGCCCATATATGCCAGTCTTCGGGTAAAGGGGAAGGCACTTTAAGAGAGGTCTTTTTCAATGAGGTTCTTGACAAGCTTAAATATGTGGTTTCAGATTCCCAGTCTGTCGTGGTTGCAGGACCCGGCTTTACCAAGGATGATTTTCTCAAATATGTTGAATCAAACGATCCTGAGCTTGCGGCGGGTATTATCGTGGAGGACACTTCTTCGATAGGCACATCTGGTTTCCAGGAAGTGCTGCGCAGGGGTGCGGTTGACAGGATAATGGAACAATCACGTATAGCCCGGGAAGCATCCCTCATGGATTCCCTGCTCAAGGAAATGGCTATGGATGGCAAAGTTGCCTACGGGGCAGAGGAAGTTAAGCGGGCAAACAATTACGGTTCAATTGAAACGCTTCTCATTTCCGATGAATTCCTGCTGCATGAACGGGAGAAAGGCGAAGGGGGAGGAATTGATTCTTTCATAAGGAATGTAGAATACTCTCAGGGCAAGCTTGTGGTTTTCAGTACAGAGTTTGAACCAGGGCAAAAACTGGAAGCGCTTGGTGGAATTGCCGCACTCCTGAGATTTAAAGTTTAATTAGTGTTTGCGGATGGCCCTGTCGTTACACTCTATAGAGGCCATTTCCTTGCCGTCCATGAACATCCGGACAGTACCACCACTTTCTGAAACAGTTATTGCAACTGCCACGGTGTCCCGGGTGATCGCAGCTGCTGATACATGCCTGCCTCCCAGTCCCTTATTTATCCCTATGTCCTTTGCATCAACATCCAGATAACGACCTGCGGCATGCACTACTCCTTCTTTAGATATTATAAATACACCATCAAGTAGAGCAAATTCTTTTATGGATTCCCGGTTGTTTTTCTTTAAGATGTTCCTTTCATCTTCAGGATGGCCTGAATAAGGGTTGAGGATCATCTGGTGGGAGCGCTGCATCACTTCTTCAAGATCACCGATTATAAAAGCTGTACCTACGGGACTGCCTTCCCTGCCCGTGGAAGCAATTTCCAGAGCAATTTTAAGAACTGCCCTTATTACTTCAGGGGAGACCCTCTGTTCAAATTTTTCCAGCGCTTTTAATAGTGGATTCCCTGAAATATTGTGGATAATCACAGCACCTGAATCATCTGTAATTATCAGTCCTACAACCTTTCCTTTTTTGATATTCCCGATTGCCTGCTCAATAGCTGCTGCATTTTCTACATCTTCTATGGAAACCGCGGCATCTCTCTGGATCTGGTTGACAATTTGTTTTAACCTTCCTTCTTCTTCATCAAGAGGTATCAGGCTTTCGACAGCATTTCTTGATGGATTAGCAGCAAAGTAGACGGGCAGGTCACAACGAAATAAATTCCTGTCAACATCTCCTGATACGATTATTGCAGAGGCTTTAATTTGTGTTGCAGTTTCAAGTGCGGATTTTACAAGTATGTCAGCGGTGTCCATTTCATCCCCATTTTCTTTTATTCAGATTATATTTTTGCTACTATTAATTTTTGTCTATATAATAAAATAAGGTTTAGTATTCTGTGTCGTTATTCTATTAAAGAATACCATTAATTTGACTATGGTGATTTTGTTTGGTAAGGATATTTGTTGCTGTGGAGTTCCCTGTGGATTTTACGCAGATAGTAATAGAAGTACAGGAAAGTTTCAGGGAACTGGGAAAGATGAAAATTGTCCCTGCGGAATTGGTTCATGTCACCTTGAAATTCCTGGGGGAAGTTGATGAAGGCAAAATTGCGGACATAGAACAATCACTTGAAAATATTTCCTGTGAGCCTTTCATATGCCTTATTAAAGGGGTGGGGGTATTTCCCAGCGTCAAAAGACCGCGTGTATTGTGGCTTGGTATCGAAGGCAATTTTAATTCTTTACACAAGCAGGTTGAATACTACCTTGAAAAAGAAGGTTTTGAACCTGATAAACGCGAGTTTACCGCTCATGCAACCATTGCACGAATAAGACATATTCCTCGTTCCAACATGAACCAGTTTGCCAGTATCGTTAAGGAGATGGAGGATGTCGAATTCGGGAAATTTACGGTTGACAATTTCAGGTTGAAAAAAAGTATATTGACGCCAGAAGGGCCTGTATACGAAACCCTTCGGCAGTTCAATCTTTAAGTTGTTCGTATTTAGCAAACCCGCTTGATCTGGTAATTTCTCTCTCACTGTTTATAAGGAGGCATTCCACTCCTTCCAGTTTTTCTATCATTTCAAGTCCCTTTTCTTCCTCCATCACAAAAACGGTAGTTGCAAGTGCATCTGCCTCTGTGGCTGTAGGAGCTATTATTGTTGCACTGATCAGGTGTGAAACCGGGTAGCCTGTGCGAGGATCTGCTATGTGTGATGCGCTGGCGGATTTGTTGTAATAGCGTTCGTAGTTGCCACTGGTCGCAACAGCTATATTGCGGGCATTTATTCTGGTTATAGGTTCTGCTTTTTTATCCGGGTCCTGAAGCCCGACAAACCATTCCTGTCCATCAGGTTTTTCTCCTATATATCGTCCGTCTCCACCAGCATTGACAAATCCGTCGTCAATTCCGTTTTCCTGCAGGCTCTCTATTGCCCTGTCCACGGTATATCCCTTGGCGATTCCTCCCAGAACGATTCCCATATTCTTCCCAATATATACCGTGTTATTTTTTATAGTAATATTCGAGGAATTTACGAGGGGAAGTGTGTTGTTTATTTCTTTTTCTGTAGGGGGAATATTAGGTTTATCAGGTCCGAATTTGCTTGCCCACAGGTCCAGTACAGGCTTTACAGTTATGTCAAATGCCCCGTCGCTGATCTGTGAATAGTACATTCCACGTTCGATTACGTATATTAGATCATCACTGGCATTTTTTATTTTCTTGTTCTCATTGAGAATGTAGACCTCACTGCTACTGTTATAGGAATCAAGCAGGTTGGATGCTCTTTGCATTTTCATGAAAGCATCTTCAATGCTGTTATATGCATGTACTTCATTGTTGTCCACAACCGTTATTGTGACACTTGTGTCCATCAACATTCTTGTCTGGCTATATGTACGGTATCCTTCAGAATTATCATCTGAGGTGGATTGCACGAATGCAAACCCAACAGTTATAATGATTATTAATGTAAGAATCAACAGGTATTTCGGGTTCATGCGAAGGGAAATGAGGTGTTTTATTTTAAACTTAATTCGAAATCTATAAATATATTCAATTGGTCAGTTCTGCCTTAATAATAACAAATCACGACTATGTCATCATTCCTGCTTTATGGTTGTATACTCGCTACAATGGCGGATGTCTGATGTGAAAGCAGGTTATATAGAAGGAATATATTGTTGCCTGAATGACTCGATTGGTATTATGACCAGTATCTGAAGAAGTTGCAAAATTATAATGTGTGATCTTTATGGCAAGTTTGAAAGCAAGTCTCGTTGCGGTTTCATTTATAGTCCTTGTATTAGCAGGGATAAACCTGTATTTGGGATACAGTGGAAACGATCTTCTTGCACAGCACTATATGACAGATGGAGAATGGACAGACTCAAGTTGTGGTGGCTGTCATATGGGTGTGTATGAAGAAGTTGCCGAATCCTCTCATGTACAGAGGGATATCGCCCAGTGGGAACCCCTAACCAATTACAATGTTGATGTCCAGGGAGAAGAACAGTGGGTCAAAGAATATGGTCGATATAATCCGGGCGGAGGTGAACTGGAAGAATACGGCGTTGATATCGATTGTATGAGCTGTCATGAACAATATGGTTTATATGATGCTGAAAAGAGAGCAATGGCTTTTGAATCAGGTAATTTCTCCGCTGCTAACGATGCTGCTATGGAAGACGCCATTCCTGTGGTCCAGCAAGACCCTCTACATGTGGCCACCTATACCCTGGATGTGTTAACGCCTCTGCCTATGCTTGTAACTTTCCATGATGCTGTGAACGCAGCTCCGACCAGGACTTCATGCATAGACAGCTGTCATGAGATGAATGTCCCGACAACTGCTGTGATGTGGGCTTCAGAGGATTATGAAGAATACGATGTGCATTCTGAAGTCAACTGTGTGGAATGCCACAACACAGAAGAACACAACATTGCCGGAAGTGAAATACCCGTACCGGCAACAGATAACGATCAGATTAATGGTGAACAGGGAGAGTCGGTGCACGGTGAGCTGAGTTCCATGAAAAGTTGTGAGGCCGCGGGTTGTCATGAGGGAATCTCTCACGGCCCAATTGCAGATGCACACCTGGAATTCCTGGAGTGTCAGTCGTGCCATATTCCAGCCCTGCCCGGGGGGAAATTGCCCGGGACAACTCCACCACTTAAGTCCTTTAACTGGTCGTCAGGTGAACGTGTGGATTCTTACAGAATGGAAAACTTTACTCCACAACTTGCCTGGTCAGATGGTGTGCAGGAAAGTGAGATCAAGGTACCTGACAGCAAGAATGACAGTAATGTCAAACTTGCTCCTTTCAATGTGGTAACAGGCAGCTGGTGGGACGCAGGCCAGGATCCCGATATCCTTGCCAATCCGGATACCAGTGCCTCAAAGGGTGATCCGATACCGATACCCGAGGTAAAGGCAGCTGATTCCAATGGTGATGGAAATGTGACTTCTGAGGAAATGCAGACTTATGATGGTGACAATGACGGTACACCGGATTACCCGAATGCTGTCCTGAGGCAGGTTGATCTTCACTATAAACTGGGGCACAATATAGCAGGTCCCGAAACCGGAATGGCAGAGCCCCTTATGTGTGACGACTGTCATGGAGTCCCTGCTTCGGAAACCCTTCAGCAAGTCCACTTTGAGGTAAGGCCGGATTGCCTGACCTGTCATGAAGTGCGGCCTGTGGTTGATTGGGCAGCCCTGGGATATGACAGCGATCCTGCAGAAACCGATCCTCCAACCAATTTCTCCGCAAAGACCATAGATATTACAATACCCGGCGCAAAGCCACCTGAGGTAGAAAGGGAGCCCGCATTCTAAGGAGCTGGTACCAGATGACAGAAATTAATGTAATGGAAACAATCCCTGAAAAAATGATAATTCCTCTCAAGCAGCACAATGGGGATATTTGTGAACCTCTTGTAAGTAAGGGGGACGTTGTTAAGGTTGGCCAGAAGATCGGTGAGTGTCCTTCCGATAAATGTGCTGCAATCCATTCCAGTGTCTGCGGGGAAGTGGTTTCAGTTGAGGAAAGTTCACATCCATCCGGCAACAGGATAAACAGCGTGATAATCCATCCGGTAGAAAAAACAGAATGTGAAAGTTTCATTCCCTTCAAAGATTCCGGTAAGGAACAGTTAATCTCGGCTATCAAAGAGGCAGGTATCGTGGAAAATTACGGTACTCCCACTCAACTGGTATTGAATCCTCCTGATTGTGATATAGATACAGTCCTGGTCAATGCCACTGCATCTGAATGGGTTGGGCATAGCTATGAAACTCCTCTGGAATACGCATCACAGATGCTTGATTCGCTCCGTTTGTTGATGGAAGCTGCCGGTGCCAGCCGGGGGGTCATTGTTCTGAGAAATGATGATAAGGATTCAATCGATGCCTTTGATGGGCTGGATTATGAAGGTAAAACTATAATGGTGGCCCCTCTTATCGGTAAAAGAAGGGTTGATTATTATTTCAATGACCAGGATACTGATATTATCGTAGTTTCACAGGACAAGATATACGGCAAAAATATTTTTGAATATTTCACTTATAATGTGACAGGCAGGAAAGTACCTTTCCGTTGCACACCGGCCAGTGCAGGGGTTGCTATATGTGGGGTAAAATCCGCAAAAGCCATTCATGACCTGGTCAATACCGGAATGCCATATATAGAAACCGTGGTCACTGTATCCGGTCAGGTGAATAATCCTCAGCATCTACTGGTAAAAATAGGCACTCCTTTCAGAGATGTCATCGAAGCCTGTGGGGGTTATAGGGGTGAACCTGCGAAACTGATTTCAAATGGCGTAATCACGGGAGTGGCACAGTATGAGGAAGAAGTCCCGGTTACCAAAATGACTACCTCGATTATAGTTCAGGGCAAAGATGAAGTACTAAAGGATATCTCAAAGGAATGTATCCATTGTGCCCGTTGTGTCGATGTGTGCCCCGTAGACCTGATCCCAAACAGGATAGCAGCTCTTGCAAATCAGGGTCGTTTTGATGAATGCAAGCAGATGTATGTGGAAAATTGTATAGAATGCGGTAGATGTTCCTCGGTCTGCCCCAGCAAGATACACATAATGCAGTTGTTGCAATATTCCAAGGAAGCCATTGCAAAAGCATATGAAGATCTGTCTGAAAAGGAATCATCGAATCTTAAATCAGGATGTGCATGCGGAAGTGAATAACATGACTCTTACAATATCGGCTCCCCCTCATATCAAGCAAGATACCACATTCAGAAAAATAACCTGGATTAAATTTTTGGCTCTTCTGCCGGTAAGTCTTGTATCGGTTTACTTTTTCGGACTATATGCCCTTGCCCTTATCCTTGCAGGGATTGGTATGGCGGTAGTTACGGAAGTGGTAATACAGAAAGCCTTCAAAAAGGAAGTAACAGTAACCAATGGCCATGCCGCACTGATCGGGCTAATGGTTGCCCTGCTGGTGCCGGGTGAAGCTCCTATATGGATTCCGATCGTCGGTGCCTTTTTTGCAGTGGCTATTGGAAAACACGCCTTTGGCGGTATAGGTTCATACATTTTCAATCCTGTGCTTGTTGCCTGGGTTTTCCTGCAGCTGGCTTACTGGTCTGCCATGCATCCTGCATCTTTCCCCGAATTGGGTGGCATATCCGATCTGTTTCTTGAAAATGGAGCAGGTATGCTTGTCGGTGTATCCCCGATTGCTTTAGCTGGCGGATTATACCTGATTTTAAAAAGATATGTGGAATGGAAGATCCCGCTTTTTTATGCGTTGACAACTCTTGTGCTTGCCCTGTTGATTGGGGATAAGATCGGTCATGTGGTAACCGGTGCATTTATATTTGGTGTGTTATTCCTTGCAATTGATTCTCCTTCATCTCCCGTGACAAAGAACGGAAGAATAATTTATGGTATTCTCTGTGGCCTGTTGACTGTGATATATGGTCACTTTGCAAACTATGTATTTGCGGTTTTCTATGGTATATTCCTGGCAAACTGTGTAGCATCATTTATTGATAATAGCACTCTGCCTCGCTCATTCGGGGAAGAATCCTTACTTCAACGTAAATACCGCTTAATGATGAATAAAATACCCCTTGAAAAACTGGGGGTGAAAATTGATGACTGAGTCCCGTAAAGACATTGCAGTAATCATAGGAAAGCTGGTTCTTGTTGGTCTGATTGCATCTCTACTGCTAGGCCTGACCTATGTACCTACGCAGGAGCAGCTTGAGAAGAATGAAATAGCAGCCAAAAAAGAGGCTCTCTCCCAGGTAGTTCCTTCTGCTTCTGATTTTGAACCAGTGTATGGCAATGAGGTAAGTGAGGAAGGAGATCGCAAGATTCTTTATTACAAAGCACTGGATTCATCGGGTAATGTGGTAGGTTATGCTTTCTTCAAGACTCAATCCGGTGCTCAGGATGTGATTCAACTGGCAGGGGGGGTAGATACTTCTTTCAATAAAGTTACAGGAATGGAAGTAATGAAGCAATCCGAAACACCTGGTCTTGGTGCTAAAATTATGGAAGAGCACTTTAAGGGCCAGTTCCGGCAACTCCCCATAAGTGACCTTCAGCTTTCCAGTGCCGGTGGTTCAGTTGATGCTATTACAGGTGCAACAATATCCTCGCAGGCTGTGGTGGATGCCCTTAATGCAAAGATCGATGAAATAAAGGAGCAGGAAACGTAAAACAGGTGATAGTATGAGTAAAGCATTCAACGAATTCATTCGTGGAATTACAAAAGACAATCCTACATTTGGCCTTGTACTGGGTTTATGTCCTGCTCTGGCGGTAACCACATCGGTTGATAATGCGATAGGAATGTCTGCTGGTACAGCTTTTGTATTGGTTGGAGCCAACCTAATGGTTTCTGCTTTGAGGAATTATATTCCATCCACTGTAAGGCTTCCGATCTTTATCCTGATCATTGCGACATTTGTGTCAATCGTGGACATGGTTATGGAGGCCTATACACCTCCTTTATATGCAGCACTGGGTGTTTTTATTCCCTTGATCGTTGTAAATTGTATAATTATTGGACGTGCAGAGGCTTATGCTAATAAGAATAACATGTTTTATTCCCTGATAGATGCGTTGGGAATTTCTGCAGGTTTCCTGCTGGCTCTGGTTACAATAGGTGGTATCCGTGAACTTCTGGGTACAGGTCAGATTGTGGTGTTTGGCCAGATGATAGTGAGCATTCCAATGATGTCTCCAGCTTCTTATATGATATTGCCTCCGGGAGCTTTCCTTACAATAGGTATTCTTATGGCTATTATCAACCACAGACGTGCAAAAAAACTTGCAAGAGGTGAATAAAATGGTAGAAAAAGCTCTATTTGCCGTTTTCATGGATGGTCTTTTCATAAAGAACTTTCTTTTAATACAGTTTCTTGGACTGTGCTCATTCCTGGGTGTAACCAAAGATACCAAGAGTGCAGCAGGTATGTCCGGAGCTGTTATTTTTGTAATGACAATGGCTTCAATTGTTTCATATGTAATTTATACTTTCATTCTCGTTCCACTGGATCTTCAGTTTTTGAGACTTATCAGTTTCATTGTAGTAATTGCTGCTCTTGTGCAGCTTGTTGAATTCGTAGTGCGGAAGAATATCCCTTCCCTGTACAGGTCACTTGGTATCTACCTCCCTCTTATTACCACTAACTGTGCGGTTTTGGGTGTGGTTTTGCTGAACGTTATGAATGAATATTCATTCCTGCAGAGTCTTGTATTTGGTATATCGGCAGGGCTGGGCTATACAATCGTCATGGTAATGATGTCAAGTATAAGGGAAAAAACCACAATTCTTCCTGTACCTTCTGCAATGAGGGGACTTCCGCAGGCATTCCTGATTGCTGCAATGCTTTCGATGGCTTTTGTTAATTACTTCAAGGTGATACCCTTATGAGCATGCCAACCCTGCTAATCCAGTCAATGGCCATTCTTGGAGGCCTTACCCTTGCAATCGGTGTCATGTTGATTGTTGCTTCCAAAAAATTCAAGGTTGATGTAAATCCTCTTGTGGAAGAAGTAACTGAAATCCTGCCGGGCGTGAATTGTGGTGCATGTGGTTATGCCGGATGTTCTGACTTCGCTGAACATGTGGTGGAGGACAATGCCCCACTTACCGGATGTCCGGTTGGCGGTTTTGATGTAGCAAAGGAAATAGGAGGTATTCTGGGAAAGGAAGTTTCCGAAGGTGAAGCTGAATACCCTTATGTTAGATGCAATGGCGGTGTGCACTGTGTAGACCGGTTCAATTATGAGGGTATTGAAGATTGTAAAGCCGTAATGATGCTTTCTGAAGGTGAAAAAGGTTGCAACTACGGATGTATGGGTAGGGGAACCTGTGTACGGGCTTGTCCATTCGATGCTATCCATATCGGAGAGGATCGGTTACCTAAAATTAACAAGAATTTGTGTACAAGTTGCGGTCTTTGTATTGAATCCTGTCCCAACGATATCCTTGTATTTGCAAAGGAATCTGAAAAGGTGCATGTAGTTTGCATGTCCCATGACAAGGGAAAGACTGTAAAAGCAGTATGTGAAAATGGTTGTATTGGTTGCAAACTTTGTGAGAAGGCATGTCCTGTGGATGCAGTACATGTAACCAAATTCCTTGCAGAGATCGATCAGGAAAAATGTATATCCTGTGGTAAGTGCGTGGAAAAATGCCCACAGGGCTGTATTGAAATGAGGTGATTTGATGGGTCGTCTTGGTTATTCAACAGTTACCGGCTTGGATGAAAACGTTGAAGCTGTGCTTTGTTATGTAGGTTTCTGGATCACAGGTCTTATATTCCTTCTTATAGAAAGGGAGAACAGGTTTGTACAATTCCATGCATTGCAGTCTATGCTGACCTTTTTGCCTCTTTCTATAGGTATCTACCTTATTGGTTGGATTCCATATGTAGGCTGGTTGCTTGCTGATTTTGCAGGATTCTTTTCCCTCTTCCTGACACTTGTTCTTGTAATTATGGCATGGAGGGGTGCAAAGTTCAGGTTGCCTTTTTCAGGAAAACTTGCCTATGAAAAGATTTATAGATGAAGTCACTTCTGGCTTCATCTTCTCTCATGTTTTGCGAAAATTTAAACTCTAATTAACTCTTATTCTTGCTCCCCCTTGCTCTTTGTATTTGGAGGATAGCTATGAAAGAAGAAATATGGATTGAAAAATACAGGCCTTACAGGCTTGAAGATGTGGTGGGACAATCAGATACAATTGAAAGATTGCGGTCCTATATAAAAACCAATAATCTTCCACACTTACTTTTTTCAGGTCCGCCCGGTGTAGGAAAAACAGCTACTGCCGTATCAATTGCCAGAGAACTCTTTGGGGATGATTGGCGGGAAAATTTCACTGAACTGAATGCCTCGGATGAGCGCGGTATTGATGTGGTCAGGACCAAAATAAAGAATTTTGCAAAAACTTCTCCAATAGGTGGAGCGGATTTTAAGATAATCTTTCTTGACGAGGCCGATGCTCTTACGCCTGATGCACAGTCTGCATTGAGACGTACTATGGAACGCTATACGAACAACTGCAGATTTATTCTTTCATGTAACTATTCTTCCAAGATCATTGAGCCAATCCAATCCAGATGTGCGGTTTACAGGTTCCGTCCTCTTTCCGATGATGCAATAGGCAAACGTTGTCGGCATATAGCAGAAAAGGAAGGTCTGGATATTGCAGATGATGGTATCGAAGCCATCAAATATGTTGCAGAAGGGGATATGCGCAAAGCAATAAACGCCGTTCAGGCTGCTTCAATGTTTGATACCAGTATCCATGCGGACAGTATTTATCGGATTACTGCCACGGCCCATCCTGAAGAAATAAAGGCCCTTTTGGAAAGTGCTCTTGGAGGCAACTTTGTTTCATCTCGCAAAAAACTCGACGATTTAATGGTTTTAAGGGGTTTGTCGGGGGAAGACGTTGTAGGTCAGGTTTACAGGTCACTCTTTGACATTGACATGCCTGCCCGGAAACTTGTCTCAATTGTCGATGTGTTGGGTGAAATCGATTTCAGGATAACTGAAGGGGCTGACGAGCGCATCCAGCTGGATGCTTTACTTGCCCATCTCTCCATCGAAGGTGAGAAATAAGGTTATTGAATGCTTTTTGGTAACCATCTTATCGATTTACTGGGTACTGTGCCTTCCTGGCTTGCTACCATAGTAATGGCTGCTTTGCCGGTAGCCGAGCTCAGGGGTGCAGTTCCAATAGCTATAGGTTTATACAATATGTCCCCTCTGGAAGCATATTTTCTGGCTGTTTTTGGTAATATGCTTCCAGTGGTGCCTCTTTTATTGTTTCTTGAGCCCGTTTCATTCCGGCTCAGGCGTTTTTACATTTTAGACAGGTTTTTTGGGTGGCTTTTTGCACGCACCCATCGTAACCATTCGGAGAGATTTGAAAAATACGGGACCATGGCACTGGTAATGTTTGTGGCCATCCCGCTTCCGATTACCGGTGCATGGACCGGCTGTGCAGCAGCTTTTGTTTTTGGAATAAAATTCAGACACGCTCTTATTGCCATTCTGGCAGGGGTCATGATTGCCGGTTTTATAGTTACCATATCCACACTGGTGGGGATTGGTGTTATGGATCTTATAGTTTAAACTTTAGTCACGTGTCTTGCGTGCAATATCAACTGCCATTTTTATATCTTCTTCTTTAACGGTTTTCCTTCCTGCGTGCCTGGCAAGAGCAATGGCTTCATTCGATATTTTTATGCCATATTCTTCCAGTATCCTGGCAAGCTCTGCACTTGCATTTTCACTAATTCTCTCTGCACCTGCTTCTCTGATTACTCTTCCAACCGGTGCAACTGGTATTATTGTCATTCTATTCTTTATCTCCTTTTAGAGAATAATTGTATTGTTGGGTTAATCATCAATTTCTTCATCAAAGTCGATACTGACGCTACCTGATTCTTTTGCCAGTGTTTTGGAAATAAATCCTGATTCCAGATGGCAGGCATGAATTGCTCCACTGGGTACGATACAGGTCGGACATGTGTGTGCTTCCTGTGCCCTTTTGGTGATGTAGTTGTCCCGGATGTCAAAAATTTCCATTCTGGGTACTTCCATCTTTGACATTCCCTGTATTTTTTTGCAGGGACTGGCAATATCGACGTTAATCATTTTACCTTCTTTTTCTGCGTTAATTTTATGTTTGTAACCACAGATTCTTGAGTTTACAGTAACTTCTGTCATATTTTCACTCCTGTTAAGATTGATGCTTCTATCTGATAATTATGTTTGCTGGTCTTATATAATAGTTATGCACGATTCTTACAAAACCACTATGTTATGTTCCTAGCTATAGTTTTCAGTGGTAATAATTCGACATCCTTAAATATCCAAAAGAAAGAGATTATTAGCAGTCTATTAAAAAGATTAAATTCATTCTTTTATGAGGGATACAAATTGGATAGAGATAAAATAACAGAACAGGTTCTTGAAAAACTGGGTCAGGTAAAAGGTGTAGGTGCTACAAAGTTACTTTCTTCAGAGGACAGGGATACCATAAGGAAAATGGAGGAAAAGGCTGATCAGATGACTTTAATGGGTCTGGGTAGAGGTGATAATCAGGGTGTGAAAAAAGTACTTGATATGGACGTACTTGTGTCTTTCCTTACGGACATGGATTATGAATGGCCCTGTGGCCCAAATGTAATCTTAAAGCATAAAGATAAAAAAGTAGGTGAAGATACTGAGGATGCTGAAAGGCTTGAAGAAGTGGAAAAGTCCGCTGATTCTCTTGTAATAGGCAATATCATCATTTATGATAAGGGGGTCCTTATGGAGGCCAATAGCAGTAAGGAGCCGCTTGTAGTTGTCCTCCCACCTAAAGAATGTGAATCTGTCGGCTGTATTGAAGGCGTTAGTGATGCAATTCTGGCTTCTCCTTCACCCCCGACTGATGAATACATTAAAGAAAGGATGTATGAGAAGAACGAATGTGGGAGCGGTACATTCCTGCTGGGATTTGATTTTGAGAACAAAAGCTGATTTACAGCGTATAGCAATTTAATTATTATGTAACAGTGTGGTTTTGTGATCACTTCACAAAACCTTATATATCTTCGGATTTTATCTTCTCTTTACATTACTTTCTGCATTAACAGAGGTGTATAACATGTATGGTATTGCTCTAGATTTGGGAACAAGTGGCTTTCGGGCACAATTGATCGATCTTGATACGAAGGATGTTTTAAAGACTGCTATTACAATGCGCCATCCACTGCCGGGCGGAAATGTGATGGATCATCTGGATTTTTCCATTCAGGTAGGTCCCGATATTTCACATGAAATAATGATGGATACGGTAAAGAAAATAATCGAAAGATTTGATGTTGATCCGGCAGATATCAGACGTATTGCTATATGTGGAAATCCTATACAGCTTTCAATTTTCCAGAACATTGAAATCCGCGATCTGGCTTATGCAGGTAAAAACAAGCAAAAGAAGCTTGGTGTCGAAAATGTGGTGCGTGATGCCCGGGTTTTCAATGCTTCTGAGATATTTGATGGTGTAATCTCTCTTCCAAATTGTGAAATCATAGTCCCTCCCGCAATCAAGCATGAAATAGGTGCCGATGCACTGGCAATGATGATTAAGACTGATTTCTATGAGCAGGAAAAACCTTCTCTTGTAACAGATTATGGTACAAATGCCGAAATGGCGCTGAAAATAGGGGAAAAGATTATTACTGGCAGTGCAGCTGCGGGTCCTGCAATTGAGGGGCAGGGTATATCCTGTGGTATGCTTGCAAGTCCCGGTGCAATATCCGACGTAAATCCTGAGGGTGATTATTGGAGAATTACTATTCTGGATGAGGATATGTCTCCCCGTAAAGCCCATCTGATTGATCCGACTAACGGTGATGTAAAAGAATCCAGTGACATAATTGCAAAAGGGATTACCGGTACGGGTGTAATTGCGGCAATTTCGGTTGCCCTGGATACTGGATTAATCAAGAAACTTCCAAATCTACCCAACGGTAAAATTATCCTGGCCGATGGTGTGGAAATTTATGACAGGGATATTGAAGAAGCAGGCAAAGCTATTGGTGCGATACGTGCTGCACACCTGACTTTACTTGTTGAAGCAGGTCTTGCATATGAAGACCTTGATTATATGTATATGTCCGGTGCAACAGGTGCATATATTGATGCGGATAAAGCCAGAATACTGGGGTCCTGCCCGAATTTCTCCAAATCAATCGTGCAATTTGGTAACACTTCTATCTCACTTGCAAGGGAGCTTGTATTTGATGGAGGTCGTCTCGAGGAAGTTAAGGAAGTAGCCAACAGAATAAAGGCCGATCATTTGATGATGGCCGAGAGCAAGACGTTTTCGAGTTTCTATGTTTGTGAACTTTCTTACTGGACTCAGGGAATGCCCATTGAAACATACAATCAGATGCTTGAAATGTATGGTCTTCCGACATTACCTGAGCCTTATAAGGATCCTGTAATTGAAAAGAGGGTTGTAAAGGATATTGATGAAGTAGGCAAAGAAGGCCTTGAAGTTGTGAGCAATCTAGGAATCGTAATAGAAGAGGAGGCTCCGGAATGTATTCTTTGCCGTAAGTGTGAGGAGGAATGCCCTGAGGATGCTATTATAGCGCTGGAAGAAGGCGGTAAGAAATATGTGCATTATGATAGTGAAAAATGCCTTGGAACTTCCTGCCATCGCTGTGTTGCAATTTGTCCGGTGGACGCAATTCATTACATAGACATTGATATCAAAACAATCTGATATCTCTCTTTTTTAGCAGGCGCGTGTGGAGCGCGCTTTTCTTCTTATTTATAATTTCCGTTTGTGTCACTTATAATTCTGTATTCCTATTGTACTCTAAATTGATATTTAGAAACAACATTGTCTTTATAATCAATATTAATATGTTGGATAATACTTGTGTGTTATTGGGGGTTTTGGAGCAAATTGCCTTGTTTTTGTAATGTAATTTTGTTGCAAAATTGATTTGATATAAACAGTGTCCGTTATCATTGATGATTCAACATTGATAACATTGGGACGATGACAAATAGAATTGATTTTCAGTTGATTTATAGATCCTGAATCGAATAATATCTACTATTCTTTCCCTTTTGTGATAATTAATGGTGACCCCCTAGTCTGTTTTTCACCGACAAATATATATGGGCGTATTAAAAATCAGATTATGACAGCTAGTAATGGAGATGGAACTTACAGCACTGCAAATTTGACGGATATTCGGCAAAGTTTGTTATGTTTACTATGGAGGTTGTAAGTTTGCCAATGAATAAGGGTTGGATTTACCTTCCCGTAATTTGTTGGCTAAAAAATTGCATGGGATGCGGATCACCCATCTCCTGGTCCGATGTAAACCTGTGTTGGTGGCTATCCACCAAACCGCGAAACATCGAATAAATATAGGAGCGAAAGGAAATGAAAGAACACTACTATCCAGGCGCACGCCCATTGGAAGGTGTCGAACTTAATCTCTTCTCCGAAGAGGACTTAAGAAAGATCCATTATGCAACAATGGAAAGTTTCATGAACCCTGGTATTCAGGTTTCTGATGCTGAAGCAAGACAGGTTTTCAAGGAAGCCGGCTGTGAAGTCGATGAAAAGAATCAGGTCGTAAAGATCCCTGAATTCCTTGTAAACAGAGCTCTTATGGACTGTCCCTCAAAGTTTACTCTCTGGGGACGGGATAAGAAACACAATACTGTGCAGGAGCATAAGGGTAAGGTCAACTGGACCTGCTTTGGTACCGGTGTC
Source organism: Methanohalophilus sp. RSK (assembly GCF_003722075.1). GTDB lineage: Archaea > Halobacteriota > Methanosarcinia > Methanosarcinales > Methanosarcinaceae > Methanohalophilus. Next base: position 3,858 of record NZ_RDSK01000012.1, on the reverse strand, counting down.
AAGATGTGCAATTATGAAGCACCAGGTAAGTACAAGACTGTCGATTCCGTTGAACAGGATGTAGCAGACACTGCCAAACTCTGTGACTGGGCAGACAACATTGACTACTACTCCCTCGCAGTATCTGCCAGAGACTGGGCAGGTAAGGGTGCACAGGATGTTCACGAAACATTCACACCATTGACCAACACTTCCAAGCATTACCACCACATTGACCCTGTCGGTGATAGTGTTGAGTACTACAGAGACATGGTCCATGCCTACTATGGTGGAGACGAAGAAGAAGCCCGTAAGAAACCAATTTTCTCCATGCTTCTCTGCCCAACCAGCCCTCTTGAACTCAGCAGCAACGCATGTCAGGTTATCATAAAGGGTGCACGCTTTGGTATCCCTGTAAATGTTCTGAGTATGGCTATGTCCGGCGGTTCTTCCCCGGTATTCCGTGCTGGTACCCTTGTTACACACAATGCAGAGGTCCTTGCAGGTATCGTACTTGCACAGCTTGTAGTACCAGGTACTTCAGTATGGTATGGTAGTTCCACCACAACCTTCGACCTGAAGAGGGGTACTGCTCCAGTAGGTGCACCAGAACTTGGTCTTATCAGTGCGGCAGTTGGTAAACTTGCACAGTTCTATGGCCTCCCGTCCTTTGTTGCAGGTACCTAGGCAGATGCCAAGGTCCCAGATGGCCAGGCAGGTCACGAGAAGACAATGACTACCCTGCTTCCTGCATTTGCCGGATGTAACACCCTTTATGGTGCAGGTATGCTTGAACTCGGTATGACCTTCTCTCTTGAGCAGCTCGTATTCGACAATGACATGATCGAGATGACCAAGTCCGCAATGAGGGGAATTCCTGTTGACGAACTGACCCTTGGTGTAGAATCCATCCAGAAGGTAGGAATTGGTAATAACTTCCTTGCACACAAGCAGACAAGGAACTATATCGACAGAGTATCTGATCCAAAAGTCATCAACAGGGACATGTTCGGTGACTGGGAAGCAGCAGGTTCCAAAGAGATTGCAACCGTTGCTCACGAAAAGGTAGTTGACGTCATGAAGAACCATGAAGTTACACCTGTAGATGCTGACCTCATGAAAGACATGAAGGCTGTCATGGACAGGGCAGACGAAGACGTCAGGAACGCAATGTAATTTAGTTTCAATTTAAATTTTTAGGAGAATAAAAATGGCTACACAGGAAGAGTTACAAGAAAAAGGAAAAGCTGCAGTCATGGATTTTGATGACGAAGCAGTTGTAGAAGTTGCAGAAGAATGTATCTCCGCAGGACTTGATCCGGTCGCACTCATTCAGGAAGGCTTCACAGCCGGAATGAACGAAATCGGTGACCAGTTCGAGCAGGGTACTCTTTTCCTTCCCCACGTCATTGCTGCATCCGAAGCAATGAGTGCAGGTGTTGAAGTTCTGACCCCCGAACTTGAGAAACTCGGCGCAAAATCCGAAGACAAAGGTACAATCGCAATCGGTACCATCGAAGGTGACATTCACACCATCGGTAAGGATATCGTTGCAACCATGCTCAAGATCGCTGGTTTCAATGTAATCAATCTCGGAAGAGATATACCAATAGCTGACTACGTCACCGCTGTAAAAGAAAATAAACCAGATATCATTGGTTCTTCTGCCCTGATGACCACCACAATGGTCCTTCAGACTCAGATAGAAGAACAGCTCAAGGAAGCTGGTTTACGTGACGGCGTCAAGACAATGGTCGGTGGAGCACCTGTTACTCAGGATTGGGCAAACAAGATCGGTGCAGACATCTACGCCGAGAACGCAGCTGACGCAGTCACCAAATGTAAGGCAGCAATGGAATAATTCCGTTGATGTGCGTGGGTGTGTTGTTTAATACACCCACAAATTTATAACCTCTCTAATATCTATATATATTTGCCATATCAACTATAAATATTTGTAAATGAACTGGAGGAGTTTGTTTGGTAGATCTACAAGCATTAAGACAAGCAGAACATGGAAGACGTATCCGCAATGGATATATGTGGGCACTTTTCTGTGCTGTACTTTGGGGTATCTGGTATATACCAGGTACCGTCGTATGGGGTCTTGCACCCTTCGTAGAAATGTACACTGAAGTCGCATCAACAAGCGGCGACAGTATGGCATTGTTAGTTACTGCAGTATTGATTACTGCACTAAATGCTGTGACAGTTGTACTTGCACTGTTCGTATGGAATGGTGTGCTTGGTAACTATGGTGAAATGGTAAGGACAGCCAAGTCATTCCAGCCCTGTTCCAAGTGGTTCTTATTTGCATCTGTATTTGGCGGACCGGTTGCAATTCTTGGTTCCTTTATGGCAATGGGATTTGTCGGAGGAGCTTTCGCAGCGGTTGCAGCATTGCTTTATCCTGTTGTTGGTTCCGCACTTGCCAATGTATGGCATGGGGAGAAGATCAGTAAGAGGGCAGCAATGGGTATTATTGTTATCATCGCCGGTGGTATTACCATCTTTGGTGGCGGTGTGATTTCCGAACTCCAGGCCGGTAGTGTTGGCTGGATAGGATGTGTTGGTGGCCTTATGGCTGCAACAGGATGGGGTATTGAAGGTGCTGTTGCCGATAAGGGTCTTGACGTTGCAAATGCCGATGTCGGACTTCATCTGCGTTTCATCTCTGAACTTGCCATCTGGATAATCATTGCGCTGCCATTGCTCGCAATCATGGGTTACCCGGTCTTCACATATGCATTCCAGGTATTCCAGCCTCTGACAATACTCATGTTCATATTTGCAGGAATCACTTTCGGATTCTGTTATGTTTCCTGGTACAAATCCTTCCCACTTATCGGTGTAGGACGTGGTCAGGGTATTGCAAACCTCTACGGTATGTTTGCTGTGATTTCCACCATTTTGTTCTTCGGTGACGTACCACAGTGGACTGTGCTGGTTGGTGGTGCTCTCTGTATTGCTGGTAGCTTCATAATGTTCTCCGAAGAGAGTCTGGAACTCGAAACACTTAGGTGATCAGGAGGTAGCAAGAATGTCTAACTTACCAAGAAAGATTAGATTGATGGAAATTATGCAGGATGGCAATGAATACTGGAATTATGAGGCCATCAAGCAGGCAATGCAGGATTATGGTATGCAGGGTGACTTTGCTCGTGACACTCTGAACATGGACCTGATTGAACTCGCAGCAATAGGTTTCATCAAGGAAGTCGATCTTAAGGTCGACGATGAAGGTGCTTACAAGAAGGGATTCCTTCTGCACAAGTATGTAATCACTGAAGATGGAAAAGCCAGACTTTCCGATGCATGTATGTACGCAATCTAAGGAGGCTTTGTAAATGACACAAATGGAAGCATATACAGCATTCTTTGGCTCTTCACATGTCCCTGCAGGGGAATATGTGTGGATGTTAGTTGTACTGGTTATTGCCTTTCTGGCACTCTGGCAGGCAAGGACCTGGGTATCTAAATTCTAAACTTTAAAACGTAAAATATATATAGATATTAAGCAGTTGATGGAGTTGGCAGGTGGGTGTTCACATGCCAATATCCATCGCTGATTGTGTTTTTTCTATAGTTCCACTATAGAACTTTTTAAGGAGGTTGTAACAACGACAAAAGAAGAATTATACAAAGAATTGTCTGACGCTATTGTAAGTTGCAAGAAGGACCAGGTTCTTGCTGCTGTCGAAAAAGCCCGTGGTGAACTCGAGGCTCCCGACATCATTGAGAATGGTCTTGCAGCAGGTATGAATGAAGTCGGTACCCTTTTTGAAAGGGGTAAATTATTCCTTCCACATGTTATGATGGCTGCAGAAGCCATGCAGGCCGGTGTGGACGAACTTAAAGACGATATGCCTGAATCATCCG